>DATKWQ010000058.1:0-5728 GCA_035529455.1 Thermoplasmata archaeon
CTCTATGCCCTGGGTGGTGGCGCATGCCCCCTGCTGGTACAACAACGGCACGCGGTTGGCGAACCGGTAGATCTGCACGGCCTCCTCCTTGTTCAGCTGCCCACCGTAGACGATGCCGACCTCGACGACGAACGGGTTTCCGCCGAATACCTTCGGCTCCCTCGTGATCGGTGGGGCGTAGAACGACGCCTTCGTCTCGCCGAGCACGTTCTTCAGGCTCTTCCTGATGAGCCCTTCGCCTATCGGCGAGAGGCAGTCCGTCTCGGGCGACATTATCTTGACTTTCTTGACCGCGTCGATGATGCCCCCTGCCTGGTCGAGAGTCATCCTGGTCGGTCTCTGGTCCGGCGATATCCCGGCGCTGTCCAGTATCTCTCTCGCCACCCTGAGCGATATGCGGGAGAACTCGGTGTTCAGGAAGCTGGTCATCCTCTTCGCTTCCGTGTACTTCGCCATGTTCAGGAGCTCGCCCAGCTCGACCCCTTCCGGGTGCGGCCTAACCTCTTTGGTCTGCGGTGGCATCTCCTCCGTCGCCCGCTCGAAGACGATAGTGCCACCATCTGGCGGTATGAATGTGATCCTCGCGTGCGGGTTGACTATCGCTACGCCCTTGAGGTACTCGAAGATGGACTGCTTCCCCTGCACGTACTTGCCCTTGAGGTTGACCTCGATGCGCGTGCCGTGCTCCTTCTCCCAGATGACGAAGTCCTCCCTGACTGTCTGGGACCTGTTCTTCTTGGTGTCCATGACGAGCTCGCACTCGTACGCCACGTCCTCGTCGGATATCCTCGACTTTATCTTCGCGGGCTTGCCCGTGGTTATCTGCGCGTACATGACGACTGCCGATACACCTATCCCCTGCTGCCCCCTCCGCTGTGCCCGAGTGTGGAACCTCGAGCCATAGAGCAACCGGCCGAACACGTTCGGCACCTGCTTCTTGACGATGCCCGGGCCGTTGTCCTCGATGGCGACATTGTAGTCGTTGTTGTTCTCCTTCGTCACCTGGACGAAGATGTCCGGCAGGATGCCCGCGTCCTCGCAGGCGTCGAGGCTGTTGTCGACCGACTCCTTGACGGCCGTGATGAGCGCCCTTGTCAGTGAATCGAAGCCGAGTATGTGCTTGTTCTTCTCGAAGAACTCGGAGACCGAGATCTCCTTCTGCTTCTTCGCCAGTTCATGAGCTATCGATGCCAAATGATCCTGCCTCCACAAGGAAGTCAAAAGCGGTCAGGCGGTCCCGCGTGCATCCCAGTTGGCGTAAAATGGGCTTCGGGAATAAAAAGGTGTTGTGCACTCGTGTCTCTGCCAGGATTCTATCGAGCGACTGCTGTGCTATCGCCGAATCGACACGAGCCTACGGCGGAGCCGGAGGGGCCGATGCATCGGTGGACGGGGCAGTTGTGTCGTCTGAATCGTCTGGAGGCGCAACGCTCGCTTTGATCATGATGGTGGCATTGGTCGCGGTCATCGTGGTGGTAGCCTCCGCCCGAGCCCTTACCGGGGCGGCGCATTCCACTCCTGGCATCCTCGGCAGCCACGATGCAGCCGCTGCCCGACCTCAATCATGAGCGGAATCACTCCCAGAAGTGCAGATGGATCGATATTTCATTGTGGTAGGATAGGTTGGTGGAGCGTCAGGACTGAACCTGAGCAAGGACTTCTGCCGCCTCCATCCACGCCCACTCGAGGGTGAGCAGGTCCTCCTGCAGCCACGGAATGAGCAAGTCGTCCCTCATGTCTTCAAGGATGCTCTGCGCTTCGTGATTGGCAAGAGTCTCGCCCGCGAGCCCGAGGTACACCCAGTAGACGTCCAAGTACTCCTGCTGCTGGTCGAAATCGTCGGCCCAGTACATCTCGTCGTCGATCATCCAGCTCATCACCAGTTCGTAAGTCTCGAGGCTGCACAACGGCGCCCAATCCATTGTGTAGATGCCCTGGAGCGCGCTGATAGCGTTGTTTGTGGAACCGCTCGAAAGGTCCGTGATTGCGTCGCTCAATCCGACGTAGTCATGGACATGTTGACCCGTGCGGAGGAAGACATCCCACGACCCCATCGAACCACCTTGGCCTATGGACCAGGAGTTGACAAGGCGGCGAGCGCCGATGAGCGCTTGGTTGAGGATTTCCGCCTCCGCACTGATGTCCTCCAGTTCCTCGTCCGTCACGGCTGCCTCGTATGCCGATTGCAGGCCGTCTGCGTAGTCATTGATGCTCATCATCTCGTCCCGGAGGTCCCTCAAGGCTGCGTACGCCCTGTCGAACAGTTCGGCCTCGGACGGAACCGATGGTGCCTGTGATCTAAGATTGCTCGAGATCCAGTTGATGGTGGGCGTGAGGTCGATTGGAAGCACCAAGGTTCGGTCCGATCTCATCGCCATGAGCGCATAGAACTCGAGTATGTCACGGATGGATTCGGCACTCGATTGTGAGATGTCATCCAACTGTGTGTGATAGTACGCATCGCATCCTTCAACCCATGATGCCTGAACGGTCGAGCCACCAGCTATTGCGGCGAACGACCATGCGTCGGTGTATGGATAGACCGGGTTGCACCACGTGGCATCGACCTTGGAGTCTGTGATCGCCTCCTTCACGAAATCGTTGATCTCCCAGGTGTTCTCCAGCCAATACGGTCCGTTCGTCTTATCGAACCCTATCATATCCGCATTCAGGTTCAACACGAGCCCGTCGGCAATCTCCTGATGAGAACACACGAACTCGTAGGACCCGACCATCCAACTGTACCAATCGGAAGGCCCGCCGAACTCCTCGGCGCCGAACGAGCAGAACACAAGAGTCCTCTCGTTCACATATGCGCCACGTGCCCTCGCTTCGGAGAACAGCCTGGCGAACTCAAGCACAGCCGCCACTCCGGAGCAGTCGTCATTGGCCCCCGACCACCACGTGTCAACATGGGCAGAGATAACGATGTACTCGTCAGGGTGGGCTGCACCATTTAGGTAGCCGACGACGTTCACAGATTGCGCGTTGTCTACTGAAAATAGGTCTGCCGAACCGTCTATCTGGACGATGACGGAGTCATGTTTTGTGAGGTCCAGGATCCGCTGTGCCGAGTCTCTGGAAATGGAGAACGCGGGCAGCGAACCCCCAACTCCATCTTGCTTGATGCCGTCGGAATCCGGATAGCCGTTGTAGTATCCGTAGAAAACGACGGCGGCAGCTCCATGGAGCGCGACCTCCTCGATGGTGACGCTGGGATACGGCATCACGGTGTCCTCTCTCTGAACGAGAGCGACCGCACCGTCAAGGTCACCTATGGCATCGAGTTCTCCCGCAGTCCCGTATCCTGCGTAGACGATCGGTGAGATCAGCGTCATGCCGTTGTTCGAGTTGCCGAAGTGGTAGGGAACGCCATCCTCTGTCCCCCAAATCGAGTAACAGCCACCATAGGTCGTCGTCTGAATCTCCGCGGCCTCAGGCAAGACTATGTCCATCGTCGTCCCGTGATGCGCCCAACTCGAGGTGGAAAACGGTTCCATGTCCAGACCATCGAGGCTCATGCTCATCATGCTGTCGTAGACATACTGCTGAGCGAACAGTTCCTGCGGTGTTCCAGCGACCTTCTCACCAAGGCTGGCGAGATACTCGAGGTGCGCCCACGCGTTATCGACGTCGATCAATCCAAGCAGTTCCTCTTCACCTGGTGTCATCCCGCCCGTTGCAGCGCTGCGCATCGATTTGTCCGCAGCAGCCTGTGACTCCCCCAAGCACGAACTGAAAGAGACTGCAGCTAGAATCGAACACAGCAAAAGCGCGAATATCTTCCTCCCCAGAATCATTGTTACCGTCTCCGATGAGGTGGGCGACGAACTCCTTCCCTCTTCACCTGACTCATTGCGGTGACAAGAACTTTGCCATCGAAATCCGAATCCTCTGCAGGGATCTCGACAGACGATGGACATTCTTCGTCATTGCCATCGGGTGTATCTCAAGAGAAATGGTTAAATGGTTTCATGGCCGGACAAAGCGGCCTTGTCCGACCGCGAAATGCCAGGCTCGTTGTGTCGTCAGGTCCTACTTGAAAGACCCACAGAGGGCGATGCCCGTTGCGCAGTCCTTGAGCGATATCTTCGATCCCAACTCGACTGCGGGTATGACATCTCCCCATCTGGTGTCCAGCCTAAGCGCACCTGCTCCAGTGTCATCGACGACGAGCTTGGCGTCCAGCCTCTCCTTGTCGATGAAGATGCAGTATGTGGCTCCCGGCTCCACACCTGCGACGGTTATCTCAAGCCTCCGCGTCTCGTCGTCCCACCACGAGTAGACCGCCGTGCCCAAGGGTTCTCCAGGAACCTCCTTGATGCAAGCCGTCAGCGTCTGGACTGGTCCAGCTATCACACTCTGCGCACATATCGCCATCGTGGCGAATACTGCGAACAACAAAACCCCCGATGTCCTCTTTCTCATCTTATGCCCCTCCACTCTTCTTGCTGGATGGTCTGGCAGGGCCATTGCGTGAGCAGATAAGGCGTTTATGGTACAAATCTGAAAACTTTGGAGGCCCCTTTGTGAATCATAACGGTCCGCATTACCTCAGTCCGTTCATGCTCGGCGTCATCTCGTTTCGAGACTGGTCTTCATGGGCAACTATCTGCCTGAGTCAGTATCAATAAATAGCGGCAGCGATATGCCCTGTGCAGCCAGCTTTGGGGGGACTATTAGACATGATGTTCAGGAAGGGCTATTCGGTACTGTCTTTGGCATTAGTGATTGTGATGATCGGCCCGTGCTTCTACTGCGGCGCATCGCTCGCAATGAAGGCGGAGGAGGCTGACGTCGAATACAAGTTGTACTTCGGCGACCTGCACTCGCACACATCATACTCCGACGGCACGGCACTGCCCGATGATGCATACGCCGAGGCGAAGACGAGGGGCGCGGACTTCCTCGCGATAACGGATCACTACTTCCCGTTGACGGAGGTCGAGTGGCAGGCCACGCTCGAGTCCGCAAACGCGCACACGGTCGACGGCGAGTTCGTCGCCATGGCTGGATACGAATACTATCTGCCAGGGATAAACGAGCTAAATATCTACGGCACGGAGACGCTCGCGCCAAAATCGGGCGACACACCGCAGGCGTACTACGAGGGCAACCGCATGACAGGCGATTCGTACATTCCGTGGATATACGACTGGATCGCCAGCGAGCCCGGGGCGATCGGACAGTGGAACCATCCCCTGTCGTACGCTTGCCCCGTGTGCTGGGACTTCTACCAGTTCGACTTCTGCACCGACAAGCGAGACGCGGGCATGGGCATGCTCGAGTGCTACAACTGGGGATATCGCGACTCGAGCTACGTCAAGGCTCTCGACGCCGGATGGCACGTGATGCCGACCGCGACCGAGGACGACCACTACGGCGACTGGATATCCCCGTTGGGCATACGGACGGTCCTGCTCGCTCCCAGCCTGACCCGCGACAACCTGTACGAGGCGATGAGGGAGGGCAGAGGATACGCGACCCTCGACGGGAATCTTGAGATATACTTCACCGTGAACGGAGCCTTCATGGGGTCGGAGTTGTCGGAGCGCGGTGCTGATAGCTACACCGCCTCGCTGCGGATATACGACCCTGACGGTGCGGGCGATGAGATCACGCTCATCGAGATAGTCTCGGACGGGAACAAGACCGTCGCGAGCTTCGAGCCGATGAGCAGCAACTTTCCCAACCTCGACATAGAACTCAGCGGGGAGGACGCGCCGCG
>DATKWQ010000059.1:0-2077 GCA_035529455.1 Thermoplasmata archaeon
CCATGATGCGCCCTCAGCGCTGGCTCCCGGTGCTGCCATCAGTACCGCGCCTGGTACAGCCAGGACGGCGGCCAATAGCACGCACGCTAATCGATTTCTCTCTTTCCTCATAGTTCATCAATCCCCGAGGAGCTCACATAAGCTAGGAGTCCCCTTGAAAAGGGGAATTGAAATCGGGGTACTTGATATTTGCCAAAATGTAACGGCGGCAATGCCGTTCGACGACATGTCAAGGTCAGGGTTCTACACGCCATCGGCTCTGGATGCACAGAAGTAGATTAAGAAAAACAGAAAGGAAGGGAGAGCGGATCTCCCTGTTTCAACCGGCTCTTGTCCATCAGTTGTAGTCCACGAGGAAGTCGTACCATCCCAGATCGACTGCGAAGTCGACCTCGGCGTATGCTGGGGAATAGAAGGACCAGTCTCCCCTCACTCCCCACCATATCGTGAGCCCTCTCGCGTCCCCGGCTCCCGAGCCTACCGAGAGCGCCAGGACAGCGCTGTCCACAAGAGCGACCATGTTGGCAGTCGCGGTCCTCAGGTCGGCGTCGCTTATCTTGGAGTTCGCCAGCAGCGTGTCGCCGAGATCTGCCATGTCGACATGCTTGTATGTCGCCCATGCAGAATACGCGTCACTCAGTGCAGACTTGTACTGTTTCGCGTATGCCCCGAGGTTCGCATGCATCTCCGCGACCCATGTATCGAGCGTCGCTATCGAGCTTCCAATGACTCCAACGTCGATCGCCGACAATCCTACTGTCGTGGCCCAGCTCAGAGGATCGTAGTAGGCGGCCCAACCATCGACCATGTCAACAGCGACCTGTACCGGCGTCCTCGTGGGGTCCTGCGCGACTTGCGTCCACATCAGGTCGTACGGGAATCCATTCTCCGGTATAGTATCCTCCGATGCGACCATCAGGTCCACAAGGCCAGTCTGTGCGACTTCATAGACAACCTCTACAGCAGCCATGTTGCATGCGTCGAATGACAGGATGTCTATGAAGACACCAGCTCCTTCGATGGCGGTCTGCAGTTCATCCATCGTGATCGCATCATCGGAGGTCGAGTCATCGCTGATGTACCTCCAGGCATATCCATGGTCCCACATGGTTATCCCGAGTTTGTCGGACGGATAGAGTGTCGTAATCTCCGTGATGAACCACTGGAACGTGGCGCCGTCTCCATAGTTCATCTCCTCATAAGTGTCGACCAGAGTGACGACACCGCCAGAGATCTCGTACAGCGAGCTTCCATTCTGGGCGACCCAGTCCATCATCACGACGAAGTTCACATCAGAGTTCGCCGGTATGTTCTGGAGGGCTGGACGGCTGAAGTCCTCCCAATACCGTTCAAGGTTGTTGTCCCCGTTGAGATAGACCGCGAAAGTCCACGAAACGGGTTCTCCCTCTCCCTTTGCGTGCATAGTCATTGTCAAACTAGGCACGACGAGAAGGGAGGCAATCAAGATACCTAGGCCCACTTTAGATATGTGTCCCCTCAATCAACTCACCCCGGTGAGAAACACCTTTGTCTTACGTATGCAAGGTTTCCGCACCGACACCTGAATGGTCAGTTGACTATTAGAGCTTGTTTTTCACCTATTTGGGAGAGGTCCGGCCGACCTCCTATATCATCTCGAGCTTCCATGTTCAATTTCGGAGCACGAAATCCGAACGCATTGTCAATTAGGGGGCTCCTCGTCGTCAAGATTGCAGCAGCATGCTGCTCTCACGAATCGTAACTGGATGTCGAATATTGACGTCCACTATCAGCTCATTCAATGTTATGAAGGATGCCGAGTCTAGCTGGCAGCCACGTTGCTTTTTCGCCAACCAATTCCTCTTGTTCACTTCCCGATGATCTCCTTGGCCTCCCTGAGCTTATGGGCGACCTTCTTGACTTCCATCGTCAATTTCCCCCGGTCTTGTCGTGGGATGCCTCTCCGCCCCAATGGCCTTTTCTCAGGCAGGAAGTGCCCTATTGCGTTTCAGAAAATGTCAGCGCGATGCCCAAGACCGATGCCAACAGCTCCAGGCACTTGATGGTATGAACATCCGGAAACTTGCCGTCGGTTGTG
>DATKWQ010000060.1:0-35658 GCA_035529455.1 Thermoplasmata archaeon
CGAAGAAGCTCAGCTGTCCGAAATGCTCTTGGATGGTGGACGGCACGGAGGACAAATGCCCTCGGTGCGGCATCACGTTCATGGACTTGGTCGCATACCAGTGCCCGATCTGTGGCTCGCTTGTCCATTACGACGCCGAGATATGTGAGGAGTGCAGTGCCATATTCGTGATAGAGGTCGTGAAGGAAGGGACATGCGAGGTCGCGCCCGCAGAGGAGCCAGCGGCGGAGGAGGCTTCGGAGACGCCCATCGCCACGGAGGAAACGCTGGCCGCAGCCGAGCCCGAGCCGCAGGCTGAGCCAGAAGCGACAGCAGAAGAAGTGGAAGAAGAGCCAGCTGGGACGCCTGAGGTGGCACAGCAGGAGGACTTCGCGCAGGAGACCGTGCCCGTCGAAGCCAGCGAGCCCAAGGAGGAGGAACCAGCCGAAGCGGATGTTGCCGCGGAGGAGAAGCTAGAGACGCCGGTCGTGGAGGCCTCCGAGGAGCCAGCGGTGGAAGATGGCCCGCAGGTGGCGGAAGACATCCAGCCAGCGGCGGAAGGGTCGACGGAGCAGCCGAAGAAGGTGCGACGCAGGAAGCTCAAAGCAAAGACCTGACGGTGAGCAGCGCCCGCGTGGGAGAGCGACAGAAGGGCGAGGCTTTACGACGGTTGTCGAATGCGCCCGACTGCATGAGGCGAAAAGATTATCACCGCGAGATACGGTTAGTAACGTCGTTAATCTGATTGGGTCGTCTGCTCGGGCAAAAACCCTCCAGGAGGATTTGACATGCCAGAACGAGGAGAATGGTTCCCCCGACCCACAAAATCCCTCGATTGCCTCGGGCTTTACTGCCCCGAGCCGGTGTTCCGCACGCGGGAGGAGATCTCTACGGTGCCCACCGGACACGTCCTGGAGGTCCTGGCGGACGACCCTGCTTCTGAGTCAGACATACGCAGTTGGGCTAAGCACGCTGGACATGAGGTCCTCCTCGTGGAGAAGATCGAAGGTGGGCTTAGGTTTCTTATAAGGCGCGGGACGTGATCCCCGATGAAGCGCGTGGTTGTTGTGGTTTGGTGATGCATTGACCAAGAAGATACTGTACGTGCAGACATCTGGCCCTGATAGGCCGGAGAGACTGTATCCTCCCTTCGTGCTGGCGAGCACCGCCAGGGCGATGGACATCGAGGCGATCGTCTATTTCCTGGGCAAGGGCATACTTGCGGTGAGGAAGGGCGAGCCGCAGAAGGTCCAGGTGGGCAGCTTCCCGACGCTGAAGGAAGTGATGGACCAGGCCGTGGCGAAGGGTGTGGAGATCATGATATGCTCCCAGAGCGCCCAGCTGTTCGGCACGAAGGCCTCGCCCGACGAGTTCGAGCAGCCCTCAAAGATCGTCGGCGCCGCCACGCTGAACGACCTCGCGCTCGAGTGCGATGCGGTGCTAACCTTTTAGCCGATGAGATGAATCAGACCCACGGAGGATCATCTGTGGGCGCTGGAGATACGGGCAGAGCGAGAAGGATATACATGGACTACGCCGCCGGCTCGCCCGTCGACGACACTGTGTTGGAGGCGATGATGCCGTACTTCACCGACCTCTACGGCAACCCGTCATCGATACATACGTCCGGGAGGGAGCCCAGGAAGGCGGTGGACGCCGCCAGGGAGAAGGTCGCCGCACTGGTCAACGCGAGCCGTAAGGAGGAGATAGTGTTCACCTCCGGGGGGACGGAGGGCAACAACCTCGCCGTCAAGGGCGCCGCGCTGAAGGCCCGCAGGAAGGGCAAGCATGTCATCACCTCCGCCGCGGAGCACATCACGATAATCAACATAATGAAGGCGCTGCAGAAGGACGGGTTCGAGGTCACATCTGTCCCCGTCGATGCAGAGGGGTTCGTCGATGTGGGCGCGATCAGGGACGCTCTTAGAGAGGACACGACCGTCGTGTCGGTGTTGTACGCCAATAACGAGATAGGCACGCTTCAGCCGATAGACGAGATAGGCGTGCTCCTGTCGGACCGCGACACGGTGTTCCATGTGGACGCAGTCGCCGCCTGCGGCAAGGTGCCTATCGATGTCCAGCGCTCCAAGGTCGACCTCATGACGATATCGTCGAACGACATCTATGGCCCCAAGGGGGTCGGTGCGGTCTACGTCAGGGACGGCACGGGCCTCGAAGCGGTCGGGCAGGGCGGGGGGCAGGAGAGAGGCCTCCGGTCAGGCTCGGAGAACACGCCTGGCATAGTCGGCTTCGGCGTCGCGGCTGAGCTGGCCCGTGTCGGGATGGAGGAGGAGTCGGTACGCCTGACGACCCTCAGGGACAGGCTGGTCAAGGGGGTCATCGAGGGCGTCGAGGACGCCTTCCTGAACGGCCATCCGACCAAGCGCCTGCCGAACAACGCCAACTTCAGGTTCAGGTACGTAGAGGGGGAGTCGATGCTGCTCAACCTCGACATGGTCGGCATATCGGTCTCGTCAAGCTCCCCGTGCACATCTAAGAGCCTGCTGCCGTCGCATGTGCTGCTCGCCTGCGGCGTGCCGACAGAGGAGGCGCAGAGCGCGCTGCAGTTCACCCTCGGCAAAGGTAACACGACCGAGGACGTCGACCGCGTGGTCGACGTGCTGCCCGGGATCGTCACAAAGCTCAGAGCGATGTCGCCGTTCAACCCCGCGACTCTCGAGGAGATGAGGTCTACCGCGGGGCACCGCGAGAGGGAAGATCGGCACCATCATGGACACTGACGGAAAGACCGCTTTGTGACACGTGCTGGCACGCCTCGCGCGCACTACTGCCCGCGCACGCACGCTTATATATAATGACCATCAGTCAGCACTTCTTCACGAAACTTATATATATACTCTAATAAATAATGGCCTGGGATGGGAAGCCTAATGAAAGATAGGATTCTATGTGTAGCGATTGCGCTGAGCCTGGTAGCTGTTTTGTTCGTCGCGGTTCCGTCGACAACGGAGGCGGCGGTAGACTATACTGGTGAAGTGCAGACGACAGACGATGCGGGAGATCCCATGGACGTGTACTTCCAGGGAGACCATGTGTACGTGCTCGTTGAGACGTACTACCACGGAAACGCGACCAATGAGACCTTCCGCGTGGAGCTGCAGACACAGAGCGGAACAACCAGAGACTCGTTCGAGGACGTTACCGGCGAGCCGGAGACTGGAGTGTACGAGAGCTGGGCGGCTACGCCGATGGCGACGTACCTTCACACTGGCTATGGGTTCTCTGGCGAGATCATCGTTTACGATGTCGTGCTCTTCGCCTATGACAGCACGTATTGGTACGATTGGGTCGAGGTCGACAGAACTCAGATAGTCGTGAAGAACGTCGGACTCTTCCTGGACCCTGACTCGAACAACTACTATCCTGGCCAGACAGTGAACCTGAAGGTCGTCACGACCGAAACTGAAGATTTCTACATACAGCTGGTCAACGACACCTTTGAGACGTTCATGAACTGGACGGACAAACAAGTCGAAGAGGACGACGATTGGACCTTGTACGAGACATGGATCGTCGGGATAAACGAAGACGGGGAACCCGAAGACATCCCAGACGGCGATTACACCTTGTATGTCAGGAATGAGAACACCAACGCGTTCTTTGACTTGAACTCGTTCAGCATTGACATCAGCATAAACAAGTACTTCCTGCTGGTCGATTGCCAGTCGACGTATGTCCTACCGGGGCAGACGGTGTCGATCGTCTATGACGTTGTCGACGCTGCCACGATGACGCACTACACCGGCGCAGAGATCGAATGGAACGCCGTGTGGATTGACGATGGCGACGATGAGGTCACTGACAGTGGCACTCTTCCCAGCTCGTCAGGCACGTTCCAGTTCACCGTAGCAGACGATATCGCACTCTACTCAGACATAGACATGATGTTCTGGGCCAACGAGAGCGACGAACGGAGCGCCGAGACGGGCGTATACATGACCATAGGCACTCTCTTCGCTGACCTGGATGTCAGCGCTGGCCCGTACATCCCAGGCGACGTGGTCGCCTTGAACGTGGATGTAATGATCGGCGTTGACTGGGACATCTGGAACAATGACGAGGTCTCGGGAGCTGTCGTGGACCTGTCGGTGTCGAAGAACGGCACTGATCTACCACAGTACGGCATCGCCGGGATGGTCACCGACGTGACCGGACAGGTCGATCACGAGTTCGTGCTTGAGCAGAACGCCGAGAAGGGCACTTATGTTGTCGAGATGATGGTGTCATACCTCGATTACGAGATAGAGAGTATGGCTACCTTCGAGGTCGAGTTCAACGGCGGGCTCGTGGTGGAGTTCAGCAAGGACGTCTACTACAGCGGCCAGCTGGCCACGATGACCTTCAAGGTGATCTGGAACAACGAGGAGATCAACGCCACATCGGTCTACTACATACTGTACGGCGACTACGGGCTGCTTGCGACAGGCAACTCGACCACCGGAGTAGCTACTTTCCCCATACCTGCAGACTATGTTGGGGATATCGGCGTTGAGGCGATCACCGTAGTCAATGGATACTACCTGTATGGCTGGGCCGAGACCACAGTGCACATAGCTGACATCGCGCTGCACCCGATGACTGAGGAGTACCGCGCAGGAGACACTGTCACCTGGGCATACGAGCTCGCGACTTCGATGACCAACGGCACCATCAGATACGAGATCGAGGACGATGTCGGTGTCAGGGTGGCATCAGACGACCTACCGTTCGCCAAGTCTGGCTCGTTCGACTTCGAGGTACCTGAGGTGGACCCGGCGACAGAGTACACCGCCACGATCACGGTCGAGGACGGCTTGGGCCATGTAGTCAGTGATTCGGCGTCTGTTTGGCTCGTGGCCGAGTACGAACTGCGCATATGGATCGAGTCCGGCGCTGGATTCACCTCCAGGGCGTTCGAGGCCGGTGCGACGATCACTTTCGGGTTCTCCGTAACGGCGATAGGCGTTGCAGACCTGGATGTCTACAGGGTATCCTTCTACGCGACCGACGAGTACATCGATGGTAACGTGCTCGTGGCCGGGACCACTGGGACCTTCGAGTACACCCTCGACGACAACGTGAACGATGGCGTGTACGAGATGCGGGCGTGGCTGTGGAACCCCGTCAACGGTGACTTGCTGTCATCCGATACCGCCGGCTTCGATGTGAAGACCGACCAGTCGCTCTGGGACAAGAGCGTCGGAGGGCTCAGCCTCTTCGATGTCACTGTCCTCTTGCTGCTGCTGATAATGGTCATCCTGCTGGTGCTGGTGCCCATGATCAAGGCCCGGATGGACGCCAAGCCGAAGGAGCCCGCCCCGATGGTGATGGAGCAGACACCGCCACCGCCGGCCGAGGACCCGCCGACGTCCTGAGCAGAAGACGGATGAACGGACACTGAAACCCCTTCAAGAAACCTCTTAACTTCTATTCATTTCATCTCTTTCCAGCTTATGCTGGGCAATCATTCTATCAAAGACAGGCATGCAGAGGGCCTACCCCACCGACTGATGCGCTGTGGGGGCCTCACCTTAGCATCTCGTCCAAGCCATCCTTGAGAGATATCCTCGGGGAGAAGCCGAGCGTCTGTTGGCTCTTCTTCATATCGGCCACGCTGTGGCGTATATCGCCCTTCCTCGGCCCGACATGCTCGGGCTCGAGCTCCAGATCCTTCAGGGCGGTCACCAGCTTGGCGAGGTCCAGAACGCTGGTCGACACGCCGCTCCCGCAGTTGAAAACCTCACCGGAGACGCCGTCCCTCTCGGCGACCAGGCCGAGGAAGTCGGCCACGTCTACCGCGTGGATGAAATCCCTCGTCTGCAGGCCGTCGCCCTCTATGACCGGGGCCTTGCCGTCGTTCACCCTGCCGATGAACCTGGTTATGACGCCCGAGTAGGGGCTGTGCGGGTCCGCACGGGGAGAGTAGAAGTTGAACGGCCTCACGGCGACCACTTCGAGGCCGTGCGAATGGGCGTAGGACAAGGCGAACCGTTCGCCTGCCAGCTTGCTGGCGCCGTAGTTGTTGGTCGGCTGTGTCGGGTGTGCCTCGTCCAGCGGCACGTACTTCGGATCGCCGAGGACGGCCGCGCTGGAGACATACACGAACCTTGTGACGTCCGCTGCAGCGCTCTCGTGCAGCAGGTTGATGGTGCCTATAACGTTCGTCTCGGCGTCCGTTATGGGGTCCTCCATGGACCGTTCCACGCTAACCTGGGCCGCGCAATGGACGACGACTTCCACACCGGAGACGGCACGTCGCACATCATCCCTTTTCCTTATGTCGCCGACGATGGTCTCGACGCCTCCGACCCGCGGCGCTCTGACATCCAGGCCCGAGAGTTCGTGCCTGTCTCGAAGACGCTCGCACACGAACGAGCCCAGCTGGCCAGAACTGCCGGTGACCAGGACCTTCATGCTCGAGCAATCACGATTGACGCTAATAATCCTTGGCCCAGCGACGATTGCATGAAAGAATAAAATAGCCGGCTACGGTTAACGTGGGCAGGGTACTCGACATGAAGAAGAAACTCATGGACATTCTCGCGTGTCCCGTGTGCAAGCACCACCCCCTCGAGCTGACCGTCACCAAGGAAGACACCAAGGAGGTCCTCGAGGGCAGGATCAGATGCGTCAAGTGCAACGTCGACTATCCGATAGAGGACGGCATACCGAACATGCTGCCACCGGACAGCGGCGGTCAGTAGTCTGGCTCGGGTCTCTTGGAATTGTTCTCGAGAAGCCACTTGAGCAGTTCCATGCTCCTGCAGGCCGCACTCTCGACATCCTTCTCGAGCGCCTCCTTCTGCTCCGCCCTAAAACTCAAGCCAGATGGGAGGTCGTAGTCGAAATCGTGAGTGATCAGGACCTTGCCGCCGATGTCCTTGAAGTCCCACTGCGCACGCAGCCGGAAGCCCTTGGTCGCCTTGATCACTATCTTCTTGTTCTTCAGGAACTCGGTTATGTCAAGCGTGGTCCGTATCTCGACCTTGCCGATCATCACCGTCGTGTCCAGCGATGTGCCAACGCCATACTCGACGAGGCTCGTAGGATCCATCCCTGAGAACATCGGCATGAAGGCCTTGTAGTTGTGCCAGTCTGCGACGTATTCGAAGGCGTCCTCCACGCCGCAATCGATCGAGACTCTGCGTTTGCACGAGATCATCAGACCGGACACAAGAACACGGAACCCGATATTTAGCGATTGCTGAGGAGTCGCATGCATGGACCTCGCTGCGCAAGGCCGTCACAACCATACCGCCAGTTGGATATCCGCGAAGGCTTGCATAGAGCCTCGTCGAGACGCTCCCAAGGCACACATTAGGACATTGCCAGCGTGGTGCATGCAACAAATTGATATCGTGGTAGCTTCTGTGCCGTCCTCAGCGGATGAACGCCCCATCGGGGTGGTGACCGGATGAGCAAGATGAAGATCCTCGTCGCGGACGAGATATCGAAGAGCGGCATTGAGATGCTAGGCGCGGAAGGCTACGACGTCGACGTCAAGACAGGCTTGAAAGAGGACGAGCTCTCGTCCGTGATCGGCGGCTACGACGTCCTCATAGTCAGGAGCGCGACAAAGGCCACTCGCAAGGTCATCGAGAGTTCTAGGTTGAAGGTCATCGGCCGCGCGGGCATAGGCGTCGACAACATCGACATCGCCGCCGCCACTGAACGCGGCATACTGGTAATGAACGCGCCTTCGGGCAATGTCGTCTCCACGGCAGAGCTCACCATTGGCTTGGTGTTCGCCCTCGCGAGGCGCATCGCGGAGGCCGACGCGTCGACGAGGAAGGGCGAGTGGAGACGGAAGGAGCTGAAGGGCACGCAGGTATCTGGCAAGACCATCGGCATAGTCGGCCTCGGCAGGGTCGGCGCCGAGGTGGCCAAGCGCGCGACGGCCCTCGGCACGACGGTCATCGCCTACGACCCCCTCGTATCTCCAGAGGTGGGTGTCAAACTGCACGTGAGGCTGGTCAGCCTGGACAGGCTGCTGCAGGACTCCGACTTCGTCTCGATACACACACCGCTCACTCCACAGACGAAGGACATCGTCGGCAAGGCCGAGCTGGCGAAGATGAAGAAGACTGCCGTGCTGATCAACTGCGCCCGCGGAGGAGTGGTCAACGAGGACGCGCTGTTCGAGGCGCTCTCGCAGAAGACCATCGCGGGGGCGGCGCTGGACGTCTTCACCAAGGAACCACCGAAGGACTCGCCGCTGCTGACGCTGTCCAACATAGTCCTGACGCCGCACCTCGGGGCGACCACGAGGGAGGCGCAGGAGGATGTGGGTGCGGAGATAGCGGAACAGATCATCGCATATCTGAAGCACAACGTCATCAAGAACGCGATCAACCTTCCGGCCAAGCTGGACCCCGAGATAGTGCCGTACATGCCCATGGCCGAGAAGCTCGGGACGCTCATATGCCAGCTCGGGCAATGCTCCGCAGGGAAGGTCGAGGTGTCCTGCAGGGGCGAGCTCGCGCAGAAGGACATACGGATCATATCTGCGTCAGTCATGACGGGGATGCTCAAGCCGTTGTCAGAGGAGCACAACGTCAACTACATCAACGCCATCGAGATGGCCAAGGCGCGTGGGATTGAGGTCGTGTCGTCGACCTCGGACGAGGCGGGGCAGTACAAGAACCTCATACGCGTGCTGTTGAACGCCAACGGAGACGCGATCTCCGTCGCGGGCACACTGTTCTCCGACAAGGGCCCCAGGATAGTCGAGATAAACGGCAGCACGGTCGACATCGAGCCTGAGGGCAACTTCCTGATCATAGGCCACGAGGACAAGCCAGGGATGATAGGCAGCGTCGGTACCGTCCTCGGGGACAACGATGTCAACATCGCCAGCATGGAAGTCGCCCGGAAGAAGGTCCGGGGGCCAGCGACGATGATACTGCACATCGACGAGGAACTGTCACCGGAGACGCTCGAGAAGGTGCGAGCAATAGTGAACCTCAGAAGCGCAACTTACATCAGACTATAGGTCATTCCCGTGCCGGGCATCAGCCGACGGCCAGGCACTGTTACAATGACCGCAAAGGGGAAGACCACCAAGACGCGGCGCGTGCGTATCGAGATACGAGAGGCGACAGAGGACGACCTGGACGATATCGTCGACCTGTGGGAGCTGCTCGTGGAGCATCACCAGGCTTATTCCGAGCATTTCAAGCTGGCCAGGGACGGCCGCAGGAAATGGTCGGCGTACCTCGAGGACAAGTTCTCGGAGAAGAGCACGAAGCTGATCGTAGCGGACGAGGATGGCGAGCTCGTCGGTTTCATGCTGTGTTTGTTGAGCCCTGGCAGGCCCATCTTCTCGGAGAAGGCTGTGGGCATCATATCCGACGCCTACGTCGTCAAGCACCGCCGCATGAAGGGCGTCATGAGGGAGATGCTGGTGGTGGCGCTGAGATGGTTCCACAAGAACAAGATAAAGGCTGCCGAGGTAAGCGTCTCCGCGGCCAACCTCGAGGCGAGGAGCGCGTGGGCCCAGCTCGGATTCAAGCCGCTGATGGTGCGCAAGCGCCTGCTGCTCGATGATTTTCCCGCGAAAGCTATGATAGAGGGCAAGAACGCGAAGAAGCGGGTGACGCGCAAGAGACAGAGCGGGAATGATTGAGAAATGTAAGAAAGGGTTTCGTGGTGCAGGTACTGAGTGAACCGTCACTCGAGCGCTTTCTTCACGCGCTCCAGCCCTGTGGCGATATTCTCCTTGCTGGTGGCGTACGACAGCCTCAGGTGCCCCTCGCCAGCGGCGCCGAAGGCAGATCCACCAGTCATCGCGACCTCGGCCTTGTCCATCAGGTACAGCGCCATCTGCTCGGAGTTCATAGTGCTGTCGAACTTGGGGAACACGTAGAACGCGCCCTTGGGGACGTCGCAGTGCAGCTGCGGTATCTCGCCGATGAGCTTCATGACGAGGTCCCTCCGCTCCCTGAACTCATTAACCATCATCTTGACAGGCTCCTGAGACTCGACCAGCCCCGCGAGCGCGCCGTACTGCGCGAACGTCGTGCAGTGGGTTATCGAGTGCTGCTGAATCTTGTTTATCGCATTGAACAGTGGCTTGGGCGCCACGAGCCAGCCCATCCTCCAGCCGGTCATCGCGTACGTCTTAGAGAAGCCGCTTATCGTGACCGTCCTCTCGAACATGTCCGGCTCCGCGGCGATGGAGTAGTGCTTGTGCCCGTCGAACACGATCTTCTCGTATACCTCGTCCGATAGGACGACGAGGTCGTGGTCCTTGGCGAGGTCAGCTATGCCCTTGATATCCTCCTTCTTCGCGATGGAGCCGCAGGGGTTGGACGGCGAGTTGAGCAGTATCATCTTGGTCTTCGGAGTTATCAGCTCAGCGACGGCCTCTGGCAACACGCGCCACTCGTCCTCGGCAGTGGTCGTGACGGGGACCGCCCGGCCACCCGCGAGAGCGGTCGCGGGCTCGTATGAGACCCATGCAGGGTCGGGCATTATGACCTCCTCGCCCTCGTTGACCGTCGCCATTATGGTCTCGAACATGGCGTGCTTAGTCGGCGCGACGAGCACGTTGGAAGCGTCACACGGGATGGCGTTGTTCTCCTTGGAGGTCTTCGCTATGGCCTCGCGCAGCTCCGGAAGTCCCGCCGCGTTGAGATATCTCGTTTTGCCCTCGTCCAGAGCCTTCTTCGCCGCTTCGACGATGTTCTTGGGCGTGTCGAAGTCGGGCTCTCCGACGGTGAAGGAGAGTATCTTCTTGCCCTCGGCCTTCTTCTGACCTGCAAGCTCCTTCATCTTCATCGTCCCAGATTCCCTGACCCGTGCTATGCGATCCGCGATCATGCTGTCTACCGGCCACATCAAGCGGCGTCCCCAATATAAAGCATTGGTGCCCAACTCTCGGCACCCGACGAGAGGGATGGCGCCATGGAAACGCTATTATCCGTCGACCTCCTTCGAACGGGTTGATGTCGCTGAAGACCGGCAAGCTACCACCCGAGATACTGGCTCGGACCATCCGACACCTGGGCGCCAAGGACCCCTCAGTCGTGCTGGGCCCGATGCTAGGTGAGGACGCGGCGATCGTCAGATTGGGGAAAGAACTGCTGGTCCTCAAGACTGACCCCGTAACATACGCATCCGACATGATCGGATGGTACGCGGTCCATGTCAATGCCAACGATGTCGCAACGAGAGGTGCCAGACCCGTGTGGTTCCAGGCGGTCGTCCTGCTGCCAGAGGGATCGGACGAGCGGCTCCCGGAGAAGATCGCACGCCAAGTCTCAGCTGCGTGCGAGGAGCTCGGGGTGGCGGTGACCGGCGGGCACACCGAGGTCACGCCTGGGATATCGAACCCCATAGTCGTGGGGGACATGCACGGCCTCTTCGAGAAGGGCCGCAAACCGGTTCTCACGTCCGGCGCCCGTGTCGGTGATGCGCTCGTGCTGACGAAGGGTGCGGGTATCGAGGGGACTGCGACCATCGCCAACCTGAAGAAGGGCGAGCTGACGGGACAGTTCGGCCCGGGGTTCGTGAAGAGGGCATCGAGGTTCCTGTTCGACCCAGGGCTGTCGATACTGCCTGAGGCAAAGGAGGCGCTCTCGTTCGGCGTTAGCGCGATGCACGACCCTACCGAAGGGGGCGTGATGATGGGCGTCTACGAGATGGCAGCCGCCTCTGGCAAGTCGGTCGAGTTCATGGCAGACGACGTCCTCATCAGGAACGAGACGGACGTCATATGCGGCCACTACAGCATCGACCCGCTCGGATTGCTGGGGTCCGGTGCCCTGCTGGCAACCTTCAGACCGTCCGACGCTGAGAAGTACATCGAATCGCTGAGATCGCGGAAATTGGACGCTGCGGTAATCGGCAGGATGATATCTGGTAAGAACAAGTCGACGGTGCTCAGGGGCGGGAGGTCTACTCGCCTTTCTTCTTGCGAGCGGGACGAGCTCCTGAAGCTGCTGTAACCTTCTTGGCCGTCTTCTTCGCAGGCTTCTTCTTGGCGGGGCTCTTCTTCTCAGCCACCGGAGCGGCCTCGCCCAAGGCGTCGGCGGCCTCAATCGCGCGCAGCGTCTTCGACATGACCGTCCAAACCTTCATCATGCGGGTCCCGAGAGACACGCGCTTCGGTTTGAGCTTGCGAAGGTCGGATGTGAACGTGCCCTTGGAGAAGCCTCCCATGATGATCACGGTCCGCTTCGCCTCGGAAGACGATATCTCATCCTCAAGCGACGCTTCCACACCTTCGGGGTCGAGGACGATTATCTCGTCTGGCTTGAGTGCGTTGACGAGCAGCTCAAGCGGCACCTTGTGGCGCAGCTCGAGGAGCGCGTTCTCCCTCGACGGTACGACCTTCTGCTCGAACAGCTGCTCTATCAGCCCGACGAACCTGATGTAGTTCGGTGGCAGCCGCGTCTCGTTGTTGATCGCGATGACATCATCGTTGCGCGTGTGAACGAACAGCTTCATGCGCCCCTGGGCGTTGATGTCGCTGTCGAGGGCCAACAGGAGCGAGAGATGGACGATGTCCGGCCGGCCCCTCCTGTCGCCGTCCGGCAGCTTGCCGAACGCGGGGTGATGATGCGACGCGTCCAGGAGCATCCTGTCGGGGTTTTTCTGGCGCGCACGGGCGCTGTTGAGCACGCAACGCTCCAGAGCTATGCGCTCTGGAATGATCTCCAGCTCGGCATCGGCTATGATGAACACGTATTCCTTCAAGTCAAGACCTCTTTCAGTCTGTCCGTCTTCCTGGCGATGTCTATCTCCTGCGCGATACGCTTGCCGGTGGACAACCCAGGCTCTATCAGGTCGGAGTACGGCGACCCCGAGATGAACGGGTTCGTCCCTGCTACAATCCGTGAGGATATCTCGAACACCTTTATCTTCATATCGTCCGTGACGATGCACTCGAGGCAGAACGGCCCCAGCATGCCTCCGAACAGGTCGAGGGAGCTCTCGACGACCTTCTCGCCGAGTTCCAGCAGTTTGGGCAACAGCGACTCCCTCAGGACGACCGGTATGTTGCCCGTGACGACGAACGTCGGGAAGAACCCGAGCTTCTTCAGCTCCTCCTGCGCCCCGAGTTTGTACATCTCATCGATGTTGGACTCGTCCCTTCTGTCGACGCTCATGAGTTCCAGCACGCCCTTCTTGAGCTTGTACCCCTCCTCTCTGATAGGCGAGTAGAAGAAATGCACATAGTAACGCGTGCCGAGGATGTACTCCTGTATCGAGAACTTCTGCGAGTGGTCGATGCCGAGCTTGAAGTCGGGGTAGTCCTTCGCGATGAAGAATCCGCGGCCGCCCTTGGCGCCGTCGTACTTCACGAGCACCGGCCGGTCGATGTTCTTCGGGTCATCTATCTTGTATGGCATCTCGATGCCGGCGGATGTGAGCCACACGCGTTCCTTCTCGCGGTCGCTCTCCCACTCGAGCACGCGTCTGTTGCCGAACGTGGGCACCTTCAGTGACTCGAACAGCTTCGGCGTCATGTACTCGACGAACGACCCGTGGGGAACGAGTATCACGTTCCTCTCGATGAGGTCGTCCGTGCGGTCTATGAGCTCCGCGTAGGAATCGACCTTGTAGAACTCGTCTGGCTTGCCTCTCGGGAACGCGTCGTAGAACTTGGTGTTCTGCCCGATGGTGATGCCCAGCGTCTTGAACCCCTCTTTTCGGGCGCCGTCGAATATCTGCAGTGACGTGTGCGAACAGGCTGTGGCCACGGTCAGGTTGTCCTTGTCGTAGCCGTCTATGATCTTCGCTATCTGTTCCTTTGACACCATTAGCCGATGTATCCGGACGCCTAATATATAAGTTGCCATGCATCCGACCGCGCGAGTAGGCCCTCCGACCGGCATGCCAGGCATCCGATACGGGTGTCAAGGATCGGTCCCTCGACGTCTCCTGGCGGGGGACGGCCATCACAGGCGAGGGCCGGACGACGACTGCAAGAGTTAAATCGGCCTACGCGTTCACCACGGGCCAGAGCTGGTGACAGATGGGCATGCCATCTCCCCGAAACGGTAAGTCGAAGCGGCGGATGCTGAAAGGAGTCAGCCTGAACGTCGTCGTCCTGGGCGTGGTCAGCATGCTGACCGACATGAGCAGCGAGATGATCATCCCGATACTGCCGTTCTTCCTGGTGTCCGTTGGCGCGACCGGCCTCCTGATCGGCCTCATCGAGGGTGCGGCGGAGACGACGGCGTCGCTGCTCAAAGTGCCCTCTGGCTGGTACTCGGACAAGATCGGGAGGAGAAAGCCGTTCATACTGGCTGGCTATGGCTCGAGCGCACTTGTCAAGCCGCTGCTGATCGCGGCGACCGCCCCGTGGCATGTGCTCGGCATACGCATATCGGAGAGGGTCGGCAAGGGCGTGAGGAGCGCTCCCAGGGACGCGCTGATAGCCGATTCCACGGAATGCAGGTCCATGGGGCTCGCGTTCGGCTTCCACAAGTTCATGGACACCTTCGGCGCGATACTCGGCGTTATTGGCCTCATAGCGCTCGTTTTCGCGATGGGCATTGGGCTCGAGGGGGACTACGACGCCGAGCACTACAGGACTATATTCGCTGTCGCCGCCGTTCCGGCGTTGGTCTCCGTGCTGGTCATCATCCTGTTCGTCCGAGAGAAGAAGCGGGAGAGATGCCCGCCCGAGAGCACTTTCCTGAGGGACATGAAGGGCCTCGGCCGCGGTTTCTGGCTGCTGATGATAGTCGTCATGGCGTTCTACATCGCCGAGGTCAACCAGGCGTTCTTCCTCCTGAAGGGTGAGGAAGGCGGCCTATCGATCACATCCGTGCTGCTGCTATACCTGCTGTTCAACATATCGTTCGCGCTGCCAGCAACAGCCTTCGGGGGGCTGTCGGACCGGTTCGGGCGGAAGCCTGTCATCGCGGCGTCGTTCGCCGTGTTCGCCGCCACATGCGCGGTGATGGCCACCGCCGATGGTCTTTGGATGCTCGTCCTCGGGTTCGCCATGTTCGGCATCTACAAGGCGTCCTCCGAGGGGGTGTTCAAGGCGTACGTGGTAGACAGCGTCAGGGAAGAGCGACGGGGATCTGCCCTGGGGGCGTTCCACACCGGCGTAGGACTCGTCATGCTCCCTGGAGGTATCATAGCGGGTCTCCTGTGGGACTCGGTTGGCTCGCAAGCGACTTTCATCTTCGGTGCCGCCATGGCCGTCATAGCGATCGCACTGCTTGCAGTCGTTGCTCCGCGCGAGGGGCGTGCACGGACCGACCCGGCCGCGTGACCGGCCCCAGACTCCTGATATTTCATCCCTGTGAGATACTTAGAATAGGGAGGCGACCGATTCCCGGCCCGATAGGAGAGGTCGAGCCGTTGAGAATATCGAAGAACGTCGCCTACACGCTGATGATCCTCGCGGCCGTCATGTGGGGCACTTCTGGAACCCTGACCGTGCTGGCGATAGACGATGGCGCGACCACGAGCGTCATAGCGCTGTACTCCGAGATATTCAGCGCGGCCATGTTCTTCGCGGTCATCTGCCTCTTCGACAGACCGGCGCTCAAAATCAAGCGGGAGGACTTGCTGCCGTTCCTGCTGTTCAGCACCGTAACGGGATCGTTGTTCTCCGTGGCGTGGTACAATTGCATAGACATGACATCAATCACGACGGCAGTGATACTGCTGTGCTCGTATCCCAGCATCGTCACCGTCGCATCGGTGTTCTTGCTGGGCGAGAAGATGACCCTCGCGAAGATGGTCGCCCTGCCGGTCACATTCATCGGCTGCATCCTCGTGTCCGAGGCGTACGACACCGAGGCGATAAGGCTCAACGCCGTAGGTGTGGGCCTCGGCGTGTTCACCGCCTTCGGGGCGACGACATACTACATCTATGGCAAGAAGTTCCTCAAACGTTACACGCCGAACACCGTGGCGCTCTACTTCTCCGCGATGATGCTGCCCGCGCTGCTGGTCATCACCGACCCGAGGAAATCGCTCCTGCCGTCGCTGTCGTTCAACGCCTGGATGCTGGTATTCCTCATAGCGCTCATACCTTGCACCATCGGGTTCTTCATGTCCATGGTCGCCCTGAAGCGGATAGAGGCGAGCAAGGCTAGCATCATGGCGAGCATCGAGCCTGTAGCCGCAGTGGCGCTGGCGGTCCTCATCGTTGCAGAGGTGGTAACTGGCCTCCAGATGGTCGGCGTTGCGCTCGTGATTGCGGGCATCGTGATACTCAGGATCGTCAGGCGAGAGGACGACAACGCGCCCGTCGAGGCGCCGGCGAAGCGGTAGGGCTTCATCGTAGACATTTGCGCGGGATGGCAAACGGCAAATACGCATGCACTTATCACATGACGGAGGTCCCATGATAGTCACGCGTGTACCCAGCGGGATTCCAGGGCTGGACTCTGTGCTTCAGGGGGGCATCCCCACGAACTCGTCGCTCGCGCTGAGGACCGAAGCGTCCAACTTCGCAGAGGCGTTCCAGCAACAGTTTGTGGCAGAGGGTCTGAGGCTCGGGTTCCCAGCTCTCTACTGTTGCCTCACACGCTCGGCGGCGAGCGTGATCAACAGCATGAAGCATCAGGGGTTCGACGTCTCCGAGAACATCGCCAACGACGAACTCGTCTTCCTCGACTGCTACTCCATGCACAAGCGCACATCGACGATAGGCGTCGACAAGGGGCTGCAGAAGAAGATCATCGTCGTCACGGACATCGACGACGAGAAGATGCTCCAGGACGGCCTCGCGACCGCCGTCGAGCGCGTGCACGACATAAAAGGCCTCAGAGCCGTGTGCGAGAACGTCGCGGGCACACTGACGAGCAGGAGCCCCGTGGAGATGATGAGGTGGGGCAGGAGGGCGTTCGGCGACCTGAGGGCGTTCCAGACGGTCGTGCTGCACACGTTCCCGATCGGCATAAGGATGGGGCTGTTCAGCCTCATGGCGCCGGATTTCGACGGCGTGTTCGACATGAGGATAGAGAGGGGCACGGACCGTGTGCGACACTATCTCAGCATCCAGAAGATGCGGATGACCATCGTCCCGCCCAAGATGCACGAGCTCGACCTGACGAACGGCATGGTCACGCTCAAGACCATACAGAAGATAACCTGAATCGGTTAGGACCTCACTTGAGGTCGTTGAGCCAGTGTGAAACCAGCTCCTCGTACTCGTCCATCGGTCCGGAGACAAGGTCGCACGACACGTATCTCTTGACAGGCACCGAGTAGTTCAGCTGTGTGCCGTTCCTGAAAACCTTGAACGTCATATCCTCATCCAACTTCTTGCAGTGGACCCTCAGGAGAGTGCCGTCCTTCAGCTCGTACTCGAGCTCGAAATGGCCGTCGACAACGCTCACGCGCTGCGAGTCGACGAGGAACTTCGCTGATACGAAGCGCGCGCCGTGCGACCGCACGAGCACCTGGTTGACCGTGACAACAATCACCGTATCGCGGTCTATTGGGAGTCCCGCCTCCGGGCATCCGATATCCATTCAACACCCACCCTCTTCGGAGTTCCAATCAACGCTTTCGGCCTCTTTAATGCTTTCTGGCGCATTCTCAGGAAGACGTGGGGGGTCAGTAATCACCCGAAGAGCTCTATCCCGAAGGCCGTGAAGAGCCCGTATATCAGGAACGCGCGCGTGACCCCGGCTAGTATGTTCACAGTGACGAAGCCCCACAGGGTCATGAGCTCGCCCTCCTTGTTCAATATGGAGAATATGTACAGTGGGATGGTGTCGACCATCCCCGGCATCGACATGATGGCGTACATGGCGACATAGCCGTACTTCCGCACGAGCTTCTCGCTCTTTACCAGGAGCCAGTTGTACCACCTCCATCGCTTCGCGTACTGCCCCACGGTCTCGTCTATCTTCCTGCCGAAGAAATACACCGCGAGCGCGCCGGTGCCCTTCCCCAGGCCCATCACCGCCGCCTTGACGGCGATATGTATGCCCGGGTTGGCCACGAGGGCGATCTCCACAGGCAGCGGCAGTATGACGGCCGCCGCGACACAGAAGATGTAGAAAATGAGCAGATAGGTGAGCGGGTCCGCCTGGTTTGCGGACAGGTAGTCCATAAGCTGGGTCAATATGTCCGTCATGGATGCTTCAGCAAATGCTTGCGTTTACTTCTACGTTGCTGTGGATTCCCGACCGTTGAGCGGTGGCCGGACAATGGGATTAGAGGGCTAGCCAGAAAAATAAAAGACCGGCTGAATAAATGCCAAATGCTTATATCCATGTAACATCATCACCACCAAGGGATGTACAATGGCCAAGGCCGAAGGCAAGGAAGCTGACTGGTTCGCTGCGCTCGATGAAGAACTCGAGAAGAAGACCCTCGAGATCAGTGACAACGTTGTCGAGCAGAACACTCAGAGAGTCGTGATCAACAAGAACCTCCTGGACGATTTCTTCAGGATTTGGTCCAGATTCAACAAGATAAACGTCCACCTCAGCCTGGCCCCTGAGAGCGCCACGTTCGCTGCGTTCGTCGTCTATCCCGAAGAGTGGAGCTTCAAGCAGGACTTCGACTTCCTAGGCGTGGACAACGTATCGCTCACGGACAGGACGCAGGGAAGGGTCGGAGACTCGGTCAAGTCCTGGTACTACAGCGTCGACAGCGCCATCCACTTCAGGATGGTGTTCGAGTTCTGCGAGGGCGAGCACTATTACAAGTATGCCGGATGGAAGAGGATCTTCAGCCAGTACGTGCTGTTGGATGTGCCGGTCGCGAAGTTCGATTTGAAGAAGTACCACGAGATGCTCGCCGACACCGTGAGGGTGTGGTACGAGTCGCACATCAGGCGCGACAGGGACATCATGCTCAAGAACCTGAGAGAGAAGTACGAGAAGGGAGAGACCTTCACACAGTAGCTGGCCTGACTTCTGCTCGTCTCGATTCGGGATTGTGTCGTTAAGCCCTCTTCAGAGGTACACGTCCCCTTTCACGCCGTCGGACATCTCCGGCTGCACATCGGGAGTGAAATCCCTTACACGGTCCATGGCGTAGCTTCCGGCTTCCTCAACGGACACCTTGCCGTTACCATCCATGTCACCTGCCCCCCTGAACGCCTCGAGGAGACAGTACGTGTAGAGGCCGTTCTGCACCTGAACCTTGCCGGTTTCCACACCCTCCCAGCACATCTCCCTCTCGCCGCAGGAAGTGAGGATCAGCCTGCCGTCGGATCCCGTCTCCTTGATGAATCCGCCGGAGTAGCAGGAGTCGAGCATGAGTATGATCCTGGCGGGTTTGAGCCCGTCAAGGCGATCACCCAATGTGTCGTCGAAGATGATGTTCTCAGATGTCTGCGGATTACCATCGTGCGGCATGATGCACTCGTCGACGGGTTCATCGCGATCCGACACCGCCGCTTTGTCGCAGAAGAAACTTCCATGGCCTGAGAAGAAGAGGAGGGCGGTGCTGCGAGAATCCGAGCACTTCCCCTCCAACCACGATATCCCGTTCAGGATGTTCTCCGCGGTAGCGGACTCGTTCAGGAGGACATGGATGTTCGATGGACTCCATCCATGCTCGTCCACGAGCAGGTCGAACATGTCAAGGGCGTCCTTGTGGGAATATGTCAGATCCCCGTAAGTGCATACCGGATCGTAATCCGATACTCCGACCAGCAAGGCGAATTTCTGTGTTTCGCCAGAGCTGCCTGCGGACTGCATTGGAGCGACCGCAAGTGTCGCGAAGCACACCGCTACCAGAATGACCACAATAGACCTGCATGTCCCACTACCACATGTCAACCCTGCCAACCCCCGCCTTGATTCTCAAGACACTTGTTGCGAATACCAGAACGGCCTATTAGCCTTTTGGACGGTCGTTTCTGGCATCCTGGCTCAGGCGGTTTCTGGTGGGCTACGGAACCCTTCAATGAAGTGCACGTCGAGACCCAGAGATCACTCTTTCGACATCTTTATGAGCGTCCTGGAAGTGACCCCGCCGACGACCGAAATGTCCTCCGTGGGCAGCATCTTGCCGGCGCTGGCGTCGAACAGTATGTTCGCCGAGGCGGACACCTCGACGTCGCCGAGCCAGAGTATCACTGACACTGGCAGTTTATCGAAGAACCTGAACCTGAACCCCATCGACCCGACGCTCAGCCGTTCCGCGTCCATCGAGAGTGCGACCCTGCGCAGCAGCTCGGGTCTGTATCCGAACTCCTTGACGAGGGGCGTTATCGCCCTCGCCTTGAACGCAGAGTAGTACAGCGCGCCGCCCTCGAGCTCCCTGAAGGATATCGGGCGGTTCGTCAGCGGCGACTTCCCGACACCGGCGAGATAATGCAGCACCAGCACCTGGAGGTATCGCGAGAGGGCGGCTCCGCCCTCGCGGTCGTGTCTGATCGCCCTGTTGCCCACATCCACCACGAGCGGATCGCCGAGGAGATGGATGTGGATCAGGCCATCAGCGCCGTCATCCGGGCGTCCAAGGTCGGCAGCGAGGGACGCGAGGTCGAGCGTGGACACTTCATTCCAGGCGCGCTCCAACGCCTCGCCATGTGCCGGCCTCCCACTGGCCTGCAGGTGGGCGATCATGCTCTCAGGAAGGATGGTGCGTACAACTTACGGTTCAACAGCACCTCGGCCGCCTTCACTGCCCTCATGAGCTCGACGTCGTTCGGGTCCACTATCGCGGCGTCCAGACCCCTGCCCAGGAGCATCGCCAGATAGGTCCTGTTCAGCAGCGGCCGCTCCTCCGACCCGCTGGAAACATTGCTGAGGCCCACGATGGTCTTCGGCGACGGGGTGTTCAGCATGCGGAACGATGTCACCGCGTCGCACACGCCCAGCAGCTGGTTCTGCGCCGCCGATATCGGCAGGACGACGGGGTCGAGGAATATCTTCTCAGGCGAGATGCCCTGGTCCATGGCCGTCGCGAGGAGCAGCATGGCCAGCTCGGTCCTGCCCTCCGTCGAGTTCGGGATGCCCTTCTCGTCTATTGTGAGGCACACGATCTCGGCGTTGTGCTCCTTGGCGAGCGGGAAGAACTTCTCCATGCGCTTCTGCTCCGCCGTCGTGGAGTTGATCATCGGCTCCTTGTTGCACGCCGTCAGACCAGCGGTCTGCGTCTTGAGCCCAGGCGAGTCGATGCACAGCCTCGCGTCGACCGCGTCCTGCACCGTCTTCACGAGCCATGCGACGGCCTCGGGGCCGTCGTCCCTTCCGGGGCCGGTGTTGATGTCGAGCACGTGCGCCCCACCAGATACCTGCTCCAATGCGAGATCCTGTATGTACTTCGAGTCACGAGCGTCTATGGCCTTTGACACTTGAGGAAACTGGCCGTTGATCCTCTCCCCTACAACAATCAAATACAAACCCCCGCAGGTACGCCTGCACAGCTGTACCCCCTTAGTCTAATATCAATCATTCGGCCCATTCTGCGGAGGGGAGCCATACAACACTTTATACTCATGTTCGTAGTTCGTACCAGATTGGTTTTGGATGGCTGGAAACGGCAGAGACCAGTGCGAAGTCCGCTTCTCGCCCGACGGCGTGACTGCAACGGTAGCGAGAGGCTCCACGATACTCGATGCATGCGATGCCGGCGGCATCGCAATCGACGCCGTCTGTGGCGGCGAGGGCAAGTGCGGCAGGTGCAAGGTCAGACCGAAAGGCGAGTTCCTCCCGGGCTGTCAGGACACGCTCTCCAAGGCGGAGGTCGATGCGGGGGTCGTCCTCGCTTGCGAGGCGACCGTCGACGGTGACCTCGAAGTCGAGATACTGCCGAGGTCGAGGATACGGAAGCACCAGATACTCGAGAGGTCGGCCGAGCGCGAAGTGCCCGAGCTTTCCCCGTGGCTCTGGAAGACGCTGGTCGAGATGCCGAAGGCGACGGTGTACGACAACACCGCCGATCTCGAGCGGCTCCTGCGCTCGATGAACGACAAGGAGCTGACGATGCCGATAGAGACGCTGCGCAGGCTGCCGCACACGCTGAGGAAGGGGGACTGGAAGGTCACCGCAACCACCTCGAGGCTGGAGCCGCCGCCTGAGATAGTCCGCCTCGAGGCCGGTGACCGGCGCGGACACCTTCTTGGCCTTGCTGTCGACATCGGGACGACCACTGTCGTTGGTCAACTGGTCAACCTGCTGACGGGCGACGTGGTCGCGACCGCGTCAGAGTACAACCGACAGATATCCAAGGGTGAGGACGTCATCGCGCGGATGATGTTCAGCGAGGAGGAGGGCGTCGAGGAGCTGACGGCGCTCGCCCAGAGGACTGTCAACTCGGTCGTGGCTGACCTGCTCAAGGACGCGTCCGAGAGACTGGCGGAGGAGATCACGACATTCGACATCGTCGGCGCGTCCGTCGCCGGCAACACCATCATGACTCATTTCTTCGTAGGCCTCGACACACGGTACATCCGCCTCGAGCCGTATGTCCCCGTGACGCATCACATGCCCCCGAGAAGCGGCTACGACCTCGGGATGGACATCCATCCATCCGGGAGGGTCCTGCTGTTCCCTTCAAGGGCTGGGTATCTCGGAGGAGATGTAGTTGCGGACATCCTCGCGAGCGGCATGCACACGACGAAGGACGTCACCCTTCTCATAGACGTCGGGACGAACGGCGAGATCGCGCTCGGATGCAGTGAATGGCTCGTGTCGTGCGCGTGCTCGGCTGGGCCGGCATTCGAAGGAGGCGAGGTCTCCAGCGGCATGCGCGCGATGGACGGCGCGATAGACCGCATAAGGGTCAACCACGACCTGGACACATCCTACCATGTGATCGGCGACGAGGCCCCGAACGGCATCTGCGGCTCCGGGCTGATAGACCTCGTCGCGGAGATGTACAGCAGCGGCATCATCGACCGCAAGGCGAGAATCCAGGAGCTGAAGACGGACCGCGTTCGACAGGGCGACGAGGGACCTGAGTACGTCATCGAGTGGAAGGACCGGCTTGCTGAGGGCGCGAACGACGACCTCATCGTCACGGACTCCGACCTCCAGAACATCCTCAGGACCAAGGCGGCGATATATGGCGCGGCGACCGTCCTGTTGAAGAAGATGAGCGACGACCTCGACGACATATCTGAGGTCGTCATCGCCGGCGGGTTCGGAAACCACATAGACATCGACAGGGCGATTTCGATAGGCATGTTCCCCGACATCCCAAGGGAGAAGTACAGGTTCATAGGCAACGGGTCGCTCGGAGGCGCGAGGCTGGCGCTCTTGTCAAAGGACATGAGGCGCGAGATGACGGAGATATTCGACGAGCTGACATACATCGAGCTGAGCGTCGACAACGACTTCTACGACGAGTTCACATCGTCGCTCTTCATACCACACACGGACATAGACAAATTCCCGAGCTTCAAGGATGACGCACGGAAGGTGAACGACGCATGAGCGTCTTCACCGCTGCCGTGGCCGGCAAAGGAGGAGTCGGCAAGACGACCTTCTCGGCGCTCGCGATACGCCACCTGCATGAGGCCACGAGGGAGGTCGTGCTGGCCGTCGACGCAGACCCCAACGCGAACCTGCATGCCAAGCTGGACGTGCCGCTGGGGAGGACCATAGGCGACCTGCGGGAGGAGCTGCTCGCAAAAGCGGATCAGCTTCCCGCAGGCGTGTCGAAGCAGGAGCATGTGGAGTACCAGATACGCCTCGCCCTGGTCGAGGGCAGCGGCTTCGACCTGCTGACCATGGGCAGGCAGGAGGGCGCCGGCTGTTACTGTTACATCAACAACATACTCCGCACATTCATCGACTCGCTCTCCGAGAAATACGCCTACATCGTGATGGATAATGAGGCGGGCATGGAACACCTCAGCAGGAGGACCACGCGGTCATCCGACACACTGTTCATCGTATCCGACACGTCGAAGGCGGCGCTCGAGTCCGCCATCAGGATCGCCGACCTCGCGCGCGAGATGGGGCTGTCGACTTCCAGGATCGTCCTCGTCCAGAACCTGATGCGCCCTGACGAGGATGTGGCTCAGTTGAAGGACGCGTCCGGGTTCGATGCCGTTTACGGTGTGAGGAGGTCGGCGTTCATACACGAGTCGAGCAGGTCGACGGAGTCGCTCCTGGGTCTGTCTGCGACAGATCCCGCGTCCATTGACATCGCAAGAGCTGTAGACGAGGAGCGCAGACTGGCCACCGGGAAGTGATGGCCGACGCCCGACTCATCCTGAGAGCGACTTCATCAGCTTCGGCAGCCCCGAGGACTCCCTCGGGCCGACCGTGATCTTCATGCCTGTCAACTCCCCGAGCTTGCCGCTCATCCTGCTGACCATGCCCGGGAGGATTATCTCGTTCCTCGAGCTCATCTCCTTCACCTTGAAGTCCTCGATTGCCTTGGCGACCGACTCGGGCGTGAGCTTGCCCGCGGCGAACGCCGTCATTACCGACTGTCCCTCAGTGTCGACTACGAGCAGCCAAGCCGGCACCTTGCTCTTCTCGATGTCCGCCCTCACCGTGAAGTACGTCAGCGAGAAGTTCGTCGTGAACATGACCGGCGACTTGTCAGTCGGCTCGCCTACCTTGTACATCCCCGCCTTCACCTGGATGGGCACCTGTGGGTCTGTGAATATATTCTGCCTCATCGCCAGCAGAGGGTAGACCATCTCGCGCGGCATCGAATCCATCAACACCGCGGAGGAGTACTTCATCACGCCCAGCGCGGCCTTCATGTGGTCCGCCGCTGTCCCGTCGAGGACGGCTATCGTCGGAAAGCCTAGCGGCCTGAACTTGTTCTTCACCGCCGCCCTCCTGATGGCGGTCATGTTGACCAGCATGTCAGCGCTCGTCTGTATGCTGGGCTCGAGCACTATGTCGCTCACGCCTGCCTTCTTGGCCTTGTCCGCCGCCTGCGCGAGCTCGTCCAGGCTGGGCGCGCTGACCACGAGCGGCAACGACTTGCCCTTCGCCAGCGCAACCATGGCATCGAAGTTGGATTCTGTCGCGCGATACAACATGGGCTTCTTGTCGGCGCATGCATCGACGGCCTTCGATGCCAATGCCGGATCCTCGCACATTATCGTCACCGGCAGCTCCTTGTCTGCCGCGACCTTGACGGCCGCCACGAAGTCCTCAGGGCTCCCGGACGAGTGTCTCACCGCCACGGAATCGACGCGCAGCATCTGCCCCACTCGCTCGAAGGACATCGCGTGCGCTTCGTCGACCTTCGCCTTCATGCCGTCTATCCCTTCGGCATCGTCTGCGATGAGCCCGAGAATCGTCGGGTTGTAGAATGTCTTGTCGTGCCTGAACAGCTGCGTCTCGTCGCCCATCTTCGCCGCGAGCTCGCCCACACCGAACGTCACGAGCTTGATCGGTGGCGCGCCGCTCTCCTCGAGCGCGACCTTCGCCTCGGGGCTGACATATGGACACGCCTCGAGCGCGACCTTCTGGTTCGCCAGCTGCATCGCGAACGCCAGGCATGTTGGGAACTTGCACTCGCCGCAGTTCTTCTTCGGCAGCAACTTGTATATCTCCATCGCGGTCGGCACTTCACGCACCCCCCGCGAGGGCGTTGACGGCCTCTCGGAACATCACTATCGACTTCGGGTGGCGCATGATGACCACATCCGCCCCAGCGACGGCCGCCGAAAAGGCGGTCATCGCCTCCCAGTACACCCCGCGCATCTCGGCGTTGCCGCGCTCTGGGTTGTCCTCGAGCGCTTCCGGGACGTTCCACGCGCACGAGCAGTCGCATATCATCGGCATCTGCAGGACCGGGTCGCCCGACAGCGCCCCCAGTCGGAGACGCTCGATGTTGGAGTAGGAGTATTCGAGCCCCATGCCCAGAGGCGCCATGAGCGGGTCCATCATGATGTTCTCCGGCTTCATCCCGAAGTCCAGCAGCAGGATGTTCATCTGCTTCGCGAGGTTGATGTCGAGGTTGGAGAACGCAACGACGCCGTGACCGTTCGCCATCGACGCTGCCGCGATGGACTTGAACGCCTTCTCCTCGGCGAGCCCGAGGAACAGCCTCTCGCCCTTGGCCACGTTTGACACTTTCTCAATCACCTTCGCGTCCTTCTCCTCGAACCCGCAGCCGTACACCGCCATCGGCAGGGCGACGCCCTTCAGCATCTTGTCGACGAGCCCCTCCAGCTCCTCCGCTGGCCGGTTCTCCTCCTCAGGGTTGGCGGACTGGAGCTTGAGCACGCACATGTCCGCGCCCCATTCCGACTCGCACTTCTTGGCCCACTCCACAGGATCGTTCACGACCGCCCCCATCGACTCCTGCAGCCGGTCGGGCACCATGCGGACTGTGTCGACGACATCCATCGCCACGAGCGGCATGTGCGGCATCTCGCTCTCGAACTTCAAGAACGGCAGGCCGTTCGACCCGCCAGCGACCAGGCGTGCGCTCCTCGTGCCCCCCTGGTCCTTCGTCGCGCCTATGGCGACCTCCTTGATCCTTCCACCGAACTTCTCCTTTGGCAACTCAAATCCCAAATCACAATCCCCCTTCTGAGCGTCAGTTGATCATAGGCAGCATCTTCATCGCGGGATGGTCCACCTTGACGAGCCGCTCCGTCAGTTCCTCCGGTGTGCGCGCGACCGTCTCGTCGGCTATCTTGTCGACGAAGCCCGGCAGGCCGAGCTCCTCGGCGCGCTTGGTCAGCTCGTCCTTCATCGCCTCCTTGAGGTCCTTGGGCATCCACACGATCCTCTGGAACCCGCCGTCCGCCGTGATGAACTTCCGGCTCGTGAGATACTTCCGTCCCACGCCGATGAACCCCGGTGTCTGTATACCGCCGCCGACGGAGCCGGCGAGGGTGGAGAACGTCATGCCTATCGGCGTCATGCCAGGAAACTCCCTGTTGACGACGACGACCCCCTGGAGGTCGGCCGACACGGCGACGATGCACTCGAAGCATCCGCAGGATGTCATCGGGTCGTCCATCATCGTGTACGCGCTGAACTTCTGGAGCTTGCCCATCGTCTTCTCGGTGACGGCCTCGTTCACCCCGACCCACTGCCCCTTCACCTCGTCGATGGTCTGCTTCTTCGGGACGGGGTTGTTCGGGCCCGTGGGCGCTATCTGGAACGACGCCTTGGCGTCGAGCCAGTTGATGGCGCCGCAGAGGCCGAGCCGCTCGGGCGTGACTATGCAGACGTGTCCAGGGGCGAAGCTCTGGCAGAGCGTGCACGTGTAGAACGTGTCGACCTTCTCGTCCGTGAGGTCCGCCATCCTATCGTCCCTCGCGGCGTACGATGCGTGTGACTCGTCCACGTGCTTCCTGAGCTCGGCCTCGTCGGTGATGATCGTCACCTCCACCTTGGAGACTATCGCGCCGAACTCCTCCTTCAGCTTGGTGACGAGTATGTCACCTATGTGCTTCAGCTTCAGGCCAGCGGCGACGGATGTCTTGCTGAGGCGCACCCACAGGAGGTTCCTCTGCCCCGTGTGCCACGCGCCCTCCGCGAAGTTGACGAACTGGTGTATGCGCCTCTCGAGGACAGACTCGAAGTCCTCCTGCATGTTCTTTCCGTACACGTTGACGAGTATGCCGAGGTGGGTCGACGAGCCCTCGGCCATCTCGTCGACGTCCTTGCCTATCAAAGTGACCTCGCCGTCCTTGACCTCCTCCGAGCTCCTCATCTTGAGCAGTTCGAACGCGAGCGTCTTCGACGGCCCGCCCGCCTCGATGTGCATGTCCGGCCGGCGTATCGTCTCTCCCTCGAAGGCGGGGCCGTAAGGCACGGGCAGGTCGATCGCGCCGAGCTTTATCCTGCAACCCCTGACCTCGATCGCTGTCGCGATCATCTCATCGAGGTTCTTCTGGACGACATACTTGTCCGGGATGGGCTCGACATCCTGGTCCGTGATGGTCGGCGAGCCGTTGAACATCACCGCGAACTCCGCGGCCACCTTGATGTGGTCCAATGGCCCCATCTGTAACACGAAGGCCTTGGGTCGCTTCGACAGGTAGTTCTTCAGGCCTTCGCGGTCGCCAGGCTGCACGCCGCCGAACGACAGCGCCGCCCTGATGGCGAAGTTCAGGCCGTGTATTATCTGCGTGAACTCGCCGACGGGGTACAGCATCCGCTCGAGCCCCATGGCGATCTTCTCGTCCTTCAGCTGCTTTATTATGTCGTATGATGCGATTATCAGCATGCCCTTGTTCTGGCAGTCGCGTATCATCGTCGCCAGCTTCTTCGGGTCGCTGCACTTGCCCACGAAGACCGCTGCGCCCGGGATGGTGTCGTCGACGAAGGCTATCCCCAGCTGCCTCAGTATCCTGTCCGGCACGAAACCGCAGTAGGGCGAGCCCTCGTACGGCGTCGGCGTCTCGATGTACTTCAACGCCTCGACTATCTCCGCCGCGATCATCGTCGTCTCGCCCGAGGCTATCGCCGCCTCCAGGGTCGGCTCCTCGACTATCTTCCCCCTCGCCTCGCCGAGCAGCTTCGGAAGGTCCCCCAGTTTGTTGCAGTCCTTGCCGAGCCATGCGAACAGGCTCGGTAGCTGGTAGCCCGTCTCCGGGAACTCTATCTTCTGGTCAGGGCCGTATTTGCGCACCGCACGGGCGAGGAGGAAGTCGGCGTATCCCGCCGCGATGATGGACCCCTCGACCGCCATCTTGAACAGCTGCTCGTTCGTGACTGTGCCCTTGTCGGGCACGCAGACGGCGCTCCTCTCCACCTCCGGGTCTGTGAGGTCGAGCTTCCACCGCCGGTACTCGATTGCTGAGTACAGCCGCTTCGCGGCGATCACCGGGTCCTTCTCGAATATGAAGTAGCCGCCGTAGACGTCCCTCGCGGTGTTCTCCAACACTTCTGTGACGAGTGTGCTGCCGTAGAGGTAGTTGATCGTGCCCACATGAACCGGGAAGCCCATCGTGACGGCCCATGTGCCGATGGAGACCGCCTTCTCGTGCATGGCCTCCGGCGCGGCGGCGACGAACGGTATCTGGTGCACATCGACCCCGAGACGGTTCGCGACCTCCGTCGCGAGGTTGGAGTACCTCGGGTTGTCGACGCACGATCCCAAGTGCCACACGCAGGGCAGGCCGTCGACCTCCGCCGCCTCTGCGAGCTCTGACAGGAACGACCGCAGCCCCTCACCCGCGATCTCCTCCACCTTCGCGGGGTCCATGAAGCCCGCCTTCGCGAACTCTATGGCGTTGCATCCGGTTGCGAGCACGAGGACATCGCGCTTCAACAGCTCGCGCGCTATGATGAGGATGTCATCGTCCATCTCGGTCCTGATGTTCTTGCACCCGGCGAAAAGGGCGAGACCGCGGACGTGGCCGCTCATGATGTTGCTGACCAGGTGCTGGAACGGGTCGTCGCGATTAGCCTTGGAGAACAGCTCGCGCATCTGCTCGACACTGAACCCGGCGACTACCTTGGCGGGCTTGACGGTCGGGAGCCGCCTCATCTCACCGCGCTGCTTGTACGCCTCGAGCGCGAGCAGCAGCACCTGCTTGGCGGACTCGCGCGCCCTGTCGGGCGTGAACTCTATGTGCGTGTCGCCGACGATGCGCGCCGCGGCCTCCGTGCTGATCATCCTCGTATGCGTGCATTTCGCGAGCGTCGCCAGCGACGGCAGGAAACACTGATAGTCGAGTACCATGGCGTCCAACAGCCCACTCAGGACCACGAGCTCCTGCGCCATCACATTCGACGCTATCGGCACGCCCTTCCTCATCAGTATCTCGTTCCCGGTGCAGCACACGCCGACGATGTTGAAGCCTTCAGCACCCTCCTTCTTCGCCTCGTCCTTCATCTCGCGCGCAATATCGACCATTATGTCGCTCAGCAGAGGGTTATGGCCGTGGACCGCCACGTTCACGCTCTTCTCGTCCAGCACGCCCAGGTTCGCCTCGCTGAGCACCAACTTGGGGGCGCCGAACAGCACATCGCTGAGGTCTGAGGATATCTGCGCGCCTGTGTAGTCGGCGAGTGCGCACCTGATGCCCGCGAACAGCAGCGGGACGGGGTCGGCGTCCACGCCCATCGCGGTCCTGTGCATCACATCGCTGACGGCCGACTCGATGTTCCACGGGAGCACCCCGTTGAAATCCCAGAGCTTCATCCTCTTCTTGGTGACCGTCGATTTGAGGAATGAGAGGGGCTCGTGAACGTATCTGGAATAATCCTCGAGCGCCGCCTGCGCGACCGGGAGGACGAGCGCGTCCGGGCCCTTGCCAGCGACGTCGATGCCGAGCTTCTTCGCCACGGCCTCGAGCTTCTTGGGGTCAGTGACCGAGTAGTCGCAGGTCTTCTTCTCGGCGACCATCATGAGGACCTCGGCGATCTCCTTGCCGTGGTACGAGTGCGACGCTGTCCCACCGACTATCATCCTATCGATGTTCCTAGCGACGATCGTGTAGTCGCGGGCGCCACAGATGCCGGTCGTCGGCTCCTTGCCCATGGGGTTGATCCTGCAGGGGCCCTGTAGACATATCCTGCAGCACAGGCCTAGCTGGCCGAACCTGCACTGTGCCCCCTGGTTGTCGAACCTGTCGTAGACCGTGCAGACATCTGAGCCGCGGACGTCGGTGAACATCTCCGAACAGCTGCCGTCCCAGAGTTGGGCAACACGGTCCTTCTTTGCATTCTTGGCCGATCCCTCCGGCTGCTCCTTATCCGTCTTGTCCGTCTTGTCCGTCACGCGAACATATCCCCTGCACGGCCATGTCAGGCTGCGACTCATCATCCTGTGGGCGTCTGTTCTATCGAAGGACTTTCGATGACCTTTTGTGTTTCAACTCCGTGAGCGAGCGGGCTGGTCCTGTAGTTAATGACACCACACCGCCGCCTGGCGTCTTCCCCGGAATTCGCCATCACATGCAACCCCCACTGAGCGGATGCCTGGCTCAGGTCCAACTCTGACAACAGCGCTCGGCATTCGCCGAATACGTATGTTGCTACAAATACGTTGTTGTCAAAGACATTTCGGCCCTTGCCGATGACGGCGTCCGGCCAGAGGTGGCAGCGTTCAGCCTATAAAACTTAGAATTTCATCCGAAAAACGTCTGACGGCCGCGGTCCAACCCCCGTGTCCGTCGACCTCGAACACCGACTTGCCCAGCATGTCCGCCCGCGCGACGGCCTCGGAATACGGGAGCGACGCGAACAACTCGAGGGAGTGCCTCGCCAGCGATTCGCGCACGACGGCCTCCTCCTCCGCACCCCTGACGCCGTTGGCGACCACTGCGATCCTCTTCACTTCCATATCCGCAGCCAGCTTAGCGATGCGCTGGCCCGTGTCGATGGAACGCGCGCCAGGACCGACGACAATCAGCAGGAGGTCCACGCCTCGGCAGGTGGAGCGGCCGAACTGTTCCAGGCCAGCCTCCATGTCGACGATGACCGCCTCGTCCCGCTCGAGTATCACGTGGTCTATCAAGCCCCTAAGCACCGCGTTCTCCGGACAGAAGCAACCCGACCCGGCCGCCCTGATAGTCCCGAGGACCATCAGCCTGACGCCGTCGGCACCGACGGTCGAGTAGCCGTCGGGGATGTCGTCCACCTTCGGGTTCAGCTTGTAGAACGGGCCTGTCTCGACGCCGGGGCGGGAGCCAGTGCGCTCCTCTATGAGGTCCAGCTCGGCCGATATCGGCTTTGGCATCCGCTCCACAGGAATCTCAAGAATTGAATGCAGGTGCGATGCGGGGTCGGCATCCACCGCGAGCACCTTGGCGCCATCCCTCGCCCAGACTCGCGCTATTGAACCCACCACGGTGGTCTTGCCGACGCCGCCCTTGCCGGCCACTGCCAACTTGTATCCCAAGATGCTCAGCTCTGCCTGCGCTTGAGAAGGATCTCGTGCTTGATAAGATTAGCCTCGTGCAGCTCGGCGTTCTCCACCGTCTTCCGCTCACCGAGCATGCCGACACAGACGACTCCCTCGTCGGTTATGAGCACCCTCGCCGCCTCTGGCATGATCAGCGTACGCTCCTCCCCTTCCAGCAGATAGACTGCAGATTCACACATTGGCAGGCCTCCCGTTGTCCACTTGTCGCCGCTGAGTGGCATCCGGTCGCGTCTAGTCGACGGAGTACTCGGCTATCTGGCCGATTATCGTCTTCGCGCCTTCGTAGTCGTCAACGCCGAACACGAACCTCAGCTTGTTGTCCTTCTGGCCGCTCAGGTAGCTCGTCTCGAGGCTGAAGCCAGCGGCCACAAGCGCCCGCGCAGCCTTCATCCACTGCCCCGGCCGGTTGAACATCTCGACGACCAGTACCTTCCGCTCCGTGAACGGCAGGTCAGCCTTCATGAACGTCCTCCGGCACTCCTCCTCGCAGCCCGTGAGGAATTTGATGACGTATCTGTCTTCCACCTTGGCGGTCGCAATCGTGTCAAGGTTCACCTGGTGTTCGGCCAACAGGGTGAACGCGCTCAGCAGGTTCTCGCTCGATCCATCGACGGACAGCTCGAATTCGGTTGTCATTGAAAACTCCCCCGAAATCCTCCGTTCTGCGTAATGCGATGTTATGTATATATTCTGTACCCAATCTCCTACGATTGTCGATTTTTTGCTCAGGGGAGATTGTTCGAAATCGTATTCAATACCGTGTCAATATATGGCGTGTCAATTCGACTCTATCGAGCGATTTTCGAATCGGCTGACCGCGCATCGTGTTTGACCGTCCCTGGGACACGTCACCAAAACTCAGATTACCCACCGAGAGCCATGACTCTGCGCGACCATCTGGAGATGATGCTCTGCGCATTTCGTTCGACAGAATTGCTGACCGGTACGACGAGACGAGGGCGTACGCTGATGGTGTCTCACGGCTCATCGCAGAAGCGCTCGATGAGGAGCTCACGACCGACTGCACAATCCTGGAGGTCGGCGTGGGAACCGGCAGGACGGGAGAGCCACTCAGGGCGCACGGTTTTGACATCGTCGGCGTGGACATCTCCACCGGCATGCTCTCCCATGCAAGAAGCAAGGGGTTCGTGGATGTGGCACTCGCTGATGCGATCACACTGCCGTTCATCGACGACGCGTTCGACCATGTCCTGAGCGTCCATGTGACCCATCTGATCAGCGAGTGGAGGACAGCGCTGTCCGAGATGGCCAGGGTCGCCTCCGAAAAGATCGTGTCGATAGTCACCGAGAGAGAAGATTGTGACACGGAGGCGATGCGCCGCGCATACGAGGGGTTCTGCGCCGATGCCGGCCATGCGATACGCCATCCTGGCATGATGGAGAGCGAGCTGGCGGAGGTCATAATGCCTGTCAGGAAGACCATCTTGGCCGAGAACGTCGCCGACGTGGACACCACCGATGCGATAGCCCGATATCGCGAGAGGACTTTCTCCGATCTGTGGAACGTACCCGATGAGGTTCATGAAAGGGCAGTCAAGTCGCTAGAGGAGCGCTATGCGGGCGTCGAACGGCTCGAGCGCAGGGAGCGCATCGTGATGATGGTCTGGACTGTGAGGGACATCGAGGAGTTCGTGGCCAGACGCGGCCAGTGACGCGCCGTCGTATTACTTTCGCGTGCCCGTAGCGAATCGATTTATATGCCGGGACCGTGTTCTTCAAACAGCAGCACAGAGAAGAAACCGCTGCTCGAATACGAAGGGGGTTTGTTATGGAAGAAGACAAGCTAGCGCCCCATGTTCAGGAAATAAGCAGGGCGCTCGGGAACAAGTTGTCGGAGAAGGAGATAGAGGACGAGCTGCGGAAGTGCATCGAGGACTATAACCTCAGCATACCGATGGCGAAGAAGACCGTCGTTAAGAGGCACGGCGGGGACACGGGCAGCTTCTCGGCTGGCTTCCAGAGGAAGCTGTCCGAGCTGAGGCCGAACGAGCCGAACGTCGACTTCGTCGCCAGGGTCGTGACCGCGAACGAGAAGGCCATCGAGGCCAGGGGAGAGAAGAAGACCATCTGGTACGGCCTCCTGGGGGACGAGTCGACGACGCTGTCGTACACCGCATGGGACCCTCACAGCCTGGAGTTCGCGAAGGGAGATGTCATCTCCGTCAAGGGCGCGTACACGAAGGAATACAGGGGCAAGGTCGAGATACACTTCGGCAACAGGGTGACCGTCCGGAAGGAGGACCCCTCGACGATTGGTGTATCGGACGTGGCCCAGGGACCGCCGAAGATCGTTGCGATCAACCAGATACAGGAAGGCATGGGATATGTCGAGACCAAGGGGCGGCTCCTGTCCGTCGACGAGAGGGAGGTCAACGTCCAGGGAGAGGCGAAGACCATCTACTCGGGCACGATCGCCGACGAGACGGGGAAGATACAGTACACCGCGTGGTCGGACTTCAAGCTCAAGCCCGGGGAGCTGCTCACGCTATCCAAGGCGACCGTCAAGAGCTGGAGGGGCATACCGCAGCTCAACTTCGACGAGCGCGCCGATGTCACGAGGGTCAATGAGAAGTTCCCGTCGGTGGAGGAGCTGCGGAAGACGAGCATCACGCCCATCGCCGATGTCGCGTCCAGGGGTGGCGCGGCCGACGTCTCCGTCAGAGGCACCATAATCGAGGTCCGGGACGGCTCCGGTCTCATAATGCGCTGTCCTGAGTGCAAGCGCGCGCTCCAGAAGAGCACGTGCAAGATACACGGCAGGGTGGAGGGCTTCCCCGACCTGAGGATCAAGGCGGTCATAGACGATGGCTCTGGCTCCGTCAGCGCCATCATAGGCCGGGAGCTCACTGAGAAGCTCATGGACTTCACGCTCGAGGAATGCATGGAGAAGGCCAGACAGGCGATGAGCTTCGATTCCGTCAAGGACTCGATGGACGACGCGCTCACCTTCAAGATCATCGACGCCACCGGGAACATAACCGCCGACACGTACGGATTATCCATGATAACGAAGGAGGCGGAGCTCAAGGTCCCGGACGCGAGGAGGGACATCGAGAAACTCCTCGTCGAGCTGGAGGAGAGCCGATGAACGCCCGCGAGGTCTCGTGGCGCGTCTTCGCCGAGGAATACGCCTCGTCCACGATGGAGCACTCGGGCGAGGGCGAGAAGCCCGTGTCGTACATCGTGACCCCGTTGGGCGCACGCGTCAACAGGATGCTCGTGGTCGGTGTCGTGACGGAGATAGAGGAAGTCGGCGAGGAGGGCAAGCCGCGCTATCGCGCGCGCGTGGCGGACCAGACTGGAGAGTTCTATGTCTCCGCCGGCGAGTACCAGCCCGAGGCGGCTGCCGCGCTGGCGAAGATATTGCCGCCCGCGTTCGTTGCCATTGTCGGCAAGAGCAGGGCGTACTCGCCCGAGCCGGGTGTGAAGTACCTCAGCATACGCCCCGAGAGGATATCGGAGGTCGACGCGAGCATGCGCGACAACTGGGTCCTGGAGACGGCCAAGAGCACGCTCAACAGGATAGATGCAATGCAGGAGGCTCTCAACATGTCGGAGCCGACCGCTGGCGAGCTGATGAAGCTCGGCTACTCGGAGAGCCTGTCGGAGGGCGTCGTGCTCGCGCATGATTACTACAAAGAGGTGGACCTCGACCGTTTCAGGGGTGTTGTGAAGGACGCTCTCAGGAACCTGTTGCCGGAGAGCGGGGCGAAGGCCACGAAAGCCGCGCCGCCCGCACAGACTCCGCAGAAGGATGTCTTCGCATCCGTCGAGGTGCCGGAGATGCCAGAGAAGGATGGGGACGCTGAGACCGCCGACGAGGAGCTGCAGGAGCTAGAGGTGGGGGCGGACGAGGAGGAGGTCGTGCTCGGCATCATAGACTCCCTCGACAAGGGCTCGAAGGGCGTGCAGTGGGACAGGATAGTCGACGAAGCGACGAAGAAGAAGATCGACAAGGTC
>DATKWQ010000061.1:0-12216 GCA_035529455.1 Thermoplasmata archaeon
TCAGCGGGTACCAGTCCTTCGCGCCCGCGCTTCCAGCAATCTCATAGGGAGCGTCCACAATTCCGTCCATGTCGTTGTCAGGTGAGTTCCAGTCGCTCCAGTAGTTGCCGTAAGCATCCGTGCTGTTCCACCAGTTGGCCGCTCCATCATCATATGCCTGTATATGGCTTGGATCGTATGTGCTGCTCGCGCCGTTGTTGTCTACGAGTGTGTTGTTCCAGATCATGTTGTTTGAACATTCACCACTCATGATCCAAACGCCAAGCGCGCCGTTATAGTGCAGTTGATTCCTGGTTATGTTGTTGTTGCTTGATTCTACGAGGAGTATGCCATTATTTGTGTTCGAGCTGAAGTTGTTCTCGCATAGAGTATTGCCGTCTGAATACCTGATATCAATGGCAGTCTCATCGTTCGAGATGCAGGTGTTGTTGCAGAGCTTGTTGCCCATCGAAGTAACAAGCTCTATTCCATATCGATTGCTCGAGCATATGTTGTTGCTCAGGCTATTGTTATCATTAGAAGTGCTGAGATATATGCCATTATCACTGTTGAAGCTGCAGTTGTTGTCGATCAGATTGTTGCTGTTTGAGTCTTCAAAAAGGATGCCGTCTACATTGTTCACACACTTGTTGCTGATGAGAGTATTGTTGTGGGATGAGTAGAGATCTATGCCAGCATAACTGTTTGAGCAGGTGTTGTTGCTCAGGAGATTACTGTTGCTGGATACATACATGATTATGCCGTCATAATAGTTCGAGCTGCAAGTGTTGTTGGTCAGGGTGTTGTTGCTGGACGATTCGAGCCACATGCCGTAGTCATTATTCGAACAGGTGTTGTTGCTCAGCGTGTTGCTGCTCGATGAGTAGAGACTTATCCCATCATCATCGTTCGAACTGCAAGTGTTGTTGGTCAGCGTGTTGTTACTCGAGGAAACGACATCTATGCCGTCATGGCCGTTCCAGAAGCACCGGTTGGATACTACAACGTTGAAATCGCTCGATGCATCGAGCTCAATTCCATCAAGGCTGTTCCAGCTGCAATTGTTGCTGCTTAGGGTGTTGTTGCAGGATGAGTAGAAATACATGCCCCAACCAGTGGAGCTGCAGTTGTTGTTGATCAGCGTGTTGTTGCTCGATTCCCCGAGATATATGCCATCATTACCGTTCGAGCTGCAGTTGTTATTGATCAGCATGTTGTTGCTCGAGGAGCCAACATCTATGCAGCCATAGGTGTTCCAGGAGCCTCGGTTTGAGACCATAACATTGAAATTGCTCGATGAGCTCAGATAGAATCCCTCGAAGCCGTTCGAGCTGCAGTTATTGTTGATCAGCGTGTTGTTGCTCGATAAGGCGAGGTGGATACCATAACGGAAGTTCGAGCTGCAGTTGATGGTACTCATCGTGTTGCCGCTGGATGAGTAGAGATCTATACCATCATGACCGTTCGAGTCGCAGTTGTTACCGCTCAGAGTGTTGTTACTCGAATAGTCGACAGATATGCCATTCTCAGCGTTCGAGCTGCAATTGTTGTTGATCAGCGTGTTGTTGCTCGATAAGTCGAGAGCTATGCCCCCATAGTTATGCGAGCAGGTGTTGTTTTCCACGGTGCCATTGGTGCAATAATAGTCCAGATAGATGCCGTAGAAGGTAGACGAACCATACGAACCATCATGGACATAGCAGTTTCTGACTACGAAATGCGCATCTGTACCATGTATCCAAATACCATTCGCGGTGGATGCGTTTATGTCCCAATCGGCTATGATGTAAGGGTCGGATGCGATGCCACTTCCCGAGACAACACCATTGACAGCTGTGAATTCTCCGTTCCCAGAGATTGAAATCGGACTGTGGGTAGCATAGGACATTGTCGCAGGTTTTCTTACGGGGGTCTCAGATGGTTCCGATTCACCATTGCTGCCAATATGAATCATCAAGCCTGCGACAACACCTACAGTCAGAACGATGACAATAGTCGTTGATAGGACAAGGACCCTTGAAGAGCGTTTCCTCGTTCTACAGTGTACATAGGACGAGAATTCTCTATCGAGTATAGGCACCAAACGACCCCCACTTTGGAAACGGGTCCTGAGGTTAAAGCTATTCCTACAATCTTGAGGTCTTCGAGAACCTGAGCGAGAGGATAGCGGGTCTGGGAAAGAGGCGAAATTGCCGTCGCGGTTGCCACAAGGTTGTCTCTGTATTTGTAGATACTGAGTTGAACATCACTCGCCTTCCGCCCCTATGGCCTTTTCTCTGAGGGTCCTGTTTGAGCATTAATACACTCCACGAAATACAAATGTGCGAGGGCCCGGATTTGAACCGGGGGACTCCTGCGAGAACAGATCTTGAGTCTGTCGCCTTTGACCGAGCTTGGCTACCCTCGCGCGAACCGCAGAAGAAGCTGAAAGGATAATAAAGATTCGCAGTGCGAAACTAAACGAACGGCAGGTCCAGTCGTTGATCATCAACGCTTTCCAGTCCATTGCCGAGTTGAGTTGACTGCATCGTTAGATCGGCGCAGTCGTCTATGCTATAAGATAGTGACGTTACATATGAAATGGATAGATTGAATGTCGCACCAAAAAGAATTAAATAGAGTACTCCCAATGGGAGGTCTGGCAGGCGAGGGCATCGTCTGCCGATCTCCAACATGGAGAGGCATCACCAACACACCTCGCCATTTCCTCCAGAATTTCGAACCACCCACAACTTTTTCACAAAAGAGGTGTTCGTAATGCCTCTCCACCCATCCTATTTGGTCTTCTTTTCTGGGTGGAGATTCGTCGTGGCTGCAAAGGGATCGTCTAGCATGTACTCTGAAGAAACCAAACGCGAGACGACTATTATCAACGAGTCAACACGAGGCATCCATCGGCTTTCACAAGGACGGAGTGCTCGGCCTGTGCGACCGGCCCTTTTCCGACCTCTATGAGGATCGGATAGCTCATGGCCATCCCCATCCTGACCATCTTGGGAAGAAGGGATGACGCCTGCGGGTGCAGATCATCGCACCACCTTCCAGCGAACGGAAAGCCGCCGAACGAAGACTGTATCCTCGAGAACAGAGTGGATATCTCCGGCGGGGCCCTTCTGTCGCGCACCAACCTGAATATCCCACCTTTTGGCCCGCCACCGACCTTTCCTTTCCCGGTTGTGGAGAACGGTTCGATTGCCAACACCATACCCTCTCTTATCGCGGACTTATCCCAGTTCTTCACGTTCGGGATGCTCAAGCCTGCGTGCAGGTTGAACCGCTCCATGCTGTGTCCGGTCAGATTCTGAATGGGTTTGAAGCCGGCGCCGGTTATCGCCCTCTCGATGACTTCGCCCATGGCCGAGACGGTCGTCCCCGGAGAGACCATCTCGATGCACATCTCAAGCGCCGATTCCGCAGCATCTATCATCGCCGAGTGGTTCCTCGTTCCGACTTCCACTGTCGCGGCTGTGTCTCCAGGGTAGCCGTCCACGTGGGCACCGATATCGATCTTGACGACGTCGCCCGTTCTGAAGATTATGTCCGTGTCCTTAGACGGAGTGTAATGTGCGGCTACCTCGTTCACGCCGACGTTCACAGGGAAAGCGCACTCCGCACCCTTGGACCTGATTAGAGCCTCGACCGACTCGACGAGTTCGAGCGCGCTGCCTCCCGCCCTCACGCTCTCTACCGCGAACTTCCGTGCTTCGCCTGTGATCTTCCCTGCACGGACCAACTTGTCCAGAACATCATCATTCACGGACGGCGTTCTCAATCTCCTCCTGAGAGATGGCGCCTTTCCGGATCACCTCGACGGTGCCATCGGAGACGTCCACGATCGTTGACGGCTCCGCCCTGACCGTCTTGCCGCAGTCGATGCATATCTTCACGGTGTCCTTGAGGTCTTTCAAAGGCAACTTGGAGTCGGTCGGGTTCTTGTGTGAGTGCAGGTTCGCGCTCGTAGACGTTATCGGGCCGAACCTGTCGATTATCCTGATCGCAAGTGGGTGGTCCGGTATGCGTATCCCGACCTGATTCGCACCAGATGTCAATATGTCAGGGATGCTCGGCTTCCTTGTGAGCAGTATCGTCAACGCCCCCGGTAGGAACGCGCGTATCAGCTTCCGTGCGTTGTCGTTCAGGACCGCCACGCTTTCCATCATCTTCTCGTTGCTGACGGCTATCGAGAGGGGCATATCGAACGGTCTGCTCTTTGCGAGGAAGACCTTCTTCACCGAACTCTCGTTGAACGGGTCGGCCCCGATGCCGTAGAGTGTGTCGGTCGGATAGACGATAAGCTCTCCCGCCTTCAGCACGGACACTATCTCGTCCAGCTCCTCATCCGACATACTGCATTTCCTGCACACGCCCTTGCTGTCCGCACACTTGATCACTTTCATCAGTATGCCCCTTCCAAGTACTCAACCGACAGCCGCAGGTGATGCTCGGCGTCTCCGTCCGCATACGACCCGTGGCCCGGATACATGTTCTTAAGTCCAAGCGTTCCCAAGCGTTTCAGGGACGACTTCAGCTTCCGGAGGTCCCCTCCTGGAAGGTCCCATCTGCCCACGCCACCGTCGCAGAAGACGGTGTCGCCGACGATTGCTGAGCGCGACTCCCTGTCGAACAGAGCTATGCTGCCCGGCGAGTGGCCCGGCGTGTGGAGGACCTCGAGTACGGAGGAGCCGCATCTCAGCTCCTGCCCCTCTGTAAGGGGCTCGACGTCGAGCTTGCCCATGGCCTTGCCAAACATCCTGCTAGCGGTCAATGACATATCTCCATCCCTGATAGGGTCGGCTTCCGCTTCGTGAAGGTACAGCTTCGCCCCCGTGGCCCTGCACATCGCCTCCGCCCCGCCGATGTGGTCGTAGTGCGAATGCGTGAGCACTATCCTCCCGATGTCCTCGAGCGGAATTATCTTGGATATCTCCGCCAAGGTCGAGTCCGCGCTCATACCCGTCCCCGTGTCCACGACGATGGGATCGTCGCTCTCCAGGAGGTATACGTTGCAGTCGTAGGCCACCCCAGCGATATAGCGGACCTTCATTCCGTGAACGGGATGACACCGGCCTTTTAAAGCTTTAGCCTCCCTCGCAACAATCGGAGACAGCACCGAAGGGGGTATCGCCTGAGCCCGTGCCCGATGCGAACTCAGCCCTTCGCCAGGATAACCATCTTCCTGCGCTCATCGAGGTTGACCATCGAGACGGTCTTGGAGAGCGAGAGCTCCTCCGCCTTCGCGAGCCCTTCGATCGCAGCCAGGACGGCGTCCCTGTGCGGCCTGCGAATGTCCACGCCGGCCTCCTGAAGCTGATGCTGGACGATGAGCATGGCCTTCTCGAGGTCGCCATACTGGGCGCAGAAATCCTGGACGATGAAGTCTACGACCTCGGCAAGCGACTTCGGGCCACCTGAATCCTGTGTGGTCGGGACCGATATGTCCGCCACCATCAACTCGCCTATTGTCGCGAATATGTTCTCGACATTCTCCCCCGTCTTCGCGCTCGCGATATATGTAGGATACCCGCGTCGCTGTCCCTCGGACTCGAGCACCGTCGCGGTCATCATAGCCTTGTCGGCGAGGTCCGCCTTGTTACCCACGAGCACTGTTGGCACCGGCCCTACCACGGCCTCAGCCTCCTTGAGCCAGAATTCAGTAAGGCTGCTGATCGTCTCCTCCCGGGAGAGGTCACCCACCAAGATGAGCCCCTGGGCACCGCTGAGGCTTGCCGAACGTATCTTCGAGTACTCCTTCTGTCCGAGGATGTCCCAAATCATCATGCGCAGGTTGATTATCAGGTTGGGCTTGATTATCTGGATGTCCTTCCTGGAGACCTTCGTGCCGATTGTGGCGATGTACTTGTCGTCGAACTTGTCCACCACATACCTGGCGATGAGAGAGGTCTTCCCGACCCCGCCGTCCCCAAGAAGGACGACCTTCTTCAGTATCTCCCGGAGCTCCATCTCGGGCGAAATAGGTGCCAGATAGATTAAAACCTTTTACCACGTAACCCGGGCTCAGCCGCGTGCGGTGCAGATCATCTGCGGTACTTGCCGCTTATGAGCTGCTTCATCACCTGGTCCACATCCCCGATCTCCGCCCTGTCGCCGGACCACTTGACCAGCGTCTCCCCGAAACGCTCCTCCAGCTCGTCCGTGGCCTGCCTCAGCTGGCTCCTCAGCTTCTCCGGCTTCTTCGTCGATATTATCGCGGCGACGACGACGTTCTTGGAATGCGATATGAGTATGTCGTAGTTGTCGAACCTGATCTCCTTGAGCCGTCCCCCGCGCTCGTCGAAGCTCTCCTTGATGAAGCTCTGAACGGCGGTCAACATACCCGCCATTATGTTCTCGTCCTGGTCAGGTCTGAGTCTGCGGGTGTAGTGCTTGAGCAACATCCCGGTCGGCGTCATCAGGAATATCTCGTCTATGATCGTAGGCGACGACCGCCATATCATGAAGAATCCTGCGACATTGATCGATGCGAGGGCGGCGGCGAGGCCCACGAAGAACATCCTGGTGAGGTCGTCCTCGAACGGGACGACGAACGCCGTGACAGCTAGCGCGACGAAGACGGACAGAGACATAATGGCGAGCGTTCCGACCTTGACGTCTTTTTCCATCGCAGTAGCTGATTGCTGGGTCTTGTGATAAGGCTTTCGATATTCCCGCCGTTACGGGACGCTATAAAGACAGCGTATCGTTGTCTGTGGACAACGACTAAATACGTATGGCCCCGCTTCTTGCGGCGAGGAGAAACAAGAAGGCGTTGGCTCATGAAACTGTTGGAATACAAGGCCAAGGAGCTGATGAGGAGATACGGGATCCCGGTCCCTGAGGGGTCCGTCGTGTCGTCACCGGACGAGATAACCGATATCCCGGGCCCGGTGATGGTGAAGGCGCAGGTACTCATCGGCGGCAGGGGAAAGGCTGGAGGGATCAAACCAGCGGACAACGTAGAGGAGGCGCGCAAATGGGCCTCTTCCATATTGGGCATGGACATACGTGGATACACAACGAAGGAAGTCCTGCTGGAGGAACGGATCGATGTGGACAGGGAGATATACCTCGGATTGACGGTCGACCGCGGTCGGAGGGCCGTCCTGTTCATGGCATCGTCCGATGGGGGGATGGATATCGAATCCGTCCCAGAGGACAAGATGATAATGATCCCGGTCGACCCGCTGATAGGATATCAGCAGTACATCGGCAGACGGATCGCATCGTTCGTCGGGCTCGGAGGGAACCAGGCGAAGCAGATGACAGCGCTATGCGGCCATCTCTACGAACTTGTTGTCGGAGAAGATGCGGAGCTCGCGGAGATCAACCCCCTCGTGGTGACGAAGGGAGGGGACGTGATAGCTGGCGATGCGAAGGTAACGATAGACTCGGACTCGCTCTTCAGGCATGGCGAATACTCCGGACTGAAGGAAGACCTCACGCCGCTCGAGCAGAAGGCCAAGGAGCTGGACATCGCATTCGTGCAGCTGGACGGCAACATCGGTGTGATAGCGAACGGGGCGGGACTGACCATGGCGACCCTGGACAGCCTCAACATGTTCGAGGGCAAGGCGGGCGTGTTCCTCGACCTCGGGGGAACGGACGACCCGGAGAAGGTGAAAGAGGCCATGCTCCTGATGGTGGAGGCGCAGCCGAAGGTCATACTGGTCAACATCTTCGGGGGCATCACCAAGTGCGACACCGTCGCCAGAGGATTGTTGGAGGCGATGGAGGAGAGGCGGATATCCGCGCCCATAGTTGCGAGGATAAAGGGAGTGAACGAGGAGGATGCGAGGGAGATGCTCAGGAACGCTGGCATGATACCCGCGTCGGGCCTGAGCGAGGCCGCAGAGCTAGCGGCCAAGGAATCACTGAGGTGACAGGCATGGCAGTCATAGTCGATTCTGATACCAAGGTCGTCGTCCAAGGCATCACAGGATATCAGGGGACATATCACACGAAGGCGATGATGGACTTCGGAACGAAGGTCGTCGCAGGCGTCACCCCTGGGAAGGGTGGACAGGATGTCCACGGAGTGCCTGTGTTCGACACAGTGGGCGAAGCCGTCGAGAGAACAGGGGCCAACGCGTCCTGCGTCTTCGTACCAGCTCCGTTCACCAAGTCGGCCGTCCTCGAAGCGGTCGATGCCGGCATCTGCACGGTCGTCGCGGTGACAGAACACGTGCCCGTCCACGACGCGATCCAGTTCGTCGCTGTCGCCAGGGCAAGAGGGGTGACCCTCATAGGGCCTAACTGCCCGGGATTGGGAAGTCCAGGCGTCGCGAAGATCGGCATATTGCCCAACAAGATATTCAGCAAGGGCGACGTCGGCGTCGTCTCGCGCTCCGGGACACTCACATATGAGATAGTCAACGCGATGAGCGAGAGAGGCATCGGTCAGTCCACCTGCGTCGGCATAGGCGGCGACCGCATTCCCGGAACGGGGTTTGTGGACGTGCTCAGGCGGTTCCAGGAAGACCCCGACACCAAGAGAATCGTGCTCGTTGGAGAGATCGGCGGCACCGCGGAGGAGGACGCCGCGGAGTTCATCAAGGCCGAGGTCACCAAGCCGGTGGTGGCATACATCGCCGGCAGGACGGCGCCTCCAGGGAAGCGCATGGGACATGCAGGGGCGATCATCGCGAGAGGCAGAGGGACCGCCAGCAGCAAGATGCAGGCCCTCGAGGCGGCAGGAGTCGCCGTCGCGAAGCTGCCGACCGATGTGCCAGACCTCATCAAGGGATGAACGGCCCGGGAAGAACGAATGGCCGTGAGGGATCGCCCATTCCGGCAATATGGATACACAGCACGACCTGATGACAAGGAGATACCATGACGGAGGAGCTAGACGGCATATTCTTCGACCTCGGGGGAACGCTGGTGGACACCACCGTGCCCAGGGAGCTGATTTGGTCCGAAGTCCTGCAGGGCCGCGGGTGCGAGGTCGACATCGTCGCGATCGCAGGAGCGCTCAGAGTCGTCGACAGAGAGCTCGATGAGAGATTCGCCTCGATCCAGGGCATGGACGAAGGCCCTTTCTGGTTGGAGTACAACAGGAAGGTCCTCGCGAGGCTCGGTCTTGAGCTTCGAGCCGAGGAGGTCGTGCAGGACCTGTCGGAATCCATGAGCAGGATGGTCTTGGACGATGGTAACTGGAAGGACTTCGCCGATGTGCGGCCTCTGCTGGACGGCCTCGGAAACCTAGACATAGAGGTCGGGCTCATATCGAACGCCACTGAGCTTGCGCGGCGAGTGCTCCGGCGGCTGGAGCTGGAGAAGTACTTCGAGCCCGTGATCATATCATGCGAGGTGGGCCACCGGAAGCCATCGAGGGAGATATTCGACATCGCCCTCGACGAGTCCGGGGTCGCGGCCTCGCGGGCCATATACATCGGTGACAAGCCAGCCGTCGACATCGTCGGAGCGACCAACGCGGGGATGAACGCGGTGTTGATAGACAGGGGTGACCTCTTCCCCGATAAGGACTGCATCAGGATAATGAACCTGGACAGTCTCAGGACTTTCGTCCAGGTCTAGAAATCATCCATGGGCGGGAGGTTGAGCCATTTCAGGTGGTTCGAGTCGTTGAGCACCACGGGCTCGTAATCCCTATGCTTGATCTTGAATATCGACATCGCACATGGGTCGTGCCTTATCCCTCCGATGGCGTCCCGCTTCTGGTGCAGCAGATATGCGGTCATCATCTTGATGGGTACGCGGTGCGAGACGATCACGACCGTGCCGGTCCCGTGGGTCCAGATGATCTCCCTCAGCGAGCTGTTGATCCGCTTCCAGGCGCGCTTCATCGTCTCTCCCCCGGTGAACCGCGCTTTAGCTGGGTTCTCGAGCCATTTCTCGTGCATCTTGGGATACTCGCGCTTCACCGTCTCCTCGGAAAGGCCCTCCCATGCACCGTAGCTGATATCAGAAAGGCCGAATTCCTCGCGGACGGCCATCTCGTGCGGCTTGGCGATCCTGCGGGCGGTGACGAGCGAACGCTTCAGCGGGCTCGTATAGATGGCATCGAAGACCCGGCCCTCGAGCACCTTCGCGGTGGCATCTGCCTGGGCTATGCCAGTGGAGTTCAGCCTGATGTCTCGCCTACCGCGAAACACCCGCTCGCGGTTCCACTCTGTCTCCCCGTGGCGTATTATGATGAGCTCCATCTCGCACATGGTCGAGGCTTCGCATATCAATCCTGCTATTTATGAGCTGGCGCTTCCTCTTGACGGGACATCGACTAGGTCGCGTCTCAGGACGGGCCGATCTCCGCCCTCTCCGACACGACTATCGAGTCCGTGAGGCTGACTGTGATCGACATCTTGTCGGCTGGGAGGAAACCGATCCTCATCACCTCGTAGACGGAGAACTTGACCGTCACGTGGCAGTCGTCGTAGACGCCCGCCTCCGAGAACGTGACATGGACCTCTCCGACGGACCTGTCGGATTTCTCCTCCTTGTCGGTCATCCAACCGATTAGTGTGTCATCCTCGGAGTAGAACGACACGTTTCTCAGGGATATGTCCGTGCCCATGAACCAAAAACCGCCTCTGTCCTCGGACACCTTGACCACCATGACCTGAAAAACCGCATCCTCATCCGCCGTGGCGTTCGGGTCTCCAGACATGCATATCGCCCATGTCGCGGAGCCCGCGCTGACGAGGCTTGCTGCGACCCGGACATCCTGGGTGAACGCCTCGCTCCCGAGGTTCGCGGTCGCATCAGGCGCGGTGTACGTGGTCCCCGTAGCCGGCATGACAGATGGGCTTATGAGCGTCCACACCACCAACACGACTATCACGGCGGCCAGGACTATCCAGCGGAGTATGCGCCTCGGCTCCTCGCGCTCCTTCCTCGGCTTGACCCGGCGGCCCTCGCGCTCGTACTCCTCGATCCACATCTCCTGCGGGTCGCCCACGAACTCGGGGGAAGCACCCTCCTCGAGCGACGGCTCGCGGATGCCCGCATTCTCCCCGCTCATGTCGTCCAGCCCTTCACTTTCGGAAGCCAATAAGAACAACCATCCTTGCGGCACAAGCGACGCAGTTGGCAATCAATCTTTCTATGGGATGTGCGATTCCTGCCGGCGAGGGGGCGGAGTTCGTGCCCGCAGCCACCTCCACCGGAACCTCTGGTGTTTCCGAGGGCCAGAGCAACGCTTTTATACAGGTCGATACATAGCGGGAATCCCGACCCTCTGAAAGGACAACGGATAAGTAACTGTTGGCCTGCTAGATTAAGGGTTGGTCATGCACCCGTGCACACTTGTGCCCGGGGAAGATGGTTGAGGGGCAGCGGGGCAGGAAGGACCCGCGGGCTCCAGTGAGTACCGATCATGTGCAATCCGGACGTGTGCTGAGTCGACATGCTAGCGGCTAGTTAAACCACTTGGGGAATGGCTCGGTTCGGGCGCCGAAGAAGGTCGTGCCAAGCTGCGAAATGCACCGGGTAAGCGCAAGGAGCTTTTGATCCGGTGATTACCGAATGGGACTTCCTGCTCTTCGGAGCAATCCGTGAGGATAGGGAACCGGGGGAATTGAAGCATCTTAGTACCCTGAGGAAAAGAAATCAACCGAGATGCCGTTAATAAAGGCGATCGAACGCGGCGTAGGGCAAACTGAATCCTCCCGAGAAATCGGGCGGAGATGTGGTGTTGTAGACTCCTCTACATCTTAACTCGTTAATCCGAAATTGCCTGGAATGGCGTGCCAAAGAGGGTGACAGCCCTGTAGGGATACGCGAGAAAGATGATTCTGGATGTTCTAGAGTATTGCGCCTTGGATCTGGCGTGAGAAGCTGGGAGCCATTTGCTTCCAACCCTAAATACGACCCGAGACCGATAGTGTAGTAGTAGCGTGAGCGAAAGCTGAAAAGCACCCTTAGCGGGAGGTGCAAAGAGCCTGAAACCAGGTGGTGATATCATTATGCAGCGTGCAAGGGACGAAGCTCGAAAGAGTGGACCGACGTTGCATTATCCGTTTCGAATAACGGGCCAGGGAGTTCGGATCGATGGCGAGGTTAATCGGGAAACCGAGCAACCGAAGGGAAACCGACAAGTCCGCAGCCCGCAAGGGTCAGGGACGAGGTGGGCTCGCCTGTAGTCATCGGTGAGAGACCCGAAGCCAGTTGATCTAGGCGTGGATAGGTTGAAGCCCAGGGAAACCTGGGTGGAGGACCGAACCCGTGTTGAGGTGCAAATCACTGGGATGATCTGCGTCTAGGGGTGAAAGGCCAATCTAA
>DATKWQ010000062.1:0-9393 GCA_035529455.1 Thermoplasmata archaeon
TCAGGTCCCCGCTCTACTCTCCTCGGGGCGGACTGCGGTGGCGCCCTTACGCTCCTGACCTGCCTCACCTTCGGAGTTTCTGAAGGAGTCTCCTCGACGACTGGGGCTTCTCTCACCTTCCTCCGCGGTGGAGTCGGCTTCAAATTCGGAGGCTCTTCCACTTCCACCGCCTCTATCTCGGCGGTGGACTCCTCGATTTCCATGACCTCTTCAGAGACCGGGGTGGAAGGTTCAACGCGGTCGACGAAGGTGCTCCTGAGTGTGGACTCTATCATATGATTGACTGTGCCTGGCTCGTACTTCTGCTTCTCCAGCATGAGGTCTCTTTCGAGCTTCTCTATCTGCAGGATCCATTCGTCCTCTTCATTGAAGTCCCATCCGCAGAACTCGCAGACCATGGCCTGCTCCGTCACTCCGAGCCCACAGCTTGGACATTCTTTCTTGGGCTCGGCCCGCTCTGATTTCTTGGCCATCATAGTGAGAATTCTGTGGTTATTATATAAGAGTTTGGAGCCGAACAAAAAAAGGACTGGTCAGTACACGACAGCGATGCTAAAATAGACCTATACGCCCTTATCTCGGCCTGAAATGAAGATATTGGTGTTGTGCGTCGATAGGGATGACGACCTCGGGACCAAGACGGGCATCAGTGGCCCCGTCATCGGCCGCGAGGAGAACTTGAATGCGAGCATAGCGCTCGGCCTGGCTGACCCTGAAGAGGTGGATGCCAACACGATACTCTCCGGCATACAGCTATACGATGACCTCATCAAGAGAGGGATGGAGGCCGAGATCGCGACGATATCAGGGGACACTCACGTCGGCTTCCAGTCCGACCTCATACTCACCACGCAGCTCGAGAACGTGCTTGAGGTGGTGAAGCCAGACCGCGCGATCCTGGTGAGCGACGGCGCTGAGGACGAGGCGATATACCCCGTCATATCATCGCGAGTGAAGATTGACTCCGTCAAACGAGTTTATGTCAAGCAGAGCAGGAGCATCGAAGGAACATACTACATGATTGTCAGGACGCTCCAGGACGAGAAGATGAGGCGGAGGTGGATCGTCCCTCTTTCTCTCGTGCTCATCATCTGGGGGCTGCTGTCAGTCGTGGTCAAGATCGTCCAGTTCCAGGAGGGGGCCTATCGCGACATCGGCATAATATCTCAGATGGCTTTCGGCGTCATCGGGGTCGTGCTCGGGCTCTACTTGATAGGTTGGGCGTACAGGTGGGCGGAGAGGACGAGCAAGAGACTGACGCGGATGAAGCGGTCAATAAGGCAGGGCAGCCTCGTCATACCGTTCGCAATAGTCGGGCTTGTCCTGGCAGTCGTGGGCATCCTCATAGGTTACGACATGGCGCAGACGTACAGAGAGAGCCTGCTCCCGCACGAACGCAGCCTGGCTATATCCATTCTCGTGTTCGTGTCAGGGGGCGTGTGGTTCATCGTCTTCGGGGTCTTTGCGTACGAGTCCGGCAAGTCCGTGACCGCCTTCCTCCAGACTGGTAAGATCAGGTGGTCCTTCATCGTGATGATGGTATCGGTGCTTGCCACGGGGTTCATCGTCCAGGGTTCGGTGGACGCGCTCGAGTATTTCCTGAAGTACAGTGAATACGACATCGTGATAATCTTCTCGGAGATGGTGACTGGCATCATGATCGCCGTTTTCAGCTCGGTATTGAACGCGTCGCTTCGCCGGGAAGCTGGGCGCCAGACCGCCACGCCCGGGGCGTGAGACGCTGAGGCTTGAGCGATGGCTTCCGATATACCACGAGATATGCGCAGAGTTCGATTTCAATGAGTCAGAGGACAGAGCGAGCGCCGTCCTCCTATCATCGATGCTTGGCGGAAGGGGCGTCGAAGCTCTCGACGCCTTCAGGGCATCCGGGTTGCCGGAGGCAGCGGTTCTATGCGGCGGTGGGGACTCCCTCGCATCTGACCTGCGAGGGATCTCGAGCGGGGACTATATCATTGCAGCGGACGGTGCGACCTCCCTACTGGTGGAGAGGGGTTTCGTGCCTGACGTTGTCGTGACTGACTTGGACGGCGTCGTCGACGACCAGGTGGAGGCAAATGCGGAGGGGACGGTCGTTTTCGTGCACGCTCACGGCGACAACCGCGAGGCCTTGGGAAGATGGGTCCCCGAGTTCAGAGGGAGAGTGGTGGGGACCTGTCAGTGCGAGCCTGTCGATGGGGTGTTCAACTTCGGCGGCTTCACTGATGGCGACCGTGCGGCCTGCATCATCTCAGAGCTTGGCGTCAGGAGGATACTCCTTGCTGGTTTCGACCTCAAGCGTCCAGCTAAGAAGGCGGGAAGGTCGGCTGAGGTCAAAGCGAGGAAGCTTCGATGGGCAGAGCGGATATTGGCGATGATAGCCGACGAGGGCGTTTCGGTCGAGATGCTCGCAACGCGGTGAGCCCAGCGGCGTTTGGATGTGCCGACACTTTTTTAGATTCGTATACGGTTGTCATCTACAAAGGGGTCGGGATGTCAGTTGTCACTATGCGGCAGGTCGAGCTCGCGCTGAAGAGGACCGTGGGTAAGAAGGACGACATGTCGGATGAGGAAATCAAGAATCTCGCTGAGTACGTGATGAGTTTCTTCGGATACACGGACGAAGTGATAGACAACAGGCTGACATCTGAGGATCGCGACGTGTTCTACATGCTTGAGGAGGTGGGGCTCGTTACGACCACCCACGAGGAGGTCCTGATCAAGAAGGGCAAGTTGTGGAGGATCCATTACTGGATACTAAAGAAGGACCAGATAGCTCGGCTCGCTGCCACAGCTGGCGCCACTGTTGAGGACGTAGAGTGCGCCCGCGATGTTTACGAGGAGCTTTCGGACGAGCAGTGGGCCCGCCACAGAGACACATCAGGGAATGACGGCGGCGGCGGCCTGCCAAAGTAACATGAAAGCAATTAATACAGGTAGCTCGATGGCCCAGCCGCAGGTCTGCTCCACATGAATGGTTATCTGATCGCCCTCGTTGTCTTCTTGGCTTGGCTCGCACTCGTGCTCGTGGCGCGTAAGCGTAAGTGGCTCGAGAGCCGTTCCATGACACTCTACGGGCCGATCATCATGTGGCGTACCCGCAAGGGCCGGGACCTGATCAACCGCATCGCGGCCTACGAGCGCATCTGGAATTTCTTCGGCAAGGCGTCTCTATGGATATGTGCCGGGGCTATGGTGACGATGATGGTCCTTCTCCTGTGGCAGGCCACGATCGTCCCGAAGATAGAGAAGGCGCCCTCGCCTGAGCTCATACTCGGTGTGCCTGGCATCAACCCCATCATCCCAGTTGGCTACGGCATCCTCGGCCTCGCGGTCGCGATGATAGTCCACGAGTTCTCCCATGGCATCATGACCCGTATCGGGAAGATGAGGCTAACCTCGCTCGGTCTGCTGTTCCTCGTATTCCCCATCGGCGCCTTCGTAGAGCCGGACAACAAGGAGCTTGAGGAGACTACTAGGACCCGGAGGTCGAAGGTGTTCGCCGCTGGCCCGGCAAGCAACATAATATTCGCCCTCGTGACGCTCGCGCTGTTCTCCGGCCTGATGATGTCCGCCGCCGTTCCCACCAGGGACGGCGCTCTGGTCGTGGGTGTCGTGGAGGACTCGCCGGCGTCCATGGCGGGTATCACGCCCTACAGCATCGTGACTTCCGTTGACGGGAATGACATCGTCTCGGCCGCCGACGTTGAGGACCGAGTGGCGACACCTGGTGCCGAGGTGAATGTGACTTACTACTTCAGCGGCGAGGTCATCACCGCGACGAACGTCACGGACGGACTTGTCGTGGCCTTCGTCGTTGAAGGCTACGCAGCCTCCGACACAGGGCTGGAGTCCGGGATGATCCTCGTCTCCCTGAACGATACTACCATTACCAGCATCGGGAAGTTGACCTCCGTCATGGCTGACACTCGCTCGGGACAGGTAGTGAACGTCACTATCATGAGCTACGACCCAGATGCGGACGCGTACTTGGTCGATGGCGACATCGCCGAGATAACCCTCTCAGACAAGCATGATTTCTACGAGGAGTTCTACCCCGACGAGAACTCCGATTCTTACTCCGGGAAAGGCTACCTTGGAGGCGGGTTCATCATGCTGGGCCTCGACGCAAGGGAGCCAGATCATTACGCTCAGCTACTGGCACATCCGTTCCGTGGCGATGAGTCGGTCGACGATGTGTCGATGTCATGGCTCCGACTCATCGCGCTTCCGTTCTTGGACCTCGCTCCGCTGAGGTCACCCGTGACGGACCTGTACGAGCCTGGGGGAGGTCTATCGTGGATGCCGGACGGCGCGTTCTGGATACTGACCAATTCCCTCTACTGGATATTCTGGATCAACCTCATGTTGGGCCTAACAAACGTGCTTCCAGCGGTTCCTCTTGACGGGGGCTACATATTCCGGGACGGCATGGATTACGCTCTCACCAGGGTTAAGAAGGGTAGTACGAAGGAACAGCGCGAGAAGATTACCGGTTCGATTGCCATGTACCTCGCATTGCTGGTCCTCTTCCTCATAATGTGGCAGCTGATAGGCCCGAGACTGTGAACTGATATCCGTTTGTGATCCTTGTTCTGAAGAGCGAGTGCCACCGCAGACTGGCCGTGCACAAGGTTTTTATTATCAGATTTGTTACCAATGGCGTTCCAATGTTCTCGCCCAAGAAGGATATGCGCGAGCTTATACTCGAGGTCTTGAGGAAGGACCCGACATCGATAAGCGGCGTGTCGAGGGAGCTCGAGACGAGAGGTGTCAAGCTCCACAGACTGGAACTCACGGGATACCTCAAGGCTTTTGCCGAGATGGGTGTACTCAGGGAGAGGGACATCAAACCCGCCAAAGTGTTTTCGGTCTCGACCCTCCGCGAGAGATCGTTCCACGAACTTCTCGGAGAGGGGTGCAATGCAGTAGCGTCGGACCCTGATGAGAGGGCGACCCTGTCAGCCTATTGTCTTCAGACGCTGTTCAGGAGGGCCGTCTTCGACATGGAGGTCCGCAGATGCGGCATGGAGGGCGTCGTCAGGGGACGGAAGGCCACCTCTGAGGAGCGGTCAGAGGCCCGGTCGTTCCTCACGAAGCAGGGGTACAAGGTTCCGAACAGTGACACGCCGACAGTGGTCGAGGATGACATGGCGGAGCAGTTCGCTCGAGTGCTGTCGCATGTCATAGTGGAGAGGTATTCGCTCTGGCAGCACGTCAAGGGGACCACTCAGACGAAGCTGTAGGATCTCCTTGAGAAGTGGATTTTTATCTACGGAGGAGCTTTTCCATCGTGTGTCGGTCGCCGAGATCGTCGAGTCTTTGAGGGGATACAGGGGCGTCTCCAGGAAGCAGGGGGTGTCCGAATTGGCCAAAAAGCTGCTGAGGGCCCCCGGGGGCAATGTCTTCGCCAACTTCGGCGAGGACGCTGCGGCAATCGAGTTCTATGACCGCATACTCCTGCTGGCCGCGGACGGCATCATGGAGGACCTGATCACTGCGAATCCATACTGGGCGGGATACTGTTCCGTCCTTGTGAATGTGAACGATGTGGCTGCGATGGGTGGCATGCCTCTCGCCCTTGTCGACATCGTCTCGTGCGCCGAAGGGCCTGTGCGCGATAGCCTGGCCGATGGCATGAGGGCCGCGAGCGACAAGTTCGGCGTGCCGATAGTCGGAGGGCATCTGCACCCCGATACCTCGTATGCCGCCCTAGATGTCGCCGTGCTTGGCGAGACCGATAGGGCGCATCTTGTGACCAGCTCCGGTGCGGTACCGGGGAACGCTGTTGTGCTCGCAATCGACATGGATGGCCTATTCACGCCTGGAATCCCCTACTCATGGGACACCACATCGACAAAGGACTCCGACGAGGTTCGTCGTTGTCTCGCATCGATGCACGCAGTCGCACCGATGTTGTCTGCTGGCAAGGACATCAGCAACCCTGGCTCTTTGGGTACGATCGGCATGCTGCTGGAAGCTAGCGGTGCTGGTGGGCGGGTCGACATCGGGTCCATCCCAAGGCCGGACGGAGTCGAGCTTATGCAGTGGCTCAAGGCGTATCAGGGATGTGGTTTCGTCGTCACATGTGAACCTGCTAACGCGGACTCGGTCATAGGCGAGTTCTCCCGGAGAGGGCTCACTGCCACCGTGTGCGGCGTCGTGGTCGAAGGACAGAAGCTTGTAGTGGAGCTCGATGGGGACACCGCGGAGCTCTTTGATTTCTCGAATGACACCCTGGGGTGCCGCCACCCGCAAAGGATATGAACGCGGCCCCTTCTACCTGAGTGTATAGAAGGGAGCGAGAAACACGGCAAATCAGCGGTTGGCAACCAATCCGAGAGGGCGCCTAAACGCTCGGGTAGGTTCAGCTAGTAAAAGGGGACTGTCACGCTGCTGTCCCCACCGTGCTCGACTCTCTTTTCCCTGTCAATAGGCAGTGCGGAAGCGAAATGAGGGACGAAAAGTGCTAGGCGACTGGGGTTGCCGGCCTCGTCCACGCAGGCAGCCCAGATACCTTCTCGGCCCCGCTACCCTAGGAGCGTCGAGAGTTCGCGGTAAGGCTGTTCCCGTCAGGGCCTGACCCGATCCCCGCGACCAAGGCAGAGAGTCCCGCCCTCCAGCTGGACCACAGAGCCACCTTCAACCCCCTTGGACAAGGCCTCATTGTCGATACCTGGACCTACGCAGACTCGGTTACGACGTCCCCAGCTGTCACCCCCACTGTCGACGATTTTGGTGTATAAGGACACGCCGAACGTCCCGGTCGAGCCTAGCATGCTCCCAATGCCTGGACTGCTATAAAAGTTGTCTCTGTGCCACGGAGCCTTTACATTGGGTTTCCATCTGAAAGGACTGTCGCGATAATCGACAGACACATACGAATTGGGGTGAGTGTGCAATCCGCTGGCAACGTCACGTTAATATAGCAAATGATTGGTTCAAGCAGCCTAGCCGTGGGGAGGACACGTCCAATAGGACGAGAACGGACAGGACGAAACGCCCATGGATACGATACGGGTTGCGTGTTGTGATGATAAGAATGGGACGGAAGAAAACGGTCTTTGCGATGTGGGCATTCATCTCGATGGTGTTGTTGGCTGGGATGAGTTCGCTCATACCATCGAGTGTAATGGCGGCAGACCCGGTGACGCTGAGGATTGGCATTCTGCAGGCACCGGACAACCTGAACCCTTTTGACATGAAGCTGAGTATCTCGTACACTGTCTCTTTCCTGATGTACGACACTCTGAATTCGATTGAGCCTAATTTCTCCGCCGGTCCTCAACTTGCGGAGACTTGGTACCACGATGATACCGACAAGGTGTGGTACTACAACATAACTCACGACGCGACCTGGCACGACGGCGTGCCTTTAACGGCTCACGATGTGAACTTCACCTACAATCTAGTCAAGGACAACGAAAAGCAGTGCTCGCTATGGATAGACTACCTGTCCAACTTCACGGACATTCGGGCATTGTCCGATTACCAGCTAAGGATAACGACGGACGTTCCGAAGGCGACTATGTTGAGCATTATGGTTCCAGTATTGCCCAAGCACATATGGGAGGACATACCTGTTAAGGACCTGTCATCTGTCGACTATTGGAAAGACGACAATTACTTCCCGGATGGTCCGATTGGCTCTGGTCCGCTGATACTTGACGAATTCGTCCTCGATGACTTCGTCAGGATGCTCAAGAACGATGATTACTTCATCGACACCGTCAACTTCGATATACTACTCTACAAGGTATTCGCCAGCCCTGATCTGTTGAGCAACTCGCTCAAGTCTGGGTTTATCGACATCGCCGAAGGCATCTCATCCTTCGGCTGGAACACCACGATAGAGGCGCCTAACGTCGATGGTCAAGAGGTGCCGACTTTGTCCCTCTACGAGCTGGGCATCAACTGCGCCTCTGAGGAGTGGAGAGAAGCATTTCCCAAATCCAGCGACAATCTCGAGACTACTAACCTCGCAGTCCGCCAGGTCATCGCGATGATGACGAACAAGTCGGATATCGTTACGGAATGCAAGAGTGGCCTCGCATTCGAGGGAAGCGGCCTCATTCCGCCCGCGACGCCTTATTGGCACTATGAGGTGCCTGTTGAGGAGGCCTGGGACTACGGATCTCACGAGGACCGTGTCGAAGCCGCTAATGATATGCTGGAGAACGCAGGATACAAGTACATCAGCAGCTCGGACGTAAGAGAGAACGAGACAAACGGTGTGTTGCTGGATTTCGTGTTCAACTACCGACTCGGACACCCTGATGAGGAGATGACAGCCCAGAAGATCGAGGCTTGGTTGTCTGATATCGGCATAAAGGCCGAGCCGATCGGATTGCAGGAGGCCCAGCTTACAAACGCCTGGTTCGCTTGCTCGTATGATTTGTACATCTGGGGCTGGGATGCAGATGTTGACCCTTCGTTCATGCTCTCCGTCATGACGACCGGCCAGATACCCGAGAGCCCGCAGGATTTCGCCAAGTGGTCGGACTGCTTCTACTCGAATCCGACGTACGATCAGCTCTACCTGGACCAGCAGAATGCTGTGGACCCAGAGGACAGACAGGCCATCATCCTGGAGATGCAGGAGATACTGTACTACGACTGCCCGTATGTGGTGCTGTGGTATCCACAGGGTCTCTACGCGTACAGGACAGATACGTTCTACAACTACCCAGATATGGCGGCAAACCCCGGATCGACTCCTGGGACGATGTGGTTCTTCTTCGAGATACTTCCGTACTCGGATGATATGAACTTACCGCCAGAGGACGTATACGCGGGACCCGACCAGGAGATCGAGGTTGGCGGAGAACTGACATTCACTGGCTACGCCGAGGACCCGAACACCGGTGATGTGCTAACCTATACTTGGACATTCACCGAGCCAGATAGCAGCGAGACTGTCAGAGTGGGCCAGACCGTAGATTATACATTCGAATATGTCGGCGCAGTCGATGTCGAACTTGAAGTCGAAGACTCCGGGGGCCTTTCCGACTCGGACTCGCTTGTCGTCACGGTGACTGAGGAGATAGCTGACGCGGGTTGGGCACAAGGTTATGTGGTCGACAGCGACGGACATCCGATTGCCGGCGCGACAATCATGTACATTGGCAAGACCAGAACCGTCAACTCTGAAGGGGCCTACAACATATCTCTCAGCCCGGGGATCTATATGCTCAACGCCACAGCCGATGGCTACACGACGCAGTCTGAGAACATCACCATAGAGACGGACGTAATCTCGTGGACGAACTTCACGCTGACCTCCACAATTGGTTCTCTGATGGGGAGAGTCGTGGATGCCGACACGGGACTGGCAATCGATGGTGCGTCCGTGAAGGTCACAATCGGCACCTTCTCCAAGATGGCTCTTACGAATGA
>DATKWQ010000063.1:0-95521 GCA_035529455.1 Thermoplasmata archaeon
ACGCTAGGACTCGTGGGGGAGTCTGGATGCGGCAAGACGACCGTTGGCAGGGCCATCATGATGCTCATCACCCCGACCGACGGATACACCTTCTTCGAGACGCCCAAGGAGGTAGTCGACGATTTCACGAGGTTGCTGGCAATCATAGACGAGTGCAAACAGAGAGCCATGACGAACTCGCAGGCGGCGGGCATCGCCGAGAACATATCGAGGCTCCTCGGAGGCTCGGCTTGCGACATAAAGGAGGACCGGAAAAAACATCTGTGCGGGGACGCCGAGAAGATCGTCAGCAAGCTATCGGACGGAAACCCAGATGGCGTGGCGGGACGAGCCGAGCAGGCGGTGTTGGACCTCATAGAGGACGCCGAACACGAGGTCTGCAGGAGATACTGCCTCAACCACAAGCCGAAGCGCACGCTGCGCCGCATGCGCAGGAGGATCCAATTCGTGTTCCAAGATCCGTTCTCATCGCTCAACCCGAAGATGTTGGTCAAGGACATAGTGGCCGAGCCGATAAGGGCACAGCTGAGCCTGATGGCAAAGAAGGAGGAATTGCACAAGATTTTCGGCGATTACGGCGCGAAGTCGAAGAGGATGACCAAGGACGATGACTTCAACGTGAGCAGAGGCGTTCTGATAAGGGAGCGGACCATCGATCTGCTGAACAAGGTCGGCCTCAACCCCGAGCACATGTACAGGTACCCCCACGAGTTCAGCGGGGGACAGCGTCAGAGGATAGGTATCGCAAGAGCGCTCTCCGTCAACCCCGACTTCGTCGTGCTCGACGAGCCGACATCCGCTCTGGACGTGTCCGTCCAGGCACAGATATTGAACATGCTGAACGACCTTCAGAACGACTTCGGACTCACTTACCTGTTCATATCACACGACCTGAGCACTATACGCTACATGTGCGACCGCGTGGCGGTGATGTACCTTGGCAAGATCGTGGAGTACGCAGAGAAGGACTCACTCTTCGAGAAGCCCACCCACCCGTACACGGAGGCTCTCCTCTCGGTCATACCCGCCCCCGATCCAGATCTGAGGAGGGACCGGATCATATTGCCTGGGGACGTGCCCAGCCCCGCAAACCCGCCACCTGGCTGCAGGTTCCACACCAGATGCCCGTTGGCCGAGGAGATTTGCTCCGTCGAAGACCCGCCGCTGACAGACAGGGGTAACGGGCATTTCGTTGCATGTCATGTCAGATGAAGGACCGAGAGATGACGAAGACGCCCGCAAGGACAAGTGGCGAGTGGATCTCTACGCCGATGAGGCGGATATGGACGAGGAGGAATCGGCACGCTTCCTCAGGGCGCAGATGTCATGGCGCGACTGGGTCATATACGATTTTCTGAGATACTGGTACGCCGCGGGAGCGTTCGCCCTCGTCTGCTTCTTGGCGCTGGGGCTGGCCAACCTACTTGAGCCGGTCGGCACCCTCGAAGTGGTCGCGATAACGCTCGCCCTCGTGGGCATGATAGCCCTTGAGGTGCTCGGATACATGGCCATCTGGCCTGAGGGGATGCACACGAACAGGATATCCGTGAGAAGAGTCGTCCGGAGATGGCGCCGACAACTATTCGGATGAGACCTGGAGCAGAAACCTGTTTCTAGGGGTCATTGCCATACCGTCAGCTGCCTGCACAACCCCGGTTGGCAGGAGGAATCGCCCAGAATGGACCGTTATATCCTGATGCTCATGTTGGGGTTCGCGTACATAGCTGTCGTTCTAGTTGCGTATAGAGCCAAGATGTGGGGCAGCGCCAACGCGTCACTTCACGGTCCAGTGCTGGTCTGGCGCACGCTGAAAGGTAGAGGGATGTTGACCAGGCTCGCCGAGCACAGGCGATTCTGGAAAGTCGCCGGTTGGGGGTGTGTCCTCGTCGTGTTCGCGGCGATGGTGTTCATCACCTCCTTCCTCGTCATCGTCACATTCTTCGCACCCTCAGTGGTCGAGTCCGCAACCGACCCTGCGGTGGTCTCCGGGGCCACGCCCATAATCAACCCCTGGGCGACCCTCATATACGCAATCGCCGCCATCGGCCTGGCCATGTTCGTGCACGAGATGGGACACGGCATAATGGCCATAGCGAACAGGATACGTGTGGAGTCGATCGGCGTGATGATCTTCACGCTGCCGATCGGGGCGTTCGTCGAGACGAACGACGACGACATGGAAGCCGCGGGCCCGACCGCCTCGCTCAAGGTGTACTCCGCTGGCCCCGCCGCGAATTTCCTGGTGGCCGTCGTGTTCCTCATCCTATTCCTGGGCGTCTTCGCGCCTTCTGCAAAGCCGGTCCTTGAGGGGGCGCTCGTGACGGATATAGTGCTCGACTCACCCGCGGACCTTTACGGTATACCGACATGGGCCCAGGTCGTCTCAGTCGACGGTGTGAGGGTCGAGGACTCTGACGATCTCCAAGCCTCATACGTGAACGACCCTGGAGGGTTCATCACCGTGCAATATCATTATAAGTCTGGAGTGAAGGGTGCGGTCCTCCCAGGGGGCGTTGTCGTGTCGGACGTGCCCTCAGGACCGGCATTCAACGCCGGGATCGAGCCCGGCATGATCATCAGGAGCCTGAACGACACCATAGTGCACAGCATCGAGGACCTCCGTATCATTACCGAGAACTCGTCACACGAAGTGCCCGTGAACATAACCGTCCTGAGATACCACGACGACCCCAGCCTCGAACTCGGATGGTTCGTGGAGGACCCCTACATAAGCACCGTCAACCTCACCTCGAAGTGGCAGTTCTACTATGTCCACTACCAGGATGAGCTTATGGAGGAATACCGCAACCAGAGCAGCCTCGGCGTGGAGTGCGCCATGTTCGGCCTGATCGCCGTCGACTCGGACCAGGTCCCGAACCTGATCGCGAGGCCTCTCTCAGACGCGTCCGGCGCGGACGGCTATGCAAGGTCTGCCCTTCAGTTCCTGGCGCTGCCGTTCCTTGGATACATGCCCCTCACTTCCCCCGCCACCGCCCTGTATGAACCTTCTGGGGCGCTGTCGTTCGTCCCCGACGCCGTCTTCTGGTTGTTGCTGAACGCAGTCTACTGGATCTTCTGGGCCAACCTGATCACCGGGCTGGCCAACACGCTGCCGGCGTACCCGCTGGACGGTGGCGTGATACTCCGGCGGGCTCTGCGCTGGCTCAGGGGGAAGAACGACAAGAAGCTGACGGGGCTGGAGAAGTACACCACGGACAGATGGTTCACTTCCTGGGAGAGCGACGTGCTCATCGACATGATCGTGGGCATACTGACCATCGTCACGCTCGTCATGTTCGCCTGGCACATCATCATGCCGTGGACTTGATGTGTGTTCTGCACCTCTCAAGACCAGGCGGCCAACGAACGTGTGCGACCGGGTGCTGTCAGAGCGCAAGGGATAACTATCTTCACCTGGATTACGCCGCGAATGGTCGCGAGGGCGGATCTCCACACGCACACCAAGTATTCTGGGATGTCCAAGCTCGGATTCATCAGGTTCCCCGATGCTGTCAGCGAACCAAGGGAGGTCATCCGCACAGCTGAGAGGAAGGGGATGGACATAGTCTGCATCACGGACCACGACACCGTTCGCGGCGCGCTACTGGCCCAGGCCGAGAAGTCGAAGGTCGAGGTGGTCGTCGGGGAGGAGGTCTCCACGGCCGACGGGGAGATAGTCGGCCTCTTCCTGACCGAGAAGGTGCCCCACTCACTATCGGCGGAGGAGACCATCGACCGCATACACGCCCTCGGGGGCGTCGCGATAGCCCCGCACCCGTTCAGCGCACACTGCAGCTCGGTCGCGGACAAACTGGGAGAGCTCAAACTCGATGGTGTCGAGGTGTTCAACGCGTTCCACAGGGATGGTTACGCGAACGACATCGCCCAGAAGATGTGCAAGGACCTGCCACTCGCCAAGACGGGCGGGAGCGACGCCCACGCCCCGATGATGGTCGGCGACGGATACACCACGTTCGAGGGCACGACTGCTGAGGACCTCAGGCGCGCGATACTGTCGAAGAAGACCGGGTTCGGAGGAACCATGACCAGCTTCCGCGACTTCGTGTGGCTGACGACGCTCATGACACTGAAGCTGCAGACGACCATCTGGGCCTCACTCGTGGGCATGGAGATGCCCGACGACACGCGCTGCTCGCGCGAGATCTACGAGGCGAGGACGATAACACGTCTACTGGCGCTTGCGGGCACCATGGTGTTCCTCGCTCCCCCGGTGACATTGGCTGCAGGAGTGATCGCCGACAAGCTCCACAGGTCCCGCTCAAGGCTGAGATGGAAGGAGTTGGTCGGGCCTGACGCTGTATAGGGAATGATGGCCGGGCGGAGACGAGACCTGACAGGTAAGGGACGATACATACCCATTGGATCGACGCTTATCAGGTCACAGGCGAGGACAGAGGCGACATCATGAAACGGAAGATCATCAAGATAGACGAGGAGAAGTGCACGGGATGCGGCGAATGCGTGATCGCCTGCGCCGAGGGTGCGCTCGCCATAATCGACGGCAAGGCGAAGGTCATAAGCGACGTCTTCTGCGATGGACTTGGCGCGTGCATCGGTGAGTGCCCGGAGGGGGCGCTCGAGATCGTCGAGCGCGAGGCGCCGGAGTTCGACGAGAAGGCGGTCAAGGAGCACCTGGCGGGCGCTGACGCCGATCACGGCCACGACGTTGCAGAAGGCCATCCCTGCGGATGCCCTTCAGCGACTCCAATGCTTCTCCGAAAAGTACAGCCAGGCGCATTGACCCCACAGGTTGCGGAGACGGCTGGGAAGCAGTCCGAACTGGTCAACTGGCCGGTTCAGTGGAGGCTCGTGTCGCCGTCAGCGTCGTACCTGAAGAATGCTGACATACTCCTGGCTGCGGACTGTGCCCCGTTCGCCTTTGCCGACTTTCACAATGAGTTCATGCGCGGGAAGCCAGTTATAATAGGCTGCCCGAAGCTCGAGGAGCAGAGGGCGTTCCTCGAAAAGCTGGAGCAGGTGTTCTCAGAGGCAAGGCCGAGGTCGGTCAAGGTAGTCATGCTGGAGGTTCCCTGCTGCTCAGGGCTCATGGCGCTCGCCAAGGAGGCGCTGAAGAGGGCCGGCAGCGAGGCCCCTGTGGATGGCGTCATCATCGGCATCGACGGTAATCTGAAGTGACTCCCCAGAGTCACCCGCCGCGACGGCGTCCCGTGGATATGATGAAATAGTATCCTGCCATCGGATAGCCGATATGCTCCTAGATATCTCCTGGACCAGGAAGGCAATGACACTCAAGCCGGCTCTACGGGACGAGGTCGACAGGAGGGTCAGACGCCTGTACCCATACTTTCCAGAGATGAAGAGGAAGCTGACAATCGGATTGACGAGGTCGTACGACGGTCTCGCGTTTCAGTCGGATGACGGGACCGTGAAACTGATGCTCGACGTCCGCAAGGCCAGGAATGGCGATTACAGAGCCCCAACTTACTGGACTATAGCCCATGAGCTCATGCACCTGGCGCAGTTCAACGTCAAGGGTATCCCCAGTGGAGAACGGGCCTGCGACCTCTATGCGCTCGCCCGTCTGCCGCCGAAGTACATCGACGACTCACCAAGCTACCTCGTCATCCCTGCACGAATCAGGGATCGATGGAACGGGGATTACGCGTCCTTGGCGCACAATCTCGCGAAGAAGGCTATCCGGAAGCGAGAGACGGGCGTCCGGAACTACATATCCTGGTGGGAAGGCGAGTTCGAGAGTTCAGTGAAGTGAGGCCGCTTACCCTGGCGAGGAAGCGACATATTGTCCAGTCCAAGAGCATGAGCAGCGCTGAAAGAACAGATGGAAAGCTGTGAAAAGGGGTTTTTCCGGTGGACAACGCCACCGAGTCTCACTCGCGTCTCAGGGGCTACTCGAATTCCTTTCTCGAGACGGCAATAAGTATGAGACCAACCAGCGAGAGGAGGCTGCCTATCATCATCGGCCCGATGATGAACAATCCCAAGACGCCGCCCACAATGGCGATGCCCCAGTGCTTGCGCATTACCCCGAAGAAGCCTCCGAGCACTACTATCAGCGAAAGTACGATGATTATCGTTCCGCAGACAGTCATGATGTCCTCGAGCAGGTCACCGGCGATATCCAAGCCGTACTGGTCGAGTTCGGAGACATCGACCGCAAGCAGCATAGCACCCATGAACAGGCCCATTACCGCCGTGACAATCAGCAGAGCGCCGCCAATCACCGGGAGGATCGTTTTCTTCTTCTCTACAGGCACCGGGGCTCTGAAATCATGGCCACAGTGCTGGCACACGTTCGCGTCCATAGCTATTGAACGGCCACAAGACACACACATTCTGTCAGTACTTCCATCAGCAGATGCCATCAACTGGCCTCCTAACCGAACCCCGTGCAACCTTGGCTACATCCCTGGGATTCGACCACTATGAAATTGATTCCATAGTTTATATCTTTTTGCGTCAATCAAATACGTCAATGGATGCGAATTCCATTCGCATCGCGCGAACGTCTATCAGAGGACGCGACACGAATCCCTCACGATGGCGGTAATCTCCCTCTCGACATCTCTCTCAAGGGGTGTCGGAACATGTTCCTTCAGAATTCGTCTGGCGGTCTCGTTCGCCCTCTCGCGCAGCGGGACAAAACCCTCCACCCTTACCCTTTCCGAAGTGCGTTTGTCAAGGAGCGGGGATACCCGGACCTCCCCCTTTCGGAAGTACTCCATCGTGTGCCTCTGAGTGAGGAAGTTGCCCATTGGCCCCACCGAATCGATGACTGCCGTCGCCAACCTGCCCTCGTCAACGCCGATGCCCTCGAGCAATCTGAAGGCGCTCGCGAGTATCTCGTCGTCCACGACCGCCATCTCCATGGACGCGGACGTCTCCCACGCTGCGCCTATCCCTGCCAGCGAGTCCGCCCCTGATATGGCGGCCATCACGGCTGTCATCATCCTCTCGATACCCACCTGGACGCCCCATTCCGGGGCGTCGGTTGTTGACCCTTCGATGTCGGCCATCATGTTGTATCTATGTGCTATCTGGACCGAGGCCACGGAGACAAGCGTCATCTCCGGCACGCCCCACAAGTTCCTCCCTGACCGCGGGTCCATCATGCTCAACCTCCCAGAGTACAGCATGGGCAGTCCGTCATCGACCGTCTGCATGAGCATTAGGCCTGCCAGTAGCTCGGCGTTCTGCTGCACTAGGCCGCCGACGAGCGTCACGGGCGCCGTACCGCCGCACATAGGGCACGGGACGAGGTCGAAGGGCATGCCATGCTCTGCGGCGCGTATCATCACCTCGCAGACGCTCGAATCGTACGTCAACGGACTGCTCGGGGAGCCATATATCGCGAACATCTTTCTTTTCCGGAGTTCCTCGGCTCCGCCAGCGACGCAGGACCACATCCTAACGAGCGTGTCAACGGTCTCACTGTCGAGCGCATAGCCGGTCATGCATTTGCTCGAGTTCTTGATCATGGCCTCGGTCGTCTTGACTATCATGTACCTTGGATCCACATCCGTTGCCATGACCTGGCAGCTGACCATGTGGCACGTGCCCAAAGCGTCCAAAAGGCGGGTCATCTGTGCAACGTCCTCGAGGGTTGACGGCCTTGTCGTCCCCGTGTCCAGGTCGACGATGTCGGGATTGCCGCCACCGCTGCCTGCGAACATGTGCTCGCCGTCCCAGACGATGTCGTTTCCGGGGTCACGGGCGCGGAACTCGTGACGGCGTTGGATCCTGCCAATCGCCTCTTCGACCATCCCTCTGGGGAACTGGACCACGTCCTTCGACCCAGGCTTGAGGATGGCACCCTCTGCCAGCAGCCGCCTGACCGCATCTTCGCTGTCGAACCGCAAACCTGTGCGCTCGAGCAGTGTCAGCGTGGCTTCGTGGATCGTGTCTATTTCATCGTTCGAGAGCAACTCGATGGCGAACTGTCTCCTGATGCCTTCCACTATCTCGTCCCCCTTTGAACTCTCGACGGTAGCTACGCCCTTCCTACCTCCAAGCGGCCCTGTACTGATCCCATTCCAAATGAAGGTTCGTCACAATCCAAGACGAATCGGGTCTCCATTTCTGATTCCGCATGCGGAACCGCCGGTCAATGACTGCGGTTCTGACCATCATGACATCGACAATGCAGCGATATGCCCTGAATCATGGAACGCTCGTTTGACGGGAGCAGAAGACATCAAGCGCGATGTAGAATGTTAGCCGCAGTCAATTCGACCATAGTCGCCCTCTGGCCGCAGTCGACAATCGACAAATGGCAAGAGGGGGGAAAGTATTATGCCATCGCAATCGAATAATAAGTATTGGCTAGAGAAGAGGAGAGGGAGAGTTGCAGACGAAGGTGCTTGCTGTAGATGACGAATCAGGGTTTCTTGAGCTGGAGCAGGCATATCTTTCGAGATACGATCTGGATGTGACACCCTGCGAATCCCCTCTTGAGGCTGTAAAAGAAGTGAAGCGCGGCGATTTCGACATAGTCGTGTCGGACTACAAGATGAGAGGACTCAACGGCATTGAACTCCTGAAGATACTGAGAGAGGATGGCAGCGACCTGGGGTTCATCCTATTCACCGGCAAGGGGAGGGAGGACGTCGCAATCGAGGCTTTGAACGGAGGAGCGGACTACTATATCCAAAAGGGCAAGGACTTGCCATCGCTGTTCGCCCTCCTGGCGAGAATGATCAATGAGATCCATGAAGCGAAGCTATCGGAGAGGGAACTCGCTGAATCACGGAGCCTGCTCCGAATCGCGAACCAAAGGATGGACCTCCTGGGGGCCATCACGCGGCATGACATAAGTGGCGAGATCACCATCGCCGACGGGAACATAAGCCTCGCAGAAATGGAAACGGACCCTGCAAGAATCCGCGAGCATATTTCGAAGGCGAGGAACGCCCTCACGAAGATAATTGGCATCATCGAAGTCGCGAGGACTTATCAGATCAACGGTGCCATGAACCTGAAGTGGTCTTCATTGCATTCTGCTTTGGAGCATGCTATCGATTCCGTTGACACCTCAGGCGTGGCTTACACGAACACGGCCCAGGAATGCACCATACTAGTGGATCCCCTCCTGGAAATGGTCTGCGCCAACATCTTCTCCAATTCGATAAAGCATGGCGTTCATGTGACCAGCATCAGAGTCAGGAGCGAAGAACACGCAGACGGACTCGATCTGATCATAGAGGACGACGGGATAGGGATAACCTCGGAAGGGAAGAAACGAATATTCGACCTAATCACACCGGCCGGAGTGCCGCATGGCCTGTCGATCGCGAAGCGGATACTGGAGGCCGAGCAGATTAAGATAGAGGAAACTGGCGTGCCCGGGGAAGGCGCGCGCTTCGTGCTGCATTTCCCGACCGAGCTGTATCGGTCCGGGAGGAACAACCGAAACCATATCCACCTGTGATTGAAATAAGAGCCAGTCTTACTGGCTACGCGTGAGAGCGGGCGCGAAGGGATTCACTCCATAGGGTAGCCAGTGTGTCGGACAGGCAGTTCAATCAGGCCGGATTGAGGCCGGAGCTAAACCTCTTCCCTCTTCATTTCCGATGGCCGTTCTCATAGCTGCGATGATTCGCCCTCGGAAGCGAGTTATGTGTCCGGCCTCTTCCTCCATGTTCTCCCTCAAGGTCGGTTATGTCTCCGATCCTAAATGGCCTTTGCGTGAGGAGTGAGTTGAGTTCGGCGTTAGATTATAAACCCGTGCACGCCCTACAATGTCGGAGAGTGGGTGAGTTGCAGCCAAAGAATGGGAATGGTGGCAGGCACGCTCTGTACTCTGAGGTGATTTCGCTGCTCGAGTCGGAGAACCGTCCCGAGATCATGAGGTTCGTTCGCTCGAAGCTCGACTCAGGTGCGGTCGATATTCCCACAATGTACACGGAGTTGCTAGCCCCCTCTTTGAACGACATGACCTGTGGCAATGATCCTGAGACGTGCATATGGCGCGAGCATGTGAGGAGCTCTCTGGTGCGGGCCGTTATCGAGACCAGTTACGCCTATGTGTTGGCCGAAGCCGGCCGGAGGGTTATCGCTCCCACTCATGACAAGGCCCTCGTCGTCTGCCCCACGGAGGAATTCCACGAGATCGGTGCCAGGATGGCTGCGGACTTCTTCACCATCGCGGGGTACGACGTCACGTTCATCGGCGCCAACACTCCCTGTCAGGTCATAAGGTCGGCTGCAAGGCATGTGAGGCCGAAGTACCTCGCCATCAGCGTCACCAACAGCTACAATCTCTTCAATGCCCGGAAAGTCATAGCCATGGTCAGGAGCGAACTCGGGTGCGATGTCATTGTCGTGGTGGGAGGGAGCGCGTTCAGAAGGAACCCTGGGTCGGCCAAGGAGGTCGGTGCTGACATGGAGCTTCACACGTTCGAAGAAGTGCTCCGGCTGAGGGAGAGGGTCTGATACATGCTCCCTCTCAAAATTGCCCTGAGATTCATGAGGTCGAGCAGAGCGCAGACCATCCTCGTCGTTATCGGTATCTCGATAGGCGTCTCCGTCCAAGTATTCGTGGGGACGCTGATAGGCAGTCTCCAACAGAGCCTCATAGAGAGGACGATAGGGAACTCTCCGCAGGTCACCATCACATCGTCTCTCGACGACCCGGTCATCATGGATTCCGACACGATCCTGGCCGTTGTAGAGGATGTTGACGGCCTGACTGCACGCAGTGTTTCCGCCGACTCCCCTGCCTTCATAAACGAAGGCGGGCGCACATCATCGGTCCTTGTCAGAGGTTGGGACCTCGAGGCGGCTGACCAGATATACGGCATTCTCGACAACGTTCAGGTTGGGTCGGCGCCCTCCGACGATGAGGTTCTTGTGGGGATAGGCCTCGCCGAGGAACAGGGCATCGGCCCGGGAGACTCTGTGAACCTTTCCGTGGCGAACGGTACTAGGTACGCCTTCACCGTCGCCGGCGTCTTTGATTTGGGCGTATCTTCGATCGACGATGGATGGGTCATAACGACCCTCGGGTCTGCGCAGCGGATGTTCTCCCTCGGGGAGGGCGTGACCTCTGTCGAGTTCAAGGTGCAGGACGTGTTCGCCGCTGACGCGGTCGCCCTGGAGATGTCCGCACTCCTCGAGTCGTACCCCGTCCAGGTCGACAACTGGAAGGATCAGAACGAGCAGCTGCTCAGCGGTCTCCAGGGACAGACGGTATCGAGCCTCATGATCCAGGTTTTCGTCCTGGCTGCGGTGGTGATAGCCATCGCGAGCGTGCTCGCCATCAAGGTCGTGCAGAAGTCCAAGCAGATAGGGATACTAAAGGCGATGGGACTGACCGACGGTGCTTCCAGTCGGGTGTTCCTGTACGAGGGTTTGCTCCTGGGTTTGGTGGGGTCCGTGTTCGGTGTGGTTCTCGGGGTGTCGCTGCTCATTAGTTTCGTGACTTTCGCGACCAACCCAGACGGCTCTCCTCTCATCGATCTGTACCTAGACTACCCGTTCGTCATAGGCTCTGGCGTCATCGCAGTGCTCGCTGCCGCCCTCGCAGCAGTCATCCCCGCTAGGAAATCCTCGAAGCTGAGCCCGATCGAGGTGATACGCAATGCCTGAGGTGGTCGAGCTCAGGAAGGTCGGAAAGGTCTACGTCAACGGGCCTGTGAGCACGCCGGTGCTCTTCGATGTCGACCTCTCCTTCGATGAGGGGTCCTTCAACTCGATCATCGGTGCGTCGGGCAGCGGGAAGTCCACGCTCCTGAACATAATGGGAACCCTGGACAGACCCACCTCTGGGGAGGTGTACGTGACGGGGAGACGCACCGACGTGATGAGGAAGGACGAGATCGCCTCCTTGAGAAACCGCACCATCGGATTCATATTCCAGTTCCACTACCTGCTCCCGGAGTTCACCGCTCGCGAGAACGTGCTCATGCCCCATTGGATAGGCGGGGAGAGGGAGGTCCAGGCCGCCTCCGCCAAGGCGGATGAGCTCCTCGATGTCGTGGGCCTTGCAAAGGTGAAGGACAACCTGTCATCCAGGATGTCCGGCGGGCAGCAGCAGAGGACTGCTATAGCGCGCGCGTTGATGAACGACCCGAAGGTCGTTCTCGCGGACGAGCCGACAGGGAACCTCGATTCCGACAATACCGAGAGCCTCTACAAGATGTTCAGGGACATCAACGAGCGCTTCGGCATGACCTTCGTGGTGATCACCCACGACCGCAGGATAGCGGAGAAGACGGACCGCATCGTGGGCATCAAGGACGGACGGATAAGCATGGACGTGCGGGTCTGAAGCCAGCCGCAGCAAGACCGAACAGGTTCCAACAACCGCTCCGCGATTCCCCTCCGCCCCTATGGCCTTTTCTCACGCCCTCAGACGCGTTTCTAAGCGGGAGGAATGGCCGAAGGGTTCACCTCTGACGCGTCTTGGCAAGGGTGAGATACCTCTGCGAGGGCATTTGGGCGAAAGACTGCCATCTATCCTGTGATCGATACTGAGTGGTGGAGTATGCAGTCCATTTCGCCCAGTCCATCAGCAAAGCTGTCGAATTGCCATGGCCAATCGAATGGCCAGGATGCAGTTTGCGTCCTGTCAAGGACGCCCGCAATTAGATTGTAGTCCATTTGGTGGTTGCCTTCAAGGGCGCTCTCCCAGATTTCAACTTCAAACCAGAATGGTGGTGGACCCATCAAACATCGCAGGTACGACTCTGCGTCACTTCAGTGTTCGGAGAAAGAGGGGAAGGGGTTTCGACGGGTTCTACCTGTCACGTGTTAGGGCAGTCCGGGTTAGGATCAGGGCAGTCTGGGTTGGGGCCAATCTCATTGGGAATTCCGTCACCATTATCGATACCCAGCTGTTCCTGAGCGCTATCACCGCTCATCTCAGCGGCTGCCACTACTGAGATGCCGCAGACTCCCACGAACAAGACCGCGACGGCCAAGGCCACGGCTTTCTTCGCTCCGCTGTTCCTTCTTAGTTTCAACTGACCGTTCTGGTCTCGCTCTATGTGCATGAATCAGCTGGAGCACGTATGTAGCGCTTATACTTGCTCCTGCTATTTGCACTAGATATATCAAGAACTTCTCACAACGGTCACATCGGTAGTAGAGCCGCTGGTCTGCTCCCTGGACAACCCGAATGCCTTCTACAGCTCAGGCCCCTTGAGGAGAGTCAAGAGGCTTGTGCAGGAGAATTCTGGCATTGGTTTCGAGCTGAGGACGCTCAGAAGGACATACGGTCAACAGCTGTTGGACCGTGGAGTATCGCTCGAAAGCGTATCCCTCGCTCTCGGGCACTCCTCGACCCTCACCACCGAGAGATATTATTGCCGAAAAAAACGCCGACTCTGCGAGGCTTGAGATACTCCAAGCTTTCGAGATGTCGGTACCGGCTCCGAGGCTCAATCCCCCCTGATTGAACCGAGTCCTGATTATACTGGCTACGCGTGAGAGCGGGCGCGAAGGGATTCGAACCCTTGACCGCTTGCTTAGGAGGCAAGTGCCATATCCAGCTAGGCCACGCGCCCATCTCCGCGGATGGTCGAAACGCTAAAACGTCCTCGCGAGATGAATGCGAGGAACTGGTTAAGAGGTTTGCGTCGGGACGCGCAGTCATCGCTTGATGGCGATTACTTGCGGTCCTCTTCCGAGAGCTCTTCTGGCGCCTTCTCCTCAGTCTTCTCCTCGGTTTTGGCCTCAGCTGCGGCCTTCGTATCGTCGGCCTCAGGCGTCTTCTCCTCGATCGCGGGTTCTTCTTCCTTCGCCTTCGGCTTCGTGTACTCCTCCACGAAGGACACCGTCTCGGCATCGAGGACATCCCTCAGGTCGGTCACGACCCTGTACTTCGCGAGGAGCCACTTCTGGTCGTACTTGCACGCGTCGGGAAGAGTGATCTTGTAGTCCTGACCGTGATGATGGACATCGAAACCTTCTGCGGTGCCATAGGACATCTTGAGCAGGAGCTCCGCAATCTCCTTGGGCTTGGCGGGCTTGCTGATGATCTTGTACTTGTACTTCAGAGTACGGCCCGCGAGCTTGTTGTTGAAGTCTATTCTGACACGGCCCGCGGTCATGGCGACTATCGTCGCCCTGCGGTTCCTCACAGTGACCTCCATGCCAACCTGGGGCTCGATGTCCTGCTTCAGGAACTCGCGCATCGGGTGCAGCTCGACCAGCTTCGGGTCCCTTGGGCCCGCACCCTTCTCATGGGGTATGACGACCTCGTACTCCTTGCCGATTTCCGCCTTGAGCATGTGCTCGTCGAGGCCAGGGAACAGACGCCCTTTGCCGACTATCAGTGGCTGAGGGCCGTATACAATCTTCTCGTCGAAGATCTCCTTCTCCTTGGCCAATGACTCATCAGTCGTGTCGAAAAGCTCGTCGGTCTCTTCAACCCAGCCACTGAACTCTGCCAGCACCAGGCTGCCCGCCTCGATCTTCACGTCTGCGTCGCTGTGCGCTTCCTCTTTCTTCTCAGGGTGCTTCTTAGCACCTTCATTCTCGGTCATGAACACTCACCGCTGGTGCGCGATTTGTGCGGATACATACCCACCACTTAAAGCTTCCGATGCCGCTGGCAGCGTGCCAGATGGGCATAGGTTGCGCTCGGTGGCGTGGCCATACGAGAATGGCCAGGTCAAAACCTATATGTGCGGTCTCTCATTACTCGGCCAGACCATCACGCCACCGTAGCTCAGCTGGAAGAGCAGCTGACTTGTAATCAGCAGGTCGGGAGTTCGAATCTCCCCGGTGGCTCTTCAATAATCTGCCCTTATACATAGCCGCTCTCCAGGAGTGATAGCGTTCATATGCTCATCTGACAATCCACATCGGGAGGGTCGGGTGGTAAACTGGAGGAACGTAAGGTTGCAGTCATACCTAGGATTATGGTGCAAGGAGCGATGGGGCCGAAAGAGTACGGCATTCTTCTGACCAGCGAGAGGTCGATATTCGTCCTCGAGAAAGCGTCGAAGGCTGGAATCGGAGCGGTTCTGGGAACACGGGTGAAGAACCGCGAGAGTGCGCAGGCGCAACCAGGTCCTGCTCCAGCTGATGTGACATTCTTCCAGGGTCAGCAACAGAAACCGCCAGGGAATGTCTGAGCAATCGGACGATAGACTCAGAGCAGCAGCACTGGCTTGCTCGGCCTGAGAGGATATCTCTTGCAGTCGTAGCAGTACCACTCGTTGTACTGCTTGATGAACTTCAACTCAGACTTGCAGGTTGGGCATAGCTTCTTGCTCTCAGAGCAGCCCTTTGGCGCGTAGGCCTTGCACGCGTTGCAGTAGTGCCTCTCGTACTTCTCGATGAATCTCATCGGGCCGCTGCATTTCGGGCAGACGGTTCCTTTCGACTGCTCCTTCTGCGCAGGCTTCTCCTTCGGCTTGTGCAACGGGTACTTCTTGCACGCGTGGCAGTACCATTCGCTGTACTTCTCGATGAACTTCATCTCGCCAGAGCACTCAGGGCACTTCTTAGCCGTTTCATTCTCGACCACCGGCTTCGGCTCTTCCTTCGGAGCTGGAGCCTCCTCGGGCATCGCCTTGGGCTCAGGCTCTGGTTCCGGCTCGGCCATCTTCGCGACCGGGGCGTACTTCTTGCAGCTGTAGCAGTAGTATCTCTGATACTTCTCTATCCACTTGAGAGGCTGGTCGCAGTTGGGGCACATGCGGATTTTGACGGTCGGCTCCTTGACATCTACAGGTTCAGGCACTGCCTCGATCGGGGACTCCACCTCGACCTCGGCCTCCTCAACCTTCTCCTCAACGATCTCCTCCACAACCTCTGTGATCTCCTCCTCGACGACCTCCTCGACAGGGGTCTCGTCAGCCACTGCCTCAGGCTCGTCTACATAGGAGTTGCACTCGTAACAGTACCACTTCTCCATGTGTTCCAGAAAACTCGGCTCTTCGCCGCACTTCGGACACTTAGATGCTTCCATTCCAATCCGCTCCTTCATCTGGCAGGTGTCAGCCTTCATGGGAGTGACCTCCTGTGGCCTTTCCTGCTCTTCACCTGCAACTACGCCCTCCGAGCGTATATGAACATGTCAATCTGAGAATCAGTCATGATAACGGACTTGGGGCATACTGGCTGCTGTCGCTTCGCGGTAGCCTACATGCAGCGGAACCCGAAATGGGGAACGAGGGGCGATCGACCTGTCAGCGGGCAACTGGATTGCCTGTCGGGAGGCTGTAGGCGTTATGAGATCTGCGAGATTGACCAGTGACTGTCACGGGGGCATCGAGGGACTGCCCCTCCAGCTGTTGATCATGGTGGTCGTGGCCGGGCTCGGGCTGACGATAATAATGGGGTGGATGGCTTCGATATCCGCTCCTCGGTCCATAGGCGAGGTGTATGTCGACCCTGGCGAGATAGTCGTGTTCGACATGGACGGTGATGGCATCTACGTCAGGGAAGGCTTCAGCATGACGGTGGTCGTCACTGACCAGAGCGGAGACCGTCTGGAAGGCGCCACCGTGCTCCTCGAAGGGTCGAATGTGCGAACATTCGACGGAGACCTCGTCAGGGGTGTGACGGATTCGAGGGGATGTGCGTTGTTCACGGACCTGGTGGTTGAGCACTATGGACCGACTCTCGCCACGATCACCGTGACAGTCGCCAAGGGGGACTATGGGATAGACTCCTCCTTCGAGATACCCATAATTCCGAGCTGATGCGTTTGGGGTTCGTTCACGACACACGTGCCCTGGAGGCCTTGCCCCTGAGGCTGCTGGTCATCGCCATAGCGGCAGGGCTCTCGGTTGTCCCAGCGGCGGAGGCGCTGGAATCGCTCAGAGACCGCAGTTTCCTCCAGAGATGCGAGGTACAGCTCGACGCAATCATAGGGACCTGTCAGATGATATCGATGGAGGGGTACGGGGCGGTCAGGACGGTGACTTTGGATTTCAGGTCGGAGGGGCGATTGCGTATGGCGAGCCTCATGATAGGCGACAGTTGGGCGGAGCCAGGCATGACGAGCGTGGTTCTCGAGCTCACCTCTGGCGGCAAGATGATACGGACAGCCTCGGAACCTGCAGTGTGGATCACATCGGCGGACCACGAAGGGCTTCGCGTCGACAGTGAATCGTTCTCCCTGCGACTTTCTGTTGGAGGCTCCAGCTCGGTGCCCATGATAGTCTGTGAGGCCGAGACATGGATTTCGTGATATCGAAGGTAGGGATGTCCATCTGTGCCCTCCTGGTGGTGTCCGTCCTGGGACAATCGTTGTACGAGTCGTCCACGACCAGCGAAATGGATGCGCTGGAGGGCATTGTAAGGCTGTTCGACCACTTCCTGTTCAACTGCGTTCGAGGGGGTGAGGACGTCGATTGCCTTTACCGTGTACCACATCTTCCTGATGGCGCCTTGGTCTGCATGACCTTCCACCCAGGCGGCGTGATTGCCAGCTCGGAAAACGCACGAGTCTATGCCGAGACATGCTGTCCGTTGAACCTATGGGATTGGAGCGGCGATGAACTGAACCAGACTGTGTTGGGCGAGATGAACCGTGATTGCGACCCGATAGAGTCCACCTCCGGAGACGGCCTGTTGATACAGGTGCGATGCGTGCCAATCCAGAGCGTCCCATGCAGGATGGCCTTTGTCAGCCTCGCGGACGATTGACAATCCGGGCTCAGAGCTTCGTGGCGATGTCCTCCACCGCCTGTGAGAAGGTGTCGGCCTCCGCGACACTGTTATAGAGATACACTGACGCGCGCACGCATCCGTCCATATGACGGGACTGGAACAGCGAGTGACAGCACAGCATACCCGAGCGCAACATGATGTCGCGTGAGTGGTCCAGGATGATGGCCACATCGTGATGCGCCACATCACCCACGTTGAATGCCAGTATCCCTCCTCTCAGGTTTGGATCGAGCGGTTCCAGGATTCGCACGCGTGGGTGATTCATCAGCCTATGGGTCATGCGCTTGTTGAGCGTGATTTCGTGCTCTCTGATGTCGTCCAAGCCAACTCTGTCGAGGTACTCCAAGGCGGCCCCCACACCTATGATACCAGAGTAGTTCTGCAGGCCCGCCTCGAACCGCTCGGGCGGTGGCAGCAGCTCATAGGAGTCCAGGGTCGTGCCCGTGACACCGTGACCACCATAACAGAGCGGTCTCAAGTCACTCGCTGACCCGCTTGAGGCAAACATGATACCCACGCCAGAGGGGCCGAGCATCTTATGAGCAGACATGACGGCGTAGTCGACGCCCATGTCCTCGAGGTGAAGGCGCCTGCTTGGAGCTGCCTGGGCCGCGTCGAACAACACCTTGGCCCCGTTGGCATGGGCGATGTCCACGACCTCCCTCGCTGGGAGGGTATACCCCGTCACGTTGGATGTGAGGCACATCGCCACTAGCTTGACCTTGCTGTTCATCATCTCCTCGAATGCCTCGAGGTCAAAGGTGCCATCGGGCAAGGATGGTGCGATCTTCCTACCTACGCCGCGCTCCTCTGCCAGACGTAACAGCGGGACATGAACGGAATTGTGCTCGTAGTCGGTTGTGATGACCTCGTCCCCACGGCCGAGCCCCGATCCGAATATGACTGTGTTCAGCCCCTCCGTGGCGTTCTTGAGGAATGCCATCTCTGACGGCTCTCCCGCCCCGAAGAAGTCCGCAGCCCTGGCCCGGACATCGTCACATCTGACTGACACCTCGGTGGCGAGCCTGTGCGCACTCCTGCCAGCGCATGCGGGAAAGGTCTCGTAATACTCCGCCATCGCCTCAAGGACGGTATTCGGACGGAGGGTCTGGCACGCGCTGTCGAAATAGACGGGCGGTCTGACGCCTTCCCGCTCCGCAAGCAGCGGGAAGTCCTCTCTCAGCTTCTCGGCGTCCATGGATCAGGCAGCCATATCAATTGGCCGTATTTCTCACTTTTCGAAGAGTTGCGTCGGAGGTGGTCCACCGCCACCACCGTACTGGCCATCCCGCAAACCTTAAAACGCCCCCAAGCATCACCTGAATCGACATGTCTGCAAGACCCGCGAAGAGGATATACTTCGACCATAGCGCAACGACGCCGATGCTGCCTGAGGTCGTCGAGGCGATGCGCCCGTATTTCATCGAACGGTGCGGCAACGCATCTAGCATCCACTCATACGGCAGAGAGGCGAAAAAGGCCATCGAATCGGCAAGGGAGAGCGTGGCGAGACTGATCAACGCAGACCCGTCTGAGGTCATCTTCACATCCGGCGGGACCGAGTCCGACAACCTCGCGATAAAGGGAACGGCGATGTACAAAGGCCGGTCCAGAGGCCATGTCATTACCAGTAGTATGGAGCATCCTGCAATCCTCGAGCCCTGCGCGTTCCTGAAGAGAGTCGGGTTTGAGGTCACGGAGTTGCCGATTACGCCGGACGGCTTCGTCGACCCGGGGACGGTTGAGGCGGCGGTCAGGGAAGACACGGTCCTGATAAGCATCATGATGGCCAACAGCGAGATCGGGACGATACAGCCAATAAAGGAGATAGGCGCCATCGCCCGTTCGGGAGACATACTATTCCATACAGATGCGGTCCAGGCGGTCGGCAAGATACCGGTGGACGTCAAGCGGGAAAACTTGGACATGCTCTCGCTCTCCTCGCACAAGTTCCATGGCCCGAAAGGGCTGGGCGCACTGTACGTGAGACAGGGTGTCAAGATAGAGCCGATCATCCAGGGAGGCGGGCATGAGAGGGGGTTGAGGTCATCCACAGAGAACGTCCCAGGGATCGTCGGCCTCGGCAAGGCTTCCGAGATAGCCATGGCGGACATGCAGAAGTCCGCGGACCTCATGAGTGGGCTCAGGGACAGGATGGTCGAAGCGGTGCTGAGCACGGTCCCAGACTCGTATCTGAACGGCCATCCGACGAAGAGGCTGGCAGGCAACGCCCACTTCAGGTTTGATTTCATAGAGGGAGAGGGGCTGGTGCTCGGCCTCGATATGCTCGGCATCGCCGCTTCGACGGGGTCAGCGTGTTCGACGGGGTCGCTCGAACCGTCCCATGTGCTGCTGGCCATGGGGCTTAGGCACGAGCAGGCCCACGGCAGCTTGAGAATCACCCTAGGTCGGGAAAACAATCAAGAACAGGTTAGCTATTTCCTAGATGTGCTTCCCGGAGTGGTCTCGAGGCTCAGGGAGATCTCTCCTTTCAGCACCAAGAGGCCCGTGCAGGGCAGCGACGGTGAGAGTTGTGTACAGTGACAAGGTGATGGATCACTTCACGAACCCTAGGAACGTGGGGGAGATCCCGGACGCCGATGGCATCGGCAAGGTGGGGAATCCACAGTGTGGAGACGTCATGTGGCTGTACATCAAGGTGAAGGACAACATCATAACGGACATCAAATTCAAGACTTTCGGATGCGGAGCCGCAATCGCCACAAGCTCAATGATAACCGAACTCGCCCGGGGTAAGACGCTCGAGGAAGCGAAGAAGATATCCAGAGGTGACGTGGCAGAGGCGTTGGACGGCCTCCCACCGGTGAAGATGCACTGTTCGAACCTCGCGGCGGATGCCCTGATCGAGGCGATAAAGGATTACGAGGCCAAGCACAAGGCTTGAAGGGCGCTTCCGGCCTCGGCCCAAGAAAAGTTATAGTAGGCGCAGGCCCAATCAAGCTCGGGGCAAATGACCGGTTTGGAAGTGGACATTGTCGGATTGCGCCTTCGTAATCCAACGATGCTCGCCTCAGGGATTTTAAACGAGACAGGCAAGAGCATGCTCGAGGTGGCCAAGGCGGGAGCGGGCGCCATAGTGACCAAGTCCCTGGGAATTGCAGAGAGGGCCGGCCATGCGAACCCATGCATAGCGGAGATAGACTGTGGTCTTCTCAACGCGATGGGGCTGCCGAACCCTGGCGTGAAGGAATATGTCAGTGAGATCGAGGTGGCTAAGACGGGCGGTGTGCCGGTCATCGGCAGCGTGTTCGGCGGCAATGCCAAAGAGATCGCCGATGTCGCAATCACCCTGGCCGCCGCCGGAGTGGACGCGATCGAGCTGAATCTGAGTTGCCCTCATGCGAAGGGATACGGCACAGAGATCGGATCGACCCCGGAAATGGTTAGGGCGGTCTGTGACGAGGTCAAGTCAAGGGTGAATACTCCTGTGTTCGCGAAGCTGACGCCCAACACTTCGTCCATCGCCTCGCTGGCCGTCGCGGCCGAGGAAGGGGGCGCGGACGGCATAGTAGCGATCAACACGCTGAAAGGCATGACGATATGTCCTGAGCTGAAGATGCCGGTGCTCTCCAACCGAGTAGGTGGGCTGTCAGGACCGGCCATCAGGAGCGTGGGCGTCAGATGTGTCTTCGAGATCTATGAGGCTGTGGACATCCCCATCATCGGCGTTGGAGGTGTGTCGACCGCAAGGGACGCCCTGGAGTACTTGATGGCGGGTGCCCAAGCCGTCCAGATAGGCACGGCCGTACGATCGCAAGGCACAGCAGTGTTCGCCGCTGTCTGCGCTGGATTGTCCGATTTCATGAGCGAGAACGGCTACAGAACCGTCTTGGACATGGTGGGGGTCGCACACAATGGCGGCGCATAAGATATTCACGATCACCGAGCAGAAGGATGAGGCGACGGACTGCAAGACCGTCCGATTCGATGGCGACATGGATGCACAGCCAGGGCAGTTCGTGATGGTCTGGGTTCCTGGAGTCGATGAGTTCCCGATGTCCGTCTCGTACGTCGGCGACAACTTCGGTGTGACATACAGGGTCATAGGGGACGGGACTCGCTCGCTGTCCGCGATGAATCCAGGGGCCAAGATCGGCATACGCGGACCATACGGACGAGGATTCGAGATAACCGGCAAGCGGATGCTCGCTGTCGCGGGAGGCACTGGCATGGCCTCGATAGCGCCGTTGGTCGAGAAGGCTGTCAACAGTGGCGTCGAGGTGGACCTGGTCATAGGTGCAAAGACGGCCTCCGAGCTCATGATGAGAGGACGATGCGAGGAAGCGGGGGCCAAAGTCCACATCTCGACAGATGACGGAAGCGAAGGGGCGAAGGGACTTGCGACGGACATAGCCGCAGATATAATTCAGGGAGGAGCGTTCGACAGCGTCTGCGCGTGCGGACCCGAGAGGATGGCCGTCGGCATACTTCACCTGACCAAGAAGCACGGGCTCCCGCTCCAGGCGTCTCTTGAGAGGCACATGAAGTGCGGGATAGGCATATGCGACTCCTGTGCGATAGACGGCAGACATGTCTGCGTCGATGGCCCGGTGTTCTCAGGTGAAATCCTCGCCTCTCTGACAGACCTTGGGCGGACGCGTTTGAACCCCTCCGGAAGAAGAGTGCCTTTGGACTGAGGCGCCGCTTGCGACCGTCATTCTTTGCAGCCGCGCCCATCCTTGCCATCGGATAGGGTCTTGTCGACTATGTCCCAGAACTCGTCGTCGGAGACCCTGCCCTGTCGTTCGCCAATCCGCTTGATCTCGCGGACGATGTCACATATCTGCTCCTGCGAGGCGGATACGCCGCGGTCTGCCAACCTGTTCAGGACTATCGCGGTTCCCGAGTGCTTCCCAAGGACGAGGCGGCGGCGATTGCCGACGGTCTCCGGGGCCACGCACTCGTACGTCATCGGGCAGTTGAGAACGGCAGCGACATGGATGCCCGATTCATGCGAGAAGGCGTTCGGGCCGACCCAGGGCTGGTTCGCCGGCATCCTTATTCCAGCCGAGTCGAACACCATCTCGCCAAGTTCCGTCAGCCCCTCCATCGATATGCCGATGTCCCTGTTGTAAAGATTCTTGAGGGCCATGGCCAATTGCTCCAAGGACACGTTCCCCGCCCTCTCACCGATCCCACCGACGGTGGTAGCGACCGCCTCGGCCCCTGACGACAGAGCGGCTATCGCGTTTGCCAAAGCAAGTCCGAAATCGTTGTGCAGGTGAGCGGAGATCGGTGCCGATGTGCCAGACCTAATGTCTCTGGTAAGATAAGCGACCCCCTCAGGGGAGGCGCAGCCGAGTGTGTCGGTAATCCCGATCCTGATCGCCCCTGCTGCCTCGCACTGCCTATAGACTTCCAGCATGAAGCCGAGCTCGGAGCGCGTGCTGTCCTCTGTGCTCATGCTGACTCTGAGGCCATGCGCCGCGGCGTACTCGGTCGCGTGCACGGCCTTCTCCAGGACTTCCTCTTTGGTCAACTTCAATTTGTAGCGAAGATGAAGCTCGCTGGTCGCTATGAAAAGCAGTACCATGTCGACATCGCATCTGGCGGCTATATCGATGTCGCCCTCCATCGCGCGTGCGAGGCATAGCACCTCAGCGTCCAACTCGAGCGATGCGACCGCCTTCACAGACTCAGATTCGGACTGTGAAACGGCTGGGAAACCAGCCTCGATCTGATGTACGCCGACCTCGTCCAGTTTGCGCGCGATAGCGACCTTCTGATCCATGCTGAAATGCACGCCCGGCATCTGCTCTCCGTCTCTAAGCGTGCTGTCGTAGACGGTGATCTTCTCGGGCAGCCTTCGCTCCGTCAATGCATTGAACGGACTCATCGGGTCGAGGTTCACGATGTGACCAATCTGCAGCGGAGTATATAGCATATTCTTGCCGCAGACCGCTCTCTGGCCAGCGCCTTCGCAGGCCCGATCGGCTGCCGACAGCCGCTCTGCTGAAAACAATAAATAGCGCATCCGTGATTGATGCGTGCACGTGCCGGGGTGACAGAGAGGCCATGTGGCGGACTGCAGATCCGCAAACAGGAGTTCAAATCTCCTTCCCGGCCCCAGATTATCATTTTTGATTGAAAGCTTTATAGAGAGGTCTGTCGTTCGCACTCGCAGAGGGCATCTAATTCAACCCAGAGACCGACCCTCATAAACAATCGATTCCGGTGTGAACATGAAAACACCATGTGAACTAGTGGTTGGCAAAATCCTTCCATCGCTGAGGGCATCGGTGGTGAAGGAACTCTCCAGGAAGCACGGAATGAAGCAGTCCGAGATTGCCAGGAAGTTGGAAATAACTCAGGCATCAGTGAGTCAGTACCTGAGCGCGACCCGGGCAGGGGACACCGGGTTGATAGAGCGGTTTCCTAAGATCCTGACCTACGCTGAGGAGATTTCCAATAGGATCATAGCAGGAGAGAGCAAGAGCCAGTGGTACAACATTCTGTGCACCGCGTGTGTGGACATTCGTGAGGACGACGAGTTCTGTAAGATGAACGGGATAGCTGTCGACGGCGGCAACTGCAACATCTGCGGCAAGCGCTGACTGACGACCAGTATCAGAATTCTGCGAAATGGTTGGAAAGGTGACCGGCGTCACGAAGAACACCGATCACCTGATTGTGTTTCAGGTTCGAGCGAGACGGCTGCCTACCTTCCGCCAGATGGCAGAAGCGTCATCTCGATCCAGGTCGATGCCGAGCTGGAGAACACATCTGTGAACTCCGTCGAGACATCGTCGACGCCCGTGATCGTCAGGTCCTGGGCTTCGGTGTTCGGGAACGGCACGTTGTCCGGAAGAGCTGCGTCCACCGTGAAGGTCAGTCTGTACATCCCCGCATGACAGTTCAGCGCCCTTGTGTCCCAGTTGTAGCCGTACAACAGCATCCCAAGCTGGTTGACCTCTGCAGAGTATGCATCGGTGAGACCATCGGCCCAAAGTCCCTCAGCCACGGTACCATCCCATACGTCCCTGACAACGGCCTTCGAGACAGGATCTATCTCCTGAATGGCGAAGTGGGCGCGTATAGTGTACACAGCCGCGCTGTGAACGAGGTCCCAAAGAATCACTTCGGTCCTTATCTTCGAACCGGCCTTGAACTGGTGCAAAACCAAGTCGTCTGACCAGTTGGCGACCGCGTCTACGGGCTCACCATAGGCCATCAGGTCCTTGCCAGTCGTCTCGTTCACGAACGGTCCCAGGTCAAAGAGCTCGCCTGTGGTGTATATACCAGATACGCCATCGACGACCTCGCCAAATGCGATGTTCTGGTTGAGCGCGAATCCCATCACATCCGGCTTGTCTTTCTGTTCGCCATTCTGTCCCGCGATTACCGATACGGATAGCACGGAAAAGACCATCAAGGTCATAGCTACCGCCGACACACACATCTTTGTTGCTTTCATTTCTCCCCCTTTTCCTAGGCTCGACAGAGGCGTATGACTGTGTACTGACCGCCTATTCGAAGCCGTGGCCTGAGCATAACAAAGGGTTGTTAAATTAGAGTTTTGGTACGTTTTTAGAACTGGCGCAGACGACAACGCTCGGATTCATCGGAAGAAGCGTTGCGCGCCGAACCGCACCCTAGTAAGTCTCCGGCGACGATGACCATATGGAATCCTCAGAATCCACTTTTCAGCAACGAAGCTATATAACGACTTGTCATTGCACTGTCAAGGTCTAACCATGAGCACGGACAGAACTACCTTCGACATCCTTGACGCCATAGGCAACACGCCAATTGTCCGCCTGAAGAGGATGGCCCCCGAAGGCGCGGCGGCTGTATACGCAAAGGTGGAGTCGCTCAATCCAATGGGTTCAATCAAAGACAGAATCGCCAAGGGCATGATCGAGGACGGTGAGAGACGCGGCCTGATCAAGGAGGAGGTGACACTCATAGAGCCGACCTCGGGCAACACAGGCTTGGGGTTGGCAATGGTGTGTGCCGTCAAAGGTTACAGGTTGATACTCACGATGCCCGACACCATGAGCACTGAGAGAAGACATCTGCTGGAAGCGCTGGGGGCAGAGCTCATCATCACCAGAGGAGAACTTGGGATGAAAGGGGCGATCGACAAGGCAGAGGAGATCGCCAAGTCCACCCCGGGTTCGGTCATGTTGCAGCAGTTCAAGAACCCAGCGAATCCGCAGACTCATGAACTCACAACGGCCATTGAGATCGTGAGCGAGTTCGAATCTCTGGACGCTTTCGTGGCTGGTGTTGGCACAGGTGGCACGATAACGGGCGTTGGAAGAGTCTTAAAGCGCGAGTTCCCGGGAATACGTATCGTCGCAGTGGAGCCGAAGGAGTCGGCAGTGCTCTCTGGAGGAGAGCCAGGTAGTCACCGCATTCAGGGGATTGGCGCAGGGTTCGTGCCGGACACTTTGGATGCGACCATCTACGAATCAGTCATCAAGGTAAGCTACGAGGAGGCCGCGGCCGCGACGCGGGCGCTGGCCAGGCAAGAAGGCATACTCGCAGGAATATCCTCAGGAGCGGCGACACACGCCGCGCTGAAGGTCGCCAAGGACCTCGGGCAGGGGAAGGCGGTTCTCGTCATCCTGCCAGACACTGGGGAAAGATATTTGAGCACTGACTTGTTTGAGGGCAAATCCCATGACTGAGCCTCATAAGGACGATGTTCAGACGGTCATAGACCGTGACCCTGCTGTCAAGAGCAGAGCAGAGGCCGTGCTGTTCAGCCCTGGATTCCACGCCATTCGATTCCACAGGGTGGCTCACAGACAGTACATTAAGCGGCGCTTCAAGACAGCGAGGGCGATCAACTACGCCTCGCGCGTACTGACAGGCGCTGACATCCACCCAGGGGCGACCATAGGGGAGAATTTCTTCATCGACCATGCGACAGGCGTCGTGATAGGGGAGACCTCGGAGATCGGCAACAACGTGTCTGTCTACCAGGGTGTGACGCTCGGGGGAGTGAGCACCGAGAAGAAGAAGCGTCACCCGACCATAGGGAACAATGTCGTCGTCGGAGCGGGCGCCACGATACTCGGACCGATAACCATCGGGGACAACGTCCGTGTCGGTGCAGGCTCTGTCGTCGTGAAATCCGTGCCGCCGAACTCGACCGTGGTGGGAATCCCAGCGAAGATAGTGAAACGTGTGGGAACCACGACGATTGACCTCCATCACGATGAGCTGCCTGACCCCGTGGTCAATGCCTTTGTGGACCTGTGCCACAGCCTCTCCGAGATGGAGTACAGGCTCGAGACGATCGAGGGCAAGCTCGGGATAGATGCGCCGAAGAGGATATCCCCGGCGAAACCGAGCGAGACATCCTCCGACATGAGCTGCCCGGCAAAGGAGAATCATTAATAGCATTTCGGGAGATAGGAGACTGGACCCGCGATGACTCTGGTCATTTACAACACTCTGACGAGGAAGAAACAGCCTTTCGAGCCGCTGCAGAAAGGCAAGGTGAGCATCTATGTCTGTGGTGTTACAGTCTACGACAAGAGTCACCTTGGACACGCCCGGTCCGCCATAAACTTCGATGTCGTCGTTCGCTATCTCCGGCACAAGGGATACGAGGTCGGCCACATCACGAACTTCACGGATGTAGACGATAAACTGATAGCGCGGGGACATGAGCTCGGGATCGAACCCCTGGACCTGTCCAAGCAGATGATAGAGGAGTACTTCTCCGTCATGGACGGCCTCAAGATAACGAGGGCGACTGCGTATCCGAAGGCCAGCGAGACGATACCAGACATCATCGCGATGGTGAAAGGCCTTGTCGAAAAGGGCATGGCATACGAATCGAGCGGCTCCGTATACTTCATCGTAAGGAATGTGAAGGAGTATGGCAAACTGTCGGGCCAGACCCTCGATCAGATGATCACCGGCACGCGGAAGGAGCCGGGAGAAGACAAGCGGGACCCGATGGATTTCGCGTTGTGGAAGGCGGCAAAACCCGGTGAGATCTCCTGGGACAGTCCATGGGGCAAGGGAAGGCCAGGTTGGCATATCGAATGCTCAGCCATGTGCTTGAAGCACCTGGGCAAGACCATAGACATACACGGCGGCGGGACGGACCTGATTTTCCCGCATCATGAGAACGAGATCCTGCAGTCCGAGGCCTACAACGAAGCGCCGTTCGTCAATTACTGGATGCACAACGGCATGCTCACGATCGGTGAGGAGAAGATGTCGAAGTCCATGAAGAACTTCTTCCTGATCGGTGAGTTGCTGGAGAAGTACTTGCCACAGGTTGTCAGGTTCTTCATACTCAATGCGATCTACCGGCAGCCCCTGGAGTACAACGAGCAGTCGCTCGACGACTCGAAGAAGGCCCTGGACAAACTACAGAACTCATACGATGAGCTTCTCGCATATGCAGGAAAGGCTTCGGGAGATGAGGACGCCTCGGAAATCTGCGAGAGCCACTGGCAGAGGTTCGAGGAGAAGATGGACGATGACTTCAACACGCGCGAAGCCATCGCTGTGATGTACGACCTGGCCCGCGAAGCCAACAGGCTCAGGGGAGAGGCGATGCTCAGCGCGAAGGGCGTCGAGAACACCGCGGCGGTCTTCGAGAGGTTCAACGGGATATTCGATGTGCTCACTGAACCGAAAGAATCGAAGATCGTGAAGGGAGGTTCTGACACTCCTGGTTCAGAAGAGACGGATTCGTTGCTCGCCAGAAGCGAGCCTTTGACAGACGCGGAAGTTGGCAGGCTCCTATCGGCAAGGGCAGCGGCTCGGAGCGCAAAAGACTTCTCAAAGGCCGATATGATAAGAGAGGAACTTGCTAAACGCGGCATCGAGATACAAGACACCCCAGAGGGTGCTGTATGGAAGCGAAAGTGAGCCCGGACACTGCGAGGGCGAAGGCAGAGCTGCTGGCTGGCGGCGCGGTCAGAATCCCCAAGGATTTCAGACTACCATTCTCTCCCAGTAGATCGACCGCGGGGCCCGGTGCGGGGTTGGCAGAGATCGTCTTCTCATTTGGCGGTACGAGGGCGAAGAAAGCGATATCCCGCACCGAAGGCGAGTTCGAACTCATCTGCGCAAGCGGAGGATTCGAGATAACGCGTGGGGACGACGTGATAGCCGATGGCGTCGAGCTGCAACCGACTCTCCTCCACGCGCCGTTTCAGGCATTCATCAACGTCGACAGCAGATGCGCACTCAGCTGCGCGTTCTGCAACTCGCACCGTCTCGAGCACGACTTTACCAAGAACCTCACAGACGACAAGATACTGGCGATGATTACGGAGGCGGCTTCGGCCGACGGATTCCAGGGAGTCGCACTGACGAGCGGGGTGCCAGGGTCAGAAAATGAGACCATCGACAGGATAGTCGGGCTGATCGGCAGGATACGAGCTGCTCTGCCCTCGGCGGCGATCGGAGTCGAACCCTATGTGACCCATCCAAGACAGGTCGACGCCATCAAAGCCGCTGGAGCCACGGAGATCAAGATCAACATCGAATCGTTCGATCAAGAGATATTCGACAGGGTATGCCCTGGCAGAGACTACGACGCTATCCTGCACGCGGTCAATCACGCATGTGAGGTGTTCGGGAGAAATAGGGTGTGCTCGAACATCATCTTCGGCCTGGGTGAGACAGATGACAGCGTTCTCTACGGCACGAAGGTACTCGCCAACATGGGCGCGGTGGCAACTCTAAGGGCACTGAGGGTGAACAAACGCAACGCCTCAGCTCTGGAGGAGGCGCTTGGGACTCTGAAGCCTGTCACGGCCGACAGGGTGCTGACATTGGCGCGTGGTCAGAAGGCCATCCTGGAAGAGTATGGGCTGACGCCTCTGGAATTCAAGACAATGTGCCACGCCTGCATGTCGTGCGACATAGTGCCCTTCTGGGACGTCTGAGGCAATCAACGGTGGGCGAAGACGCATCTGATCCTGGGCGATGTCTCTTCAACTCTGACAAAGCCGAATCGCTCGAACTGGACAACGTCGCCCTTCGCGTCCGACAAGCTTGGCTCCGCAAGCCCGTTCCTCACGCCGCCGTCCGTCATGAGAACCTCCGTATCCACGGCATTCTCCGGGACCCAGTGGACTATGCAGACCCCGTCCTTCAGTATCGACAGGTCGTTGCCATCATACTCGAGTGCACCGCCGCGGTATGTTGCATTGCATAGGTCCTTGAGGCGGATCCTTGTGCCTTCGTTCGGCAGGTCAGACCGGCTCAGGTAAACCGCCCCCCCAAGGGGCACCTGGAGCTGCCTCACCCCGCGCTCAGGGTGGTCCGGGTGCACCGGGGCTTTAGCCGTCAGGGCTGACTCGGCCTTCAAAGGCAGTCTCACAGGGTCGTCGACGAAGAAGTATCTGCCCGCGCCATCATCAACCAGCTCCTTATTGAAGGAATAGAGGGTCTTCCATGAGAACTCTATGTCCACCTCTTTCAATCCTGTCTCGACCCAGTAACGCCGGATCGACTCTGGCCTGATACCCCGCCGCCTGAGTGCTGCGAGCGTGCCAAGCTGAGGGTCGTCCCAACCGGTGTACAGGCCCTCCGCAATCCCAGCGGACATCTTGGAGGTCGACAGCTGAACCTCCTTCATCGAGACCCGTCCGTAATGTATGTACGTTGGCTTGGTCCAGCCCAGATAATCGAAGATATACTGCTGTCGATAGGTGTTGTTGAGGTGGTCCTTCCCCCTCAGGACATGCGTCAATCCCAGTTCATGGTCGTCAACGGCGACCGCGAGGTTCATGAGCGGGTACACGCGATACCTCGTGCCTGTCCTCGGATGCGGCGTCTCGTCTATTCTCAGAGCGACGAAGTCTCTCAAGGCTGGATTCGGGAGGGACAGATCGGTCTTGACCACCAACGACGCTTCCTCTTGACCGAATGTCCCATCGAACATCTTGTCCCAGCGGGGCAGCTGCTCGGAGAGCCCCTCCTCTCGGTGGGGACAGGCCTTCTTCCCGTTCTTGAGCTCACGCCATTCAGCGGGTTCGCATGTGCACAAATAGGCCTTTCCCATCTCGAGAAGGCGTTTTGACACACTGTAGTACAGTTCGAACCGGTCGCTCTGGATTATGGTCTCGTGTATCTTCACGCCGAGCCACTCGAGGTCGGCAGGGATCGTGTCGTATCCTGTGGGATCTATTCTTGCCGGGTCGGTGTCCTCGAATCGGTTGAAGCAGACGCCGCCATATCGGCGTACGAACTCGTCGTTAAGAATCGCCATCCGGCTGTGCCCAATGTGCAGAGGGCCTGAGGGGTTCGGCGCGACGCGCATCCTCACTTCTCCGGTCACATTGGCCAGATCAGCGAGTCCGAAATCCTTCGGCTTCGACTCCTTCACAAGTAGCTCCGGCGCCAGTGTCTCCAGCCTCTGCATCTGTTCATCCAGAGGTAGTGCATTCACCTCGGAGATGATCGTCTTCGCCACGAGACTGACCTCTTTGGCCTGCGTCTTGAGATCGGGATTCTCGGCCATTACCTTGCCCAGGACAGCCCCCATGCTCGCCTTACCTTCGTAGATGATAGCGTTCTGAAGCGCGTATTTCCTGACGATGGCTTCGAGGTCCACGGTCTCTCGATGGATGGGTATCTATAAAAAGGTTTGAGGCAGCGACAGCTCAGCGCCACAACGATTGACTCGCTGCGTACGCATCCACATTTGGTCGTTCACATGAGCGATTGCGAGAACATGAAGCGTTGCAGTTTCTTCAATACCTATGGGATTAGTGGAGAGAAGCCCCTCGCCACAGCGGGATTCGTCAGGATATACTGCAGAGAAAGCCGACAGGGTGAGTGCATGCGCAAAGTGCTCAGTCTGGTCTTGGGAGGCCCTGAGAAAGTGCCGGCCAACATGATCCTGAACGGATTAGTGATGAGCGGGACCACCCCACTGACGATTGGCCAGAAGAAGCGAAGGCGGTGCGGAGAAAGGCCAGCTCGGGCACAAAAGGATAGATATACGCTCCCGATTATCCAGAGACTGGTGATGCTCTGTCCATCAGGTCGCTTCTTGACCAGTATGAAGAAACGGTGACGGTGAAGGGTAGGGTATCCCGCGATCTGGAGGTCACGAGATACCTGGCGAAGGCCGGAGATGCGCCGGTTCTCTTCGAGAACCTCGATAGCCACCGAGCCGTCGGAAACCTCTGGGCAAGCAGGAAGAGAATCGAGCAGGCGCTTCGGTCCTCGTCCGAAGAACTCTCCTCGCGCATGCTGGAAGCCATGAGTTCACCCACACCTCCACAGGAGGTCGACAAAGCCCCGTTCGAGCAGAATGTTCTGACAGAGTTCGACCTCAATGAGTCTGCTATCCCGAAATTCTTCGAGGGAGATGGCGGACGATACATAACGGCAGGAGTGATAATCGCCGAGTTCGAAGGCAAGAAGAACATGTCCTTCCACAGGATGATGCTCGTAGGCGAGAATCGCCTGGCAATCAGAGTCGTGCCAAGGCATCTGCACGCGCTGCACCGCAGAGCCAAGGCCAAAGGGGAGGAGCTCAAGGTCGCTGTTGTGATCGGGCTGTGCCCTTCCATTCTGCTGTCTGCCGCGATGACCGTGGAGTTGGGAACTGACGAGCTGGCGATTGCCAACACTCTGAGGCAACTCTGCTTGGGAGAACCCGTGGCCGTCCGTAGGATCAAGAGCGGCCTCCTGGTACCGGCCTATGCCGAGTATGTCTTCGAAGGAAGACTAACCGACGAATTGACAGACGAAGGACCGTTCGTGGACATAACTGGCACTCAAGACCCGGTCAGGAAGCAACCCATACTATTAGTCGACCGGATATACTACAGAGACGAGGCGATATTCCAGATAATCCTCCCAGCATCACACGAGCATTATCTAATGATGGGGATGCCAAGGGAACCAGTCATCAAGAAGGCTGTGAGCGTGGCCGTTCCCGAGGTACACGCTGTTCGACTGACGGAGGGAGGATGCTGCTGGCTGCATGGAGTCGTGTCCATCACCAAGCAGAAAGAGGGTGATTCGGTGAACGCCATACTGGCCGCCCTCGGGTCACACACATCGATGAAGTTGGTCACCGTCGTCGACGAGGACATCGACGTCTACGACGACAAGGCGGTTGAATGGGCCCTCGCAACCAGGTTCCAGGGAGACAAGGACATTGTACTGGTCAAGAACGCGAGGGGTAGCAGCCTCGACCCGAGCGCGGACCAGACGACCGCGAAAATCGGCCTCGACGCCACGAAACCCATAGGATGTGCTGGCTTCGACAGGATAGAACCAAGCTAACCCTTCCCGCTGGACCACGGCCTGTTAGGCGAAAACTCTTAAATATGGTCCCTACCTCACAACAACTAGAGGCGACAAACCATGGTGACAATAACGCCGAAGGCATGCGAGACAATCAAGGCGATAGTGGCCGAGGAGAAGAAGGACGATCCGATCAGGATAGTGTTTGCTGGATACTCGTGCTCCGGCCCCGCCTTCATGATGGCTTTTGACAAGAAGAAGGACGAGGATGTCGAGTTCAAAGAAGACGGCATCACGCTGATTTACGACAAGTCGCTCGAGGAGAACCTGAAAGAGGCGACGATCGATTCCGTCGACACACCCCAAGGACCGGGAGTCGTCGTCCGCGTGAAGGCCTCGGAAGGGTCATGCGGCGGCACGTGCGCTGGATGCCACTAGATTCTCCCATCCATCCGGCAAAGTTAGATATGCTGGAGCGGCTGTAAAAGGTCCGTGTTCCTGGAACACGACCTGATCAAGCCATCCAGCATAGAGCTGAGAGAATATCAATCCAATATCGCGCATGCTGCACTGGAGGAGCCGACCCTTGTGGTGCTCCCCACCGGCATGGGTAAGACCGTCATTGCACTGTACGTCATCGCCGAGACTCTGAAGATCAAAAAAGGCGCGGTGCTGTTCATGGCGCCGACGAAGCCTCTCGTCGAGCAGCACGCGAAGTACCTCAGGGAGCATATCCTCGGCTTCGACCCATTGGTCTTCACTGGGGAGGTCCCGCCTGAGGACAGGAAGGACGGGTGGGCGAGTGCCAGGCTGATAGTCTCCACCCCTCAAGTCGTGGCGAACGACATCGATTCTGACATCGTAGACATATCCATGTTCGACCTGGTCGTGTTCGACGAGGCCCACAGGGCGGTGGGCGATTACGCCTATGTCCCGATCGGGAAGGCTCTGATACAGAGCACCTGTCTCGTTCTGGGGATGACCGCATCTCCAGGCTCGGATGTGTCCAAGATAGCGGACGTATGCGAGAACCTCGGGATCACATGGGTGGAGATCCGGTCAGAGCTGGATGACGATGTCGTCGACTACACCCAGGAAGTCAAAACGGAGTTCATCGGCGTCCCCATACAAGATGGGATGGCGAGGATAGTCGCGCTGTTGAAACAGATACTGGACGAGCAGGTGGCGAAACTCCGGGCCGCGGGGTTCCTAGATCCCAAGAAGCCGGTCACGACACGGGACCTGCTAACCGCGGGAACGACCATAAGGGCTCGGTTGAACTCCGGCACGAAATCCTTCAATCTGTTCAGCATAGCCAGCGTGCAAGCCCTGGCCATGAAGATCAACCATGGCATCGAACTCGCTGAAACGCAGGGAAGAGGTGCGCTCGAGAGCTATTTCGAGAAGCAGGTCAAACAAGCAGAGGAGAACAAGCGGTCCAAGGCGGTAAGGAGCCTTGTCAAGGACGCGCGATTCCAGCTGGCGAGGACAGAACTGTACAAGATGACCAACGATCACCCCAAGCTGGACAAGCTGATGCCGATACTCAAGTCCCAGTTCCTTTCGAAGCCCGAGTCTCGGGCTATAGTGTTCACACATTACCGTGACACATGCGACCTGATAACCAACCGCCTGGGAGCCATCGAGGGGGTGCGACCGGTCCGGTTCGTCGGCCAATCCAGCAAAGGCGAGGACATCGGCCTCAAGCAGAAGGAGCAACGAGAGGTCATGGAGCGGTTCGAGAGCGGCGAGCATAACGTGCTCGTCGCCACCTCCATCGCAGAGGAGGGGCTGGACATACCAGCGACCGACCTTGTCGTATTCTACGAACCTGTTCCATCAGAGATCCGAACCATCCAGCGGAGAGGTCGAACAGGTAGGAGACAGGCGGGGAGAGTCGTCATACTGATAACCAGGGATACCAAGGACGAGGCGTACTTCTGGTCGTCCCGGAACAAGGAACAACAGATGAAACGGGAGCTCGAGAACCTGAGGAAGAAGCTGAGGGTGAGGAGAGGCCTGCCCGCAAGCCCCGCCCGGAAAGGTCCGATGGCGAAGGGGGAGATATCAGAGCTCATGACTCCCGAGGATCTGACGGTGAGGGAGGAGAGGTCTCGAAGGACGGCGGATATCGCCGGCCAGAAATCGCTCTCCGAGTATGGCAAAGGCGGAAAGGCGACCGGCTCATTGTTGACGATATCGCGCAGGTTCGAAGGCGGTCCATTGCAGGGTTGTCTTGAGGAGGCAGGGTTCTCCATCAGAGCGGAGGACTTGGAGTGCGCGGACGTGGTCATATCGGACAGGATAGGGGTCACGGTAAGGAGCGTCCAGGAGTTCATATCGGAGATATCCGAAGGCGGACTCTTCGCCGAGCTGGCAGAGATGAAGCATCAGTACCTTCACCCGATACTGATCGTACAGGGCCCTCCCGAGGGAAAGGGAGTGGAGGCTGTCAATGCAGCTGTGTACGATGCGTTGGGGACCCTTCTCTCGGAATTCAAGATGCCTGTGCTATCGACGACGAGCACGGCCGAGACCGTAGCGGCCCTAAAAGCATTGAACAGGCAGGAAGCCGAACGGGCCGGCGGCAAGAAGGCGACGCAGACGACTCTGGACGGCGGGGACCGCCAACTGTTCCTCGTCCAGGGGCTGCCCAACGTGTCAGCCACCCTTGCTCAGAGACTCCTGGAGAGGTTCGGCAGCGTGAAGGGGATGGCAGACGCGTCGCCTGAGCAGTTGACGGAGGTCGACGATGTGGGAAGGGTTATTGCCGAGCGGATTCATACTGTGATACGCAGGAGATTCGAAGAGGAGGAGACTCAGAATGCCAGATAAGAAGTGCCCCTTCTGCAATGGCACATGCATCCTGAAGGCCCTGATGGATAATAGCACCGAGGCCAAGGAGGTCGACGTGTGTTCCAAGTGCGGCGCCATGTACCCGAAGGAGAAGGACGTCGAGAGAGCCGACGGCCCCAAGAATTGACGGTCTGACCGCGCGCGGTGGCAAAAAGCAGTGCCAGACGCGCTCTGAGAGCCTGTGACCGTGGCAGCAAGCTTTATGAACCAATTGTCCATACGAGAAGCCCGAGTATCATGGAGTTCAAGCTGGTCGAGAAGAAGAAGGACCTCATCAAGGTAGAGATAGAGGACACTGACGAGACCCTCATATACCCACTTATCCACGAGTTGCTGCAGGACAAGAACGTCAAGGACGCCAGGTATTCCACCGGCCACCCACAGCTGGACAAGGCGGTCCTGACGGTCGTCGTCAAGGACGGAAAGCCCCAGGCCGCTCTCAAGAAGGCCGCCAAGTCACTGGCGAACCAGTTCCTGGAGGCCAGGCAGCTTATTGAGAAGCAGCTCGGATAGGCAGCGCCCGAAAGGTATTACTGCCTGCGGAAGATTCTGCTGATGTGACCATGAACGAGGCCGACCTCGGACTGGAGTGTTTCTACAGCGACGGCATACAGGGAATCGGGGGCAAGCTCAGAAGGTCGCCCGAGGACTTCGAGGTCGACGAGATCTCCGTGAGACCTGCGGAAGACGCTGCTGGCAAGTATGTCATCGCAAGGGTCTGGCACAGGAACTGGGAGGCGAACAGGCTCTTCAGGAGACTGGGGAGCAATCTCCACGTGGGCAGGTCGAGCGTCGGTTTCGCTGGCACCAAGGACGGGAGGTCTGTGGCGACGCAGCTCATGTCCTTCAATGCGCCGATCGAGGCTGTGAAAGGACTGGAGATACCGGATGTCAAGGTCCTCGATGCCTACACGTCGAACCGGTCCATCTCCATAGGCGACCTGATAGGCAACAGGTTCTCAGTAGTTGTCAATGATGTCGATGTGGACTTGGACGTGCGTGAGGTGGTGTGCGGAGCCGTTCGGGAGAGGCTCGAAGGTATCGGGGGGTTCCCCAACTACTTCGGGGTGCAGAGATTCGGGTCGGTAAGACCAATAACACACCTCATAGGGAAAGACCTGTCAAGGGGGGATCCCGAAGGCGCTGTCATGAGGTACATCGCGAACCCTATGGGAAACGGCTCGGAAGGGGACGATGCCAGGTCCGCTCTGCAGCAGTCGAGGGACTTCGAGAAGGCCATGGCTGAGTTCCCGAGCAGGTTCACATTCGAGAGGGTGATGATATCGCACTTGGTGGAGAACCCGGGAGACTACATCGGCGCGCTCAGGAGGCTGCCTAGGAACCTCCTGATGATGTTCGTCCACGCATACCAGTCGTACATGTTCAACAGGATACTAAGTGAGAGGTTGCGTCGCGGGCTGCCCATACGCGAGCCCATCGTCGGCGATCTGGTGCTGCCGCTCACGAAGAGCGGAGTCCCGGACCACGACCGTACCATCGAGGCCACGAGCGAGAACATCGCTAAGGTGTCCAGGAATGCCAGGGAGGGAAAGGCGTTCGTCAGCGGGTTGCTGTTCGGCACCCAATCCGAGTTCGCCGATGGTGAGATGGGTGAGATAGAGCGCAAGGCAATCGAGAGCGAGGGGGTTTCCCGCGAGGACTTCCAGGTCGTCGGCCTGAGGGAGGCGTCTTCCAAGGGGACCCGAAGAGAGCTGCTGGCCACGATGAAAGACCTCGCAATCGAGTTCGATGACCAGGCAGTCACTTTCAGGTTCACGCTTAACAAGGGATGTTACGCGACATGTCTCCTCAGGGAGTTCATGAAAGCGGATATGTCGAGTTACTGAAACCTCGCCGGAGAAGATTGGATTAGGCGCAAAGGTATACGTCCTGTCATGCGTCGTCGGAGAAGTGGGAAGCGCAAAGTCCTTGTCTGTCCCCAATGCGGGTCCGCCGACCTTTACTACGAGGCTGCGCTGATCACTGGTTACAAGTATCACTGCAAGAAGTGCAGCTACATCGGAGCGTTTGTCATAGAGAAAGAATTCGACGAAGAAGAGGAATCGTAAGGGGTTTGTGTCCACGCCATATGAGCCACGGCAGATCAGGCGAACATGGGTCCCGATTCCAGAGCCCTCTGGTCACCGTCGTCGAGTACCTTCGATATGGCCCTCTCGAGGTCGGACATAGCTACTATGTCCCTGTTCTCACGGATGGCGAACATGCCTGCCTCCGTGCAGATAGCCTTGATGTCGGCCCCTGTAGCGCCGTCAGACTTGCTGGCCAGTTCGTCGATGTTGACCGATTCGTCCAGGTTCATGCGCCTCGAATGAATGCCGAATATCGCCACCCTGGATTCGTAATTGGGTATCGGTATCTCGATTATCCTGTCGAACCTGCCAGGTCTAAGGAGCGCCTCGTCGAGTATGTCCGGCCTGTTCGTAGCTCCGATGATCTTGACATCGCCCAACGGGTTGAAACCATCCAGCTCGGCGAGTATCTGCATAAGCGTGCGCTGGACCTCGCGGTCACCGGATGTGGCCATCTCGAGCCTCTTGGCGCCCACGCTGTCGAGTTCATCGATGAACACTATCGAGGGAGCCTTCTGCCGAGCGAGGTCGAACAGTTCCCTGACCAGCCTCGCACCCTCACCGATGTACTTCTGCACCAGCTCCGAACCGACGAAACGTATGAAGGTGGCGTTGGTCTGCCTGGCAACGGCCTTCGCAAGGAGGGTCTTGCCTGTACCCGGCGGGCCGACGAGCAACACGCCCTTCGGCGGGTCTATGCCGACACGCTTGTACAATTCTGGACGTAGTAGGGGGTCCTCGACGGCCTCCCTGATCTCCACGATCTGCTCCTGCAGTCCGCCGATATCTTCGTAGGCGGTCTCGGGCTTCGCGATTATCTCAGCCCCTACGACTATCGGGTCCAGCGATGGAGGTAACACGCCCATCACCGCCAGCGTCTGCTTGTTCAAAGCGACGCGCGCGCCCACCTCCAGAAGTTCTAGTGACACGTAATCCGACGTGTTCACCACGAAGTCAGGACCGGTCGAACTCTTGACGACGACTCGGCCGTCCGCAAGGACATCTTTGATCTGACCTATGATCAGCGGAGGAGCCTTCAATCGCTCCATCTCTGCCTTCAGGCGCTTCAGCTCCTTCTGAAGCCGTATCAGTTCCCCCTCGATGAACCTCTTCTCGCCCTCCACCCGTCGTGTCTCCTCGACGAGTTCGAGGTTGCGTTCTTCGAGAACCGATAAGCGCCTCTGTATCTCCTCGTAAAGCTCCGAGGGTTGTTCTGTTTCCACCTTTGTGCACCCCATGCTTCGGTTTATTTTCTCCGCGTCCAGATTGATAATGATATAAGGTTAAATACTCTATTTATCCTTTGCTGACTTTGTTCAGAAGTGTGGTTTTTATGGTCTGCGAGATGTGCGGTAAAGAGGTCACCTTCTGCAAGAAGGTGGTTATTGAAGGCGTCCTTCTTGAAGTTTGCACCGAATGCGCAAAATTCGGCACTGAGGGAGAAAAGGGGCAGACAGCGAGCGCAGGCCCCAAACCGATCATCGAGCAGAGGCTCGAGCGACGGGAGAAGAGGTTCACGCCCAAGGATGTCTATTCCGAGGGCGACACCGAGGAACTCGTCGAAGATTACGCGGCCCGCGTGAGGAATGCGAGGGCAAGTATTGGGATGACTCAGAAGGACCTTGCGATGAAGCTTAACGAGAAACAGACCATCATCAGCAAGGTGGAGTCCGGCGCCATTAGGCCGGACGAGAAATTGATCAAGAAGCTGCAGAAGGAGTTGGGTATCGTGCTCAAGGAGAGGACGCCAGGCGAGGTAACGGCTCGTGCCACATCATCGGCGCCTGGAACTCTGACACTGGCAGACTTGATCAAGACGAAGCAAAACTGACCAGCTGACAGTCTTCAGCCGCCGTGGAATTCCCTGCTCAGCACCTCGGTCGCCGCCCTGTCGATGTAGGCGCCGTCGACATCGATGCCATAATCACAGGCTACCAGCAGTGCAGCGGGCTCGACATCGATGCCAAGCATCTCCTGCTTCTTGTTGACCCTGGAGACGACCTCTCGCTTCGAGACCGACTTCGACCTGGAGATCGTGTCGATGATCTCCGAGAACAGATCCCTCTGAGGCTTGTTGCGGGTCTCTTTGAGCATCTCAGCGGATGGCTTGTAGTCGATGGGCACCTCGAACTCGCCGAAGTCGAATGTTGGCAGGAGATTGCCTTCGATCTTCCTCAGATATCCGCCTGCGATGCCCGCATCCATAAGCTTCTGCGCATCCTTAGGGGAGAACCATCTGAGATCCATCGATGCCGAGAACACGAATTCCCTTTCGGTCAGTGTCTCTTTCCCCTTTCTCCTGTAAAGCACCGCGATGCTCCTCTGTAGGTCACTCATCTTGTACCAGGCTCCCGTGATCTTCCGACACGATGTAGTCGACCCCGAGCGGTTCCAGACTCGTCTGCTCAGACGCCGGCGCAATCACACCGAGCGTGAACCCGAGTCGCGACTTAGCCGATGACGCCTCCTCCGCAAGTGCTCTGGGAACGACAATCTCATCGATGCCGATCTCAACGACATCCCGTAACAGGTCAGAGATGGCCCTGCCCGCTACTGCGGGGTCAGAACTCACTATCCCATCCCGGAAGTCTACTTTGAAGGTAATGTTCTCGGACAACTTAAATGCTCCTCCGAGCTCGGACAAGTCGACCAAAGTCCCCGTCCCAATTACAGCTTTCTCAGCACCAGTTATCAGCATGTCAATGACGTTGGTCGAGAATCGGACGCCGCCCTCGTATAGAGTGGGCATCTCGTCACAGACGCGCTGCACCAGGTCGAGCTGCGGCTTGTTCTTGAATATCCCGTCATGGTCGGCTATGTAAACACGGTCGTAGCGCTTGGACAAATCGGATATCAAGGTGGATATCTCTCGTTTCCGAATCCCATGCTGGAACGGAATCCACGGATCGAGGACCACATAGGGAACGATTTTCATGTCAGTGTTGGCGCAAAGCGATACCTCATATAAAAATCGTGGTCACATGCTCGGATCCCTTGGTCCACGGTTCGTTCCGAGCATATCTGGAATGTCCCAGAGTCCGATGTCCTAGACGAATGATTGTCATCGAAGAGGGAGCACCCCATGCATAACGATTATATAGAAGTTCTGGCATATACAAGCATAGGACCTCGGGGAGGACACCGTCTGGAACCGGGTTCGCATAACGGTTGGAATGGAGGCATGACATGATAGGTCAGACACCGATTTTCATACTGAAAGAAGGAACGAAGAGAGAGAAAGGTAAAGGCGCGCAGTTCAACAACATATCAGCAGCGAGGGCAATCGCTGATTCCGTTCGGAGCACCCTCGGACCGAGGGGCATGGACAAAATGCTGGTCGACAGCATGGGAGACGTTGTGATAACGAACGATGGCGTGACCATCTTGAAGGAGATCGACGTCGAGCACCCAGCTGCCAAGATGCTGGTCGAGGTTGCCAAGACCCAAGACGACGAATGCGGCGATGGCACGACTACCGCAGTCATACTCGCTGGTGAGCTGCTGAAGAAGGCCGAGGCGCTCATCGAGATGAACGTCCACCCGACCGTAATATCTGGTGGCTATAGAATGGCGGCCCAGAAGGCGCGCGAGTTGCTAGAGGGACTCGCCATAACAGTCACACCTGACAAGAAGGACGTCCTGACGGACATCGCGAAGACAGCGATGATATCCAAGAGCGTGTCCGCATCCAGGGATCTACTGGCCAAGGTCGCCGTGGGCGCCGTGAGCGCAGTCGCCGAGAAGACCGACAGTGGATCATGGGTCGTGGACGACGACAACATCCAAGTCGTCAAGAAGCAGGGCGGTTCGATGGATGACACTCAGATGATTTCAGGCATAATCATCGACAAGGAAGCCGTCCACACGGGCATGCCGAAGAGAGTCGAGAAGGGGAAGATCGCCCTCATCGATTCCGCCATGGAGGTCAAGAAGACCGAGATCGACGCGAAGATCGAGATAACTGATCCAAGCCAGTTGCACGCTTTCCTCGATGAAGAGGAGAACATGCTCAGGAAGATGGTCGATGTCGTCAAGAAATCCGGGGCGAACGTGCTGTTCTGCCAGAAGGGCATCGACGACCTTGCGCAGCACTATCTGGCCAAGGCCGGTATATACGCCGTAAGAAGGGTCAAGAAGAGCGACATGGAAAAACTCTCCAAGGCAACCGGTGCGAACCTCGTCACGAAACTGGACGACCTCAGAGCCGCAGACCTAGGGACGGCGAACCTCGTCGAGGAACAGAAGATCGCCGATGACAAGATGACCTTCGTAACGGGCTGCAAGAACCCCAAGGCGGTATCAATACTGATCAGGGGCGGCACCGAGCATGTGATCGACGAGATAGACCGGTCGCTGAATGACGCTATCAGCGTTGTGTCTGTGGCGGTCGAGGACGGCAAGCTCGTGACCGGCGGAGGCTCGACGGCGACAGAGCTCGCACTCAGGCTGAGAGACTATGCGGCATCGATAGGCGGAAGGGAGCAAATCGCGATCGACGCTTTCGCGAGCGCCCTCGAAGTAGTTCCCACTGCCCTGGCGGAGAACGCAGGCCTCGACCCGATCGACATACTCATCGAGCTAAGGAAGGCCCACAAGGCCGGCAAGAAGAATGCCGGAGTGAACGTATTCACTGGCAAGATAACCGACATGAGGAAGGAGAAGGTCTTGGAACCGCTCCGGGTCGGCAAGCAGGGCATCAGCTCTGCCACAGACGCCGCCGTCATGATCCTCAGGATCGATGATGTGATCGCCTCCAAGGGAGGCGCGGGCGGCAAGGGCGGACCCCAGATGCCGGACATGGGCGATGGCGGGTTCGATTAGACGGGACCTGTCCAGCCAAACCCTTTATTTCCTTTCAAATATGATACACGCTGACTCGAGCGCGATGTGTGGTGCCCGGGCTGGAGGTGAGAGCTAATGCCTGACAAGACAGAGGATTCCCTACCCTCAAAAGGGGCGGAGCAGACGCTCAACGACGAAGCGAACGAATACGATGAACGAGCGGCGCCCGCTGCCACGAACAAGAGGATCGAGGAATTGACAGACCTCGTGAAGAGGACTCAGGCTGAGTTCGAGAATTACAAGAAACGCGTCGAGCGCGAGTGGACCGAGAGGTCCAGACTCGCCGCTGAGCGCGTCATCGTTGACCTTCTGGCAATCCTCGATACCCTTGACACGGCCATCGAGAGCACACACAACAACGCTAAGGGACAGGCGACAGGGCTGGAAGGCATCCGGAAGCAGCTGATGCAAGTCCTCCAACGCTCCGGGATGAAGGAGATAGACACCGAGGGACCGTTCGACCCCTTCCTGCACGAGGCATTGATGCGGGAGGAGACGACAGATGAGGAGGATGGACAGATCCTGGAAGTCTTCCAGAAGGGCTACATGCTAGGCCCAAAAGTAATACGAGCTGCGAGAGTAAAGGTGTCTGTGGGCGCGTCGAACAACGCGACAGACGTCTCTTGTGGAGGCTCGAAAGGCAATGAGACTGGCAATATTGATGACGATTATGAAGGAGATTAACAACAACAAGAGGAGTGAGGCTACATATGGCAGAGTCTAGCGAGAAGATAATAGGCATCGATCTGGGCACGAGCAACTCTGCTGCTGCCACGATCGAAGGCGGGAGAGCTGTGATAATACCAAGCGCGGAAGGGACGAGCCTGGGCGGCAAAGCGTTCCCTTCGTACGTCGCATTCACCAAGGACGGACAGATGCTCGTCGGCGAGCCTGCGAGAAGGCAGGCGGTCTCGAACCCCGAGAACACCATCTTCGCGATAAAGCGCAAGATGGGGACGGATTACAGGGTGAAGATCAAGGACAAGGAGTACACCCCTCAGCAGATCTCTGCTTTCATACTGCAGAAGATCAAGCGGGACGCCGAGATCCATCTTGGAGCGCCAGTTAAGAAAGTAGTGATCACGGTCCCTGCATACTTCAACGACAATCAGAGACAGGCGACGAAGGATGCGGGCACGATCGCAGGGTTGGAGGTCGTGAGGATAATCAACGAGCCCACGGCCGCTGCGCTGGCATATGGCCTTGACAAATCCGAGAAGGAACAGAAGATCATGGTCTTCGACCTCGGCGGCGGGACTCTCGATGTGACGATCATGGAATTCGGTGACGGAGTCTTCGAGGTCGTGTCGACGAACGGGGACACACAGCTCGGCGGGACGGATATGGACGACTCCATGGTGCAGTTCATTGCGAAGGAATTCAACTCGGAGCACGGGATCGACGTCACCAAGGACAGGATGGCTGTGCAGCGGATCAGGGAGGCTGCGGAGAAGGCGAAGATAGAACTGTCGTCCACGATGGAGACCGAGATCAATCTGCCGTACCTGACCGCGGACGCCTCTGGCCCGAGACATCTCGCCATGAAGCTCTCGAGGGCGAAGCTCGAGGACCTCGTGAAACCGACGGTGGAACGATGCAGAGGCCCCGTGAAGCAGGCTCTGGATGACGCGAAGCTCAGCCCCGAGCAGATAGACAAGGTCATACTCGTCGGAGGACCGACGCGAATGCCGATAGTGCAGAGATTCGTGGAGGAGGTCGTCGGCAAGAAGATAGAGCGCGGGGTGGACCCGATGGAATGCGTGGCCATGGGGGCTGCCATTCAGGGAGGAGTCATCGAAGGAACCGTGAAGGACATACTGCTACTCGATGTCACCCCACTCTCTTTGGGAGTGGAGACGCTCGGAGGAGTGTTCCACAAACTGATCGAAAGGAACACGACTATCCCGACGCGTAAGAGCGAGGTGTTCTCGACGGCGGCTGACGGACAGACGAGTGTCGAGATCCATGTTCAGCAGGGAGAGAGGCCGATGTCAGTCGACAATGTAAGCCTCGGCAGGTTCCACCTCATGGGCATACCGCCAGCGCCAAGAGGCGTGCCACAGGTCGAAGTGACCTTCGACATAGACGCCAACGGCATAATCGACGTCAAGGCGAAGGACCTCGGAACTGGCAAGGAACAGAAGATAACCATAACTGCGACAACGAAGCTGGGAGACAGCGATATCGAGCGCATGGTCAAAGACGCCGAGACCTATGCCGACGAGGACCTGAAGCGCAAGGAAGAGGTCGATACGAAGAACAAGGCTGAGGCGAAGGTTTACGAGGTCGGCCATCTCCTTGAGGAGATGGGGGACAAGATACCTTCGGAGCTCAAAGAGAAAGTGATGGCTCTCACGGAAGAGCTGAAGACGGTGCTGTCGTCTGGCGACATAGCGGCGATCAAGCAAAAATCGGATGAACTCGACAAGGTCCTGCTCGAGGTGGGCAAGAAGGTCTACGAGGCATCAGCGGCGAGCCAGGCTCAACAGGCCCCTCCGCCTTCCGATGACGGGGCGAGCCAGCCATCGGACTCTGACAAGGGATACGTCGACGCCGAGTACAAGATCATGGACGACGAGGAAGGCGAGAAGTAGACATTCTAATACCAAAACCTCTTTCATCATCTTCCTGTCTTTCCTGGACTGAAGTCAGCAGCCTTTGCTGGCAATCGAACCATGAGGTCATTAGATGCCTTCGAAGCGAGATTACTACGAGACCCTCGGCCTTTCAAAGGGTGCCAGCGCCGAGGATATCAAGAAAGCGTACAGAAAGCTCGCGATGAAGTACCATCCGGATAAGAACAAGGACAAGCCCAAAGAGGCCGAGGAGAAGTTCAAAGACCTTTCTGAGGCATACGAAGTGCTCGCAGACCAGGAGAAGCGCACGCGTTATGACCAGTACGGCCACGCTGGCGTCGAAAGCACCTTCAGACAGGGAGGGTTCGATTGGTCCGACTTCACGCACTTCGAGGACATAAGCGACATATTCGGTGGATTCTCAGGTTCCGGTTTCGGCGGGAGCATATTCGACCAGTTCTTCGGTGGAAGACAGAGGTCTGGGCCACAAGAGGGCCATTCTCTTCGATATGACATAGAGATATCGCTTGAGGAGGTCGCCAAAGGCATCGAGAAGGAGCTGAATATCCCACACAGTGTTCAATGCAAGACCTGCAAAGGCCAGGGAGCGAAAGCCGAGGACATCAGGGCCTGTCCGACGTGCAAGGGAGCCGGGCAGGTGCAAAGAGGGCAGAAGAGAGGGAACACCAGCTTCGTCTCGATATCCCATTGCCCGACTTGCAGGGGCGCGGGAAGGCAGATCGTCAAACCGTGCACTACCTGTGGAGGCGCTGGCCACACGAAGGTCACCAGCAAGATAAAAGTCTCCGTTCCCAAAGGCGCGGAGGAAGGTATGAGACTCAGGATACGGGGCGCCGGAGAGGCGAGCGCGAACGGCGGACCACCTGGAGACTTGTACATAGTCATTCACATCGCACCCCATGATGTATTCGACCGAGACGGCAGAAACCTGTACATCGAGGTGCCAATCTCATTCGGAGAGGCCGCGCTGGGAGCCGAGATAGAGGTGCCTACGCTCAATGGGGCGGCTCTCGTCAAGATACCGCAGGGGACGCAGACGGGTACGGTCTTCCGGCTTAAGGGCAAGGGCATGCCCGACCTTAGAGGGTATGGCGACGGGGACGAATTCGTCGCCGTCCAGCTGGTCACGCCTACTAAGCTGACCTCGGAGCAGAAGGGACTCATACGCGAGTTCACCGATTCCGTTGGCAAATACGGCAAGACTGACCGGAAGAGGACCCGTTTTGGCGGATTCAAACGGAAGGGCTGAATGCAGAGAATTTATCTCGCATGATACGAATTGCCACATGATGAAAGCTGTCGGCGTTATGACGGAGAACCCGAGCACATACTATGAGATGCTGACAGCTCTTCGCGAGGAAGGGTTGCAGCCAGTCTCGCTGTGTTTCTTCGAACCTCTCCCCGCGAACATATCCGTCGTAGTGACATCGGAAGAGGAGAGGCATCTGGTGCCGTTCGACAACGTGTTAACCGACGCAGACCCCGAAGTCGTGGTCACCAAAGTCAAGAGCTTCTTGGCCGGCGAAAGAGTCATCTCCGACCTATTGATAGGCATAGACCCTGGTCACAGGCCTGGAATCGCCATCCTCTCGAACGGCCTGGTCCTGACGCGGACGCTGGCACCAACCCCGGAGGATGTCGGGACCATAGTCGAACAGCTCATTAGCAGATACAATCCGTCGCGCGTAACAATAAGGCTGGGCAATGGTGACCGCACAAACCGGAACAGGATATTCAACGCATTGTGGGACTTGGGATATGTGGGCGAATTCGTCGATGAGAGCAACACGACAAAGCGGTCAAAGACGCCTGATGAGGACGCAGCTGTCGAGATAGCGCTCACCCCCCCGGGACACCTGCCTCGGAAGAGGCAGAACATAGCACCTGGACCAGGAGAGATACGTAACACTCAGAGGCTTAGCCGCGTCCAAAGTGAAGGGCAATTGACCGTGTCAAAGGAGCTAGCGATTATGGTCGCAGTAGGGGAGATATCGATGGACCAGGCCATACAAATGCAGCGAAACGTCAGACAGAACAAGCGCTAGAACAAGTGCTCGTCCGTGAGCCTCGCTGCCCCTCCGACGCCACATCTCATTGTTCCCATGCCTAGTGATTTGATTCTCTCCTCAACGATGCCTGCATTGTCCATATCTGTGTTGATGTAGACAGTCGCGCCTGTGTCGATCGAGAAGTGCGCTGGCACCCCTTCAGATCTCATTTTCTTGACTTCCAGAATGACCTTCACGGTCTCCGGGCGCCACAGTATCAGCTCATCTGTGCCCGTCATCGTGATGCCGTGGAGTATGAGGGAGTCCTTCTCCGCGATCTCCCCTATCCGTTGAATATCCCTTCGCTTGATGGCACTCTTCATCTCGGCGAGGGCGCCATGCACATATGCCAATCGAGAATGGAAGAACGGTGACCCGATGACGTCCCTGTGGGCGTCATCTGTTGATTTGTATGCGGGAACCAGCGCGACGACTATCCCCATCTGGAAGTCCTCCGACGCTATCTGATGGGAGAATGAATCCTCATCGTCATGGCCCGTCGTCCACAGAGAGAACGCGCCGGTCACCGATCTCGCAGCGGAGCCCGCGCCTCTTCTGGCTATTGTTGATATCTCCTCAAGCGACAATTCGAGGCCTGCCGCGTCGCATGCGGCTACCGCAAGCGCCGCAAAGCCCGACGCTGATGCCCCCAGGCCGATGTTCGAAGGGAAGTTGTTCCGCGACTCCATCTTGAACCTCTCGGTGACACCGCTCCTTGCCCGAATCTCGTCAACAACCGCCAGTATCCTCTCAAGTCCCACACCTGACATGGACGCCCCATCGACCGACGCCGTGTCTTCCTCGAAGTCGCCGAACTCCACTGTTGTGTGCGTCTCAGTGGGCTTAGTGGCCACTGATATTGAGTCATGGAATGGTATTCTCAGCTTCTCATTCTTGAGCCCGTGATACTTCACTAGACCCTGAATCGGATGTGACTTCGCCGATGATTTCATAGACTGACACCTCAGACATCCAACAGAACGACTATCCGGCGCTGTTCATCGTCAATATTCAGACCGTGGTACGTTACACCCTTGACCACCGCTCTCTTCTGATGACGAGACTGATCGAATTCCTCACCCCTCGCAACTGCTTCCAACGACCCATTTCGAATATGGACTTCGAACTCACCAAAGACTAGATTCTGCGTGTCGTGGAGATACAGCAGCTCTTGAAGGAAATCGACCAACAACCTCTCATTCGTATCCGCCTCGATGGAGATAGTGATTTCGCCGACGGGGCGCACGACGCTCGCGTCGGTGATCTGGTCGAACATCGCGTAGGCAGCGTTCGCGAACCGCTCTGAGAGCGTTTCGCCGTACGACTCGATCAGTGCATCGGCAGTATGATCCAGCAGGCGATACCTCATCGACCTTACAGAACCGTTGTCGGTATATCAAGCCTGTGCCTTTGGACTGTCGCGATTGTGGTTGCACAACTCTGACAGGATACAGTCCTTGCACAGTGGTGTCCTTGGCCTGCATGTTCGCCGGCCATGTTCTATGAGATTGAGATGCATGCTGTAGTACGCACTCGGATGAACGAGACGACTGAGCTCCTTCTGGGCGCCCTCTCTGGAAGAGCGGTCGTCGACAAGGCCGAGGCGCTTCGACACCCTGAAAACATGAGTGTCAACAGGAAACGCGGGCATTCCAAAAGAGAATAGGAGGACGATGGCGGCTGTCTTCGGACCGACGCCATCAATGGAAGCGAGCCATGCCTCGGCCTCCTCTGGTGTCATGCCCACAATGAAGTCCAATGTGATCTTCCCATGCTCTGACTTCAGCCGCCTCAACGCCCCAATAATCCTCTTCGCCTTGATCTCAGCGAGGCCTCCTGAACGTATGATGGCTGCCACAGTCTCGGGGGGCACGTCGATCATCTCTTCCCAGTCGGGGTATCGGTGCTTGAGAGCGGAGAACGCCCTGCCGGAGTTCACGTCAGTCGTGTTCTGCGAGAGTATCGTCTCCACAAGTGTGTCAACTGGATCTTCGTCGCCGGACCTCTTCTTGAGGCCATATGAACGCGTCAGGAGGGAATTCACCTCCTTGGCCTTTCTCTCAGTCGATTTCGCTGACCGGCGATTACTCATCTCCTACCAACCTATGATTATATACACCCTATCAAATTATATTCCTGGTGGTGGGGTTCAGTGTGCAACCACAATCGCGGTTCATCTCGTGACCTGTGAACGGTCGCTCATACTCCAAGGCCCTTTAGCCGAACGAACATGTGCGCTCTCAGAGAAAAAGCATGCGGAGAAAAGGGAAGGCAGATTGAGAGTATCCATGCCAATGTCAAGTAGGGGAGCAAGGATTTATATTGAGCTTCACAATCAATTCACCGTGAATATATGCGTCATTGGTTGCGGCGCCATCGGCGCAGCAATCGCGCGGGGGATGGAGAACGTCTCCAACGTAGACACGGTGTACCTGACTGATAGGTCTCAGGAATGCGCAACCAGGCTGCAGGAGAAGCTCACGAAGGTGTGCTATGTCCCTGACATCGTACCGATAATGAACGACATTGAGCTAGTCGTTGAGGCCGCGAGCCAGGAGGCCGCGCGACACTATGTACCGTTGGCCCTGTCCGCCGGGGTTGACGTCCTAATCATGAGCGTCGGCGTGTTGCATGACGAGGAATTCCAGGCTGATGCTTTCAGACTTGCGAAGCGCAAAGGTGCGAAAGTGTATGTTCCAAGCGGAGCTGTGGGCGGAATCGACGCCTTATCCGCAGCTATACTGGAAGAGATGGAGGAGGTCCTGCTCACCACGACCAAGCCCCCATCGGCTTTCGGAGACAACCAGTACCTGGCTTCCAGGGGAATCATCCCGTCGGAAGTCCGGGTTAGGACGGAGCTGTTCGAAGGGTCGGCGCGGGAGGCGGTCAAACACTTCCCGCAGAACATCAACGTGGCGGCGACAATCGCACTCGCTGGAATAGGCTTCGAAAAGACCAGAATCAAGATAGTCTGCGATCCCCAGGTCAGGACGAACGAGCACCATCTGCAGGCCAGAGGACGATTCGGTGAGCTTGACGTGATCACCAGGAACCTGCCTTCACCTAGGAACCCCAAGACGAGCTACTTGGCAGCGATGTCCGCGATATCGGCCATAAAGAAGATCACAGGGTCGATTTGGATAGGCGCATGAGCCGCATCATTTCTTTATATGCTCAGTGTCATTCCAAGCGCGTGATCTCTTGGCAACCAGGGAGAAGGCCATATTCTCGAACATGAAGGACGATATCGATGCAGTCGTTCTAATGAACGCTGTTGAGCCAAACCTGGACTCGTGCTTCTTCTACGCCACCGGAATTGTGAACGGACTCTTCGAGGGCTGTGTGGCAATAGTAGAGCCTAAGAGAACTGAGGTTCTCACTTCGGAACTGGAGGCCCTAAGTGCCTCTGAAGCAGGAGTCAAGACGACCGCCTTCGAAAACGGGCAAGAGTCCATGAGATTGATGACCAGGAAACTCTCACGATTCTCCACCATCGGCATAAACTCAAGCGAGCTCACCGTCTCCAATCAAAAGAAAATCAAGAAGGCCTCGAAGGGAGCGAAACTGGTGGACGTGTCACATGAGCTATACAAATGTCGCATGATCAAACAGCCGGACGAGCTTGCCAGGACCAGGAAGGCGTGCTCGATAGCCTCGAGAACGGGCGAGGCGATACCTGAGATTGTCGAAGAGGGTATGACGGAGACCGAGGTTGCGGCGGAATTGTGTTATCGTATGATGAGACTCGGTGCGGCCGCCACCGCCTTTAACTCGGTCGTTGCATTCGGATCCAAGAGTGCGGAACCCCACTACTCACCTTCGTCGACGAGACGATTGAAGAACGGACAGTTCGCCCTGTTCGACTTCGGCGCGTCATATAGACGTTATGTCTCAGATATGACGCGGACCTTCGTGTGTGGCTCGGCAACAAGGCGACAGCTGAAGATGCATGAGACAGTCCTAAGAGCTCAGGAGGCCGCTATCGACGCAATCTCCGATGGCGCGAGCGGGGCGACAGTTGACGGAGCTGCTAGGACCATCATAGACGGAAGCGAGTTTAGGGGACGGTTCATTCACAGCACGGGCCATGGTCTTGGCATATCAGTACATGACCCTGGATCAATATCGTCGGCGAGAGACATGACCCTCAGGGAGGGAATGGTCCTCACGGTTGAACCTGGCATCTACATCAAGGGATACGGCGGGGTGAGAATAGAGGATGATATCCTCGTCACGAAGAGGGGTTGCCAGGTCCTCACGTCCTGCCCGAAGGAGCTTATCGCCATCTAGACAACAGAGGGCAGTCCTAGGTCGAAGAGATGGTCTGAGAGCGCCTCGATAATGAATATCAGCGACACACCTATCAGCGATATGACTATCGATGCAAGCCAGTCGTCAGGGACGGCGAGCTCTTCGACCATCACGAACCGCACAACCACGATGAGGAACACGAACGACAGCAACAGCATGAGGTTCGCGAGTCCTTGGTCTCTGCCCAAATCACTCACCATGGGCACCACAAAAGCGAAGACCAAAGAGACGGCCAGCAATCGCAAGAAATAGGGCGGAGTCATAGCCCAGTCCTGAGCCACGATAGCCGCACTCATATAGAACACGACAATCACGATGAGAATCGTGACGCACAGCAGGATTATGTCTGAAGCGTCCATGACAACACCATATGACTCATATTGTCTTATTCTTATCTTCACCCGCGCTTCTGCCTAGGCATTGCGATTATCTCTCTTATCTCGAACTTGAAGAAATCATTGGCATGTGCTGGTCTGACGACGCAGGCCGTGTCCGCTCCTTCTCCGGTCCCACCGATCACGACAATCTCCTCATCGCCGCATCTGATGGCTCCGCTGTCTGCGGCTATCACAGTAATCTCTACGCAGACCTTCATTCCCTGTCCGAAGAGTGTGCGCAGGGTCTCTGACACGACCTCGACTCTGGAAACCCCTCCGAACTTCTTCGTGAAAGACCTCTCAATACCAGACAGTACGTGAGAAGCCCTAACCAGCTTGGCACCCGAGCGTTCGATCTTCGCCTCATTGCCGGAATCCATGTCCAACATGCCCTCGCCCGAGAAGCCCGCATGCGATGTCACAACAACGATATTCGAACACGGATCAGACCATCTCTCGATCGCCTTCAATGCCGTCTCCCCTGAGTTGCTGGCAATCACAATTGTCTTTATCCCTGTTCTATCCAGACATAGCGACACTGCATCCATGAGTTCCTCAGTGTTCTTCTTCCCAGGTCGCTCGAAGTAGGTCATCTCCACGGCGGACATTGCATTCTCCGGCATAAAATACGCGTATTTCGAATAAAAATGTTGTGACGGAGATGGATACTGAATAGAAAACGCTTATCTACGCCAATCCAATTCAAGTAGACGTGGCGATATTCTTCAACGAACGGTTCTGCGACCACGTACAGACACCGTTCCACCCTGAATCTCCAGAACGTCTGAGAGGCATAGTCAGGAAGCTCAGACAGCACAATCTCTGGAATGATGTCGTTACATCTGAAATCGTTGACCCAGCCAACCTCAGACTGGTCCATGAAGAGGGCTACATCAAACTCATAGAGGATTGTGACGAAGGCGGCCTCACGATGGAGACTGCGATCCACCCCGAAACCTACGAAATAGCCGTCCTCTCCGCTCAGTGTGGTATAGACGCTGCGGTTCATTCGAGGGAGAAGGGGACCGCGACTTTTGCGCTCACCAGACCACCGGGCCATCACGCCGGGCCAGACTACGGCATGGGGTTCTGCTACTTCAACAACATCGCGATCGCCGCAGAACACCTCCTAAGAGAAGGTGACGGCAAAATCGCGATAGTAGACATGGACGTCCATCACGGCAACGGGACTGAACACGTGTTCGGGGAGCGCGCTGAAGTCCTGTACTTATCGACTCACCAGTCTGGCATATTCCCAGGGACCGGGAGCGTGGAGTTTCTAGGAAAGGGCGACGGGGAAGGGTTCAACATCAATCTGCCGTTCGCAGCTGGATGCGGTGATTCCACATACGATCTCGCGTACTCGAAAGTCATCGTACCGATCCTGAAGCAGTTCAAACCGGACGCGATACTCGTGTCTTTTGGAGGAGACGGCCACTACAGGGACCCACTTGCTTCGCTCAGCCTCTCATCGGACGCCCATCTTAGGACTGCAAAAGAGCTGCTGAAGGTCTCCGAGGAATGCGGGAATCGCATTTCATTCTTCCTGGAAGGCGGATACGATGTGCCCGCACTATCAGAGGTCGTCGCGGCCATCGTCGGAGCAATGGACGGGGTCGATTTCCCCCTTGAGTTCACCGACATCATGGACAACAGTTGCCTCGGCAGAGGCATGATCGAAAGGTGCGCCAGGAACGCGTCCGAGTACTGGGACCTATAGATTTGTCTTCCTCTTACGGGCCGCCAGCTGTTTCTCGTGGTCCTTCCTGATGTTCTTCTCCATCATGTCGAGCACGGTATCCAGCGACCTGAAAAGATTCCAGTCGCTTCCTTTTGAGTAGTGCATACCTTTGTCGGTCGTCAACCTGGCGCCTATGCTGTACTTGTTCTTGAGCCCGTCCTGGTGGTAGGCAGTCACGTGCACAGAGAACACCTTCGGTGACTGGATCTTGTCGATACGCTTCATCGACTTGCCGATTAGCTCGTACATCGTCTCGTACACCTCTGGATCCTCGGCGTCCAGTCCGGTAATCTGCACATGGACCCCCTCTTGTGGCCTGAGGCTGATGACGTGCTCCATGATATCTGTCTGAGATATCACGCCGACGAGCTTGCCCTCGTCCGAGACGAAGACGGTCGACAGGTTCTTGGACATCATAATCGAGATCGCCTTGCTCAGAGTGTCATCCCGTGCCACGTTCACTGGGTTCCGGTTCATGACACTCCCGACTCTGACATCAGCGGGCTCTCTGGCACCTCTCACTTCGTTTGGCGGCTTCGAGGCCCGAGGGGACCAGACGACGTCCATGATCTCAGTCATCCCTATCGCGCCAATGAGGTTCACTTCCTCATCGATGACTGGCAGAGTCTTCTCATTGAGCCCCTTCATCAGAATCTGGGCCTTCCTGACCGGCTCTTCCTTGGTCACCGAGACGGGGGTCTTGCTCATCAATGAGTCCACCCTCATCCCCTTGAGCTCGTCCATGTCTGAGAGGACACGGATGATATCTGTCCTCGACACGAAGCCGACGAGCTTGTTGTTCCGGACTACAGGAGCGCCTCTTACACCGGTCGACATAAGCTCCTCTGCGGCGCTGATTATCGTCATGTCCTCTTCCAGCCTTGGGCACGGTACCATTATGTGCTCCACTTTGGCCGATAGTGGGAGGTTCCTCCGTGACAACAGAGAGTAATAACTCACAAGGCCGAGGGGCTTGCCGTTCTCAAGAACGGGTATCTCCCTGACGCGTCCCTTCTTCATCCTCGAGATGACATCGGAAACCGTCTCCCCTTTGTTCACAGTCATTCTTGGGGTGCCCATAACATCCTTCACGAGCAGCCTACTTATCTCGGTGGCCTTCAATTCAGACACATCCTGGCAAACAGTAGCTGGAGAAACAGACCTGCCTGTTCATGCTAGTAATCACCAATCACTCTACCGCTTCAAAATACTTTGCGTGCCTGGCGAGTCCGGACAGGCTTCGTCAATGATTTATATGCTATTCCCATTCCAGTAGTTGTCGGCGTTTCGACGCCGTAACCAACCGGAATAGCTGAATTGGGGGCTGGGATGACGAATAGCAGACCGGAAGGCGCGAACGACATTGGTGATTCAGGCGACGGTGACGGAGACCCTTCGTCGTCTGGGTCGTCGCTCGGATTCCTGACGCTTGACGACTTCGACATAAGAGGGCGTAGGGTGCTTCTCAGGGTCGACATCAATTCGCCGATTGACGAAGTCTCACTCCGAATCGAGGACGGCTCCAAGATAGCTTCGGCGGTGCCGACTGTGAGGGAGCTGATCGACAGAGGAGGACGATTGGCCGTGCTCGCCCACCAAGGTAGACCCGGAGACTACGATTTCATCACGCTCAATGAACATGCTGACTACCTCAGTGCGTACACTGGCAGGAAGATAAGGTACGTGAATGACATCTTCGGCGACCGGGCAATCGCCTCGATAGACTCGCTCGGAGACGGGGAGTGCTTGCTCATGCAGAACGTCCGTAACTTCTCCGGTGAGCAGTTGAAGAAGTCGCCTGGTGAGCACGCGTCGTCTGACATGGTTTCCGCTCTCGCACCCCACTTCGACCTGTTCGTCAATGACGCATTCGCGTCATCCCACAGGTCCCATGCATCTCTGATAGGATTCACCGCTGTGCTTCCCTCCGCGGCTGGCAGGTTGATGGAGAAGGAAATGAGGGCCATGTCAGATGTCGTTCAGAATCCAACAAGGCCTTCAACATTCATCTTCGGAGGCACCAAGTTCGTCGACGCCCTCTCCGTGATCAGAAAGCTGGCGGAGTCCGACCATGTGGACAACATACTCGTGGCGGGATTGGCGGGTTTCGCGTACCAGATGATCCTTGGGAAGAAAGTCGGTTCGGGAACCGAGCGGATCGCCCTGAGAGACCTGTCTGAGAGCACTCGGGAAGGGGCGAAGGAACTGGTCAGAAAACACGCCAGGAAGATCACACTGCCGCTCGATGGGGCCGTTGCTGCCGATGGGATCCGGAAGGAGTATGATTTGGACGATATGCCTGATGACGCTGCGATAATGGACATCGGGTCCAAAACCATCTCGGCCTTCAGGGAGATCATACTACGGTCAAGGACCATACTACTCTCAGGTCCACCGGGAGTATACGAACTCGAGGACTTCTCAAAGGGGACCCGTGAGGTCTTTGAGGCGATTGCGGCGGCTGATGCGTTCTCCGTGATAGGCGGGGGTCATTCCGGAGCGGCAGCCAACAAGATGGGCATGACCGACAGGTTCTCATACATAAGCACTGGCGGAGGCGCGATAGAGCGCATGATCCTCGGTAAATCAATGCCTGTGGTCGAGGCGCTCAGAACCGCTGCCAAGAGAGTCTAGCTGTACGGGAAACTATTCTTTCCCCCTCCGCCGAGGATTGTACCTCCCAATGACCTCGCTCTGATGAGGCCTCTCAGGGGCACGCCGTCTATCTCGTTGAGGCTGCTCTTGTTGACGAGCACCAGGGCCAACACGGGTACGCCTCCGGCCTCCTTGATGTCCGTTATGGCACCCTTTATCGTCGCGCCAGTGCTCAGGACATCGTCGACGATTATTATCTTCTTCCCATTGCCCACGGAAGCGTAGTTGGAGCTGAAAGCCCCGCCGCTCTGACTCTCCGAATGCGGGCGGTAGACACCAATGTCTATCCCGAGTACCTCGGACAATTTGGTGGAGAACGGAATCCCGTTTATCGAAATCCCCAGAACGACCTCCGCATCCTGGTCCTGCTTTGCTAGTTCCTCAATGGCGATGTCGGCCATCAACTCAGCCATAAGGCCCACCCTGTATCCAGACACGCCAACAGAACGCCATCCGATCTTGACGTCTGATGGGGGAAGCCCTTCGGGGCCATACTCCACGAGGTAATTAACAGTGTCAACGGAAAGGTGTAGTTCATCCGCGACCTCACGGACGCTCAGTCCCTTCTTCCTCAAAATCTTGGCATTCGCAGCCAGTTCTTTCACATCTACCATCTCTTCACCAGGCTCAAAGAGTACAATGTTACGATATTAACCTTTCTCCGCCCTGGTGATCCCCCAGAGATTCGACCAGAGCTACCAGAGCGTTGTTGATGGGCGTTGGAACGCGCGCGTGAAGCCCTGCTCGGCAGATGTGCCCGTTTATGCTCTGTATCTCCGTCCTCCGACCCAGTTCGATATCGCGTAGCATGCTTGACCTGTTCGACGCCGTATTCTTGGCGACGACCATAGCCTGCTGATACATCGATTCGTACGGCAGCCTTATCCCGCATGCGTCCGCAACAGCCTCGCATTCCTGGCTAATGTCCCGTACAAGCATCGACAGGGCTTCGACCCTGGCGATCTCACCATTGGCGACCCTGAGAATAGCAGTCATCGGGTTGATACAGGCATTGATGGTCGCCTTGGCCCACAACTCCGCCTGTATGTCCACTGTGACTTTCGTGGGCATTCCAGCGGCGGCGAACATTGACGCAAGAGCCTCGGCGGTTTCCGGATCTACATCTGCTCCAATGAACGTGCTGCCAAGGCTTGCCACATCGACCACGCCAGGCTCTATCAACAGCGCACCCATCGTGGTTGTCCCGCCGATTGCCTGTGCCCCTCTCCAGTCACGCAGCTTCTCGAGGTTGCCCAAACCGTTCTGAAGCGTCAGGACTATCGTGTCACTGGCCACCCAATCCCTGCACGCCTCGATGACGGACTGAGTCGAGTACGCTTTTGTGGCGATTACTAGCAGGTCCGGAGGGTCTATGTCTGAAACGGTCTCTCTGGCATCTATCATGACCTCCTTATTGACCGCTCCTTGGAGCCGCAGACCGTCCTGACGCACGCGATCAACATTGGCTTTCCGACCGACCAGAACGACTTCGTGGCCTTCGGCGAGCAGTCCTCCGAGAGCACTGCCCATCGATCCCGCGCCAAATACGCAGATTCTCATTTGAACAACACGACCATGTTCTCTGGCTATTTGTTGGTTGCCGAACGACGCTCGGCGTTGGCACGCGCATGCGCTATCCTAGTGGGCTCGGGAACACGATGGATGGAGAACTTCCGCACAGTAGAAAGTGCCTGCTTAGGCGACACGCCGTGCCCCGGTGAAACGAATATCGGCCGCCTTCGACGGTTCGAGAACGAGTATCCACACACAGCTCCATCCACTTCGATTGCGCGCGCACCACGGCGGGTCGGACCCGTCGCCACTCCATGCAGCAGCCTCTTGGCAACGCCAATGGTCGGCAGGTCGAAAACCACCCCAGCATGACTAGCGATGCCGAAATGCTTCGGGTGGAGAATCCCGTGGCCGTCGAACATGACGACTATGTCGTCATCCAGAGTGTTCATCAACCGTGACACTATCGGCAATTCACGAAACGCGAGGTAAGACGGTATGTAAGGAAATCTCGCCTCCGAGACTGCGTGCAGGCTCTCTCTGACCTCACTCGTCTTCGCGTCGAACACAACCACAGAGGCGTACGCTCTGTCCTTGTCGTATGACACATCTACGCCAGCAACGCTCGAGAAAGCTATGTCAAATGTGGGGATATTGACATGCGTCCGCAAGGCGTCCTGCCTCTTCCTGAGAGCCTCCAATGGCCGGGACGAACGAAAGTCCACGAATAGATGGTTCTGGAAGTCCTGCACACGTCCATTGCGAATCGCCAATCCTTCGTTCCTCAGCAGATCAGCCTTCTCATCCACCCCGTCGGGGCTCGAGTAGCCACCGATTCCGCCATCGGACCTGATGACCCGTCTGCACGGAACTCTCCTGGTGTTCGTGTTCATACTCATCGCCAGCCCTACGAACCGCGCCGCGATGGGGTCGCCGAGCGCCTTTGCGACCTCGCCATAGGTGGTCACCATTCCACTCGGTACCTGGGCGACGAGATCGTAGGCCTCCCTCCACATATCGGGAAGGTTCTCGAACGATGAATGTGCCATCCGAAATCAGCAGAGTATATGCAAATATTAAATGTGCGCAGAGACAAGTATGGACGGCATGAAAAAAGACCCGCTTCTCCGATACTGGCAGATACTAGACGGAGAAGCGGAAGCGAGATACCTCCTCTCCAAGCGCATAATGGTCGATGTTGACCTGAGACAGGATACTGAGTCACTTTGGGAGATACACGCAAGCGCCATGTCCAACGAGATGCAGGCAGGCAAGACCTCTCTATTGAATCTGAAGATGGAGCTGGCCAGGCGCATGTTGAACGACTGCGCCTTCTGTGAGCGCACCTGTCATGTCGATAGGAATTCGGGATTGGCAGGCCATTGTGGAGTGTTGGAACCCAAGGTTTCGAGTGAGTTTCTGCACATGGGCGAAGAGCCTGAGTTGACACCGTCCCATACCATCTTCTTCTCAGGGTGTACCTTTGACTGCGTATACTGCCAGAACCACGATATATCCACAGACCCAATGTCAGGAAGGACTATCCCTCCAGAACTCCTTTCGGAAAGGATCGAGCAGAGGGCAGGCATTACCATGGGCGGATCGCGCCATGATGTAGGTCATCCGCGCTCCGTTAACGTTAATTGGGTCGGGGGAGACCCAACGCCCAACCTCCCGTTCATTTTAGAGACGCTCTCGAGGTGTGAGGCGAATCTGCCGCAGATATGGAATTCCAACATGTACCTGACAAGACAAGCCATGCAGCTCCTGGATGGGGTAATCGATGTATATCTTACGGATTTCAAGTATGGCAACGATGAATGCGCAAAGAGACTCTCCAACGTTGACCAGTACATGGCGGTCATCAAACGGAATCACCTACTTGCACGGAACCAGGCGGAGGTGATTGTACGTCACCTCGTCCTGCCCTCACACATCGAATGCTGTACGCGACCGGCACTGACCTGGATAGCAGAGAACCTCGATGGAGTGAAGGTCAACGTGATGGGGCAATACAGGCCAGCTCACAAAGCGAGGCGATTTGACGAGATATCCTGCCCATTGAGCCTGTCGGAATACAACATAGCTGTTGGCATTGCGCAGGGCCTGGGTCTCGACCTCTGCGATTGAGTCGGGCCACCGCATACCGCGTCGGACCGGCCGTCCCATACCCGCGAATTCATTAAGTACGTCAATTTTAATCATTCCGCATGACCCCGCAGGAGGGACTCGCAGTTCTTCAACTGGCAGTCGCCACTGCGATTCTTGGTTACGCCTCGGTACTGGACCTTAGAACGCGGCGCGTCTCAAATGCCTCTTGGATCGCACTCTCCGTCATCGGAGTCGCGATACTCCCAATCAGGGTCGTCATCGACGAGGCACCGGTGGAATTTCTACTTATCATGATTCCCATCCTCGCAATCCTCTCTGACGTATTCTTGGATTCTGATGGCGATTCCGCATTGTCGAGGTATTCGCCCTTGCTGAAGTACGGCGTGGCCGTTGTTGCCACGGTGGCTCTCGGCATGACCTGGGCGGATGACGAGTACTTCCGGCATCTCCTGGCAATCCCAATCGTGATGATAGTGGTCGTCGTCTTGTACATGCTAGATATGATCCGAGGAGGGGCGGATGCCAAAGCCTTGATCGCTCTAGCGGTCCTCTTCCCCGTCTATCCCATGATCGCCGGACTTCCACTCATAGCGGGAAGTGAAGCCCTGCAGACCTTTTTCCCATTCGCTCTCGCCGTGCTCGTGAACGCTGCCATACTCGTGGTATTCCTGCCAATAGTGTTCCTTGTCATGAACCTGGCAAGAGGAGATTTGAAGTTCCCTCAGATCTTCGTAGGGTATCGGATGCCAATAGACGTTATAGCAGACGAACATGTCTGGTTGATGGAGAGGATAGTGAACGGCAGCCACGTGTTCTACACAAGGCCTAAGGTCGAGGAAGACCTCAAACTCGAACTGGCAAGACTGAGTGAGAGGGGCGTCTCAAGGGTATGGGTCACCCCCAAGATTCCGTTCATAGTGCCGATGCTGGCAGGCCTCATCCTGACAGCGGTGGTTGGCAACTTCCTGTTTCTATTCTTTAGCTTCTGAGGCGCATAATCCGGTGAACGGACAGCCTTTGCACAACGGAACAGGCTTGCACCTATTCTTGCAGTGGATGACGACTATGGCGTGGACCCTGGCCATCCTCTGACAATCAACGCCAATAGCATTCTCGAAACTCTCCTTCACTGAATCATAACCTCCGTCGACATCCACGCCGATCCTGCGCAGAAGTCTCATGGTGTATGCGTCAACAACGAAGCTTGGCAATTCGAGCGCATACAGTAGTATGGCATCAGCGGTCTCTGGACCTATGCCTGGCAATCTCAGCAGCTCTCTGCGGAGTTCGTTGACGGGCATGCTGGAAAGGCCTATGATGTCGCCGTGATGCTCCTGCTCTATGAACGAGGCGAACTCCAAGAGATAGGCCGCCTTCTGTTTGTAGAACCCAGACGGCCTGATGAGACGTTCCACCTCTTCCCTTCGTGCTGCTATCAGCCTGGCAGGGGTCAAGAGGCCTGCGTTCTTCAACGCCTCGATGGCAACCTCCACGTTCCTCCATGACGTCCTCTGTGTCAGAATGGCACCAACCGCCACTTCGAATGGCGTCTCGGCGGTCCACCAGTCGGGGTTGCCGTATTCTTTCTCGAGACGGTTACAAATCTCGGAAATGAGTGCAGTTGTCAAGTAGGCACCTTCAGAGTGCTTTAGACTATCAGGTTCAGAGGCGTGCCGCATCTTGCGCAGTTACCACCATCAGATGTAATGCGCTCGACAACGAATCCTTCCCTTCTGATAGCTAAGTGGTCGCACTTAGGACAGCGCGTGTTGTCCTTGTCTCCAGCGTGCACATTACCTATGTACACGAAATCCAGACCCGCCTTCGTAGCAACCTCATAAGCACGGTTCATTGTGCTCATGGGAGTCCTGTGCGCATCCGTGAGCTTGAAATCGGGATGGAATGCCGAGAAATGGACTGGAACAGACCTGTCCAGACTATCTCTGACCCACGACGAGAAATCCCCGATCTCCCCCTCCGAATCGTTGTAGCCCGGGATGACAAGATACGTCAGTTCTACGTGGATGCCCAACCCCAAAGCAGTCTGACACGTGCTAAGAACAGGAGCGAGTTTCCCACCACACACGTTCTTGTAGAATCCTTCTCTGAAGGCCTTGACGTCGATGTTCATCGCGTCGATCACACCCTTCAGCTCCTCCAAAGGCTGTTCCGAGATGTAACCATTGGTGACGTAGCTCGTCTTCAAACCCGCGGCATGGGCAACTATGGATGCCTCAGTCGTGAACTCGTGCCAAATGGTTGGCTCGTTATATGTCCATGAAACCGACTTCGCGCCAGCGTCGCGCGCGTACCTAACAACGTCCTCCGGAGTGACATGTGTCAACGACTGCTCCGATGGCGACGCTCTCGAGATGGAGTAGTTCTGGCAGTGCATGCACTTGAGATTGCAGCCGACCGAGCCGAATGAGATCGCGGTCGTCCCTGGCATGAAGTGGAAGAGCGGTTTCTTCTCGATTGGATCGGGGTGTATGGATGACGCGAGACCGTATATCAGCGAGTAGAGTCTCCCACCTCGATTCTCACGAACACCGCAGAGCCCATGGTTCCCATCGGATATCAGACACCGATGGGGGCACAGGAGGCAGCGAACCTTGTCCCCCTCGGACTCGTAATGGCTCGCCTCATGATTGGCGCGATCTGAAATGCTCATAGCCCAGGTTCTCCAGCTTCTCTCTCTTGCCGTTGTCGATGAGGATGTTCTCCTCGCCACTGGTCACCTTGCCGATGACCGTAAACGGACAATCTGCCTCGGCCGACAATCTCTCGAGCACACTCTCGGCCTCACGCTTGACAGTGAACAGCAGTTCATAATCATCGCCGAAGTTGAGGACCAGCGACTTCTGCCTTTCCAGATCGTGGAATGCCATCCCGACCTCTTTCGCCTTCGGGATGCGTGAGTAGTCGACCTCATAGGTGAGACCTGAGTTCCTGGTGAGTTCGAAGATCGACGATGATAGCCCGTCCGATATGTCCATGCAGGAAGTGACACAGCCAGAGGACGCGAGCAGCGTGGCTTCTGCGAGACGCGGCCAGGGCCGCTTCAGCACACCCTCGGCCTCGTTCAGGCCCAGGTTTCGCTTCAAGGAGTAGAACCCCGCGCCAGCCATCCCCAATTCTCCGGAGACAACGACGAGGTCCCCCGGTTTCGCCCCCTTCCTAAGCAGTATCTCATTCTTGGGAACCTCTCCAAGGGCTGTTCCGCAAAGCGTCAACGACTCGTGTTCCTTGGTGTCCCCGCCCACTATGGAAGTCCCGAAACGCTGAGCACAGTCGTTCATTCCATCGACCAGCTGCTCCAAGTAATCCATCGGATGGCCGCGTGTGATACCGATGGCTGTAACCAACCCCAGAGGCCTTCCCCCCATGGCTGCGATGTCGCTCAGGTTGACGGCTACGAGTGTCCAACCGATGTCGTAGGGGCTCATGCCTTTCGGGAAGTGTGTCTTCCCTGCCATCATATCGGTGGTCACGAGGAGATACCGGTCTCCGACGTCGATCGCCGCGCAGTCGTCGCCGATTCCCACGTCTGCCTTGCTGCTGACAATCCCGTCGATTATCTTGATCGCTTCACGCTCTCCCAGTGTGCCTAGCGTCTTCACGGCTAACAGAGACCACTAAGTCGTAATTAAGCCTTTTCAGCCGATGGATTCGGCTGTCGGCCAACCGTGACAAACCTTAACGTACTAATACACGGACCAGTATTCTTGGCCGGTAATCAGAAATGAAGGTAGAGGTGCCTTTTGGGGAGGGAAAGGAGACCGTTGAGGTTTCTGACGATGCCATAGGGGAGATCGTGTTCCCCAACGAGCTTCCGGACAACGACGAGGATAGTCTCCTGTTGAACGCTCTGTCGAACCCCATAGGGTCGACGAGGCTATCGGAGTTCCTCCAAGGGGCGAAGGATGTAGTCGTCATAGTGAACGACGCAACGAGACCCACCCCAACCGCGAAGGTCATCGACCTGATATATCCGCACCTCGAGGGATTCGATTTCAAGATTGTGGTCGCCACCGGCATGCACAGAGCGCCTTCCGAGGAAGAGTACCGGTTCGTCCTCGGAGACCGATACGACGATCTGATATCTCGCACACACTCTCACGACTCCAAGAACAGCGAGATGCTGAACCTGGGGACGACGAAGAGAGGCACGGATGTGAAGCTCAACAAGATGGTCATGGAAGCCGACAAGATCATCGTGATAGGAAGCGTGGAGCCGCATTACTTCGCCGGGTACACAGGAGGCAGGAAGGCGTTCTTGCCAGGAGTCTCGGCGTACGAGACGATCGAACAGAATCACAGACAGGCGCTGAACATCGAGGCACAAGCGCTCCGCCTGGAAGGCAATCCCGTCCACGAGGACATGAAAGAAGCGATGACTTATCTCGAGCACGACAAGATATTCTCGATAATGGTCGTCCTGGACAGGAACCACAAGATATGCTCTGCCTATGCTGGGGACATAGACTCGGCCTTCGATGCAGCTGTGCCGAAGGCAGACGAAGTCTTCGTTGTCGAGATGAAGCGCAAGGCTGAGGTCGTAGTCGCGGTCACATCATTCCCCCACGACATCGACCTCTACCAATCCCAGAAGGCCTTGGACAACGCCAAGTACGCGGTGAAAGACGGAGGAATAATCATACTCGTGAGCGCCTGCAGGACCGGCGTCGGCCCGGACACGTTCCTCAACCTCCTCGCCAGCGCCGAGTCGCCCAAGGCGGCGCTGGAGAAGATCAGCGGGGAGTACAAGTTGGGGTATCACAAGGCGGCAAAGATGGCCGAGATAGGGCTGAAGATGAAGATGTTCGCAGTCACCAAACTGAACCCATCTATTGCGAAGAAGGCCCATCTCATACCCATGAACACGGTCCAGGAGGCGATTGACGCCGCATTGGCCGAGTTAGGCGGAAACGCCAAGGTGACCTTTATTATGGACGCTGTGATTACCGTCCCGAAAGTCCAGCCAGGATGAACAGCAGATTTCGGAAACGCGTAAGTGGCACAAGGAGTGGGACCATGAAGATGGACAGAACGAAGAAGCTGGAGAAGGAGATGCTCACATGCACATTCTGCGGTTTCTGCAAGAGCGTCTGCCCTTACTTCGAGGACAACCAGTGGGATCCATCAGTGGCGAGAGGGAAGGTCATCCTCGCATATGGACTGACGAGGGGAGAGATCGAGCCCGACGATTCCGTCATCAAGAGGATTTACCAGTGCACGACGTGCAAGGACTGCGAGAGGAGATGCCCTTCAGACATCAAAGTCATCGAGATCGTTAAGGCGGTTAGGAGAGACCTCGTCGAGGCGGGATACATCCTGCCGGCGCATTCCAAAATCATCGATAACGTTGAACGGACGGGCAATCCCTACGGCGAGACCAAGAAGCCCGATTTCGGGGTGCCGATCAAGAACGCAGAGACAGGCTACTTCATCGGATGCACATCGAGGTATCGGACGACGGAGATTGCGACCCACACCATATCTATCCTCAAGAAGCTGGGCGTTGATTTCACGCTCGTTGAGGAGTCGTGCTGCGGAAGCACGCTCCATAGGATAGGGCACAGAAAGGAAGACATCGTCGAGCTGATGAAAGCCAACGTCGATGCTGTGAAGCGGCTTGGAATCAAGAGACTCCTGTTCACCTGCGCCGGATGCCTGCATATGTTCAAAGAGGAGTATGTGAAACACCTTGACTACGACTTTGAGGTGGAGCACGTCGTCCAGTTCCTAGCCAGACAGAAGCTGGAGCTCAAGCCTCTCAAGAAGAGGATTACCTACCACGACCCGTGCCATATAGGCCGGCACATGAAGATATACGACGAGCCGAGGGCGCTTCTGAAGATGATACCCGAGGCCGAGTTAGTGGAAATGAAGGAGAACAGAGAATCGGCAAGGTGTTGCGGTGGAGGAGGCGGGGTGAGAGCATCGGACCCCGGCGCGTCCCAGAGGATCGCCTCGAGAAGAGTAAGGGCGGCGTCGGAGATTGCGGACATCCTTATAACGTCTTGTCCGTTCTGCGTTAGCACGCTCGTGTTCGGCAACGACCTCATCAAGGTGGACATAGAGATAAAGGACATAACCGTGCTAATCGATGACCTTCTCATCTCTTGAAACGGGGATGAGCTATATTGACGGATTCCGCAACACCGGTTGAACTCGGACGACTTATGACCCGCCCCACAGGTGTAATGGGGATAGTCAACGTCACCCAGGACTCGTTTTCAGGAGATGGGGTGCATCTGGACGAGGCTGCAGCTGTCCAGAAAGGCATCTTGATGATCGAGGCTGGCGCAGATTTCGTAGACATCGGCGGGGAATCGACCAGGCCGTATGCCGAGCCAGTCCCAGAGGAAGAGGAGTTGTCAAGAGTCATAGGAGTCATCTCAAGACTCTCGGCCAGCTATCCTGGGAAGGTTTCTATCGACACCATGAAGCCCGTCGTCGCAGACGCCGCTCTCAGGGCTGGCGCAACGATTGTGAACGATGTCTCGGGCCTCAGGAACTCTGAGATGAGGGCTGTGGTCGCTGAACACGGAGCATCGGTCGTCATCATGCATATGCTTGGAGAGCCCAGGACTATGCAGGACTCGCCAGTCTATGACGACGTCGTTGTGGATGTCATAGCGTATCTGCAGAAGATGATCGACACTGCGGAGAATGACGGCATCGACCCGAGACGCATATTGGTCGACCCAGGGATTGGTTTCGGGAAGACCGTCGAGCACAACATAGAGATACTATCTAGGCTTCGAGAGATGAAGTCGCTCGGCAAGCCCGTAGTGGTTGGCGCTTCAAGAAAATCTTTCATCGGAAGCATCACGGGTAAGCCTGTTGAGGACAGGCTCGGAGGCTCGATAGCTGCAGCTGTTGTAGCAGCGCTCAACGGAGCGGACATCGTTCGAACACACGATGTGTCAGAGACGGTTCAAGCGCTAATGGTCGCCTGGCGCATATCGAGCAGGCAGTGAACCCACCAGTGGCAGTCAGACAGGTGGGCCCGTCGCGATTTGAACGCGAATCCTTGGCTATCTCAACGCAGAAACGCGTCTGAGAACGCGAAAAGGCCATAGGGACGAAAGGACGTTGACTCCAAAGTCAACATCTGCGACAAGCATATAAAGCGGCGAAAAGCTGTACAATCAGCGGTGGGTGGTATGCCGGGAAAAGAACTGCCAGTCAAAGTATTCTCCTTCCTCCTCGTAGTAAGTTCTATGTCACAGATAATGAGTTGCGCAGATATCGGCATTCAGGCCGTCTCGGCATCTGCTGACACGTTTGTGATTCGGTACTGCACATACCACAACGGAACACTGGAGACGTCATACTCAAGCGAGATGTATCTTGACATCTATTCGAATGGGACTGCTCTCTACCGATACATCTCATACAGTCCATCGCACAACTCGACCAAGAATATGTCTTTCCAGCTGCCAATGGCCCTGGTTTCCGAATTGTATGATACACTCGTTGATGAACGACTCTGGATGCTCAACCACTCGTACGAAGACTCAGGATGGTCCTGGGAAGAAGTGAGCCACACTGAACGACTGTGCATCGATGTTCCAGACGAAACTAAGACTGTAATATTCTCGGGTCATAGTATCATGGGAATCGTCCCGAATTCGTACGCGCTACTGAACAACATCATGAATCTTGTTCAAGGAAGATTTCCTGACTTACCAGATGCTGCACTCGATATCGTCGTATCAGAGCTTCCAGACCGTGGTCCGGTTGCCAACATCACAGCGCACTTGACGAACTGCGGGCCCACCGTTCTTTACGACTCTTCTCTCTGCAACATCTCGTGGCCTACCTTCATTGTCTCCGTGAACGGCTCGACGGTGGGGGACTTGCAGGGCAGGATATTCCCATCATGTCTCATGGAATTTGCCCCTCTCACAACCAGGGATTTCGGACCTTGGTCGTGGAATCGGAGCGGTCTTTCACCCGGCAAGTACGTCATAATGTCACGGGTGGTAATCTGGGACTGTGAAATTGGAGACATCGCTTCGAACTTGACCTGGACTCCATACAACAATCAATTCGAGCCCGAGGATGACCGTGAAAGCCTTTCTCTCGCTCTGATAGGACTTGGCATTGCCATTGCTGTTGTTGCTGCCGCATTCTATGTCTTCTATGTAGGCAAGAGAGGACCGTACAGAAGGAAATGAAAGGGTTTGGGGGACAACGGGGCTGAAAACTCAATCCGGCCTGATTGACAAATAGCCAGGTGGGCCCGTCGCGATTTGAACGCGAGTCACCAGCACCCCAAGCTGGAAGGATTCCAAGCTACCCCACGGGCCCGAAAAGGAATGGGTTTGCGAGGGGCGCCTAGTAGGGCGCTACCTCGTCAATCAGGTCCGCATGCGTCAGGATCATTCTCCTGCAGCAGTATCTATCGACGTGGAGGGCATCGAGGACCTCCTTGGGGGACTCCCCCATGCCGGTTCTCCTGATGAACTCCTCGAAAGCACTGCCAACGACCTTGCCGCATGTGAAGCATCGAACTGGTATGATCAATTTCATCACCTGTACGATTTCTGACGCTTCTTCCTGGCACCCCTTCCGAGAGGCTTCTTGGGAAGCTTCCTCCTCGGGTCGGATACCAGCAATGATCTGTCGTACTTGACATACATCTCCTGGAGCTTCTCATCCCCAAGGAACTGCACCAACCCCTTGGCGATGGCAGTCCTTGTGGCAGAAGCCTGGCCCATGAAGCCTCCGCCACTGACATTGATGTCAATGTCGACCTTCGAGGCCTTGTTCCCAGCCAATGTCAGAGGTTCCATTATCTTCACGCGCGCCAGGTAAGGCTCGTATATCTCGATTGGGACGCTGTTCACGCGTACCAAGCCGCGCCCCTTCCTGACTGTCGCACGGGCGACCGCGCTCTTCCTCTTGCCGCTGACGACAACAACTTTCATGTGATCACGACCTCCCGGAGCCTAGTTCCTTGGAGACCTCACCGAGGTAAATTGACCTAGCCGGGGCCTTCTTGGCAATGGCTGGAACCTCGGTCGGAATGTCCTTCAACTCTCTTGGAACACCCACATACACCCTCAGGCGCTTCAAGGCCTCCTTACCGGTAGTCTTCCGGTATTCGAGCATGCCCCTTACTGTGCGTTTGAATATCATGTCTGCTGCGCGAGGGTACTTTGGGCCGCTGAAGTTCTTGCCTCTGGCCCATCTCTGCTTGTAGTGGGCGATTATCTGAGACCTGTTACCGGAGATCCTGACCTTCTCCGCGTTCACGATTGTGATCTCCTCGCCTGAAAGCAGCCGTTTGGCTACCTGGGTACACAATCTGCCCAGAACCTGTTCCTGTGCATCGATTACTGCCAGATCATCACCCCATTATCCTGATTTTGGAGCCCTTTGGATTCTTCGCAATGAGCTCCTCTATCGACACGCTCTGGCCTCCCGCACTCGCGATCTTCTTCTTGGCTTGATCCGACGCGCGAAACGCGGCCACCGTCACCTTCTTCTTTATCTCCCCAGCACCCAACAGCGTCCCTGGGACGACGATGACTTCGTCATCGTTGGCATACATATCCAGCCGGCTCACGTTGACCTCGGCCCAGCTTCTCGCAGGGGCTTCGAGCCTCAACGCGATGTCTCGCCAGATACATGCCTCGTTCGTCCTGCCAGCATCCTTCAGATGCTGTATCAGGGTCAAGAGGTGGGGGTTCGTCTTGTTGCTTCTTTTACCCATTTCTGACTCCTCCGACATCTTGGAGCAGGCGACTTAATGTGCGTTCCGTTTATAAAGCTTTGGATACGTCCAGAAGCACGGCCAGTTAGTCCACAGAACCCCTGACTTGCTCCGCGCCGCCCACGGCCTCACCTATGTCAGAGAGCCCCTGAGCCCCAGGTGGTTGAGTCAACAGAAGATATATATGGCTTATGCAATACTCGAAACCTCCAGCCATCTTGGGAGCTATTGGAGAATATGATTCGTTTTGGACCAGCCGGCATACCGTTATCCTGCAAGGGAAGGACTCTCAGGGATGGGATTGCGGACGTTCACAATCTCGGCCTGACGGCGATGGAAGGACAGCTAGTAAGAGCGAACGTGCAAGAGAGGCCCGCCGAACCAGAGGAAGTTGGCCATTCACCTAGGGAACTCACGACTGACATGGTCATCGAGATTCTACGGCGGAAGGGCACCAAGGAAGAGACAATATCCAGCCTCGACGAGCCGATAAAGGCCGGCGACACCCTTGTCGTGCTGGCCAGCGGCATTTCAAGAAGCTATTCCGAACTCAGAAGTCTCAAAGGGATGGCTGAAGAGTTGGATGTGCAGCTCGCAATACACACCCCATACTACATGGATGTCATAGGTGAGGGTGAACTCTGTTTCAAGAGCATGGACTCGATCAGATGGGCAGGGCTCATCGCGAACGAGCTCGGAGCGAAGATGGTTGTAACGCACATCGGACTCTATGGAGATGTCACCCCGAGGACCGCTTTCAAGCGGGCGAAGGAGAGACTGACGGAGCTCGCGAAGTGGTACAGGAAGAACGGGATCAAAACGCCCATTGGACTTGAGCTCAGCGGAAGACAGGAGGTTTTCGGATCGCTGAGCGAGGTGTCGAGGCTCTGCAAGGAGACCAAGGAGCTTGTGCCTGTCATAAATTTCGCCCATTACCACTCACGAGAGAGCGGGACCCTGCGCGAGCCGAAGGATTTCGACAAGCTGCTGGACGGATTGCAGAGTGGCCCGAACGGGGAGATGTACGCGCATTTCTCGGGTGTGGAACACGAGAGCGGGAACGAGAAACGGTTCACATCGATAAAAAAGGGGGACCTGAGGTTCGAGCCACTCGCCGAGGCCCTTGTGGACAGGAACCAGCCAATCACGGTCATCTCAAGCTCACCCCTGCTCGAGCACGATGCGATGTATATGAAAGTCATACTTGAGCGTGTTCTGGCGAAGAAAGTCTCGAAGGAGATCAAGGGGAATTCCAAGAAAGAAAAAGCTGGGTCGAAATGAAGGAAAGCATCGACTACATCATAGAGAATATCAGGAAAACCCTCGAGGACGACGTAGCCGGAACTGACGAATTCGTGAACATGATCATCTCGGCTCCGAGGATCTTCATCTATGGCGTAGGACGGTCTGGCCTCATCGCCAAGGCTTTCGCGATAAGGCTTGTCCAGATGGGGTTGGAAGTCTACTTCGTCGGCGAGACCGTAACACCGATCGTGGAGGACGGGCACTTGGTGATTATCGTGTCGCACACTGGGAATACGATGTCCTGCGCCCAGACGGCTAACATAGTGAGAAGGGTCGGCGCCAAGGTCATAGGCATCACATCGAACGACAACTCGAAGCTCGCCTCGGCGTCGAATCTCGTGATTCTCATCAAGCCAAAGAAGGACGGAGAGCGCAAAAGGCTGGCTCCGCTAGGCACACTGTTCGAGGACGCCGCTCTGATCTACCTCGACAGCATAGTCGCCCAGATAATGGACAAGTTGGGGCAGAGCGAAGGGTCCATGCGCAAGAGGCACGCAATCTGGGTGTAGGGCTGAGTGTCGTCAATCCGGTTCTTCGACCTGCGCAGTCTCATTTCTGCATGATCGCTTTCGCCTTCGCCTCGCGACTAGACCGATGGCAATCAGCGATGCCACGACGGCGCAAACCAGCAACACCGTTCCGGAATACTCTCTAATCCAATCTCGGACACTCCCGACGAATCCAGACTCGATGATTCCGGCGCTCGATTCATAATCAATCTGCGACGTGCAGTTGTCAATACCCAGGATTGAGTGCAGCATCATGCCGTTGCCTGTCGTGTAGTACGATGAATTGATGTCAACGGCTGAGGTGTTGTCACCATTGGTGGTGAGGGACTCCGAACCCCAGTAATAGAATGCCTGGTCCACGCCGTCCTCCTTCGAGAACAATATCTCCTGCGTCGGATATGACGTTGCCCTGAACTCGTGTGGGTACACGTCCTCCAGTTCCCTCTCATCGATTGCACCGGAGATTAGAGTCGTCTCAGTATGGCCGTCGCCGTCAGATTCCAACAGTGTGAACATGTTTGTGGATGCGCCGCCCTGTAGGAATTGCGCGAGAACGAGATTCTCAGCGTCGATGCAATCGTTAATCACCAGAGAGAAGTTCATCCTCAGCTGGGTGCCTCCATCGATCACGAATGTTCCCTTCGAATTCGAGTATTCCACGGGTTTCTCAGTGATCGAGAACCAGAACGATAGGTTGGCCCAGTTTGACATAACCAGGGTTTCGTTCTCACCGACAATGTACGCATTCAATTCGGACCGCATGCCAAACGACGCATATCCGCCGAGCTCGTTGCTGTAGTTCTGGACGAGAGGGGTCATCTCCCACTCCACGTGATTCGAGTCCAGAAACATCGTGAGTGTTGCCTCATCCGCATCGAACATGCCATTCCCATTACTGTCATTGTGCGCATACATGCGCGAATAGCCGACCTCGAACGTAGGGCTAGACGGATCCGCCTCGTGTTTGAAGATGACTCGAGGCCAATCACGAGTAATCGCGACGCTAAAATTTCCAGATATGAAGCAGACCTTTGCGTCGTCCACACTAACGAACAGTGGGGACTCCTCAGTGCCGTCAGTTCTGAGCATATAGAAGGCCGCTGTGATTACGATTATGCATACGAATGCAGCGAAGAGCATCTTTGGGACGGTACCGCTCACTCTCTCCATCTCACGCCGTGTATGGCATGGACGGTCGGATAAGCTTTTGCAGGAGAACGTTTGTCCTCAACGACCAGACTGGCTGGAATGCTCTCCCTGGGACGCCCTGAGCCGTCTCAGGCGCGGGAAACCCCCGTCCACCAGGGCGAACGGCACGCCGATGTAACCCTCCCCACGCATCTTGAACGCCTCTATCTCCATGTTGACTGGGTCGATTACGATGGCGCAGTGAAACGACTGACTGAACATGGCCTTCTGAGTCCGCATGTCCGTCCTCGATAGGAAGCATGTGTGACCAGGATGCGAGTGATACCAACCAACAACGACATAGTCGAAACCCACGCTGTCGAGGTCCGCGAAGAGTTTAGGCATGGCCTCGGGGTCGAACTTGACCTTTGCAGGAGAATTCTTCAGGTCTGTCGTGCCGACGTCCCGCACGATAGTGTATGTGACACCTTTCCACGAACGGACCTCCCCGAGGAGAAGGCCCATGACCTCAAGCCTCTTGGGGGCTGCTCTCGTGGATTGTTCAAGCATCTTCCTCTCGGCCAATGAAGTCAGATACACATCGAACGTTCCGCGATCCGCGCATGTCGCATCGTAGCGCCTGACAGCATCTGGAGATAGCCAAGGATGAGGTCTTGTCGCAGAAGGGGGCATGAGCTCAAGCACGGGCTTCCTTACCTCACTGACAACTCTAGGCCGCCTCATGAACCTCACCGATTATTCGTATCGTGCCTTCAGCCCTGTCCAAGGAAGGTGGCGGTCTGTAACCCATTCTGTTGAAGTAGGCGGCCGCCCTCGTGCAGGTGTCGCTGCCAAATGGGTTCTTTGGGTTCGGGTTCGTCAATAACCACTCGATGCCTTTGAAGAACTCCAGCAAGGTCGAGTTGAAATCCCAGTTCTCGAGGAGTCGAGTGCATACATAACCGCCATCTTCAGGCGCCATGATGTTCGGATGAAATATCGGCGTCTTCCACTTGACTATAGGCTTCTCCGCGGGATATTCGTCAGTGATCAGCACGGCCATTCTGTGAACGTGCCTATGGACTATTTTATCCTCTTCCCATGAGGGGCCAGGAACTCTCAGGAACGTGACATTGATCAGAATCGGGAACGAAGTGAGAGTACTGTCTGATATCGAGATGTGATGTGTCAGTTCACGCCGACAGGTCTCTATCTCATTCTTGAGACGGATGCGAAGGATGTCGACGGGAAGGATCGTCGTCAACTACCCGCCCTCTGGGTCCGGCACAAGTTCCAGCATGTCGTCTTCTCTCACGCCAGCGTCAGCCAGAACCATGGTCCCTCTGAGGACTTTCTTCCCTTTCCTGACGACGTATGCCCCCATCTCCTTGTTCCAAAAAGTGGCTGCGCTCTCAATCACCTCATCGATGGTGTTGTCATTCTCGAGCTCCATCTCCACAGTCGCGCCGCTCTCAGCGTTCTTGACCTTGATCCTAAAAGGCAGAAGAACCACCGAAATCGTGACAACCGCTGCAATCTTAACGATTTCGGATACCTGTAGCCCGTCAATTGCGATGTACCAGGCAGTCCTGGTTTCGGGGTATCTCCAGCTCGTCAACCCGGTTCTGCTTACCATCGTAGTACAAGAAGTTCGACAACAGGAGATCGTCCCTTCCAGAAGCGTGCTTCACGGCCTCTCGGACCATTATGGCTGCCAGGACACTCGTTGTCGTTATCTCCGCTGCCATCCTCGGCTCGTGGAAGACCGTCTCTGCCCCGGTACAGCTGAATCTCAGACTGGCCACCTTGGCGTGGGACTTGTTCATACCACACTGGAGGCATGCGCCATCGGGTGGTCTGACAACCATCACCCTTCCGGTGAACCCATCCATGCCGCCATCGACATAGAGCTTCCCAGCACGGTAGGATCGCGCGTTGACGTGAGTCCTGGCAAGGACGTTGTCGAGACATCCGAGAACGACATCAGAGTTCAGGAAGACTTCCGATCCCACCTGCTCGATCGTGGTCGTGACCGCCCTGGCCAAGTCCGTCCCAGCAAGATTGTTGATGCCATCGGCGACGACTTTCGCCTTGAGACGTTTCTCCGTGGCATCGCTCTCCCTGAAGAAGAGGCATCTACTGAGGTTCGACACGGCCACGGTGTCCATGTCCACAACGGTGATATCCCGAAAGCCAGACAGCGCAAGATCCTTCCCGACCTCGTTGCCGAGCGCGCCAGCGCCGACCATGAGGACCTTCGTGCGGCTGATCGCATCCAGATCCAACCAGTCTATACGGCGAGATCTGTCGAACCTATCCCTGTCGAGGTCGGACGGCCTGAGCATCTCCTCCATCGATACGAGAAGAGACGATGTCGCACAAATAAGTTGAGTCAGTCCCACACGAGCTTGCCGTCGACCATCAGCTGCCGTTCTCTGCGCGTTGAACCTTCAAAGACTGTGATTGTGGGAGATTTCACGAGGCCATCGAGGTGTATCAACGCGTCGGCGTCTCCGTCGTAGTTGCTGCCGACCGCGAAATGGCAGGTTCCATAGACCTTCTCGTCCTCGAGCATGTTCGCAACGATCTTCGCTTTCCGGTTGAGGCCTATGCCGAGCTCTCCGATGGCTCTGGCGTTCCTGCGATACTTCTCCGCCTCGGATTGCTTGAGCTCTCCCTTCTTGCCCATCCTCTGAGCGTTCACCTCGCCGGAGCGGATCGACTTCTTCAGCTGAGTCGCCTCCGATGCCCCAGTGATAGACTTGACGAACCCGTCCTTCACCTCTGTTACGATCGGCTTACGGATAACGACCTCGCCCTCGTTCAAGGCAATCGAGCCGTCGAAGGCTATGACGCCGTTCGTGGAGCCTATGGCCGGTGACAAGTAGACTTCTCCGGATGGCACGTTGCCCGCGCTTCCGGGCCGCCTGAAGTCGCCGTCGTCCGATTTCGGCGCACGCCCCTTCGCACCTATTGTCACATCCGTCCCGGACGGGGATGTCACTCGGATTGTCTCGGCTTTGCTCAATGCCCTCGACACGCGCTTGCAGTCATTTCTGAGGACAGTGTAATCGATAGGCACGGTCCTGGAGAACGTGTCGACTGTGATCCCTGGAGACCAGAACGCCCTCATCCTGCCCTCGGAGTACAGCATGTCGAAGAGGTTGTCGTAGCGTCGCTTCCCCTTGTACCCGTGCTTCAGACCGTGCCTGTCCATCCCGAGCCTGTCCTTGCTTATCGAGAGGACTATCTGCGGCTCAGCGGAGAGAGCCTTGACTATCTCCTCCTCAGTGTAGTCAAACTGCCCCTTCTCTCCCTGGAATGCAAGCACTGGAGAGGCCTTCGCAATCAGAGCGGCATCATATAGGGACATGGCGATGTCGCGCGTCTCGGGGTTCGGGTTCGAGATGATCAAGAAGCGTTCGCCGCGCTTGACAGACAGGACATCTTCCACCGCGGCGTTCGCTGCTCTGACCAACGATCGAGGATACGCCTTACCACTGCCAAAGCCAGGAACATCGGACATGTGGGGTAAAAGCCCGACCTGGGACTTAAGTCTTAAGAGGCTATCGACCGTCGGTTGCGCACGCGAGGCACTCGATCCGAGCTTATCTCCACCCTCATCTGTTTAGGTAATCAGTCGGCACCGTCTTCTTGATCGTGCTCTCGTCGAACTTGGCTAGCAATGACAGGATTGCCTTCTTGACATCCTGATCCAGCTCGGCACTCCTGTGCTCCTTCAGCAGCCGCTTCGCCTCCTTCCTGGCAGCGATCATCATCGGTTCCTCGATGCTTCCAGGCTCTGCTGGCAACATTGCTATCTTGGGAAGCAGGTTCTCGCTTCTGAAGTGCTTCAGAGTGTGCGGGTCCTTCATGAAGTAACCACCAGGACCGACCCTTGCGATAGCATCGTAGGCGAGCGTTGCATCGTTCACATCGATGCCCCTCCAGGCCCTGATCGTGTTCCGCCACAGTTCACAGTCCATTATGATCTGTTCGAGCGATTCGCATCCAGACCGTTCGAAACCACCGATGCCGACGACCTGATCCGCGCCTGCCATGGCAGGTATCAGTCCACTTATCGCCTTCTGGTAACCCACCTCGAAACCCGGCCGGCATCCCGAAGCGGCTATCCCTCCGACCTGCGACGGCAGCCTGTACCTGCGTGCCATCTGGCATCCAGCGGCGTTGATGAGGGCGCCCTCGGTGGACCCTGACAGGAACACTCCCGTCCGCATATCCATAGGTCCGGATTCCGAGCTGTATAGGATCGGAGCCCCAGGAGCTGCGAGCTCGGATATCACCGCTCCAGCAAGATTCTCCGCGTTGACAAGGGTGGCTGTGCCAACTAGCGACACGGGAGCAACGGAACCGGATATGGCCATCGAGAGATGTACCACGGGGAGGCCCGCCCTCGCGAATTCCACGACAGCGTCGATGTCGCCAGCTTCGTACCTCAGCGGGGTCATAGGTGTATGAGTGATAGATATGATGGTTCTGCGAGCCAGCTCCTTCTCCGAGCCGACGACCGCCGCGGCGGCGTCTATCAGAAACCTGGCATCCTCAAGGTTGCCAGCTCCATGCTGGACATGCTTTCCGGTGAAGAACAAGGATGCGACGAATTCGTGACAGTTCGACACATCCGGTGGGAGATCCGTCGCGACGACTTCCGGCCAAAAGAGCTCCACCTCGGGCATCGCGTCGCACACTATCGCTATGTCGACCAGGTCGCTAGCGGTCGATGATCGCTTGACCTGTTTGTCCATGTCCCACATGTATGTGGGTTGGCCGTCGTTGACTCCTTGAGGATGATCTGCTGGGAGGCGTAGGTCGTACTTCTTGTCCCTCCCACACATCAGGAACTCCTTTGGTGCTCTGGCCAAGGACTCCGTGACGAGTGATTCGGGGATCTTCGCAATCTCAGTCTTCTCGTCCACTTCCGCGCCGTGGTCCTTCAGCATTCCGATGACCGACTTGCTGGTCACTTTGATGCCGATCTTCTCCAGTATACGAATGGAGGTCTCGTGAACGATATCCTCTTGCTCGCTGGTTAATGGGTTGAAAACGGCGTTTGCCAACTTATCCTCCCGTGGAACCGTGAACCTGGTGCATGTATAAAACCGCTGCCGTGCACGCCGAGAAAGGTTAATAAGCTCTTTGCCAGCCCGCGGAAGCTCACCTGTCTTCCGATATCGACCGCTCGACCGCCTTCTCCTCGAGTCTGCGCGCGCGTCTCCTTCGCGCCTCCTGATTCCGTCTTTGGTCGTCCGACGTCTCAAGAACCAGCTCTGGCGTCTCACAAGGCTTGCCCGAGGCGTCCAGGGCGACGACCGTCAGATAGGACGATCCAGTATGGCGGACTTCTCCCGTCCTTGGGTCCTCCGCCTCAACCCTCACGCCGATCTCCATCGACGACCGCCAGACCGCGTTGACATTCGCCTTCAAAGTCAGGAGGTCACCTATATGGACTGGCGAATGGAAGGTCATGCGGTCCAACGAAACCGTCACGATATTCATCCTCGTGTGCTTCGTCGCAACGACATATGCGATCTCATCCACCATCTTCAGTATTGTGCCGCCGAACACGTTCCCTGCAAGGTTCGCATCCTGCGGCATCATGACTCTCGCGACGACCGTCTTTGATTCAGAGACTTTTCTTGACATTCTGGACATATCACTCACCACTTTTCACCGCAGTCGCCCGTCATTGCCAGGCTCGTCGTCCTTGCGGGCATCCTCCACATTCGGGTGAGGAGACGCATCCTCTATCTCCTCTGAGCGAACGGTCGGTGCGCTACGACGCCTCATAGCGAATATGACAGTGACTGCGAGAATCGCGGCGGAGGCAGCCACGCCTATCACCACGAGGAGCTGCACCAACCGGTCCGAACCGTCGTCCAGCTGGTACGAACACAACTCCGCCACGAAGACTGGCTCCGTCGACGTATTGTCATATCGCTCAGTTCTGACAGATCGTCCGACCTCAGGCGAATACCATATCACCTCCGCGCCGGAATCCTGCGCTGCAAATAGTCGAATGCATTCGAAAACGCCGGCTTCCGTCTCCACGGATTCGTCGACGGAATCGACCGAATACTCCGTGTGCGTCACGACGACCGCCTCCTCGTCGATGGATACTGTACCATTGCGATACGAAGTGACCAAACGGACCTCGACAGTCTCGTTCCATTGGTCATTCTGCTCGGCCGATCCGGGGTCGAAGTCGGACATGAGCGGCGGGAGATAACACAATGTTTCGATGGTCTCGACCTGCTCGGCCAGCTGCAGCGTTCCCATTTGGCGCGTGATGTTGGCTATCGTAGCCATTTCACTCATGAGAACTGCGGGAGTCCCCTTGACCTGGTAGCTGTACCCGTCATAAACGCCCGATATGACGGATTCCACGCCTGAGAGCGACGAGGCGCCCTCGAAGGATCCTGTGACACGGAGCACATCGACCTCGTACCCGACATCGTCCACGTACGCCGTCTCATCTCCGACCATGTCGTAGGTCATGGTCCCCGAAACATGCACCCCTTCGACAATTGTGTCGATGGCGAACGTCCATCGCCCAAGGCTCGACCATCCGTGATCGTCCCCGAGCGCACACACGGGGCTGAGCACACATAGCAGGCAGGCCGTCAACGCCGCTGTGAAGATGTAGCGTAGTCTCATGATGGCCCGACCGTCCCGTCACCGGTTCCGCTAGACACGATTCTTATCCTTTATACCTTTCCGAGACCCTCCGAGCCGAGAGAAAGAATATAGCATGGAATCGTTTAACCATGGACAGTGGCCAAATGAACGAGGAATTCGAAGTCACACCTTACAGCGTCTCGGGAGACATCGACTACGACGAACTCGTCGAGAGGTTCGGAACGAAGAAGATCGACGGTGCGTTGTTGGAGCGGTTCGCTCGCTACGGACCGATCCATCCGATGCTCCGCAGAGGCATCTTCTACTCACACAGGGACCTCGACTGGGTCTTGAACGAGTACGAGAAGGGCATAGGGTTCTCGCTGTACACAGGCAGAGGCCCATCGGGACCGGTTCATGTAGGTCATACCATGCCCTGGATGTTCGCCAAGTACCTTCAGGACACGTTCAAGGCGAAGCTGTGGTTCCAACTCACCGATGATGAGAAGTTCATGTTCTACGACCACCTCACCCTCGAGGAGACGAAGAAGTGGGCCTACGACAACGCCCTCGACATAATCGCGCTCGGGTTCGACCCTGAGCTCACGAACATATTCCTGGACACGGAGTACATCGGGACGATGTATCCGACCGCCGTCAGAGCGGCCAAGAAGATCAACTTCTCCACGATAAGGGCAGTGTTCGGGTTCGACAACTCGAACAACATAGGCAGCATATTCTTCACGAGCATACAGACCGTGCCCTGCTTCCTGGAGTCGATGGAGCAGGGGAAGAACGTGCCGTGTCTGATACCCTGCGGGATAGACCAGGACCCACACTTCAGGGTGACCAGGGACATAGCCGAGGGGTTGGGATATTACAAGCCCGCGTTGGTGCACGCGAAGCTGATGCCGTCCCTCGGAGGCTCCGAGAAGATGTCCACTTCGACCAGGATGAACGACACGATATTCATGACCGACGACGAGAAAACCGCGAGGAAGAAGGTCATGAACGCCTTCACTGGCGGCCGCGTCTCCGTCGATGAGCAGCGGAAAGAGGGCGGAGATCCGGAAGTCTGCGCGGTGTACCAATACAATCTCTATCATTTCGAGCCTGACGATGCGAAGCTGGCCCAGCTGCACGCGGACTGTCGTTCCGGCAAGATACTCTGCGGCGAGTGCAAGGCCCGGCTGTTCGAGAAGATTTGGAAGTTCCTCGCAAACCACCAGGCCCAGCGAGAGAAGGCGAAGGACAAGGTGGACGATTTCATCATCCGTGACTGACCGGCCAAACGCTAATTATCAGGCACGACCTTCTCGGTTACGGGAGGTTGAGATTCTTTGATTGTCAAACGCATCGCAACCGTCGCGAACGATGTCACGGAGGACGGCGCAGATTGGCCTAATGTCGAGTCCAAACTCGTATTCGAGAGGGAGTACGTCGAAGGGCTCCACAAGCTCAACGAGTTCGACCATGTTTTGGTCATATTCGGCTTCCACAGGAAGCGGAAGGTGATGATGATGGTCCACCCGATGCACGACCCCACGAGGCCTCTGGTCGGAGTGTTCGCATCCCGATCGCCTAAGAGGCCGAACCGGATAGGGCTGACGAGGGTCGACCTAATAAGCGTGGAGGACAACATCGTGACGGTCAAGGGACTGGACGCGTACGACGGCTCGCCGGTGTTCGACGTTAAGCCGCCTGTCGACGAGATAGACTACTGAGAGCTGTGCGCCAGTGGAAAAAGTAAATAAGCCGCACGTCCAATGAGGCCCGCGCATGACTGAGCATGACATCGTGGACCGGCTGAGCTTCCTTGAGAAGAAGGTGCTCATGGCACTTCGAGGGCTGCAGCGCCCCACGCCCGAGGAGGTGCTTGCCGAGTCAGGGTTGAACCAGCTGGTCGAGGTCATGAACGCCGCCTCTTGGCTGCAGGCGAAGGGGCTCATCACCATAGACGAGAAGGTCACCAGGAAGTACTCCCTCAAGAACTCTGAGAACGCACGGAAGGAACTCCCCGAGAAAACCGTGATCAGGACCATCCTGGCCGAGTTCGATGGTAAGGCAACCACCTCGCAGCTGAAGGCTTCGGACTCACTCAGACCGTCGGAGTTGCAGATAGCCCTCGGCTGGATACGCAAGAAGGGATGGGGGGAGCTCTCCAAGGATGGCGGCGACACCATTGTGACTGTAACACAGAAAGGACGGGACGCCCTCGACGTCGACGGCGATGATGAACGACTGATCAAACAGCTCATAGAAGATGTCCTTACGGAGGATGAAGTCGACAAGGACGCGATCGGCCAGCTCAAGCAGAGAAAGGACTTCCTCTCGGAGAAGCTGGTTACGGAGAGACGGATATCCCTGACCGAGACCGGCTCCAAGATAGCCGCCCTCGACATCGACATCAAGGAGGAGGTCGGGCAGATGACACCCGAACTGATAGCCTCCGGTGGATGGCGGGATGTCGACATAAGGAGATACGATGTCAAGGCGTTCGCACCAACTGTCTACGGAGGGAGGAAACACCCGATCACGCTTCTGATCGAGAAGATCAGGAACACCTTCCTCAACATGGGGTTCACCGAGATCACCGGTGACTACTTCGAGAGCGCTTTCTGGAACATGGATGTGCTGTTCACCGCCCAGGACCATCCCGCGAGGGAGCTGCAAGACACATTCTACCTGTCCAACCCCGATAGGGTCGACCTGTCCAAGGACGCCGAGCTGGTGGATGTGGTGAGGCAGGTTCACGAGAACGGCTGGAAGACGGGTTCGTCGGGATGGAGGTATCCTTGGAGCCTCGAGGAGGCTCAGAGGACGCTCCTGCGCACACACACCACAGTGAACACTATCCGACGGATAGCACAGGATCCCAAGCTGCCGTTCAAGGTATTCTCGATAGGCAGGGTCTTCAGGAACGAGGCCATGGACTCGACCCATCTCCCTGAGTTCTTGCAGATAGAGGGGATCGTCTGCGAGGATACCGCGAACTTCGACATGCTCTGCACGCTCCTGAAGGAGTTCTACAAGCGCATGGGCATACCGAAGATACGGATCAGGCCGTCGTACTACCCCTACACGGAACCGTCCCTGGACGTGGAGATATTCTTCAACGGCCAATGGATGGAGCTGGGAGGAGCGGGCATATTCAGACCAGAGGTCACCGAACCTCTCGGCGTCCACGAGCCTGTGCTGGCGTGGGGCTTCGGACTCGAGCGGCTGGCGATGCTGGTATGGGGCCTCAACGACATAAGGGACATCTACATATCGGACATCGACTGGCTGAAGAAGATGCCGCAGATCTGATGGGGCGGTCAATGGCCTTCGGAGCCAGATATCCTCCTAAGCTCGGCATCTGCCATGGAGGCTATGTCGCCTGCAGATATCGACTTCGACAGATCCATCGATTCCTTGAGCAGACAAACTGCGCGCTCGCGCTTCCCGCGTTCCGCGAGAAACACTCCGAGCTCCACCTTCTTCTGCGCGAGCGCTCTGTGCGCGTCCGTGCCCTCGAGTGCTTTCACGCTCTCGATATGATACTCCTCGCTGGCATCTGCGTTCCCGGAGACCCGCTCGATTGCTCCGAGGCTCGTGTACGCTGACGACACCCCCAGCGAATCGTCCAGTTCCGTGAATACCTCCAGGGCCTCGAAGCACCTCTCGCGCGCGCCTGACGCGTCACCCAACCTGACGAGCACGTCCGCCAGGGACATCAAGGCGTTGGCCCGCATCCTCGGCTGGCCCGTGTCCATCGATAGCCGGACGGCGTTCTCCAAGTACGACCTCGCATCGTCGACCCTCTCCAGATGCACGCACGCATCGCCCATCTTCGCGTACGCGCTCGCGAGGTCGACGGGGCCGAAGCCCGCGGCGCATTTGGAGAAGTGCTCGATCGCCTTCTCGTGTTCTCCGAGCCCGATGAGGACGTTTCCCAACTCAAGATGCGCTTTCAGCATGCCCTTCTGGTCCATCACGGACAGAGAATCCTGCGCGCTTCTGCCCAGGAGGTTCTCAGCCTTAGCATGGTCGCCCATCTTGAACTCGACCACGCCAAGGCCCCTGAGCGCCTTCGCCCTCAGCTTCGGGGCATCCTCCGCCTGCGACAGGGCGTTCGTCAATAGCCTCGAAGCCTCTTCGAGCTCACCACGGCCGCTGAGAATCATGCCCATCTCGATGAGCGCCTCGGCACGCAAGCCGTCCGCCTCCTCCTGTGATAGCTTCTCTAATATCCGCCACGCGGCGTCGAAGTCGCCCACGAGGCTGGCGAGCCTCGATTGTGTTAGCATGACGCCCGGGCGGTATCTCGGCCTTGAGGGCTCGTAGCCTTCGAGCAGTTGCCACAGACTCATCACGTTGCAGCCATCCAACAGCTCCTCCCCGAGGCGAACCATCAACATCTCCGCCTCCAACCCCCTGTTCGCCTTCAGTAGGTGGAGGAGGCGTTCGTGAGGGTCGTCCGACCGAAGGTAGTAGTCAGCCGCGACGCTATGCCATCTGCGCCTTTCCTCATGTGCCATGTGCCCGTAGACGAACTCGCGGATCGAGGCGTGTATCTCGAACTTGCCAGGGACGACCTCCCTGAGCATCGACCCACGCCTGACACCCCGGAGCCCGCGCGGTATCGCCTCCGCTGGGAACGGGACCTGGAAGACCGACGCGAACTGAAGCAGCGATTTCTGCTCCGATGGCAGCCCGTCATAGAACCGCTCCTCGAAGAACCGCGAAAGCTGATATTTCGCCTCCTTGGGGGTGGACTCTGTGACCATCTCCAACGACAGCGGATGACCGTTCACCATGCTCACGAGGCTCCTCCCCATGCGGTCGCCTATACCTCTGGCCTTCAGCAATTCCATTGCGGCAGCCGTTTCGAGGCCGCCCAGCTCGAACTCTGCCACCTCACCCTTTGCGACGACCTCCGACTGATCGTAGAAGCTCGCGCCTGTCTCTATCGTGACGATCATCTTGCCGGCGCCACCGCTGTGCCGGAACATCCGCAGGAACTCCTGTATCTCCCCGGAAGCGTCGGCGTCGTCGAAGGCGAATATGTAGCCGTTCTCCGTCAGAGTCTCCCTGAGGAGGTAGCTGATCTCGCCCAGCTCGAACGCCCCTGAGGCGAGGTATGCCTCTAGGCGCTTGCTGCCATTCTCAGCGAAGAACGCGCCAAGGGAATCCGCCACGTTCCTGGGCAGGTCCCACGGCTTGACGGCGTACCAGAAAACCCTCTGGCCGGAGGACTCGGACAGCGCCTTCACCACAAGCGTCGTCTTCCCTATGCCTGGAATCCCCCTGACGACCAACAACCTGTGGCTCGGGTCCTGGAACGCCTGTTCGAGCGAGTTCAACTCCCGCTCTCTGCCAAAGAAGTACTTCAACGAGGGCAGTGGCGATGACCGACAGGCCCTCCTTCCCCTGACAGGGGAAGCATCCGAGGAGACCTTCGTCGAATCCACCAGAGTGTCGATCTCGTTGTCCTTGACGTACTGCTGTATCGCCGCTGCGCGGGCCTTGCCGTCGTGCGTCAGGAGATAGACCTTCCTCCGGGTCTTCCCCCTCCTGACATGTGACAGACGCTCCTCCACCATCCCTGACGCCTTGAGCTTCTTCAGCTCGATGGCTGCATGCGCCCTCGATATTGCGCAGGACTGGGATATGCCGTCCTGCGTCAGGTGGAATGGCACCTCGTACTTGTCCTCGTACTTCGTGAAGGACTGTAGATGATACAGTATACGTTCGGAGACTGTTAGGGAACCACCCATGCAGCCGAACGAACGAGGATTTCAATATATAAAAACAACTGTCACATGCAGCGGCCAGTGACTATCGTTTCTTGGCCAACCTCTCTTTGCGCGGCAGCTTGTGAACGACGGTCTCTCGGACGTACATCTGCACCATTGTCACCGCCATGATGCCCAACGCGCCCGAGATAACGAACGGCACCAGCGTGCCGTCTAAGTTCAGCGGGAGCCCGAGGTCCCTGCCGTAGAAATGGTCGAACATGAGTCCCCCCAATGGCGCGCCCACGACGGCGCCGATAGCCGACATCGATTCGAGGACGCCGATCAGCCTGCCCCTCATGTTCTCGGGAACGATGTCCGCCTGCAACGCCCTCAGTGCAGGGCTGGCGACCTGGAACGCCATGCTGCGGGCAGCAAGCAACGCCACGATCACTATCAGCGACCACGTGGTAGGGATCAGCAGCGTCGCGGTGAATGCTATGAGGCCGCCGGTGACGAACAACCTCTTCCTGCCCCATCGGTCGGAGAGCCTGCCGGACGGGAACGCGACGATCGCCCCCAACCCCATCGCTATGCCGATCAGGATGGATATCCATTCAGCCCCGAGGTCGAACCTGAACATCAGGAACAGGGCCATCAGCGGCCCGATGCTCGAGAACGAGAACCCCTCCATGGCGGCGTTGACGTACAGCACCCGTATGTCGCGAAGCTTCTCTGGCTCCAGTCCTTCGGGCCTCAGCATCCCCTTGATGCTGACGCTGCGCTTCACGGGGTCGGGCGTCCTCGCATCTGTGACATACCGCCATACCAGCAGGGTTGCGATCCCCGCGAGAATGGCGGTGAAGTAGAACGGGAACCGGTAGCTGTCCATCTCCGAGAACCCGAGAGTGCTCTGTGCCAGCATGACCAAGCCTCCGCCCGCGAACGGGCCGATCACGAACCCAAGGTTGGAGGACATCACGATCTTGCCCATAGCGGCCCCTCTCTCGCTCGGTGGTGTGGAGTCGATGACCAATGCCTCACTGACGGGCCAGACCATCGCACTGGCGACGCCTTGGAACCCCCTCACGATGACCAAGCCGATCCACGTCTCCGGAACGGTGAACCATATGGCGAAGATAACGTAGAGCGAGCTCCCGATGAGTATCAGCCTCTTCCGTCCTATCCGGTCGGACAGGTTCCCGAAGGACGGGGAGAATATCGCCCTCGTCAGCACGAAAGCGGCGAATATGATGCCTATCTCGAACGCACTCGCCCCGAGATTCTCGGCGTAGACGGGGAAGAGCGGGAATATGAGGCCGAACCCGAGGCTGATGATGAAGTCCAATGCGGCGAGGTAGTTGACATTCATCCTCGCTTCGCTGACACTTAGCAGGTTCGATGTCATGGGAGCTGCCCTCCCTCGCGAGGATCAGCCTAGCAGGCTCACTCCTGCGCGAAGGTTCCTGAGAATGATTGGGACGAGGGATTTGCCAGTTGCCCTCAAACCACAATCTGGGTGAGCGTAGGCGACGGAATCGAGGCCTATGCGGTCCACGACTTTCTGGAGCAAAACCCTCACGGCCTCTGGCAGATCCACCTCGGCCTCGGACATAGGGGTGACCGCGATGCAGCCGACTCCGAGCCTCTTGTCGGACCCCGCGAACGTCCCGTTCTTCAGCAGCTCGATGTTCGGCCTCTCCTGCCTGCCAGCGAACGCGAAGCTCAGGGTGGAGACGCTGTCGAGGTCCATCAGCCGGTCGAGGACTCCGAACCGCGTGATGTTCCCGCACACGTGGACGCTGGCACGCTCCGGCGGAACCCCGGCGGCGATGCCGTCGAGGAGTGCCACGCGCTCCTTGAGGTCCTTGTATCCCTGCGACAGGAACGGCTCGTCTATCTGCACATGTCCCCCTAGAGCCGCGATCTCTGCTGCGATCGGCGCGAGCGCAGAGGCGATGTCCTCGTAAAGGGAGAAGTCCGAGAGCCCCTTGTAGTGCGGCCCGATCTTCCTGCTGCCGCATGTCATCCCGAGCGTCGTCGGACCTGTTATGGCGACCTTCAACGGAATATCCGGATGCTTCTCGCGTATGAACTTCAGGTCCTTGACTTTCGAGAACTCGGCAGGGTCGGACCTGAGCGCGACCTTGCCTGTTATGACGGGCATGCCCGACTCCACTGCCAGCCCGGTAAGCGACTCTGCGAAGTAGGACACCATGTCCGCCCGCTGCTCACCGTCCGTTATCAGGTCCAGGCCGAGCGATTCCTGGAAGGCTATCGCTTCCTCGATGGATCCTCGCAGGTCGTCCCTGAAACGATAAAGGCTTCCGATGGTGGTGGTCTTCAGCGTCATATCAGCCGGATGATTGAGAGGTCAGCTCCGATTAAGCCTTTTCGGTGCACGCACAGCGCTCGGAAAGAGTGTTATGCGAAGAAAACCGTCAGGGGTGCGTGAAGCTGATAGTCACTTCGTCCGAGGACCCGGCGTCCATGAACATAAGGAAGAGGCTCCTCGAGATGAACGATTGGAGCGATGGAGGGCTGTTCGCCGGTCATCCTGTCCTCGCATATGACGAGTTCATCATGGCTCAAGTTGACCGCATACATCTCGACGAGGACCACATCGATGGAAGGGTGGCCTCGGAACTCGGTAAGAGCATATCCACCACCATATTTGTCTCTCGACACAGTTCGGAGTCGAGGATACCGACCCTCACGGCCCATCCTGTGGGCAATTACTCCAAAGCGGACTTCGGCGGGCTCGATGGCCGACTCTCACCATCATCTCCACATCTCATGACCGAGGCGTTGAGGGTGCTTACTAGGAATGCCTGCGACCTTGATTTCAAGATCTCGTTCGAGACGACTCACCACGGCCCGCTGACGGATGGCCCCGCATTCTACATCGAGATCGGCAGTTGCGAGGAGTTCTGGACACGCGAAGACGCAGCCGAGGCGATCGCGAAGACGATCCTGGAGACGGACGAGAAAAGCCATCCGATCGCGATATGCGTCGGTGGCGGGCACTACGCGCCGAGGTTCACTGAGCTGGCGCTCTCCAGGAAGGTCGCGATCGGCCACATGGCGGCCAATTACGCACTCGACTCGCTGGACGACGACATGATAGAACAGATGGCGGCCAAGAGCGGCGATGCCAAGCACGTCTACTTCCACCGGAAGGGCATGCCCAAGGCAAATTATCGCGCGCTCCAGGAACGATTCTCCTCCCTAGGAATCGATGAGGTCAGAAGCGACGATTTCGAGCCACTGTGACGTCACCTTACGACGGTGCCGTTGAACTCCTCGCCGAGCAGCGCAGCCCTCAGGTTTGGTATGTCCCGGCCATCTACTATCGAGAGGACTATCCCCGCCCTGCGCACCACATCGGAACCCACAGGGTCGAACACGATGTTCGGGCCTGCACCCGACGGCGTTCCCGACACAAGCGAGACGAGCTCGTCGTAAGACATCTTCGGTATGCGCTTTGCGGCGGGGTCGAGCTTGGGGTCGGCTGTGTAGGCGCCATCGACTGATGTGGCGTTGACAAGGAGTTGCGCGTGTGCGCGCTCGGCCAACATGGCGGAGACCGCGTCCGTCGTTATGCCCGGGGTCACGCCACCCATGACCACGATGTCGTGCGATTGCGAGGCAGCCACCGCCTCATCGTAATCCACTGGGACGACGCTTGTCGACCGACCTCCCAGGGCGACACTTAGAAGACGCGCGTTCAGGCGGGTGACGGCTATGCCCATCTCGTCCAACAACGTCTCCGGCGCGCCCAACGCCCTTGCGGAGCGGATGTAGTAGCGGGCGACCCTGCCGCCGCCGGTGACGATCAGCAGCTTGCGCTTCGTCGACACCTGCAGAAGCATATCCGCGAGTTCCTTGATGTAGGCGACATCGTCGGTGATCAGAACAGAGCCGCCCAGCGAAAGGACTACTGGTTCCATCGTGGTCAACCTTTATAATGGCGAACGCTCTAACCACTACAAAAGGCTTCGGACTGGTTCTGAGATGACCGAGCTGACAGACCTGCAGAAGTACGAGTTCCGAAGGAGCCTCGAAGAGGTAAGCGACCTCTCTGGCAGGGGCACGGAACTCATATCGCTCTACATACCACCGACTAGACAGATATCGGATGTTGCGGCCTACCTGAGGAACGAGTACTCGCAATCGTCCAACATCAAGTCGGCTAGCACACGCAAGAACGTACAAGCCGCGATATCGTCGATACTCTCCCGGCTGAAGAGCTTCAAGAAGCCGCCGGAGAACGGCTTGGTATTCTTCGTCGGCCACCGGTCCGTAGGCGCCGACCAGACGAGCATGGTGCAGTTCGTGCTGGAGCCGCCTGACCCTGTGCAGACATTCATGTACCGCTGCGACTCGTCGTTCACCATCGAGCCTCTGCACGACATGCTGGAGAAGAAGGACCGGTACGGGTTGATAGTCATAGACAGGAGCGAGGCGACCGTCGGCCTGCTGAACGGCAAGAGCATCGCCTCTATCAAGAACCTCCAGTCGCTGGTGCCCAGCAAGCACGGCCGAGGGGGTCAGTCCGCCCGTAGGTTCGAGAGGGTCATCGAGGTCGCCGCCCACGAGTACTACAAGAAGGTGGCAGAGATAGTCAACGAGTCGTTCCTGGAGGACAAGGACATGAAGGGCATCCTCGTAGGAGGGCCTGGTCCCACCAAGGAGTTCTTCGTGAAGAGCGAGTACCTTCACCACGAGCTGCAGCAGAAGATAATCGACGTGTTCGACACCGGCTACACGGACGAGTACGGACTCAAGGAGCTGGTGGAGAAAGCCAGGGAGGTCCTCCGCGGGCTGGACCTGATGAGGGAGAAGGACCTCATACAGCGGCTGTTCGAGGAGATAAGGAAGCCAGACGGCGGCCTTGCGGTGTACGGTGAGGAGCAGGTCAACCACGCGCTGATGATCGGTGCTGTGGACACACTGCTCGTCTCCGAGGACTTGCGGAAGAAGAAGCTGGATATGCTCTGTCCCTCCTGCGGGAACACCAAGGAGCTGTATGTCAAGGAGGCGCCCGACGAGGTCAAGTGCGACAAATGCAGCGCCACGATGGACACTCAGGCCTCCGTTGACCTCGTGGAGGAGCTGCACAGACTGGCGGATGCCAACAGCACCGCTGTGGAATTCATATCGGGTGAGTCCGAGGAGGGTGGACTCCTCGTCAAGGCGTTCGGAGGACTCGCAGGAATACTCAGGTTCAGGGTGAACTGATGACGCAGATCGAGGAACACGACCCGCTCGCCGCGTTCCGCAGGGATGCGGAGACCTTGCTCCGGGCAGCGCTCGACGCTGTCGGAGCGGGAGACACGGCAATCGTGCTTGAGAAGCCGCCTGAGGGTATGGGCGACCTCGGGTTCCCGTGCTTCCCGCTCGCCAAGGTAATGAAGAAGGCCCCGGTCAAGATCGCGGAGGACATCGCCTCGAGGATAGCCCCCGAGGGGATGGTCGAGGCGGTCGAGGCCAAGGGAGGTTATGTCAACTTCCATGTCAGGTTCGACAGGCTCGCCCAGGCGACTATATCGACCGCGCTCGCGGCGAGGGAGCGTTTCGGCTCAGGGCCGTCCAGAGGAGTGAAGGTGCTCCTGGAACACACGAGCGTGAACCCGACGGGCCCGATACACATCGGCAGGGCGAGGAATCCGATCATAGGTGACACGCTGGCGAGGATAATGCGTCTCGCCGGATACGACGTGACGACGGAGTTCTATGTGAACGACGTTGGGCGCCAGGTAGCCACTATGACCTGGGGCGTCAAGAACCTCGACATAAGCGACGAGCCCGAGAGGGACAAAGGCGACCACCGGTTCGTTCCCTATTACCGGGAGGCGCACATGAGATGTGACGAGGACCCGAAGGTGCTGGAAGAGGTCAACGCACTGCTGTACAAGCTGGAGCACGGGGACCCCGAGACGGTCGGGCTGAACAGGAAGACCAGCGAGACCGTCCTAGAGGGCATGATGGACAGCCTCGGACAGATCAACATACGGATCGACGACTTCGCCTGGGAGTCCAGGCTGGTCGAGGACGGCAGCGTGGACAAGGTGATCTCGAAGCTGAGGGGGTCGGAACACTGCCACGAGTCCGACGGAGCATACCACCTCGAGCTCGAGTCGTTCGGCATCACTGGGCGCGACACCAAATGGGTGTTCACCAGGTCGGACGGTACTTCGCTGTACACGACGCGCGACCTCGCGTACCACCTGGACAAGTTCTCCAGGTCTGACATCGCCATCAACGTCCTCGGCGAGGACCAGAAACTGGGCATGCAGCAGCTCGCCGCAGCGCTGAGCATCATCGGCTCCGACAGAAGGCCCGAGATAGTGTTCTACGCGTTCGTTTCCCTGCCTGAGGGAAGGATGTCCACAAGAAAGGGGACCGTCGTGACGCTGGACGACCTCATGGATGAGGCGGTAGAGATGGCGTACGAGGAGGTGCGGAAGCGGCGGTCCGATCTCTCAGAGGAAAGCATGCGAGACATCGCGAGGATAGTGGGTCTCGGAGCGCTCAGGTACAACATCGCGAGGATACAGGCAGAGAAGCAGATCGTCTTCAGATGGGAGGAGGCGCTGAACTTCGAGGGCAGCAGCGCACCGTTCATACAGTACGCCCACGCGCGGGCGTGCTCGATACTCGCCAAGGCTGAGACAAAACCGGGACCGGCAGCCGCCGAGACATGCGCCAGGAAGCTCGTCAACCATCACGAGAAGGAGCTGCTGAAGCTCGTGGCCGCATTCCCATCTGTCATCGGGGAGTGCGCCGAGAGCAGGCGCCCGCACGCCCTGGCCGCGTTCGCGCAGGACCTCGCAGCTCAGTTCAACCAGTTCTACCGTTACGTGCCGGTGCTCAAGGCAGAGGGGGACGTGGTAGAGGCGAGGCTCGCCCTCGTCGAGGCATCCAGATGGACCCTTAGGAACGCTCTCGACTGCCTTGGGGTCGAAGCCCCTGAAGAGATGTGACCGTCACAGCTTAAGGTTCCAGCTGTCGTTGCCATAGCGCGACGCGACGTACTCATCGACCATCGCTGATTCTGACTCCGTCAGCTGGGACCTCTCGAACTCGACCTTGAACAACCTTCTGAACCCATCGGCCAAGGCGCTCTTCACCTGGCTCGCATCCGGTGGAGGATGCAGCAGGTCAGAGAGCCTCGCAACCCGCTCCGAAGGGCGCATGGGAGCGCCCTTCAACACCGCGTCCATGGTCTCAAGGTCGGTGTCCACTATGACTGTGCCGTGGTGGAGCACTGACCCGTGCCTCCTCAGTTGGGCGCTGCCGGACACCTTCCTCCCACCGACCTCTACATCGTTGATCGGCCTGTATTCCGCCTCCACACCCAGACCCCTGAGGGACTCCGCGACTGCCCCACAGACGGCCTTGAACGCATCGGTGGGGGCGCCACCGAGGACGGATTCTGAGGTCACGATCGCAAATATCAGTTGCCCGCCATCAGTGAATATCGACCCACCGCCGGAACGCCGGCGCACGACCGCCACGCCACGCCGCGCGCACTCCTCGAGGTCGACCGCCTCCGCGACCCTCTGGAACTGTCCTATGGAGACCGTCGGCTTGGAGCGTGTGTAAAAATGGACTATATCCGGCGTCGAGCCGTGCCCGTGGCCCTCCAGGAGCGCCTCGTCGACGGCCACCGACCTGGACGGTGACAGAATCCCGCTGTCTATCAATCGCCAACCACGGTTCATCCGTCACGACTATGGTAAAATTAAGTTAAGAGGTTTGTCGAAGGGGTTTCGGGTCCGCATCGGGACCGGGCAAAGCGTTCGAGAGGTTCATTCGCCGGAGTCTTTGTCCTTCTTCGCCTTCTCCTTCTCCATGCGCTCCTGCTTTTCCCTCTTGTCCTTTTCCCGGCGCTCCTGCTTCTCCGTCTTGTCCTTCTCGCGGCGCCCCTTCTTGTCGAGACGGTCCCTGTCCCTCCTCGGGCCCTTGCGCTCACGCTTGGACCATCTGCCCCTGAGGTAGAGCAACAACGGGACCAGTACGATCACCGCTGCGATGCCTCCCCAGAGCGCGACCTTCTTCCAAGGAGCCTCCTTGACGACGATAGCCTGGTCGGCCTTCGTGGTCGCTGAGTCCCCAAGGAGCTGGCCTGTGCTGGTCACGTTGACCTTTATCTTGTATGTGCCCCTGTTGCTGGGGGTCCAGGCGAACTTCACCTGCACCTTGCCGCCGACCTCTATGGTGGTGACCTCGACGGAGCCGTTGAGGATCTTGCCGGTCGTCCCTATGAGCGTCTCGCTGTCCTCGTCCACGATGTAGAACGTCACCACGACGCCGGTCGCCACCGCACTGCCCTTGTTGGTCAGGTTGACGAGGATGTAGCCGGTCTCGCCCTCGGTGAACTCCGCGGGCTCGAAGTATATCCGCCCATCGATGACAACGTACGGTCTGGGGCTCGTATCAATCTTGACAGCATGCTTTATGAGAGCGCTGTTGTTCGACGAGTCGGTGACATTGAGCTCTACCGAGAAGGTCGTCACCCCCTTGAACACGTGTGTGACATTGACGAGACCAGTCCCGTTCAGCCACGAATCGGCCCCGAGGTTGTCCGCGAAGTACCACGAGAAGTACATGTCCTCGACATCGTCGAGGTTGTCGGTCGTCGCATTGGCGTCGAACACGATCGTCTGGTTCTCTATGAGGCTGTTGCCGTATGTGGCGTTCCTCACTGTGAACGACACGACCGGTGCATCGGAGTCGTTGACCTTCACGGTCAGCGTGGTGTTCTTCCAGTGGCCCGCGACATCGGTCACGTTGAGCACGACCTCGTATGTACCGGAGTCTGCGAACGAGTGTGACACGTTCTTCTCGTCGTCTGTCCACGCGATCCTCCCGGACTCGTTGCCCTCTCCGTAGTAGAACTCGAAGAAGTCCACCTCGCCGAGCGAGTCGCCCGATGCGACAGCGTCGTCGGACGAGTATGTCGCGTTGAGCCACACGACCTCACCCTGGTCGATCTCGAGCATGTCCGTCGTGGCGTTGACCTCCATGTCCTTGACGGTTATCACGGGGACAGGGTCGACATCGTCGCACAGGACATCTATCTCGGTCCAGTTCTGTATGCCGACTGCATCCGTCACTGTCAAGTTGACCATCCTGCTAACCGAGGAGTTCGTGAACACATGTCCATACGTCACATTCATCGTTGTGACCGGGGAAGTGAAGTCGTCGAAGTCCCATGTGTAAGTCATCGGGTTGCCGTTCGGGTCGTACGAGTCCATGGCCGTGAAGTTGACCTCTGAGCCGACGCGGACGATGTACTTCGTTATGTTCCCGTCGTCATCGGTCACTACGTAGACGAGGCCCTGCTCGATCACCATGCCCGCTCCCGCATCAGGCTTCTCTGACATCTCGAAGGCGAGTGAGACCGGCTCTGGGCCACCGACATACTCCTCGGGATCTACCGTGAATATCCCATAGCCCGAGACGTTCACATGAGAGCCCGAGTCGCCGCTGCTGTTGTCCACCAACTCATAGTCCGTCGGCAATGCGACCGAGAATGTGCGGTTCGTGGACGAAGTGTCGAAGGCGGCGTACAGCGTCGCCGTGTAGTCGTCAGCGCCGATATCTATCGACTCGATTGATGTGTAAGTGCACGAGTACGTGTACTGAACCGAGGTCTCATCATCCACCGCGCTCGATGCGAGCGTCAGCGCAAAGGCGGACAGCGTGCCAGGAGTGTAGATCGTGTCGTTTACGAGCAGCAACCTCGAGCTCGTCACATGCTTCGGGCCATATCCTTGGACCTTCAGCACGAAGTCGGCGACCTCGCCCGCGTCAAGAGTCCCGTCCGGAACTGCCGAGTTGAGGTCGATCTGCATCCTCAGGCTGCCGATGTCGTTGTAGTTGAGACCAGGGAACGCGTCGTCGCAGTTCCACTCGGCCGTCTCTGTCAGCGCGAACGAGTTGAAGTCCGCTCCGTAGACCATGTCGATGGAATCAAGCGTCTGCGTCTGGTTCTCGAGGTTCATCGACAGGTCGACTATGTCGCCCGCGTCGTTGCCTGTCAAGTCCACAGACACCATCTCAGCGGATGCACCGTCAGCGTCCACGCAGAGCATGAACTCACCAGGGTAGGCGTCGAAGGTGAAGAAAGTGCCCTCCTCGCTCTTCAACAGCCTCTTGATCCAGGCCTCGCCTGTGTCATCGGAGAGCATGTAGGCGACCACGTTCGACGCAGGACCGTCCTGGTCGGTGACGAACCCTGTGACTCGTACAGATTTGTTCAAAAGGATCGTCATCACATTGTCGGCCGTGACCGTCGTTGGCTCTACGTATGTCTCGTACATGTCCGCCCTGACCACGAGCGCGAAGTCGGGGTCGGCTGAGTTGAACATGTTAACGACCGCGACGCCGAGCGAGTCTGTCGTGTCCTTGGACACGATCTCCCTCAGTGCGAGGTCGTAGAACGCCACCTCGGCATCCACTATCTTCATGTTGGTGACAAAGTCCCTGACCGTCACGTTCCACTCCCA
>DATKWQ010000064.1:0-7333 GCA_035529455.1 Thermoplasmata archaeon
TTCAATCACTCCACATCGCGAGGACCGAGCTCAGCGCGATCTCGTTGGTCGGCTTGAGCAGGAAGTCCTTCGCTCCGGCTTCGAGGCTCTCGCGGATCATCTTCTTGTTTATTATCGAGCTCATAGCGATGATCGTGCAGCTCGGGTTGATGCCCATGAGTTCGCGAGTCAGTACGACACCGGACTTGCCAGGGAGGATCATGTCGACGAAGGTCACCTGGGGTTTCTCGCGCCTGAATATCTCCACTGCTTCATCGAAATTCTGGGCTTCGAGCGCCTCGTGGAACCCAGCCCGAGTCAGCAATTCGATCATGATTCTCCTGAAGGCCTCTGAGTCTTCGACAACCAAAATCTTCATCGTAGCAGTCTCCTCACCATCTACGCGAATGACATCATGCATAATTAACCGTTCTCAAACAGGGAGGGGTGAGATGGGCAGGCAATTCGGTTCCTGACGCCAGGCCCTTCTCATTCCTTCATTTTGGAGCACGGTAGCCATTGAAGGCATGCGTGCGTACTTGGAAGGGACTTAGAGGCTACCCATCTCGCAATATAATGCTCGCTACTGAAGGATAAATGTTGCCTCCGCCGTTGTCCCACGGCGTGGGGGGAGTTGACAAAGGGTTATATACAAGCTCCGTCATACTTCGAACTGTCTTTTAGCGTGTAACTTTTCGCCGATGGTGTCATTTCATGACAGTGGATGAAGAAGTCAAAAAGGGGACGACCACAATAGGTCTAGTATGCAAGGAAGGCGTAGTCATGGCGGCCGAGATGAGGGCCACCATGGGCACGTTGATCGCACATAAGACAACTAAGAAACTCTTCAAGATCGACGACAACATGGGGCTTACCATCGCCGGGGTCGTTGGTGATGCGCAGACCCTCGCGAGGTACATAACCGCAGAGGTTCAGTTGTACAAGCTCAAGAGGGGACAGCCTATGAGTCTGAAGTCTGCTGCGACAATGGCCTCCAACATACTCGCCGGCAGCAGATTCTATCCCTACTACGTCGGGCTAATACTCGGCGGGGTCGACCGCGACGGAGGACATGTGTACGCCCTTGACATGGTCGGCGGGGCAATACCCGATGATTACGTAACCACCGGTTCCGGTTCTCCCTACGTCTACGGGGTCCTGGAGGACCACTACGTGAAGGGCCTTAGCGTCAGCGAGGGGATCGACCTCGCGGCCAGGGCACTGACCGCGGCCATGAAGCGGGACTCGGCGTCTGGCGACGGGATACGCATAGCGACCATCACGGACAAAGGATTCACGACTCTAGACGAGAAGGACATAGCCAAGCGGCTTTCGAAGATGAAGCTCACGACTTGATCGTTTGGCTCCTGAAGGCGCGCATCGGCAAGACGGCCGAAAGACATCGATGGCAGATTCAATTCAAGCTGAGTGAGATAGATGGGCATAGAGAAGATTCTAGAAGACGCGAGAGAGGCGGTCAAGAAGACCATACCCCCACACATCGAGGTCACTGACATAGACTTCGAGGGACCAGTCATAGTCATATACACCAAGAACCTCGACGAGTTCGCAAAGAACAACGACTTGGTCCGCCAGCTAGCGCAGTCCCTGCGCAGACGTGTGGCGATAAGGCCGGATCCCAAGATGCTCGCCGACCCCGAGAAGGCACAGGAGCAGATAAGGACCATCATACCTGATGAGGCGAAGATCACCAACATCTACTTCGAGGACGACACAGGGGAGGTGACCATAGAGGCCGTCTCTCCAGGGCTCGTGATAGGAAAGCACGGGTCCATCCTCAACGAGATCAAGAAGGAGATCGGCTGGGCTCCCAAGGTCGTTCGGGCGCCCCCGATCCCGTCGAAGACCGTCAGCGACATAAGGAACTACCTGAGGAGTGTCCAGAACGAGAGGAAGGATTTCCTCAGGCGCGTAGGCAAGAGACTCATGCGTCAGCGCGTGAATGGCGAATCGTGGCTGAGGATAACGGCCCTCGGAGGTTTCAGGGAGGTGGGACGGAGCGCCTCGCTGCTCTCGACAAGGGAGTCGAAGGTCCTGATAGACTGCGGCGTCGCCGTGTCTGCCGACGAGAACGGTTCGACGCCATATCTGAACGCGCCTGAACTCATGCCACTGGAGTCGCTCGATGCGGTCGTGATAACCCACGCGCACCTGGACCATTCCGGCATCCTCCCTGTGCTCTACAAGTACGGCTACGATGGACCAGTCTACTGCACACCCCCGACCAGGGACATGATGTCGCTCCTTCAACTCGACTTCATCAAGGTGGCAGTCGGGGAGGCGAAGAAGCCCCCATACGACTCTTCCCATGTCAGGGATGCCGTCATCCACTGCATCCCGCTGAAGTACGGGGAGACGACGGACATCTCCCCCGACATCAGACTGACCCTTCAGAACGCTGGACATATCCTCGGCTCGTCCATCGCCCACTTCCATATTGGCGACGGGCTCTACAACATCGCTTTCTCCGGAGACATCAAGTTCGAGAAATCCTGGCTCTTCAACGCCGCGGTGAACAAGTTCCCGAGGCTGGAGACGCTCGTCATGGAGTCCACCTATGGCGGATACCACGACATGCAGCCCAGCAGACATGAGGCCGCCAACCAGATGAAGGAGATCGTACGGACCACGCTGGCGAGGAAGGGCAAGGTGCTGGTGCCGGTGTTCGCCGTCGGCAGGTCGCAGGAGGTCATGCTGGTCCTGGAGGAGCAGATGAGGAACCATCAGATCCACACGGTACCCATCTACCTCGATGGCATGATCTGGGAGGCCACCGCGATACACACTGCCTACCCCGAGTACCTGAACAGCCAGTTGAGGACTCAGATATTCCAGATGGGCGAGAACCCGTTCCTCTCCGACATCTTCAAGCGCGTCGACAGCAGCGAGATGAGGGAGAGGATCTGCCACGACCCTGAACCCTGTATCATACTGGCGACGAGCGGCATGATGAGCGGAGGGCCGGTGATGGAGTACTTCAAGGCCTGGTGCGACGACCCTCTGAACACCATAGTGTTCGTGGGATTCCAGGCCGATGGGACCATGGGCCGCAAGATACAGAAGGGATGGAACGAGATCACTCTCAACGACCGTGGGAAGCAACTCGTCCTCCAGATGAAGATGGACACCGAGACCGTCGATGGGTTCTCGGGACACTCAGACAGGAGGCAGCTGGTGAACTACGTGAGCACCCTGGAGCCACGGCCTGAGCGCATAATAATCGGCCACGGCGATGACTTCAAGTGCGCGGACCTGGCCAGCACGTTGTACAAGAAATTCGGCATTGAGACGAGAGCACCACTCAACCTTGAGACGATCCGCCTGAAGTAAGTCGATCGGATATCCTCAGCGTGGACCTTCGGTCCCCGACGAGCGCCACCCGGCTGTCCGCCCTCTCTGCGAGGAGTTCCCACGAGAGTCTGTCAGCCAGGCGCCTCGAGAACTCCCTGACCTCCGCGTGGGAGGGCATGTTGTCGATGGACATCCTCCTCCTCGAGTCACCCACGAACACGAAGCCCTTCGACTCGATGAATGTCGGGTCGGCCACGTCATCAAGACGTGCGTATTCGTCCTCCCAACCCAGGTTCCACCCCTTGACAAGCGTATGCCGGACAACGGTCCTGGTAGAGAGGGACGGCAGAAGTGCCAGTGTCTCCATCAGCTTCCCCCACGCCCCTGAGAACTGCGGAACACAGAGCTTGTCGAACAACTCCTCGTTCGGGGCTGCGACGGTCACATATAGCTGCGAAGGTAGCGTGGAGAGATCCTCCAATGCCTTGGGGACTGAGCCATTGGTCACGAGGAACGTCGTCATACCCCGCCTGTGGCACAGTCGGATGAACTCCCCCAGCTCGGGGTACAGCGTCGGCTCCCCTGACAGTGAGATGGCGACCTGGGTGGGGTTCCTCGACTCCTCCCACATGCCGGGATCGCATCTTGGGTCCCCTTTGAAGCCGGACACAAGCATGCGCTGCTCCGCGATGCACTGCTCGAGAAGCTCCTCGGGCTCGGGATGACCGGATTCGCCCATGCCAGTCATTCCGTGGTATCTCCAGCAGAAGAGGCATCTGAAATTGCACACATTCACCGTCGGAGTCATCTGCAGGCATCTGTGCGTGTTGATCCCGTAGAACTCCTCCTTGTAGCATGCCCTGCCGTGTATCAATTTCTGGCGCATCCAGTGGCAGAGCTTCACGGCGCCCATATCGCCGACGATCCTGTACTGCTGCTTCTCGAGCTGATCTCTGACACCGGGTTCCAACAATTCCTCAACCGCCATCAGAAATCCGCGAGACTGCCCTTGCGCGTCCCACTTTCAGAACGAGCTCTTGTCTTCCCAGCAGGGGAGTCCTCCTCCCCCGTCGTCCTCCTCTTCACCTCGGCCATCACACCCGCTACAGCCCGGTCGCTGGCCGCGTCACCGAGCAGGAAAAAGACATCTCCTTCGTCCAATTCGACGTCCATGACGAGATTGACCAACAGCTCGCGGTCGTGACGCACCATTATCCTCAGGTAGGGAATCATCGAGCGGCGGACCTCAGATGCCGACGTATGCATGTGAGGAGCGAGTTTCTGAGAGAGAGCGACACGTGCGTTCCGCAGGGATTTCGAGCGCGACATGACCATGAAATAGCTCGGGAAATTGTATCGCTGGGGTGGCCGCCTGGGAGCTCTCTTCCGCGACAGGGATACACCGCCAGTCATCATCTCCTTCGCATATCCCCAGAGCCCGTAGTGCTGCAGCCTCCTAGTCCGCTGGAGGTATATGTCGGCCCGTGAGAGTGCGTCGAAAGCATTAGCCATATCCTCGGCGTGTCGCATCTCGAGCGGGATGTTCTCGTCAATCCAGGGGATCAACTCATCAGGCGTCTTGTCCACGCCGAGGGTCGCGTCCCGGGCACCCCTGGCAGTGGCCGAGCCGAACATCTCGAACAGCGACGACTCCAGCTCGCGTTGCTGGTTCCGCTTCCCGAGTGCCCCCGCATCATCGTTCGTGACGGTAGAACGCCCTTCCGCCAGCATCTGTAGGTCGTTCACGGCCCCTCGGAGGTCACCTCCGGCATTCTCCGCGATCCTGGCAAGCAGCTCTTCGTCCACATTGACACCCTCACTGTCGCACAACCTCTTGATCAGGCCCACGACTGATGCTGTGGAGAGTCTCGAGAATGTCGCCTTGTCAGCGAGCGTCTTCACGGACGAGGACTTCTTTGTGAGAGTGTAGTAATCGTTCACGATGAGTATTATCGGTTGCCTTGCCTCTTTAATTGTCTCGGTTATGGCCCTCGCGCCGCCGTAGTCCTCTCGACCGAACAGGTTGTCGGCCTCGTCGAGGATGATGAGCTTCCGCCGACCGTCTCTCGCAGACAGGAACTCACCGGATGTTGTGAAAGTCTGACCGACCGACCCTAATCCAGCGATATTCTTGATCGCATCTGCGTTCCTATGGTCGGACGCGTTCATCTCCACGACGTCCCAGCCGAAATCATTTGCCAGCGCGTGGGCGGCGCTCGTCTTGCCAGTGCCAGGCTCGCCTCTCAGAACGAGAGCCTTCCTCTTCGGGGATCCCTTGACCCATGATTCAGCCCATCGCCTCATTGTCCTGACTGCGCTTTCGTTACCAACGATGTCTGAAAGAGTCTTTGGACGGTACTTCTCCGTCCACTCTTCGCGCTGCATCTCGACTGCAGTAGCATGATTTCTGTATAATAGATTGGCCCTAGCGCACATCGAAACGTGTACTCAAATCCCGCAAATCAAGAGCAAGAAACGTCATCGTGATAAATTCATAGGTGTTAAATGTGTAAGCGAAAAGGGTTTAGCTGTCACATAATCTCTAGTTGGAGAGCACAAACGAGTTCGTGTGACTTGATGCACCTTCACCGGAGGTGCCGCCTCGATGACCTGGACACTCCGTGTCAATCTCGTCCGCATGATCCATCCCGGGAAGCGGGTGCTTGGAATATTCCTCCTTCCTGTCATCGATGTCCATCGTTAGGTATATGGCCGTTACCTCGATGCTGGAATGCCCCAAGTTCTGTTGCAGCGTTCGAAGGTCGATCCCTGATTTCAGTGCATGCACGGCGTGTGTGTGCCTAAGGACATGTGGGTGGCACTTATCCTTGTCGATGCCTACAGCCTCGCCGTACTTCGCTATGAGTCGCTCGATCTGCCGCCTGGACAGAGGTCCGCGCTTGTTAGACACGAACAACGGATCCATTCTCGTTTTCCGGGTCCCGATGTAATCCCTGAGAATCGTCTTGGTCCAGCTGTTGATTATAGGCACCTTACGACCTTCATCATGCCGCTTGGCGCGCTGTATCGTGATCTCGCTTGCATCTAGATCCACGTCACCGATTGTCAACGCGGTCAATTCGCCGACTCTGATCCCAGTCTCGTATAGCAACTTGATGATAAGGCGATCCCTCATCCTTGCGGGCTGCTCGAGCAGAGAGCGCAGCTCCGCTTCCTTGAGATATTTTCGCATGCTATCCCATCCCATCGTCTTCGGACAATTGTCCGACAGAGAATCGAATTGAGCGTATATAAAATGTCGCATTTTCGCTATAAATCGACCTCAGCTGCCTCAACGCCCTTTGGCACCCCCAATAATCGACAACAAATACCCGATTAGTCGCCGTTTTTCATGATATGCAGGGAGATTGCCTGTAGTCCAGCAATGTAGTTCCCCTTCAACCATGCTACTTCGTAACACTGTTCAGCAAAAAGTAGCTTTACACCCCCTACAAAACACGACAAATCATCGATCGGATAAGAAAACGTCATCTTCACTTCAACGAGCATAAGGAAATTAATGAGAAACTAGCTCGCACCGCATCTGCTCGCGGTTGGAACGGTGCTGCCTATGCATTGTATAGCTTACAAGTAGAATGCTGTCTGACATCGGCAGACTGCATGTGCCATGCTAGCGATTAACAAGCATGACAGTGGCACGTGTCTCACGGTAACATGCGCCATGCGCACACGTGTTACAGGTAGGTCCACGAATATATGTGAGACATTCATCAAGAAGCAAAGATTCTCGTGACTGCAAACGCGTAGTTGTGTCATAACATCTATGACCTAGCCAGTTCAGCAAATATGATGTAAGTTATGTCAAATCGCAAATGGCGAATAAAAAGAATATGAGCCCTCAGAATGGAGTTTGTGAGTGCTGCAAAGCGGGAGACGCACTATCGTGAAATATCCTCCGAACCACGAATTGCATTGGAAGTAGCGATATCATCAATATCATAATAGGTGCAACCTGCTTTTCTACGTATTCCTTGGATAATCGATACAACTCTAGAGTAGTTTGACACGGCTATTACGCAGC
>DATKWQ010000065.1:0-71763 GCA_035529455.1 Thermoplasmata archaeon
TCAACAAGACCTTCGCCGAGTTGCTGAAGATGCCTGAGGATGATCTCCTCGGGAAAACGGTCTTTGACATTTACTCCCCAGAGATTGCCAAGAGCATGACAGATGATGACCAGGAGGTTATGAGTTCAGGCCGCCCCATGCGCGGCATAATCGAGCGTTATGAATCGGCGGAGGGCATAAGATGGGTACAGACTGAGAAGGTGCCCGTCAAGGACGGGGCCGGCAACGTGGTCGGACTGGTCGGGTTCGCGCAGGATATCACCGAGCGCAAGCGGGGAGAGGAAGCGCTCAGGACGGTCAACAAGAAGCTGAACCTGTTGAGCAGCATCACCCAACATGACTCAATTAACCAGCTCACTATTCTCAAGGGATGGCTGAGCGTCGCGATCGAGGAGGAGTGTGACGACTCGGTCCACTCTCTTCTGCTGAAAGCGGAGACTGCGATTGACTCCCTGAAGACGTGCGTCGAGTTCGTCTCCGAGTACAAGACTCTGGGGGTAGAGCGCCCCGACTGGCAGTCCCTAGAAGGGGCGATATCCAAGGTTATCGAAGACTACAGATCCCAGGAGATATCCTTCAGGGTCGACGTCGGTGACTTCGAGGTGTTTGTCGACCCGATGATCGGCAAAGTCCTCAGGAACCTCATCAACAATTCCATCGAGCACGGCGGCCATGTAGACCAAATCTCGTTCTCGTACAGGGCGGGGAAGGAGGGTTTCGTGATAGTCTACGAGGACAACGGAATCGGGATACCTGTGGATGAGAAGGAGAAGATCTTCGAACGCGGGCATGGCCGGGGCCACGGATATGGGCTCTACCTCATCAGGGAGATACTATCCATAACCGGAATAACGATCAAGGAGACTGGTACGCCGGCGAAGGGCGTTAGGTTCGAGATGACTGTCGTGCCGCAAAACTGCAGGCGGAACGATGGGACATCATTCATTCCATGAGCCTCCCCTGTAGGGACTTCTCAGACACTTCCTCTGCCAGTACGTTCCTGTACCTGTCCAGTATGGCCTCCCTGTCCAGCATGCCAACTATCCTGTTTGGCTTGTTCGGGTCGACCACAGGAAGGTGCCCGAACTTGCGCAACACCATCTTCTCCATCGCCGTCTGGAGCGTCTCGTCGGGGTAGACGGTGACCACGCGTTTGGTCATCACGTCTTTCACGAGTGCATCGCGTTTGTCGCCCTCGAAGGCCTTCCTGATATCTGTGAGGGTTATGACCCCCATGAGGCGGCCGTCGGCAGAGACAACAGGGAATCCCTTCTTGCCAGTGGAGAGGTGCATGTCTACGACCTTCCGAAGAGGCGTGTCATCCTTCACGACCGTGTAGTCGACGGCCATGGCGTCCTTCACCTGCGCTGATTCCAGGATGTTGACCGACAGGTCGTGCACGTACCTGATGCCCTGCTTCGCCAGCTTCGCAGTGTATATTGTCTCCTTGGAGAGCAGGCTGCTGACCGCATCGGCGATCACGCATGCGAACATGAGTGGAAGGATGATCTCGTAAGCCGAGGTCATCTCGAACAGCATGAGTATCGCCGTCAGCGTCGCCCTGCTGGTGGCGGCGAAGACCGCCGCCATTCCTACCATCGCGTACGCTCCGTAGCTGGCGGTGTCGAACGGCGAGACCGAGTTGACGAATATGCCGAAGCCAGCGCCTAACATCGCCCCGAGGAAGAGCGACGGGCCGAACAACCCTCCCGAGCCGCCGGAGCCGAGGGTGAGTGATGTGGCCAGCATCTTGAGTATCAGCAATACGGCGAAGAATCCAATGGCCATGATAGGCGCGGCTGGCACCTCGAGTGTGCTGTTCAGCACCGCAGCGACGCTGTCGTAGCCGACGCCCATCGCGTGTGGGTAGAAGAGGCCGATGGCTCCGACGAAGAGTCCTCCGATGACCGGCTTGGCATACATCGGTATCGATATGGAGTCGAAGGCGTCCTCGATCTTGTAGAACGCTTTGATGAACAGCACGCCCGCAAGTCCGGCCAGGACGCCCAGTCCGAGGTATAGTCCAAGCTCATACGGGTTCTCCATCCTGTACTCGAAAACGATGTCAAACGTGGGGTAGTCGCCGAGGAATATCCTGGATATCATCGTCGCGAACACCGTTGAAATGATCAGTGGTATGAACGACCTCGTCCGGAACTCGAGCAGTAGGAGCTCGAGGGCGAAGACCGCCCCGGCTATCGGTGTGTTGAACGTTGCCGCGATGGCCCCCGAGGCGCCGCAGGCGACCATAATCCTCAGTTCGGTGCTCGTGAGCTTCAGTCCCTGGCCAATTGCGGACGCGAACGAAGCGCCTATCTGCACGATGGGGCCTTCCCGCCCACCGGAACCTCCGGAGGCGAGCGTGATCGACGATGCCAACGCCTTGAGTCCTGGCACCCTCGCCCTGAACCTCGCGCGGTTGGCTACGACGCCCCTCATGACGTCCGCCACGCCCGCGCCTTTGACCTCGGGAGCGAGCCAGTAGACGATCACCCCAACGAAGACCGCGCCTATCGCGGGGACGGCGACGATCCAGACTCCCATGGAGTTGTCCATCGGCGTCCCTCCGATGAAGAACAGGTGCTGGAAGACGTCTATCATCCCTCTGAACGCGATGGCGATGAACGCCGCGAAGACCCCTATGATGGCGGCGAGCACGTTGAGCTTGCCGTACTCCCTCATGAACTCGCTGCGGATGTATCCTCTCAGGGTCTTCTGGAACTCTCCGAACACGTCCGAACCCCCTCCGCCCGATGGTCGCACCTGGCGGTCGCAAGAGATCACCAAGTTGACCTAGCAATGGGCACATCTGAGTGTGTAGCCTGTCCGAACCCTAGGGTTCGGACCATTCACGGACTGGGTGAAGTGTCACGTCCGAGATATTACTTTCTCACGGACAGCGTTGACTTCCCGCATCGATATCGCTGTGGTCGCGAAAACGAGTGCAGACGACGACCCGGGATCATGCCCGTTTCTTCCCTTTGGCCCCTTTTCTGCTCTTGATGTCGAGGAACATCCTGTACTCGCCTATGTACTCGTTGCCCTCCTTCATGACATCCGGTATCCTGCAGATCTCCACGAAGCCCAGGCTCTTGTAGAGCGCCTGCGCGCGTTCGTTGTAATCGAGGACATTCAGATCGAATCGTTCTATTCCCGGCATACGCTCCTGTGCGAGTTCGATGCAGGCCGTCATAAGGGCCTTGCCTATGCCCTTGCCCCTCGCCGGCTTCGCGAGTGCTATGCCGATTTCGGCTCGATGGCGCTCCTTCCACATGCGCCTGACAGCATCACAGTTGCCGACGATCTTGCCATCCACCTCTGCGGTGAGCATGACCGTCGACTTCTTCTTGATATCCCCGAGCCTACCGTTCAGCCATCCCACTTCCTCCTTGAAGGTGATTGGCTTGTCGATTAGGATGCCAGACTTCTTCTCACGAACGATCGAGTTGATGAATCGCATCAACCCTCTGGCGTCTGAGCTGGTCGGCTCTCTTATGATGACGGTGGTCCCGTCGTTGGCTGTGAATTCCGTTCGAAACACGTGACGGACAAAATCATCATGGTAGATGAATAGTTGCCTTCGCGTATGCGTCGTCGCATAGGTATGAGGTCGCCAGATTCAGGACGGCTTCCAGCAGTCTATGTGCCCCGGGAAACCCATAAATAGCTGCTACCAGATTGATTCAGACAAGATGTTGCTGGGGGGGCGGAAGCCTTGCCGCTCCGTTCGCGTTCGATATGGGTGAGAACTTGGAGGGACCCGCACCGCTGGAGACCAGAGAGGACGAGCCGCGCAGCAGAGCGGACGCCTACTTCGACATACTCGCTCACGATGTGACCAACCTGATATCGCCGATCATGGTCCATGCCGAATTCATCAGCCTGGACAGCGATCTGCCGAGTGAGGCGAGGCAGTCAGCTGCGAAGATGGTGAGACAGATCCGCCGGACCGCCAACTTCATCCTGAGCTTCAGGATGCTTCACGAGGTTGCCTCGACCCCGCCGACGGAGCCCGAGGAATTGGATATTCGCGATCTCGTGCAACTCATGCAGCAGACCGCATCGAGCGAGCATCCTTTCAAGAATCCATCGATATCGCTCACAGCGTCGCCTGAAGGGCCAGTGACGGTCGTCGGAGGGGACTATGTCGAGAGGATCTTGACGGGGCTCGTCGACAACGCCATCAGGAACGCACATCGTCTCGAGGTCGATGTGAAGCTATCTCTCTCGGAAGTCGAGGGCGATGATGGCCGGCCCGTGTGGCGATTCGAGGTGGCCGATGACGGCCCAGGGATACCGGACGACCAGAAGGTCGAGATCGTGCAGCCGTTCGAGACGTCGAAGCGACTCACGAGGAAGTCGCCTTCGAGCCTGATGTTCTACTCTGCGATCCTCGAACACATGGGCGGACGTCTTCTGATAGAGGACCGGGTCCGGGGGGACGTAGGCAAGGGTACACGAGCCGTGGTGGAGCTGCCATGTGTTCTGCGTGTGAGCGACGATCGGTAGCTATGTGCTGAACGGCACAGTATCGATGGGATGCCTCAAAAACGTTCACGCCGGTGATGCAGTGACAACTTGGACGGAAATGATTTAGGCGATGAAGTCGCTAGCAAATCGACGATATACTGGACGGAAGAGGTGATATGGTTGAAAGCGGTGATCGTGGTAGACAGTGTGTATGGCAACACGAAGCTCGTGGCGGAGGCGTTCAAGGACGAGATCGAGAAGGCTGGACACGAGGTCGAGTTCATCAACCTCAGGAAGGAATTCCGAATTCCGTCGGGAGGCGACATACTGTTCGTTGGCTCGCCGACACGGGTCGCCAAGATGACGCCTAGGACCAAGAAATTCGTGAAGAAATTGGACGTCGCTGCGTGGGCTGGCAAGACCGTGGTCGCGTTCGACACCCACATGCCTGTCCCAGACGACCCTGAGAAACAGAAGAAGGCCATGAAGTGGGTCGAGCCCGGCGCTGCTGGAAAGCTGACCGCCCTCGCTGCCGAGCGGGGGCTGAAGGTCCGCTCCCCACCGCTCAGATTCACAGTCTCAGACATGAAGGGGCCGCTGGCGCCAGGGCAGCTTGAGAAGGCCAGAGAGCTCGCACGCGAGATAATCGCCTGATGCACCTTGGCATGTGTCTGAAATTGAGGTCGCAGTCGTACGGGAACAACACAACTGATGGAAAATGGTAATAAAGGGTTTGCTCAGCAGGGTCAGATGAGTGAATCAACCGTGATCACGACTACCCCTGTCCTGTTCTGTTCGTCCTCGCCGGGGAAGTCATCATCGTCATAGGGGTTGCAGTTGTTTTCCTCATAGAGACCATCCTCTCCATAGTTCCACATGTTGTTGTCCCCTCCAGCGATGGCCGCGGTTATGCCTGTCGCTGCGACCGCCGCTATGGCAAACATCAGTCCCATACCCAGGGCCTTGGCGTTCACTCGGCTATTCCTCTTCCTCTCCTTGCGGAGACTCAAACGTCCATTGGAGTCCTTCTCCACTTGCATGCCCATGTATAGGTCGACGGACACATGCGTACTTATGCGAGATTCACAAATTTGCAGTTATTGTATCAATTATGATAATCGAACCGGTCCTGAACGCTGGTCTATCGTGCCTTCTCTGCAACGATTGTTGGCGCGACTTCACCGGTTCGGTGCTGACCCGGCCTCTATCTCCATGGGTTGGCGATGAGCCGCTCCGAAGCGAACTGTCTCGACACTTTGCCAGTCGTCGCGTACCTGTACAGCGTTGCCACGAGGACCCCGTTGGCCGCGGATGCCACGATCGCCAGCACGACCCAGTATATCGCGGCGATGACAAAGCCCACCATGGCCCCAGTGAACCCGCCGAGCAACGCGCCGACGATGATGATTGGCAACCCTATCAGCCCGAGTAGGATGAATATGAGTCCGAGACCGATGCTGCCTGACAAAGTTTCTCCCCAGACGTTCTTGAACAGCCCGCTGCTGCGCTTCATAGCGCTTAACGGTCCGACCTTCTCGAATATCAGGACGGGCACCACGAAGAAGGTGGCCAGAGCCCATGCGATGCCCACGATGCCGACGAGTATCTTTCCGAGGAATCCGACCCTCTCCTGAATCGCCCTCAGTATCAGGCCGACGGTCGCGGCGAACAGTGCCCACGCGGCGATTCTGCCGAGGTTCTCCCTCGCGATCCTGAAGCCGTCCCGCAGGTGCGGAACGCCGTCCTCGAGACGTATCATCGCGCAGCCGATGAGCGCCGCGTTGAAGAAGACGACGACGAAATACGCGAGGGCGTAGGCCACCACCAAGACACCGATGAACGCGTAGGCCATCGTGCCTTCGAACATCCCATCCCATCCGACGGACAGGAACATGCCTGCGATGAAGCCACCGATTATGAGCAGTGTGAACACGCCAGACAGCACCGGGAAGATCAGCAGCTCCTTGTCCTTCTTTATCACTCTCAGGCTTGTCTTTGTCATCTCCCACCCACGGGATATCCTGCCCATGAATCTTCCTCCATAGGGCGCTGTTGCCAGTGCCCAGTGAAGCGAATTACCAGGGGGTCTAATGAATCTTGTGTTGGTAGCCCGCGCTCATCCTTGAGGAGGTTCAAGCTGGGAACCTTTTTCAGGGCCCGGAGAGTTTACCGTAGTCGAGACCATGAAGACGAGGTGCCCGTGGGTCAATATGAAGGATCCCCTGATGATAGCGTACCACGACGAGGAATGGGGAACCCCAGTCCACGACGACCGGAAGATGTTTGAATTCATCGTGCTGGAGGGCGCTCAAGCGGGGCTGAGCTGGAGCACGGTGCTTAACAAGAGGGAGAACTACCGGCGGGCGTTCGCCGGATTCGATCCCAAGAGAATCGCCAAGTTCGACGGGAAGAAGATCGAGAAGCTGATGTCGGACCCAGGGATAATACGCAACCGTCGGAAGATCGAGTCGACAGTGTCCAATGCCAAAGCCTTCCTCGAGGTTCAGGGCGAGTTCGGAAACTTCGACTCCTACATCTGGTCGTTTGTTGGCGGAAAGCCGATCCGCAACAGCTGGAAGAGCCTGTCACAAATACCCGTCACATCACCTGTTGCTCAGAAACTCAGCGCTGACCTCGTGAAGAGAGGGTTCAGATTCTTAGGGCCCATCATATGCTATTCGCATATGCAGGCGGTGGGCATGGTCAACGACCACCTTGTTGACTGCTTCCGTCATTCCGAGTTACGCGGCTGACGACCACGGATTATCGAATGCGGACGGAGCTCGATCCCGAAGGCGATTCCTCCCTCTCACAATCAGGTACGCCGTGCTGCAGATGATGAACATGCCCAGGCACATCCCCGCCACGTGGAAGAACAGAGTGAATATCGCAGATATCAGCTGGAGTCCGAAGGACATGCTCGTCACCCGTGTCGGTGGCCCCGTTTAGTGTCCTCGGAACAGAAACGCCGAAATATCTGGCGTCGACATCTACCCCAAGGCCGCCTGGTGCCGATGCGTCGTGCGCAGAACCTCGCGAAACGGTTGATTGGCGGACGAAACACCTGAAGGAAGGCTTGGCCATGCTCCACGCTGCAGATGATAACAATGTGACACCATACCGTGTCGAGGCCAATCTCAAGATGGCCTTTATCAAGACCAGGAGGGACCACGATTCCAGGGTTCTCGAGGGGTTCGTGACGCTCCTAGGGCATTTTCAGAAGGACAACCTGTCCCTTAACGCGCTCCTGCAGGAGGCAGCGGACCTCATCAAGAACCTATTCTCGCTAAGGTATGTCATGATCGGTCTGAAGGGCAAGAACGGGATATTCAAGTACGAGTGCATGTCAGGGATGAGGGACGACTCATGGGCCGCGCACAGGATGAAGGAGTACACGCTGGAGTCGTTCTCCTCGACTGTTCCAGGATGGTACAGCGCAGCGGAGATAAGCAGCCTCACCAGGGTGTATCTCGAGGAGAAGAACCCTCTGGGCCCTGGATATGAGACCTCTGTCAACAGGCCGGCGTTGTTGAGCATGAAGAGGTCTTCTGTCGAATCGAGCCTGGAGGCGGACTTCTTCAACACTCTCATCAAGGGTTCCAGGGAAGAGCTGCTCGGATGGGTGGAGTATCCGGGGACTGTCAGTGGCAAGCTGCCCGACGCAGCTGTGATCAGGAGTATAGAAGTGGTGGCCTCGGTCCTGGCGGCTGCGATAACGTTCCAGAACAGAGCGAGGAAGACTCCATAGCATCGCTGGACATTGCGTACGACGCAACCTGATTCGGCCCTTGGCTGATTTTCCGGCCGTCGCCAGTTATCAATTCTGATATAATAAGTGCAAATCTGCAAATCGCAAATAAATACCGTTGTGCCGCTGGGCCCGAGTGTGAGGGCAAGACCGGAGATGGGCTCGGAAGGGTGCATTGGCTATTGTACCAACCTTTGATAGCTGCACCATAAAGGACATATTCCAAAGACCGTGGTCAAGGACAAAGGCCACTAATGCATCGAGCAAGACTGTGGAGACGCGAATGCCCTCGATGGCAAGGCACCAAGGAAGTGAGAACATGGGGAAGGAATTCGAGAGTGAGTTGGGCAGAAGCATATCTGGGCAGAAGAATGAGAGGAAGATCTTGGGCAAGGCTTGGATTTCGCTAGCGCTGGGCGCAGTCCTCCTGGCTGGCAGCGCATTGGCCGTCACGGCACAATGGACTGGCGGCGAGAATGGCGCTGGCGTCGTCAACGGGGACCAAGACCAGATCAGAGATCCAGAGTTGAATCCCGATTGCACCTGCGATTGCGACGGGATATGTGACAACGATCTCGATGGAGACGGAATCTGCGACGACAAAGAGGACTGCACCTGTCCGAACTGATTCCGCATGGTCTGATTCCGACACTCAGACTTGAGAGATAAACCACTAAGGATGCCTGTCGGGCCGAGCCACACCTCGACAGGCGACCACTTTTCACAGGTTACGTGTCAATGTCCGCTGGCGGAGGGTTTGGCTCCGGCCTCAATCCCACCTGATTGACCTTCCGTTCCGACATGACTGGCCTGTCATATTTGGCATTCGACATTATGTACCCTAAGAGACACCCACATATATCTTGGCCATTTTGAGAAAAGGCCATAGGGGCGGAATGGGAAGAGACCTTTAAGGCGTCGAAGCGGATTCGGAGGAAGGGTGAGTACCTGGGATTCTTCAGCAAGGACAAATTGACGGCAAAGACACGAAAGCAAGTCTATGATCTTACTATCGCAGACCTTGAGAGATGTTCGATATGGGAGCATGCAATTGACGAAGAAGGAGAGAAAGGCCAAGATGAGGCAACCGTGAGGCCAAGACTGGACATCACCGAAGCCAATCCTGCAGAGGGCATCTTCGTCGTGAAGGCAGAGTTGACTGCGAACGATGGGACAAGTTACTGCGGCTACTGCTATGCGGAAGAGCAAGATTCGAGTCTTGGGGCAATCCAGCCTCATATCATTGCCGAAGGGGGACAAGTGTCTTTCTGGTGCGGGATAATCGAACCAAAGGAAGATGCGATTCGGAAGGATTACGGATTGCTGGGAAAAACTAGCGAAAAGTTATTCCCGCTCAGATTCAAGGCTCTGGTTCCAACTAAAGGAGTTCGTCTTGAAGGAACCGTCCCCGCCTACCTTTTCAAGACAAAAGAAGGAGAAGTAGTAGAGGTGCGTTAGGCGACATAGAATTCCGCAGGCAGAATCATTCTAACGAGTTCTTGGCAACCGTGCTCGGAATGCCCAGAACTGCAGGGTTTCAAAGGGGCTTATGTCCTTCACCTGGCACTTAAACTATTTAAGGAGTGGAAGACAGAAAGGTTGGTTATGTTCCCCACTACTGCTTCTGAGAAAAGGCCGTAGGGGCGGAAAGCGAAACTGCAGGTCGGGCTAGTAAAGCAGCCAGAGCAGTAAGACTGGCACCGCAATCACCACTGCCAATATCAAGATCAGAGTCCAAATGCTGAAGTAGCTCGGCGTTCGGCTTGCCATTCCTCGGAGGTTCGTACCATCCGGTGGTACTCGGGTTTGCGCCATATTACTCCCACACATAGTCAACCGGCTACGGGACTATTAAAGGACAATGGTGGAATGCCAACAGGACTGGTTGATTTCGGGGCGGCCGTGAGAAACGGCCATAGGGGTGGAAAAAAGAAAGGGGTTTGGGGGCATTCTCCCTGAATTTCAATTCCCGCTGATTGAAAAAGAGCCAGTAGGCACGGAGTGGGCCCAACCGGATTCGAACCGGTGATTTTCTGCATGTCAAGCAGATGTCATAACCACTAGACCATGGGCCCGTTCGGGGGCCGAGATAAGGCAAGGGGTTCTATAACTCTTTCTGTCAGCATCTCAAGGGCCAGTTGTCGAGCTGATGCCTTTTTCTCCTCTCCCGGCAATAGTCGGTGGTCATGTCCGATGAGACCGTGCTCGTCTATGTAGGGAAGGGATCCTCTCATTCATGGATTTGGCTGGCCGAGCTGCTCGAGGCCAGAGGGATGATGGCCGCCAGTTTTGTCGACGCTGCTGGATTCGTCAGGGTCCTCGAGGACACACCCTCGTTGGCTGTGATATCGGGCGGTGACGGATTCGAGATTGCATCGTCCTTGTCAGGGTTGGGCTTCGATGCCCTCAGGGAGTTCATAGGCCGAGGGGGCAGGTACATCGGCATATGTGCCGGAGCCTACCTTCCGTTGCCATCGAGGGTGGAGCCGTTCTCCGAGTTGAATCTCTCGACCACGAGGATCATGAATATCAGGGGGGACGCGACAACGGCGGAGCCGTCGCCGAGGTTGTCTGTCAGATATGGTTCCTGCAGCGTGTTCCACCCGGTCAGAGGTGAGGTAGTGATAGGGAATGGAGCCGATACCCTAATCGCTCCCGTCTACGGCGGTCCCATATTTTCGGAGCCGACGGCTGACCTCCCCGTCCTCAGATATCTCTCGTTCACCCAACAGACTACTTTGCAGGTCGAGTCCGATGTGGCCGAGGAGGTCATGATTGGCCAACCAGCGGTCTTGGAGTGCAACTACGGAGATGGTCGGTTGACACTCGCAGGCCCGCATCTGGAACACCCTGAATATCCTGAGGCGAACGACTGTTTCATGCGCCTTGCGGGGCTCTCTGGTGGTAAGGGCCGTCTCCGCCAAAGCCCTGCTCGCGCAAGGTCTGATGCATCGACGCTGGGCCGCTCATTGGCCGACCTGAAGGTCGCGGTCATGGGCATGGAGCGGGCGACATTCATAACCGGGGCGAAACAATGGGACGGCAGCAGGATGCTTGAGCTCGCGGCCGCGGTCGAGAGGTGGAAGTGGTCGCTCGATGGCGACGCTTCCCAGGCGGTTTCGATCCTGCTGGACCAGTCGCGTGAGAGCTTGATGTCGTTGGGTCCAGACAAGATATCGGACTCGGACTCCGCTCCCGGTCTACTCGTGGAGGCCGCTCGCCTCACCGTCGACAGACACTTCCGCGTGGCGAGGGATGGGTTTATACTCGCCGATAATCATTAAAGCGGCCATGCCTGACGGCAGGTACCTGAGCGAGAGGGCGTGGCTGTACGGGCCGTTCTTCGCTTTCGTCGTCGTCATCTCCGCCGTGATATTGCTCCTTCCGTACGAGACCGTCTATGTGCGCGACAGGACTTATCTGCACTTGTTCCTCGTCACGGTGGTCGCGTGCACCGTGATATTCTTCGTCGGCACGCTGTACAATGTCCTCCTGTGGATGCACGGCAGAGGCCTTGTGTCGACGCCCGAGGGAAGGCTCGTCTCTCTCAGCGCGAGGGCGTTGAGGTTGCTCTTCAGCAGGAGATTCGTCAAAGCGTTCTGCGTGTTCGTGAAGGACGCGCTGTACCTCTCCAAGCTCAAGGGCCGCAGCTGGACGAGATGGTTCATGCACCTGATGATCCTTGGCGGGTTCGTGTTCATGTTCGCCCTGGACCTCTTGGTCACTCTATCCCTCGACCTACTACACTTCGAGCCAATGATAGACGATGGCGGATGGGCCAAACTGTGGGTGAGGGACTTCGGCTTCGAGGTCGCCGGTGCGATGATGCTTATCGGACTTTCGGTCGCTGCTGTGCGCAGATTCGTCGTCAAGCCGGACATCGTCAGGACAGAGCTACCGGACGCCGTGTCAATCGTCTTCCTGTTGGCGGTCGTGGCCGGCGGCTTCATCCTGGAAGGGATGGGCATTGCGGGGGCTATACCCGGCCATCAGGAGAATGTCGAGTACTCGTTTCTCGGATATGCCATATCGACAGCACTTCCAGCTTCGTCGGGCGACTACTATGACGCCGCGTGGCTGGTCCATGGCGTCATGAGCGCGCTGCTGATAGCGTACATACCGTTCAGCAAACTCTTCCACATGATCGCCTCACCGATCGCGATCGAGGTCGATGGCGTAATGGCCGGAAAGGAGGCGAGTCCATGAGACGCCGGCTGGACATCTCGAGCCTTGACGTGCGCGCGCTCTTATCCTATGACGCGTGCACGCGCTGCGGCGAATGCACGGAGACATGCCCGACAGGAGGCGAGGCGCAGGACGACGAGTTCGTAACACCGAGGGGCAAGATACTGCGTCTGAGGGACATCTACAGGTCTCAGTACGGCCTGAAGGCGCGGCTTCTCGGCCCGAGGGAAGTCTCGGAGGAGACGCTCCGAGAGCTCTCGGAGAAGGCATACGAATGCACGATCTGCGGACAGTGCATGACAGTCTGCCCCGCCCACCTCGACACGATAGACATGTGGGAGAACATGCGCGAGTTCCTCGTCGCGAACGGCCTCGGGCCTATGCCCGCGCACGAGCAGATAGTCAAGAGCATCGAGAACTACGACAACCCGTGGATGCAGCCCCGGACACAGCGGTCGAAGTGGTCGAAGAGGTTGGCGAAGGAGGTCACGATCCGCGACTCGCTGAAGGAGCACATGGATGTCCTCTACTTCGTCGGATGCACGGCTGCGTACGACCCCAACATCCGCGCCATGGCCGAGAACACCGCCCGCGTGCTAGACCGAGCGAATGTTGACTTCGGAACGCTCGGCGACGAGGAGGGCTGCTGCGGGTCGACGATGATGCGGACCGGGCTCGCCGAGTCCACAAGAGGCATGGTGGAACGGAACATCGAGCGGTTCGAGAAGGCCTCGCCATCACTTATCGTCACGAGCTGCGCAGGATGCTACAAGACGATACGCCAGGATTATCCGAAGTACGGCAAGCTGCCGGCGAGGATAGTGCACATAACCCAGTTCGTGAACGATCTGATCGATTCCGGGAAACTGACGCTCGACCGTAGGATCGATTCGGTGGTGGCGTTTCACGACCCTTGCCATCTCGGGAGGCACAACCTTCTCTACGATGAGCCGAGGGAGATTCTCGGAGCGATTCCTGGGGTCAAGGTGGTCGAGATGGAGAGGAACCGCGAGAACGCCCGTTGCTGCGGCGCAGGTGGCGGTGTGAAGACAGCGTTCCCGGACCTCGCGACGGACATATCCGGTCTGAGGGTGGCCGATGCCGAGAAGACGGGCTGTGACACGCTGACAACCTCATGCCCGTTCTGCTACCAGAGCCTGAAGTCCGCCATCGAAGCCCGACGCTCGACGATCAAGATGACCGACATCATGGAGCTCGTCGCCGCCTCGGCGTCAGAGAAAACCGCGTGAAGGACAACGCGCCATCTTGAAGATCCTCAGTTCAGGCTCCACGGTGGTGCTCCGTGACGGGGATGACGTCGCAGGTCTTCTCCGTCTTCCCCTTCTGCTCAAACGCCACCATGCTCAGCAAGAGGAATGGTATGCACAGCAGGAAGCAGTTCTGTGGGGTGAATCCGAAGTAGAGAAGGGTCATCAGAATGGCGATCGTGATCACGCGTCCCACATCGAGCACGACCTCCCTGCCTATGACTGAGTCGTTCTTGGCGTCCTCGAGCTTGTCAGTCAGTATCGCGAACAGGAACACGGGCAGGACGAAGCATGACACCTCGAGCAACCCGTTCGTAAACGCGAACTCCTCTATCGACGAAGCGTACGACACGAGGATCACGCACGGTATCGACGCCAAGGCGCTCATCCTGAGGAAGAACACGCGGTTCTGTATGCGGTCGGAGACCTTGCCGAGGACTATGCCCATGATCCCTGCGCTCAGGCCGAACAGGGAGAACAGCGCACCTATGGCCACCTCGTCCTGCGAGAAGACGTAGGTCACGAGCGTCAGGTCTATCCAGAATATGCCCTCGAACCCTCCTTCCCCCAGCAGCGCGAGGACGTTCCTCCTGCCGATCGCCTCCACTCTGATGCGCATGGTCTGTCTGCCGGGGATGTGCTTCCTGTAGGCGAAGACGACGGCTATGGTCGCAGCTATGATGCATATGCCTATAACGAACAGGACCGAGTAGTCGGTGAACCCTATCACGAGCCCACCGAGGAGCGGCGCGACGAAAGCCGCAAGGGGCCATACGAAGAAGAAGGCGCCGTATGTGACGCCCCTGTCGCCCTTCTCGGTCATGCGCGCCATCAGTATGTTGACCGGGGTCCAGAAGAACGGGTAGTAGAGGCCGAACGCAACTCCGACGAGGACGCCGAGGATCCATCCGTCACTGACTATCAGGAACAGTGAGTACTCGATGCAGAGCCATGCGAGCCCGAAGATGATGGCGTTCCTCGGGTCGATATGGGGTCTCCAGGACATCCACAGGCCGCATAGGGCGGCGATGCCGAACCCCAGCAACAGGTAGGTCGGGCCGTACCAGATAGGCATCTCCAGCTCGTTGTACATGTATATGATGTTGAACGAAGCGGCGAACGTGCTGCCGAACGCCAGCATCGTCTCTATGAGCATCAGTCCGAAGAACGCGCGTCTGTCCATCGGGAATCCAGTAACAGAGAGGCCTGCTTAAACCTTGCTGGTGTGCTAGCTCAGCGGTCGCCGAGCAGCTCGGACAGGTCGCGCTTCTTGTGTCCCCCGGGTCCGCCACGCTCCATCCTGGCCTTCTCGATGCATGCTTCGTCGTCGCAGACGAACGCGGCGAAGAGGAACCTCGTCGCCGGCTTTCCGCAGATCTCACACTTCGCGTCGGCCTTCATCATCCGCCGATATGCGCGAAAGGGTATCAATGCTTTCTGCCGTGGCCATCCGCTTTCTGTGCGATGAGCCGACGACCGATCTTGGATTCGAGCAGGGCGTCGTAGAACTCAAGGTCCGCGCCGCAGACACCACACACGGGCGCTCTCTGATCGACGGCCGATTCGCATACGGGGCACGATGCTATCCCACGGCGCCGGGATGTCGACCTGCTCTTGCCCCAGACGAGAGGTCTGCTCATGGAACCAGCCGACGGCCTGGAGGACACCATGTGCACCAGCAACTCGGTTGAGTCCTCTGGCAGCTCTTGGCCATCGTCCATCCCGGGCGCGAACTCGAGGTTGGAGGCTATCGCCTTCATGAATCTCGGCGCCACCCACACGAAGCTCCTGCCGTCGTTCTGTCGGGAGAACTGCGCGAGGCGATGCCTGAGCCAGTTCGGGGAGCCGCTGTCTGGGAGACCATAGATCCTGCAGAGTATGCGCAGATCGTCGGGATCGTCGAAGAGCCGCAGGTCGCTCTCAGGAAGAAGTTCCACGTGGTACCGTTTGTAGATGATGTACAGGTACACCGATATCGCCACGATCGTCACGAAAGTGACCACAGCTATGTCCTCACCCTGGCCGACCATCAGTGCAGAGATGGTGGCCAGCGCGAGGACGAACAACACTGTGAACGTCCTCCAAACGTCGTGCCCGCGCATCCTATCTTGGCATGGAGACGCTCCGCGATAGAAAAACCTGTCCCCGTTCAGTCCTGAACGGGTTCGATCTCCATGGAGAAGTCGATCGACCTCACGGAGTGCGTCAGCCAGCCCAAGGAAATAATGTCAGCGAATGCGGCGTAGGACTCGATGTTCTCCGGTTTGATGCCGCCGGAGACCTCGATGATTATGAGCGGGTTCGCCGCCCGGACCTCGCGCGCGACCTTCTCGCCCTCTTCGGGGGTGAAGTTGTCCAGCATGATTATGTCCGCTCCCTCCTCGACGGCCACGAGAGCGTCCTTCACGCTCTCCACCTCTATCTCTATCTTCTTGGTGAAGCTCGCCGTCCGTCTCGCGCTCCTGAGAGCCTCCCGGATCCCCCCAGCTATCGCGATGTGATTGTCCTTGATGAGTATTGCGTCGTCCAGGCCGAACCTGTGGGTGTCCCCGCCGCCGACCGAGACCGCCCTCTTCTCGAACTGCCTGAAACCAGGCGTCGTCTTCCGGGTGGCGGCTATCCGCACCTCCGTGTTGACCTTCTTGCATCGCAGGAGCAGATCGTTCGTAAGCGTCGCGATGCCGCTCATGCGCATAAGGAAGTTCAACGCGAGCCTCTCTCCCGAGAGTATCGCCCTCGCCGAACCCCTGACCGTCAGGACGACATCGTCCTTCCCGGCGGTGGCGCCTTCCTCGACGACGATGGTCGTCTGGGCGCCGAGCTCCTCGAAGACGGAGGATGCCTCTTGAAGCCCCGCGAGAACGCATCGCTCCTTGGAGATTATCTTCCCCGTCGCCTGTCTACGGGCCGGGACAAGAAGCTCCGATGTGAGATCCCCAGAGCCTATGTCCTCACGCAGGTAGTCAGAGTATTTCGACTTCATATCGGTCATATGAGGACACCTCATCCTTAACTAGGTTCCCTCGGGGCGCTCAGAGCTCGAACTTCTCCCCATCCCGGGGCAGCAGCACCTCGAAGCCCTCCTCTCTGAGATCCTTCGCCAACAGCTCCCTCTGGTCACCATGGCAGAGCACTATCCTCTCGGGAGAGCACCCTTTGGCGAACTCGAGCAGTTGGTCGTGCCCAGCGTGCGCGGAGAAATCGAATTTCTGGACATCACAGTGTATCTTCACATTGGCGCCCTTGACGTTTATGATCCCAGTGTCGAGGAGCATGCGCCCGTTGCTGCCCTCCACCTGGTAGCCTGTGAGCAGTATGGCGCTCTTCGGGTCATTCTTGAGCTCGTCAAGGTAATGTATCACCGGTCCGCCGTCGAGCATCCCGCTCGTCGTGACGATGATGTCTGCCTTCGCGGCCCTCTCCCTGCCATAGACGTTCCGGACCATCTTCGTCCGGTTGGTCGCGCTCCTGAAGCTCTTGCCGGACCTGAGGAACTCGGGCATCGAGAGGTATATCTTGCTGACCTTCCTCCCCATGCCGTCTAGCCAGAACTCGCGCCTGTGGTCCTTCAGCAGCAGGAGTATCTCCTGCGTCCTTCCGACTGCGAACGCGGGTATGATGACCTTGCCGCGCCTGTCGAGGACCTCGTCGATCTTCTTGAGGAACATGTGCTCGGTCTTCGCCCTGTCGGTGTGGTTCCGCCCGGCGTATGTGGACTCCATGATCAGATTGTCGCATTTCACCGGTTTGGCGCCATTCACGAGACGCGTGTCTATCGTGTGTATGTCCCCGGTCACGAGCGTCGTGGCCTTGCTCCGGATCTCGTACATCGTCGCGCCTGGTATGTGTCCTGCCGGGTGCGCCTTGACCTGGTGGTCGCCGACCTCCATCGTCTCGCCGAAGGCGATCGTCCTGAACCTGCGCTTCGCGATCTTGACATCCTCTATGTCGTAGTGCTGCGGATAACCTTCAGATTGGGCCACTTTGATGCTGTCTTCAAGCAGAATCTGGGCGACCTCACGGGACATCGCCGTCGAGACGATGTCGATATCGTACCGGGCGGTCAGCCAGGGTATCATGCCACAATGGTCCAGGTGCGAATGCGTCAGGAACATTTTGTCCACAGGCGGCGCCTCCTTCGGGTACGAAGGTGGTGCTGTCGCTGTCATGCCGTAATCGAACAGCAGTCGGGTCTTGTCGCATCTGAGCAGTATGCCCAGCCTGCCGACTTCGTGCCCGCCGCCGAGGAATTCTCCTTTGATCTTCATATCGGAGGTCAATCACATCATGTATAATAGCATTGCCCCTCGAACCACGAATGCCAGATTGCTTTCAGCCGTCCCCGACAATCTGGACGAAGACCTCCCTGGTCCGCGGCTTGTTGTCCAACTCCATGAACACGATCTGCTGCCAAGTTCCCAACAACAGCCTGCCGTCGACCACGGGCACGCTGAGCGACGGTCCGAGGAACGAGGCGCGCACATGCGAGTGGCCGTTGCCGTCGCCCCATCGAAGGTGGTGCTCGTAGTCCAAATCCTTCGGGTACAGCCGGTCCATCGCGTCGTGCATGTCAGAGACTAGCCCAGGCTCGTACTCGACCGTTGTGACCGCGGCGGTCGACCCCGCGACGAACACGCACGCTATGCCGTTCTTCAGGCCCGAGGACGACACGATCCTCTGGACCTCCTCTGTTATGTCCAATATCTCGTCCTTCGCCCGGGTGCTTAGGCGTATGCTGTCGAGTCCCGTCGCCACGACTATCACTACCGTCCGGAGGTGCGAACGCCATCTCAACGCATAAAAACTGTCATCATCGTCGCCGACGAGGGCATCCGTGGCTGCCCGGGGAGGGTAGTTACCATTCCATAAGCGGTCAATTATGAAGAAATCCTATATATGAAGAGTTTGCAATAAGCCTCTGCTATGAACTCGGGGAACGCCTATCTACCGAGGCGCCTCAGGAACGTCGATGAGAAGCGAGTCTGGCTAAACTCATCCTTCAGGGTGGAGTTCATCAAGCTGGGCATAGAGAAGGCCGGCAGCATCAACCGGCTGGCCCGGGAGCTGGGCTATCGCTCCCGTATACATCCGGGCTGGAGCGTCCGGCAGATACTCGTCGGCGAACAGCCGTTCCCGTACGAACGCCTCTTGAAACTGTCAGACTTCGTCGGGTATCCGATCGAAGATGTGATGACGCACAGGACGGAGCCGAGGAGGGTCACCGTCGAGAACACGAACGAGGCGCTGAGGAAAAATGGGCTTTGGTGCTATCACGTCATGAGGATGAGACTGCGGTGACGGACAGGTCCCGCCACACAAAGGCGATTTTGTAGCGCTGTTCAGCAGCAGCTGGAATCTATTGGCAATCCGACATAAACAATAAATACGCACTCCCCGCTACTTCTCAAACATGGCGGGTGTGGAGCTTGCGCTGGCTTTCGTGATAATCGGCATCTTGATGCTGCTAGCGGAGGCGGCGTCCCCGGGATCGTTCATCATAGTACCTGCGAGCGTGCTGATAGTACTCGGCGGCATGGGTATGCTCTACCCCGATTTGTTGTTCTCCTGGTGGGCTCCGTTTGCTGCGGTCGTGATACTTGTACCGATGACACTGGTGACGATCAAGCTCTATCAGAATCTCGCACCGCCCGCGCCGCCGGAGACCACGGTCGCGACTTCGCTGGTCGGATTAACCGGTGTCGTGATGTCAGAGGTCTCCCCGAACAACCTTAGGGGGAAGGTCAGGATCGCCCACGACAGCTGGAGCGCGACATCGGCGTCGAAGACGGTACCGGTGGGTGCAAAGGTGCGGGTCGTTGCGAGCGAGGGCGTACATGTGAGGGTCGAAGAGTTGGTCGAAGAGGCGCCGAAGATGGCCTGAGCCGACGCCAACTAATAGCTTCAGTGGATAAGGGAGGAATGGAAATGGATGAAGGAGCAATTCTGGCGTTGACCATACTGTTGATCATCGCGGCCATCGCGATAATCACCACGGGGATCAAGATAGTAAGGCCGTACGAGCAGGGCATCTACATGAGCCTTGGAAGGTACATGCGCGTGCTCGACCAGGGCTTCAACATGGTCAGACCGCTGATAAACGAGGTCATAAAGATCGATCTGAGAACGCAGGTCATGGACGTCCCCCGGCAGGAGGTCATCACCAAGGACAACTCGCCGACGAACGTCGATGCGATAATCTATGTCAAGGTCATCGACCCGAAGAAGGCGTTCTTCGAGGTCACGAACTACCGTACAGCGACGATATATCTCGCGCAGACGACCCTCAGGTCAATCATCGGCGACATGGAGCTCGACGAGGTCCTGTCGAACAGGGACAAGATCAACCTACACCTCAGGGACGTGCTCGACGAGGCGACCGACAAGTGGGGCGTCAAGGTCGAGGCGGTCGAGATAAGGGAGGTCGACCCCGCGGGCAAGGTCAAGGACGCCATGGAGGAGCAGACCTCGGCCGAGAGGCTAAGGAGGGCGGCCATCCTCAGGGCGGACGGACAGAAGCGCGCCGCGATCCTCAACGCCGAGGGTGACAAGCAGGCGAGGATCCTGCAGGCGGAGGGTCTGAGGCAGTCGAAGATACTCGAGGCAGAGGGTGAGAGGCTCGCCATCATACTCGAGGCGCAGGGTGAGGCGCAGAAGCTGCGCGTGCTCGCAGTAGGCGCGAGCCCGCTCGACTCGAAGGCGCTGACGGTGCTCTCACTCGACACAATGAAGGCCTTAGGCAACGGCCAGGCGACGAAGATCATATTCCCGTTCGAGCTGACGAAGCTCATAGAGGGCGCTTCCGAGTACCTTGGCGTCGGCAGGCTGACACCGCAGAGAGAGGTCACGAACGCGGCGGACCTGGAGGCCGCGGTCGGCAAGGCGGACGACGTGCTGGGACCGATACCCAAACCGGAGGAGCTCCGCAGGGAGATGAGGGCCGTCGAGGAGGTCTTGGCAAAGGAGAAGGCCGAGGCCGAGAAGATCGCCGAGATCGCCAAGAAGGACAAGATGGCCGGGATTGGACAGTAGCAGTCGGCTGCTGGTCAGCCCCGCGATACAAACCACTTACATCTTTCTCATCCATTTTCATAGGTCAGGACATCAGCTCGCGCGCAGCGTCGGTCGCCTCGTCCATCACGCGCTCCTCGTCCACACTGACTATGTTGCGGTCGCGCAGGACGAACCTGCCGTCGACGATGGTGTCCCTGACGGCCCCTGACGGGCTGGAGTAGACGAGGTTCGAGACCGCGTTCTCAGGCGTCGTGGGCACCATTGCGGGGTGCCGACAGTCGACGACGACGATATCCGCCCTCTTGCCGGGTTCGAGAGAGCCTATCTCCCGCTCGGCGCCTAGGCTGCGGGCAGCGTCTATCGTCGCGAGGTCGAGGGCCTTCTGCGCTGGGAGCACGGCCGCGTCCCATCTGCTCGATTTCTGCAGCAGTGCTGCGAACTTCATCTCGAGGAACATGTCGAGCGAGTTGTTCGACGAGCACCCGTCGGTGCCCAGGCAGACGCCCACACCCTCATCGAACATCTCGGGTAGAGGGGCGACGCCGCCGCTGGCGAGCTTCATGTTGGATGTCGGGCAATGTGCGGCAGAGACGCCGTGGCGCGCAAGCTCACGCACCTCGTTCACCGTCAGCCACACGCAATGGGCCGCGATGTCCCCCTTCGCCAGGAACCCTATCTTGGCGAGGTGGTCCACCGGTCTCGCGCCCTTCTGTCTCCTGTATTCATACACCTCGTGTCTGGTCTCGGAGAGGTGATAGTGGCAGAACGTCCCCGACTTCGACGCCAACTCCCTCGCGGCGAGGAGCGTTTCGTCGGAGCATACGTAGACCCCCTGGGGTGCGACGACCGGCTTGATGAGCGGGCAGTTCGAGAACGCCTTGATGAACCGCTTGCAGTTGTCTATCGGCTTGCCCTTCTGCGTGGTGAACTGCTTGTCGAGTACCGCCCAGCCGAGGTAGCCCCTCAGGCCGACCTCCCTGACGCCCTCAGCGATGACATCCTGTGAATAGTACAGGTCAAGCAGGCATGTGGTGCCCGAACGCGCCATCTCCATGCACCCGAGCTTGGTACCGATCCCGATGTCCTTGGGTGTACGCCTTGCATCTATCGCGAAGGTCCTCTCGAGGAACTGCTCGAGCCCGAGGTCGTCGGCGACGCTCCTCATGAGCGTCATGGACACATGTGTGTGGCAGTTAATCAGGCCGGGCATGACTATGCATCCGCCCGCGTCGAGCGTGTCGTCCGCACGGTCCGAGAACGTCCCCACCTTGGATATCGTGCCGTCCTCGACGAGGATATCGCCTCTGAAGACTTCCCTCCGGTCGTTCTGCGTGACGATGGTCCCGTTGAGTATTGCGAGCTTCAGACGGAGCCCCCCTGGGCGTGGAAGGGTATTAAAGGAATCAGGCATTAAGGTTTGGCAGACATGGTCAGAATAACATTCCTCGGTACTGGCGGAGGGCGCTTCGCCACCATCTACCAGGCGAGGGCAACTGGCGGTTTCTACATCGAGGACGGGAAGAACATCCATGTCGACCCTGGGCCAGGTGCGCTGGTGCGCATGCGGTCCGTGGGCCTCGACCCGATGAACACGCACGCGATAATTATCTCACACTGCCACCCAGACCATTACCTGGACGCCGAGATACTCATCGAGGCGATGACGGAGGGCGGCACTAGGAAGCAGGGACTCCTCGCGGGCAGCAGGAGCGTGATAGAGGGCGATGGCGAGTATGGCCCCGCCATATCGAAGTACCATCTGTCGAAGCCGAAGACAGTGAAAGTGATGTCGCCGTCGTCGAGGGTGGTCGTCAAGCCGTTCGAGGCCGTCGCCACCCCGTCCGCCCACAGCGACACCAGCTCGGTCGGCTTCAGATTCACCACCACAGAAGGGATCATATCATACGTCTCGGACACACAGCTCGTCGAGTCTGTCATCAAGGCTCACAGGAAATGCCGACTGATGATTGCGTGTGTCACGCGCCCGCTCGGCCAGAGGATACCACATCACCTGAGCACTGAGGATGCCGGATACCTGATCGAGAAGGTCAAGCCCGAGATGGTGGTCATAACACACTTCGGCATGCGCGTCATACAGGAGAATCCCGAAACCCAGGCCAAATGGATCGAGGAGCGGACCGGTGTGAGGACAGTGGCCGCCCGCGACTTCATGCTTGTCGACATGGGAAAGGACGAGATCACCGTCTCGGACCGGATAAGGAGCGGGGCACAGTAGCCGAGCGCCATGCGGCCCACGGCTCCATCGACTCGAAGGGAAAAACCATATCTAGTTCATCGCGGATAGTCGCGACTCATGTCGGGGCCGACTCTTACGCCGTCCGAGATGGAACGTGTGTGCGAGGATGTCCGCCGATTCCGGATGACGCTGGCCGTGATACGCTCCGATGAGGCACCACAGCAGCTGAGGCGCCTGTTCGAAGATGTGTCGAGCCGGTGCTCGCTCCCCCTCGTGAGAGTCATATGTTCGCCCCTTTCGGATTTCGGATTCGCCGAATTTAATTCGAACGATAAGATGCTCGTCGTGTTGTTTATCGGAGGGACGCGTACGGAACTCGTAAGCGTCTCGGAGACGGACGAGGTGTTCGTGCAGGACATGGAGGACTCGGTGTCGGCGTCGAACATCCAGTCGTCCGTGATCCGGGACGGTCTGTGATACGAATAAGTCATTGCGGCATCCGCTTCCGCCACAAGTCTGGCATGTATCCCAGAAAGCATATTATAGCCGATTTTGGCTAAGCGTCAATTGGTGTCTTAGGTTGGTGGCTCAACTTTCCTCCTAAGCAAACAATTTTGACAATCCCCACCACACCGGCCGAAAGACACCATTCCCTCTTATCGTCTTTCGTTATGATGGCGGTCGTAAGCCCGCCTTGGTCCTCTCTTCCCCGAAACGGCGGATTCTTCGTAAATCGTCCAATGGGCCTCAATCGCCTCTTTTAATAGCTCGCGCAATCATCAAGGACGCGCGATGATCCCTGTCGAACGCGAGGTGCTGTCGAGGATCAAGCCCACAGCAGAAGAGGACCGCAAGCTGATGAAGACGGTTGACGGACTCGTGAAGGAGGTCCGTGCGGTCGCTGCCGAGGTGGGAGCACACATCGGGACGAAGCTCGTTGGGTCGGTCGCCAAGAGCACACACATGAAGGGACCGGACATCGACCTGTTCATGATGTTCCCCGAGAGCACGTCCCTCGACGATCTCACGGCGCTCGGCCTCGAGATAGGCCGCAGGATCGTAAAGGGCAAGGAGCATTACGCCCAGCATCCGTACGTCCGCGGTGAGTACGCGGGCTACCAGGTGGACCTCGTTCCCTGTTTCATGGTCAAGGACCCACGGAAGAAGATGAGCGCGGTCGATAGGACCCCGTTCCACACGGAGTTCGTCATAACCAACCTGCCTGGACGCAGCCGGGACCAGGTGCGGCTCCTCAAACGCTTCATGAAGGGCATAGGGTGCTATGGGGCGGAGGCGAAGGTGCAGGGCTTCTCTGGCTACCTGTGCGAGCTGCTCGTGATCCTGTACGGAGACCTCGGCGGCGTTCTGAGCGCGGCGTCCCAGTGGAAGAACGGTGAGAAGCTGCATCTTCCGAACCATCCGGGGAACGAGTTCGACGAGCCACTTACATTCATCGACCCCGTGGACTGCGGGAGGAACGTCGCCTCGGCGGTGTCCCTTGACTCCCTGGTCACAATGATCGCAGCCGCCAGAGCGTACATGGCGGAACCCGGAGCGCAGTTCTTCTTCCCACGCGCGTTCCGCAGCTGGAGCGCGGACAGGCTGCGGGCCGCCGCAGGGGAGCGGCAGGACGCCTTCGTGGCCGTGTCGTTCGAGAAGCTCGACCTCATCGACGACGTGTTCTACCCTCAGATCAGGAAGTCGGTCGCTTCCATGGTATCGCTCCTCAAGAGGAACGAGTTCGATGTGGTGAAGACAACATTGGATGTCGACGACAGGGTTGATGTCCTCATCGAACTGGAATCGATGGAGCTGCCGAGGGAAAGGGTCCACAGGGGACCACCCGTTGGCACGCCCAACGCCCACGAGTTCCTGGCGAAGTGGGACTCCGCCGGCCTCTCGAAGCCATACAAGGAGCGTGGGAGATGGTTCGTCGTCATCGAGCGTGAGCATCCCCGCGCGGACGCCCTGCTCGCGGAGAAGATATCATCGCTGACGCTGGGCAAGGACATCAAGAAGCTGCGGTCGTTCGAGGTCTCCTCGGGCCGGAAGCTCGTAGACGACAGGCGATACGCCCGCATCCTGACGAAGCATCTGGATGAGAGGATGCCCTGGAAGCGATGATCGGTCTGCCCAATGCGCCCTCAGGTGACGGCTATTCCCACGACGGGCACGAAAGTGAGCTCGTTGTCGTGGTCGTCAGCTGCGTGTATGAAGAACACCAGAGATGTGCCGGATGTGAGATCCTCAGCGGGAAACTCATAACCGTACCTGTTCACACCCTCGTGTGTCATCTCTGAGTAAGTGCCACCGACGGACCCGATGGCTATCTCCGTGACGACGAGGATGCCATTGTCTGACACGTGGGCGGATATGTTGATCCAGTATTGGCCGCTGGCGACCAGCGTGAACCCTTCGGTCCTGGGAATCCATGCATAGCTTCCGGAGCTCGCGACATACTTGTAGTCGATGCCGACAACGTCTCCGGTGGTCTCGTTCGTGACCCATACGACCACGTCCTCCACGGCTGGGTTGGCATGGTCCGATACAGGATAGTTGAACGTCAGAACCCACACGGCGAGGAAGGTCAGGAAGAACCACGCCACGTTGCCCGCCCAGTTCTTCTTCTGGAAGTCCTCCGTCTTGACCTTGATGAGGGGATAGAAGTACTTCAGCGAGTACAGGCCGACGAACACGAGGAGGAACGACAGGCCGATGAGCTTGCTCGATATGTTCGCGAGCACCGCCGCGAGTATGCCGAAGAGCGCGGCATAGCCGACGGTAATCAACACGGTCCTCGTGTCCCTGAGTTCCTTCTTGAGGAACTCCTTCTCGTCGAACTCTGGAGGCTTGAACTCGTACTCCTCCTCCTTGCGTCCCTTGTCCTTCTTCCTCTTCTTTGCCATTGCGACTCCTCGAAGAGTACGGCCTATTTAATACCTTTTGGTGTTGGCTAGCCTGACGCCGCGGGGCCTCGGGCCCCGGTAGCGTGCGATTCCATCGCGTTCCCCGGCCACTTTCGCGTACCTCCAATCAATACGCTTATATTGCGCCCAGATGGTCTTGGGAGTCACAGGTGTTGAGGTCAGATGTCAGAAGAGGAGATCGCGAAACTCCCGGGTGTGGGGCCCGCCATATTGGAGAAGCTGAAGGAGGCGGGGTTCACCGATATGATGATGATAGCAGTGGATTCGCCGAGGAACCTCGCGGAGCTCACAGAGATCGGCGAGGCGACAGCGGTCAAGATAATCGCAGCCGCGAAGAAGGCCGCGGACGTCGGCGGATTCGAAACTGGCGATGCCGTCCTAGAGCGCAGGAAGGGCATAGCCAAGTTGCCGTCGGGGTCGAAGGCCTTCGATGACCTCATGGGCGGCGGTTTCGAGAGCCAGGCGATAGTGGAGTTCTTCGGTGAGTACGGCTCTGGCAAGTGTGTCTCGCCGCACACCGAGGTGTTGTACACTGTGAACGGTGAGACCAGGGTCGATGAGATCTCGAGGATGTATTCGAAGCTGGGCAGAGGCATGGCGGTCCCGTTCGACTCCGGCCATGTGGTCCCCCTGAGCGGTGTGTCGGTGCCGAGCCTGTCAGAAGGGCGTCTGGGACGCGCGACCGCCGCTGCGATATACCGCGAGCGCGTGCGACTCATGTTCGAGGTGACCACCGCTGGCGGCAGGTCGCTGGAACTCACTGGCCCTCACAAGCTCCTCGTCTTGCGCGGCTCCACCATCTCGTGGACGCCGACTTGGGAGATCCGCACAGGCGACCTCGTTGCGGTGCCTGCCTCGGAGGGCTGTTACGGTCGGTCCGGCCATGCATCTGAACCCGACCAGGTATCCTGGGATGAGGTGCGTTCAGTGATGCCATTCACGCACGACGACTTCGTCTACGACCTCGTGGTACCTAAAACTCACTCGTTCGTAGGCGGCAACCTGCCGACGGTGCTGCATAACACTCAGATATGTCACCAGCTCGCCGTCAACTGCGCGAAGCCGGTTGAAGACGGCGGGTTGGGCGCCCATACGATCATGATCGACACCGAGCAGACCTTCAGGCCCGAGAGGATCACACAGATGTCCGAGGCAGCGGACCTGGACCCTGATGCCGTGCTGAAGAAGATACATGTCGCGCGCGCGTTCAACAGCCACCACCAGATGCTCCTGCTAGAGAAGGCGTTCGAGGTGGCCCATGACCTGCCCGTGCGATTGTTGATAGTCGATTCGCTGACCGCCCATTTCAGGGCGGAGTACATCGGCAGGGGCGCCCTGGCGGAGCGCCAGCAGATGCTGAACAAGCACATGCATGACATGCTACGCTTCGGGTCTGTGTACAACGCCGTGATAGCGGTGACGAACCAGGTCTCGGCAAAGCCAGACGCGTTCTTCGGTGATCCGACACGCCCCATAGGCGGGCACATTGTGGGCCATACCGCGACGTTCCGACTTTACCTCAGGAAGAGCAAAGGCGGCAAGAGGATCGCCCGGCTGATAGACTCGCCCAATCTGCCCGAGGCGGAGGCCGTGTTCCAGGTGTCCGAGGCAGGCATATCGGACTGATGCGAAGCATTATTTCAGGCGGCCGCATCTTCATTCGTTGTGAAGCTGCTGTTGGAGCTCTCGATGGAGTGCGAGTCCCTCGCTCGTTCAGAGGCGCTGTCGATTGGCAGAACCATCGGATCCCGGTCGGATGCAGTTCTCGTTGACGAGGGAATACTCGTGATTGACACGGACGCTGACCCTATCGCGTTCGTGGAGAGGATGGCACTCTGTCATTCGGCGTCCGAATACATGTGCTCGTGTAACCCCGAGGATGTGCAAGAGTTCTCATCCGCAATCGACGTCCCTGGACCGGTACGGGTGCATGCGACGAGGATCGGCACGGCGCATGAGCATGTGGACCTGGCGGAGCTGAACAGTTCGGTCGGCGCCGTCCTGGGAGACGCGGTCGGAGTGGACATACACAATCCATGCTCCGAAGTGCGCATCGTCTTCTCCGACAAAGTCCATATCGGTCGTTTGATCGGGTCCGTCGACAGAGCAGCGTACGAGAGAAGGAAAACCAAGAATCTCCCGTTCAACCATCCGATCTCGCTCCACCCTAAGTTCGCCAGGTGCATAGTGAATCTGGTCGAGGTCCGCCCCGGCAAACGGATACTGGACCCGTTCTGCGGCACAGGCGCGATAGTCACGGAGGCGGCGCTGGCCGGTGCCGAGGCGATAGGATCGGATGTCTCCGAGAAGATGGTCGATGGGGCAAGGTCGAACATGACGTCCGTGGGAGTGAAGGGGCGGTTGCACATCTGCGACGTGGGCTCCATCAGCGATGTGGTCAAGCATGTGGATGGCATAGCCACCGATCCACCATATGGCCGTTCGTCAAGCACAAACGGGGAGCCAGTACCCGATCTCATCCGCAGAGCCTTCGGGTCGCTTTCGAAGATTATGGATGCGGGGTCGAGACTGGTCATGGTCATGCATGATCCAGCTCTCGCCGACTGCGCTGAGGACTTCGAGTTGATTGAGAGCCATGAGCTATGGGTCCATCGTTCGCTCACTCGCCATTTCTGTGTGTTTGTGAGACGCTGACAGATGAGTCGGGTTCACAGAACAGTCAATTCGATCTCGGTCGTTTCGAGGACGATGTCGAAGTAGGTCGCCTGAATCGAGATCGTATAATCCCCTGGGATTGCGTGGCTGGCTACGGATACGAGCGCGGTGAAGGTGGCGGCGTCATTCGCGGGGACGGAGATGTTCAACCAGTATGTCGTGTTTTCATCGAACGCATTCTCGTACAGGTCCACGCTTGTCGCGGACAGGTCATGGACGGTGAAAGTCAAGACCACATCCGCGCCGCCTGTGTTGTTGACCTGCACGATTGCTGTCGCGTTCTCGCCTCTGATGATGGTGAGAGTGTCATCGACTGCCCAGAATTCCAGCTCCGGATACTGTACATCGAAGGTGTAAATGATGCTGTCATCGACAGGGTCGTCTTCCAGGGATGAACTGGAACGGGCGACTACAGTCAACTGCTGCTCTCCCGGCGCCGAGGGGCCACAGGTCACGCGCATCACATAAGTCGCGTTCTCGGATATGTCGAACCTTCGATCGATCGTGCTTGCGTAGGCCTGATCGTCCGACGAGTTCAATCTGAACTCTATGGCCCAATCCGTGGGATACTCTTCAGCCATCACGGTTATGTTGTTCTTCACGTTCCCAGCGTTGTCCACCCAGAAGGAGAATTCCATGGTCTCTCCAGGCGCGATGGACGCGCTCACACCGTCCGCAGGCGACATATCGACAGAATAGTCGGGGATGAGGAGCGAGATCGGTACGGGCATGAATGTGATGACAAGTATCACGAACGCGAACAGGCCTGCAGCCTTCCTCTTGATGTCAAGTTTTGTGATGTCGTTAAGGGGTGGTGGATGCTTCGCCCCGAAAAAGATGACCAATATGGCAAGGAATATCCACCCCATCCATAAGAACGAAAGCGCGATCAGAGCTGCGACCATGACCCAGCTTGCGTATTTTGCGTTCTGTCCCAGCACTGCACGCGCTATGTGTCCTCCATCGAGCTGGCCTGCGGGCAGAAGGTTGATTGCCGTTACGAGGAACCCCGCCCATGCGGCGAAAACCAGCGGATGTATGAAGTAATCCCCAGCAATCGGCACGAACATCTCGATCCATTCGTACAACAGCGGAAATGCCACGTTTATGATGGTCCCGGCCTCGAAGCTGTCTGGTATCGGTCGGGCTTCGGCGTTTGTGAGTATCAGTCCCAGGATGCCGATGGGAATGGCCACGAGAAGGCCCGCTATGGGACCCGCTATCCCAATCTCGAGAAGGCTCTTCCTGTCGGGTATCGGGTCTCGGAGCGATATCACCGCTCCCAATGTTCCGAGCGGGGGTATCGAGGGGATGAAGAATGGTAGAGACGCTGCCACTTTCCTCCTCCTTGCCATGAAGAAATGCCCGAGCTCGTGAACACCGAGTATGGCAAGCAGCGGAAGGGCGAAGACAAGAATACCCGTGGCTATGTTCTTGAGAGAGTATACCTCATCGCTCGGGACATCAGCAAATCCCGCCCACAGGATGACACCGGCATAGGTCATCGCCAGAAACGTGATGATGAGCATTACGAGATTGACGTAGATGCTCCTGTACTTGGTCTTAGGCTTCTTCCCCACGATTATGATGTGCTCACCTTTCTGATAGGTGACCATGGGTATGTAGTGCTGCTCCGCCATCTCCTCCCGCAGCTTGTCGAAGGATTCCTCCAAAATGGCTTCGTCGATTCTGCAGTAGAACTCCACTACATCGAATCTGACTTTGACGTCGTAGACCGGAAAATGACGTGCAACCAGGCTCTTTACATACTCGATCTCCCTGGTTGCGTCTGGTGGCATTGGTGCTTCCATTGCGAGGCTGACCAACATGGCGTCACTACATAATCCTTTTCCCTGGAGCATCTCAAAACCCTTATATTCGTGCAGGGTGTCCCAACCATGATGGCGTCCGCCAGAGCTTATGGGGTTCTCACAGGCTGCATCTCCACAATCCGTTTCGGCAATTGCGCGATGGCAGCTTTCGCTGGGCTTCTCGCCGCGGTCATATGTTCCAGTGTGGAGACCGTCGTGGAGAGCGCGTTCGACGTGTTGGCCTCAATGGTCATCCTGGCCGCATTCGTGGGTGCGGGCAACTCGATGAACGACTACTTCGACCGAGAATTGGACCGGACGGCCCATCCTTCAAGGCCTATCCCCAGAGGGCTCATCTCGCCGAGGACCGCACTGATGATGGCGACGGTGCTGTTCGCGGTGTCCATCGGCCTGAGCCTGACAGTCGGTGTTGTGGCGTTCGTCATCGTGGTCACTTCGCTGGGCGTCATACTTGCATATGAGCTCCTCCTCAAGTCCGAGGGCCTCGTGGGAAATCTGGCAATCAGCTGGTTGACAGCTGCGTTGTTCCTCTTCGGAGGGGCGGCAGTCGACGGCATGGAATTGGCTTGGATACTAGCGGCATTGGCGTTCTTCGCCACTCTGGGGCGCGAGATAGTGAAGGACATACAGGACCTGGAAGGGGATGCGCAATCACGTAAGACCCTACCTATGAGGTTGGGTCGTCGTAACGCCGGAATCGTCGCTTCCACAGCCCTTTCTGCGGCGGTCATCTTGAGCCCAGCGCCGTATCTCTTGTCCTTGCTGTCAGTATGGTACGTCCCGTTCCTTGCCGTGGCCGATACAGTTTTTATATATAGCGCCATGATACACTTCGCGGCGCCAGAGCAGGGTCAGAAGACGATCAAGATCGCCATGCTCTTCGCGCTGGTCGCGTTCCTGGTCGGTGGCATCGCATGAAGGTACGGGCATTCATCGAGAACACTCTGAAGCAGAGGAAGATGCACATGACCTTGCTTGACCCTGCTAAACAGCCAATCTCGGTAGCAGGAGATATTGCTGAGGACGCGGCAGCAGCGGGGACGGACGCTGTGATGGTTGGCGGGTCCACCGGTATCACCCAGGAGAACCTGGATATGACCGTGGACGAGATCAAGAGGCGTTGCTCGTTGCCCGTTATATACTTCCCATCAGGAGCCAACGCGATTGCCCAGAGGTGCGACGCAATCTACTTCATGAGCATGCTCAACTCGCGCAACGTCAGAAACCTCACCGGTGAACAGTGGAAGGGCGCGCCTCTCATCAAGCGCCTTGGCATAGAGCCGATATCCATGGGCTACATCATCGTCGAGCCTGGTATGAAGGTGGGCGAGGTGGGTGAGGCGGACCTGGTCAGACGGGACGACTCTGACCGAGCGGTCGGGTACGCCATCGCGGCCGAGTTCTTCGGCATGGCCCTAGTGTACCTGGAGGCAGGTTCAGGGGCGCCACAACCGGTTCCTGAGGATATGGTCCACAGTGTTAGGGAGAATATCTCCATCCCTCTCGTTGTGGGGGGTGGAATAACGGATCCGAAGGCGGCCAGTCGGTTGTGTCGGTCAGGGGCCGACATTGTCGTGACAGGCACATTGGTTGAGAATGGCGATTTCATAGCCCCTTTAAAAGAGATGGTGGCAGCCATACACAGCATCGACGCCCGTTCCTGAACAGGAACGTGACAATGTTTTTCTCCTCACCCTTCGATTATGCGCCGGAGGTTTGAAAATGGCAACTTTGGATTATCAGAAGACGATCGAGACAGACAAGGTTTGCCCCGAGTGCGAGAAGCACAGGAAGCATGTGAAGCTCGTCGAGAACAAGGGCAAGGTCCTGGAATGTCCAGACTGTCACTACATACATCTTGCTAGGCGATAGACCGATCGCGAGCAGGGGATTACGCTTCGGCAGAGCGCAAGTGCAGCGCAGCCCGATGACCTGCGGTGGATATGTTTTGCGCTTTCATGGTAATTGTGGATTTCAGGTCCGGCATGATGATAATGATGAGCGCATGCGATATCTTAGCCTCCAAGGCGTCTACGGAAGATTAATAGACTCACTCCGTACATGAAGATTCGAGGAAGATGGCCGGCTCTGACGACTCCCTACCGAGCAGTCCCTCCGTGAACGAGCGTCCACCTAAGGTGCTTTATGTAGATGACGAGCAGGAATTCGTCAACCTTGCTATCAGGTTGCTCGGTGGCGGAGGCGCCATATCTGTTAGTGGCGTGACATCCGCGGATGTCGCCCTGAAGATGCTTGAGGACGATGACTTCGATGTCATCATCAGCGATTATCAGATGCCCGGGATGAATGGAATCGACCTTCTCAGGAAGATAAGGGCGGCAGGCATTGACACGCCGTTCGTTGTGGTGACGGGAAAGGGGCGAGAGGACGTCGCGGTGGACGCACTGAACAGCGGAGCCGACCTGTACATCCAAAAATCTCTCGACCTGAAGGCACTGTTCGCGGAGATATCGACGACGGTGAAGTCTCTCGCTGACAAGAAGCGCGCTGAAAGGAGCCTACTGAAAGAGAGGGACTTCCTGAGCCGCATAATCGACATGAACGCCGTTGGGATAGCGGCCTTCGACTTGTCCGGCAGGATAGTCATCTGGAACCCAGGCATGGAGATGCTCTCTGGCGTGATGAAGGAGTCTGCCCTTGGTAAGACAATGTCCAGAGAGATGTCATCGATGCTGAGCGCAACAATCGATGATGCCCACATCGACAATGTCCTGAAAGGCGACGTCAGCATGCTGAACGAACGGCGATTCGTCGACTCGGAGACAGGGAAGGAGAGCTACTTCGACGTGAGCTACTTCCCGGTGACAGACGATGCAGGAGCCAGCATCGGTGGACTGATCTTGATATCCGAGACCACCGAGCGCAAGAAGATGCAGGTCTCCTTGATCGATTCGGAGAAGAGGCTCAGATTCTTGCTTGAAAACGCGGGTGACGGGATATCCTTACACGACCCGAATGGCGTCGTCATTGACGTCAATGCGGTTCTGTGTGAGCGACTGGGGCTATCGCAGAAGCAGATGATTGGCAGCCTTTTGACAGATTTCATCGCGGCTGAGAATCAGGGAGACTTCTCCGATGCTCTCATGAAGACCCAAAGGTTGGGCGGGCATATCTTCGAATCTGTGCTTGCGACGAAGGATGGCAGAGACCTCCCAGTGGAGATCAACATGCGCCATGTGGACTATCTTGGCCAGCCGGCCATCCTGAGCATCTTTCGCGACGCCAGAAAGAGGAAGATGGCCGAGAAGGCGTTGATACAGTCACTTGAGAGCAGGGAGGAGTTCGAGCGGATAGTCAACGCGAGTCCAGTCATCGTCTTCATCATGCAGCCTGACCCGATGTGGTCTGTGCTCTTCGTGTCGAAGAATGTCACCCAGTTCGGCTACACCCCAGATGAGTTCGAATCTGGTGGTATGTCGTTCGCCGAGGTGATACACCCAGATGACCTGGGTGCCCTTGAGGAAGAGGCTATCCGACGGTTGGAGGCGGGTGACACACTCATACAGGTCGAATGTCGGATACTCACCAAGACGGGCGAAGTCAGGTGGGTAGACTCAAGGGTAATCGTTCGGAGGGATTCGGAAGGTGCAGTATCCGAATTCCAGGGGATCGTGCTTGATGTGACTGACCGGTACAAGTACCAGGAGGAGACTGAACAGCTCGCATTCATCGTCGACTCGTCACTCGATGCCATCGTCGGGAAGGGGCTGGATGGAACCATCCTCAGCTGGAACCCATCGGCGGAGGTGTTGTACGGCTACACTGCCGAGGAGGCTATCGGCAAGCCAATCTCCATGATCATCCCAGGCGAGCTATACATGGAATATCGTAGGGCTTTCAGGCAGGTCAAGCGGGGAAAGAAGGTTCCATGGTTCGAGACCGTGAGAGTCCGAAAGGACGGTTCAATGATCGATGTGTCATTGACAATCTCCCCAGTGAAGGACCGCACGGGCAAGATAATCGGGGCGTCAGCCATTGCCAAGGACATCACTGGGAGGAAGCGAACGGAGGAGGCCCTCAGGCAGGCAAACGATAAACTCAACCTGCTTGGCTCCATCACACGGCACGATGTCATAAACCAAGTTGGGGTTCTGATGGGCTATCTGTCGTTGCTCGAGGAGGGAGACGAGGAGTCCCACCACAGGCACATCACGGCAGCGAAACAGGCGTGCATGACCATAACCGAGCAGCTCCAGTTCGCTGGGAGCTACCAGAAAGCTGGGATGAGTCCTCCTGAGTGGGTCAGAGTGAGGCTAGACCTGTTGGGCGCCGCCTCGATGCTCGACATGGGAGCCATCGAAATCACTGACTCGTTGGGGGACATCGAGATGCTGGTCGACCCGTTGTTCGAGAAGGTCTTCCTGAACCTGCTCATGAACTCCCGGAAACACGGGCAGAATGTCAAGCATATCTCCGTTGGCCACTTCTCCAGGGGTGATGGTGTTGTTCTGGCGTATTCAGATGACGGCGTGGGCATAGCAGAAGACGAGAAGGAGAGGATATTCGAGCGGGGGTATGGCAAGGATAGCGGTCTCGGACTGTTCTTGATACGCGAAGTCCTCTCAATCACCGGGATCACGATATCCGAGGTGGGCATTCCCGGGGAGGGCGCCACCTTCGAGATGGTTGTTCCTCGCGGCAAGTTCAGGTTCGCGGCCGACTCCACTGCTAGATGAGGTGAGTCAATGGTCCTCCAACCACGAAAGGGGAAAAGTTAATCCACTCAGCAACGTTTAATATACGTATCGTGCGAAAATATTGATTCGGAGCAATTCTCGGTGCAATCTTCCGTAGGTGTTGATGCTGTTATGTCTCGCATGAAGGTTCTGTGCGTCGACGACGAGGTCGGTTTCCTGGAATTGGCCAAGCTCCTGCTTGAAAAGGGCGGTTTAATAGAACTGGATGTAACATCCTCTGCCGTGGAGGCGTTGAGGATTCTTGGGGAGGCGGATTACGATGTCATCGTCTCGGATTTCAGCATGCCAGAGATGGACGGTATTGCGCTTCTGAGAGCGATGAGGGCACGCGGCGACGACACACCCTTCGTTATGTTCACAGGCAAGGGCAGAGAGGAGGTGGCGATGGAAGCGCTCAACTCCGGCGCAGACATGTATATCCAGAAAGGCACCAGCATCCGCGCCCAATTCGCGGAGCTGACCATGATTATACTCAAATTAGCTCAACACCGCAGAGCCGAGCTGAAACTCAGGAACGAGAGGGGCATCTGTCATGTTCTGGGCGATACGGACATCGTGGCCATTGTCGGCTTCGACAAGGCCATGAATATAACGATGTGGAACAAAGGGGCCGAGAAGGTTTCAGGGTTCGCCAAAGAAGACATGGTCGGGAAATCGGTGACAACGCTTCTGCGGTTCGTCGAGACCGAAGGGGTGCAGAACCTTCTGGAAGATGTCCTGTCGGGAGCGCGGTTCGGAATGGGTGACATCATATATATCAACCCAGAGACGGGGTTCCGCGGGCACCTAAAGGCCTCGGCGGCGCCAACGATGGACGAGACTGGGACTGTAACCGGCGGATTTGCGGTGCTCGTGGACACATCGGAGGAGAAGTCGTATCAGGATGCCCTTCGCGATTCCAGAGAGGATTATGGCACCCTGTTCAATGGTGCAGCGGATGCGATGTTCATCCACTCGTTGGACGGGAGGTTTCAGGACGTCAACGAGGCGGCGTGCAAGTCTCTGGGATACACACGAGAGGAACTGCTGCGGATGGCCCCCGGAGACATCGACGACGCAGAGTCCGCCTCGAAGGTCTCTGAACGTATGCAGGAAGCCATAGAGGACGGTGTGATCATCTTCGAAGCGGTCCACCATGCCAAGGACGGCACGAAGATACCTGTCGAGCTGAATGTCCGCGCCTTGAGTCACATGGGACAACCGACATTCTTGACGATAGCCCGAGACATCACGTGGAGGAAGAACGCCGAGAACACTCTGAGGCAATCCGAGGAATTCCTGTCTATGATTTTCTCCAGCATACAGGACGGCATAAGCATCCTGGACAATGACCTGACAATCCGAAGGGTCAACACATCCATGGAGGAGTGGTACGACCACTTGATGCCGTTGGTCGGAAGGAAATGCTATGAGGTCCATCAGCACCGGGACACTCCTTGTGAGGAGTGCCCTGCGAGGAGAACGCTTGATACCGGTAAGACGGCCATGGGACTCGTCACTAAGAGAGGCGCGAATGGCGAGGCTGTGGGATGGTTGGACGTTTACACGTTCCCTCTTGTGAACGAAGAGACTGGCGAGATAGAGGGAGTTATCGAATACCTTAGAGACGCGACCGAGAGGGAGAACGCTCGGGAGGGGCTGAGAGCCAGCGAGGAGAAGTACAGGCAGTTGGCAGATATGTCCAGCGAGGGAATACTGCGAACTGATGCGAACGGCGTGATAGTGTTCGCCAACCCAAGGATGGCCGAGATCTCCGGGTATGACCTGGACGAGATCTTGGACCGACCGGTCTTCGATTTCGTGGACTCCAAGAATGCGGAGATCATCGGAAAGGAGATCGTGGCGAGAACGGGGGGGGCCGTTGGCCATTACGATGTGGAGTTCACACGAAAAGACGGGACTTCAGTGAGTGTGTCGATAGGATCCTCTCCTGTGCGCGATGAATCTGGTAGGTTCATCGGCTCCCTGGCAACCCTCGTCGATCTAACCAGGCGGAAGGAGATCGAGACGGCGCTGATGAAGGCTAACGAGAAGCTGCACCTTCTCGACGCGATGACGAGACACGACATAGTGAACCAGCTCGTCATTCTCACTGGATATCTTGAGATGACACGCGGCCTTATTGACGAGGAGAAACCAAGAAACTACCTTGCCCGGGCGAACGAGGCTGCGGTGACCATAAACGACCAGCTCGAGTTCGCCAAGGATTATCAGACGGCCGGCAGCAAGGCTCCCGAGTGGGTTGATGCCAGGCTGACGCTCGACAGCGCGCTCGCAAGTATCGAACTTGGTGACATAACCATTGAATCTGATCTCGAAGGCCTGGAGCTCTGGGCGGACCCTATGCTGGAGAAAGCGTTTCTGAATCTAATCGATAATTCGAAGCGGCACGGGGGGGAGAGCCTTACCAAGATGAGGTTCTCATATTCCGTACGAGACGACACCACTGTGATTGTCGTCGAGGACAACGGTGTTGGCATACCTGAGGGGGAGAAGACGAAGATATTCGAGCGAGGCTATGGCAAGAACACGGGGCTGGGCCTGTTCCTCATCCGTGAGGTTCTTGCGATCACTGAATTCTCGATAAGCGAGACGGGGGAACCTGGGCGCGGAGCTAGGTTCGAGATAGTCGTGCCAAAAGGCAGGTTCCGTCAGCGTAAGCCGTGATTCGGTGGTCGAGATTGCGAGTATAGGTCCTCATTCGGACTTTCGAAGGCACGAACGGTGCTTGATAACATTGGTTTGGCCAGAGGTTTAATATATGTCTGAGACTAACTTCTGGGATGCCTTTGGCCCTTTCAGGGGCTCGAAGAGAATTTGTGGAGGTAGTCCTCATAAACGACAGACCCCGCAGGAACGACCGTGGTTTCAGCTCCAGGCCGAGGGAGATGCATACTGCGACATGTTCCGACTGCGGTGCCGAGACACAGGTCCCATTCAAGCCGACAGATGGAAGGCCTGTGTATTGCAGGGAATGTTATCAGAAGCACAGACCGCCAAGACGCTTTTAAGCGACACTGGTCCTTCTGATCGATGTTTTCGACGCGCAAACCCTACATTTCAAGTTTTAATTCCCAGGTGTTAGCTGAGGCTCCATTCAGCATGGTCTCTTTTCTGGATGTTTGTGCAGGAGAGGAGGATTTGACTCTTCTCCGAGCCAGACATCCTTTTTCTGATTTCAATCAAACAGGGAACGCCCTTCACTTAGTGAGCGCAATCATAAGAATCCCGATGAATCCCACTATGAGAGCTACGATACCGGCAGTTCCCAGATATGGTTCAAACACCCTTTCGCCATCTATCATTATCATCATTGATGCAAACAACAGTAGAATGGCCCCGGCTATCAGAAGGATTAAGAAAGGTACAATCTTGAAGGCCAATTTCACCGTTCTCTCGTTCAATCGAACCACCGCGTGTCCATTAGGGCGCCATGCTCAAAGTTCGAATCGCCTTCGATAGCTTGAGGACTTCTCTCCGTTCCTGTTGGCCTTTTCTCAGAGGAATTGAACGGACCAATCCCTCTCAATTCATCTACTTTGGTCTTGCCGCATAGATGGCTCAGCAAGCTGTCCCCAGGTGGCCCACGCCACGATGGCGAAGCCGATGACCCACAGCAGATAGGACTTTTCGAGTCCATGAGCATAGTAGACAGTATCCACCTGATGCATCATTCCGAGAATTCCGAACATCAGTCCCAGAAGAGCAAGAGGGACCGGGCGAGTAGCTATTCTTTTACGGGCAGGATTCTGCATGAATACCACTTCCTCTGAGTCTCGGAGAGATTTTTGGCTTTATAGCTTCTCCTACCTCTTCCGCCCCTATGGCCTTTTCTCACGAGCTAAGCCCTTTCCTTCTTCTTCCGGATAAGAGCTTCCTTCTTCTTCCGGGCGAGAGCCTGCTTCCTCTTCCGGAAAAGAGTCTCCTTCCTCTCCCGGACAATAGACTCCTTTCTTCTCCGGACAGAAGATTCCTTCCTATTCCGGACAAAAGCCTTGATTATCCAATAGACGGCGAGGCCGAATACGATCAATAAAAGGACAAGACCGGCCAAATTGCGGAGCTCAGTGTAAACTGCCATTCCTCTCTGCTAGGTATCGCCTTTCCTCCCCTATGGTCTTTTCTCGGAAATGGTGGGCCCTGTGGGATTACAGACCACGAAACTGACTGGCTACACCCTCAGATTTTCCGAAACCGGAAACCTTCTTGCCGAGGAGACGAGAGATAGAGCACGCTCAAAACCCTTTCCTTTTTCTTATATTCCCGCATCCCCCTAAGATTAGGAACATTTAGGTACGTTAAATGGCCTAAATATCGCTAGACAAGGAGAGATATTCGATTGCCGTTCATGGACCCTAGGAATGAGACTCACGTCGATGCCGCCAGGGCTGGTGTTGAGAGAGAGCTTGTCCGTGGTAGACTTTCCTCAACTGAGATGATGCTTCACAGGTCTGGACGTCCTGGATATCATAGGGTAAGGCAGCGCAGCATGTGGTATCTTCTGGGCACAATCATAGTGTTCATTACTATCCTCTACTTCCTTTGATGGCTGCTGAATGGTTTGTTTCCACACGGTTTCAGACGCGTTTCCACATCGGAATAGCAATGGACCCGCCCCTATGGCTTTTTCTCTGAAGAGTGCGGGAGAGGGGATTTGAACCCCTGGACTCCTGCGAGACAGAATACCCTATCCGCTGCTTGGCGGACCTTAAGTCCTGCGCTTTTGGCCAGGCTTAGCTACTCCCGCGAATGTCCGAATCCCCGCTATCAGGCTTAACACTTTTCGATGCCGGATTCAGAACCGCTCGAGTATCTGCTCGAGGGTTGGTTCCCCCTTCACCTGAAGGTCGTACTTGACCCTCACGATGGGCTTGTTGACATTTCCAAGTACTCTGGTGAGGTCGATCGGAGTTCCCGATACGACGATGTCGCAATCCGAGGCGTTGATGGTCTCTTCAAGTTCCGCGACCTGCTTGCCTCCATAGCCCATCGCAGGGAGGACCTTCTCCAGATGGGTGTACTTCTCGAAGGTCGCCTTGATCGAGCCGACGGCGAACGGCCTCGGGTCGATGATCTCCTTGGCTCCAGCGTTCTTCGCGGCGATCATACCCGCGCCGAAGGTCATCTCCCCATGGGTCACCGTGGGCCCGTCCTCGATGACAAGGACTCTCTTACCGCTTATCGCTGCGGAGTCATCGACAGTCAATGGTGACGCGGCCGTGACCACGGTAGCCTTCGGGTTGAGCTCTGCGATGACTTTCCTTACAGCCTCCACATTGTCCGGTTCTGCTGTGTCGACCTTGTTGATTATTATGACATCAGCCATACGCATGTTGGTCTCGCCAGGGTGGTACAACTTACCGTGGCCTGCCCTGTGTGGGTCGGCGACGGTTATGTGCAGATCAGAGACATAGAACGGAGTGTCGTTGTTGCCGCCGTCCCATAGGATGACATCCGCCTCCTCCTCCGCCTGTCGTAATATCTTCTCATAGTCGACGCCAGCATAGACGATTATGCCCTTGTCTATGTGTGGCTCGTATTCCTCTCTCTCCTCGATGGTGCATTCGTGCTTGTCGAGGTCGTCGTATGTTGCGAACCGTTGCACAGCCTGCTTCTCAAGATCGCCGTACGGCATGGGGTGTCTTATCGCCACTACCCGTCTGCCCTTTCCACGCAGTGCGGAGGCCACAGCCCTCGTCGTCTGGGATTTGCCGGACCCTGTCCTGACCGCGCATATGGCTATGACCGGGGCCTTGGATTTCAGCGCTGTCTGGTTGGCCCCCATGAGTCGGAAGTCCGCCCCGCACGCGTTGACCAGCGACGCTTTGTGCATCACTTCTACGTGGGGTATGTCCGAGTAAGCGAACACAACCTGCTCGGCACCGAGCTTCTTGATTAGCTCTGGCAGATCCGATTCTGGGAAGATGTCGATTCCCTTAGGATACAGCTTGCCCGCAAGGCTCGCTGGGTACTTCCTTCCATCGATGTTCGGTATCTGTGTGGCCGTGAACGCCACTACCTCGTAGTTGGCGTTGTCGCGGAAATAGACGTTGAAGTTGTGGAAGTCCCTTCCCGCGGCGCCCATTATGATGACTTTCGCTCGCATGCCCTCTTCACCGACTGGCGGGTAGCCCTTGCTCTCTTATATCTTTTTGCCGGCCAAAGGCCTGGTTGTCAGCCTGACCAGGTAAGCCTGTCACGGGCCGTTCCAGACTAGACAAACGCCTTGTGGAAAGTTATTCGTAAGCGTATAGCTATCACCTCTCGATGGCCTATAGGATACCTTCTGACACAGAGGTCGTCAAGGCTATCAAAGACGCCCTCGACAGACACGGCATCATCAATTCCCAGCGTAAATTGACCGAGCTGGTGCTCAGGTCTTTGAGAAGACACGATTCCGACTACACCGTCAGCGAGGAGAGGGTCAGAAAAATGGCGCTGAGCAACAACCTGGCGACGATCGATATCCGCTGCAGGGACACGAAGGAAAGGACGTCCGCTGGCGCGTGCCCCGTTTGTGGAGGCAGGACCGAGATGATCAAGAATCTCACGGTGTTCGGTGGCTCGGTGACAATGGGCTATAGATGTAAGACCTGTGGCTACTGGACGGGGCTCAAGAACAGGGTGCCCACCCTTTACATCTTCTCGCCGAAGTCGTGATTGCCGCTCAACACCTTTATGTCGTGGTTTAGCTTATCCAACATAACGAGGAGAGGTAGATGAAGCTCTGGGACTTCGGACGTATGACTTCCGGAAGGATCAAGATAAGCCCCAAGGTGGGCGAGCCGCTCGGCCTGGTCAACGGGAGCGAGGTGTTCAGCTCGATGTTCAAGTATGAGGCCGGCGACAAGGAGGCGTACGAGATAGTGCTGTCCCCGTTCGGGCCGGAGAACTACAGGGAGATCGCCTACGTAACGATACAGGTCAGGGACGAGCCTGGTGCACTGGCGCAGGCCGCGCAGTTCCTGAAGTCTCTGAACGTGGATATCCTCAACTCCGAGACAGTCAGTTCGATTCCCAACGCCGTCATGATTTGGGAGATGCTCGTCGACCTCTCGTTCTATGGCGATTCGTTGTCGTTGAAGCGCGAGTTCGACGACGCCAAGGCGGCTAAGGACCAGTCGCTCCGCCTCGTAGACTGTCTCACAGTCGAAAGCTCTGACCTGGCTACACGATACACTCAGGGCGCCTCCATGGATTCCGACAGCGTCAAGACGAAAGCACTCAGGAAGTCGGAGAAGAAGGCTAGCATAATCGAGGACGGCTCCTTCGAGCTTCCACAGGCTTACATCAACTTCCTGGGGAAGGACTCATCGCCAGTCATGCTCGTGGGAGACCTCGATGCATGGATATTGTCCGCCGTGTTCCTAGACGATGACAGCAACCTCTGCAAGTTGAAGGTGGACCTGCCAGACCGCCCAGGGTCGCTCTACGAGATCATGAAGGTGCTCGGGGATGAATCGCTGAACGTCATCGCTGGCTACACGAACGTGCTTGTCTACTACGAGCGGATGACAAGCGACCTGGTCGTCGACATGAGGAAATCGAAAGCGCAGACGTGCGAGGAACTCCACAAGTCCCTCGGAGAGAAGATATCGTCACTGGGACCTCAGTTCTCGCTCGTCGGGATGTCCTCAGTCACTTTCTGACTTCGGAGTCCTTGTCTGCAACGCTGTCGATAGGGTGCTTTATGCTGCAGATGTAAGTGTTCTCGATCTGGACGAAGGTGACCTCTTCTCCCTCAGACAATTTCGTATCCGTCCAACAGACGAACTTCGGACCATCCGTGACTTCCAGCATGAGCAGGTCCATCGGGAACTCATGTCCCTCGGGTGTCAATCCGAGTCTGATGTAGGCTATTACATGCGCTTGATTGGGCCAGTATGCGACCTTCATGTGCTTGCCGCATCTTGGGCACCTGACACGATTGGCCGTCGTCGCGAATCCACACCTGCACTTGAGCCCTCTCATCTGTGATACCTCGAGGTCGAGTCGGTGTCTTCTGCGCATCTGGTTTCGATGGACAGCGCGGCACTCATGTCGTCACCGCAACATCATATTCACTATTTCATGGATGTCGTCGTTGCGGTCTTTTACGTGCAATCGCCCGCTCCCCGCGGAGTTGATGGCCGACGAAAGCATATTAAATGCCAGATAGCCATCCGCTGTGTACACCAACGCGAGTGTTGGCCGCTCGGCCGCGAATCCCCCCAGAGTCTATCAGAAATAGAGGCCGTCGCGGTTCGGCAGTGCAACGGAGGCCACGCTATTGGACCCCATCGAGGCATCGAGACTCATAATGGATACATATGCCGCCAAAATACTGGTCGCGTGTTCGCGCAAGCCAAAGCATGCACTCGAGCTCAGCTCCAAGCTGAACATACCCATCGCGGCATGTTACAGACGCATACATGTGCTTGAGAAGGCCGGCCTCCTCAAAGCTGTTGACCGTGCACTGACTCAGCAGGGTAAGAGGATCGTGCTGTATCTGTCTATGCTGAAGAACGCGTACATCTTCTTCGAGGGGGGGAAGCTCAGGGTCCGGTTCCAGATGGTGACTGGCGCCACCCAGGACTTCGGTGGCGAGTGGAAGGAAATCAAGTTGATCGAAGAGGAAGAGGAGGAGGCGACACCAGGAGGCCTCCTGAGACCCAGAGAGAGGTAATCCGTAGCTGTCGTTGGAGGAGTTGGGATCGTGATGGAAGAGAAAACTGATGCAGGTTCGTCGACATTTCCAAAGGAGATAATCCGGTTCCTTGCGAGTCCAGGAGGACATTCCCTGATATTGAGGGGCATGGCAGGGACTGGCAAGACCACGTTGGCTCTCCAGATGATAGAGGAACTGGCTCAGGTTCAACAGAGCTACTACATGTCCACTAGGGTTTCCGACCATTCGCTGTTCAACCAGTTCCCATGGCTGATGGACAAGGTCAAGGAGGGAGAGATACTCAAGGCCCGCAAGAAGCTGAGGAAGAAGGGCGATTCCGAGATGCAGGTCGAGCAGATACTGCTCGGCCTGGCGGCGATCAAGGGTGAGCTCAAGGGCGAGAAGGTCAAAGCCCCGAGGGGAGAGCTTCGGAGGCTCGAAGGCAACATCGAGTCCGGCGAGGATGAGGGGGCAGCAGCCGAGCCGACGGGTGAGGACGAGATCACGGTCACAGTCGGCGCCATGATGCCCGAGATCGAGATGGCTTACGATGTCGTCGACAAGGCCCTTCCAGAGAGGACGCTCATAATCATAGACAGCATAGACGCCCTCGCCGAGAAGTACGGCGTGGGGCCGTCACGTCTGATCACCGCCCTTCAGAAGGACCTTGTTGAGGGCTGTGGGACCAACGTGGTCTATGTGCTCGAGACACCTGACCCGCTTCTGGATTATCTAGGAGACGGCGTGTTGTACTTGTCACTCGACAGCTCAACTGGAAGAAGGATCCGGGAGATGGACTTGCTGAAGCTTAGGGGTTGCGAGATAAGGCAGCCGAAGTATGTGTATACGCTGCTCGGCGGTCGCGTAAGGACATTCGAGTACAGTCGATACAGCAAGCCGGAAGACCCGAAACCGTTCGACTCGGTCACGGCCATCGACGACAAGCATATGTCTACTGGGAACATAGACCTCGACGAGATGCTCGAGGGAGGTCTTAGGAAGGGCACCATCGCCCTGATAGAGCTGAGCCCCGGAGTCCCCGTTGTGTCTTCAGCTCAGATTGAGAACGCGATAATCTGCAATTCCGCCTCCCAAGGCCATGGCGTCGCGTGGATGCCGACTAAGAAGACGGGAGCTGAGACCGCTCGCGAGGAACTCCTAGGATTCCTCTCGCCTGAGGCTTTCGACAAGAACATACGCATCTTAGAGCCTCACGCGGCATCTGAGTCGCCCAGGGACTACACTATGACGCTCGAAGGAGGCGATGTTAGGGTTGACATGAAGTGGCAGGACGTCCAGTACGCTTTGAAGGACACCAAGCAACCGTACTTATCTGTCATAGGTTTCGACTCGCTCGAGTCGATATACGGGTCAGAAGTCCTCGACGGCCTCATGGACTACATGACGTCGCTGCTTAACAACGATGGGATCCTTGTCGCGACGGTTACTCCGTCGGTCAAGTCGACGAGTAGACTGGCGGACCTCGCACACACTCACATCCGCATAGACAAGACCTCCGGCGTGACGATGGTCAGGGGTGATGAACCGTACACAGCGCCTTACGCCATGGTCTCTCCAGAGCCCGGGGACTTCCGGCCAAAGCTTGTGCCGATCCTTTGAGCAACATAGGATGCGGATAGCACGAGAGCTGCTTCGCTCGCCTGCGTAGCTGTGCTCTGGCCTGGTGCAGCTTCGGGCTCTTCGAACGGACTCAGTGTCTGAACAACCGTACTCCACTGAACACCATGGAGATTCCCTGCTCGTCGGCTGCGGCAATGGCCTCATCGTCCCTCATGGATCCGCCGGGCTGGATGATTGCTGCCACTCCCACCTTCGCTGCTGCATCGACGCCGTCTCTGAACGGGAAGAAAGCGTCCGACACGAGGATGCTTCCCTTTGCATCGTCTCCGGCCTTCATGCCGGCGATCTTGGCCGAATCCACACGGCTCATCTGTCCTGCCCCGATTCCGACGGTTCGCTCGCCCTTCACAAGCAGGATCGTGTTCGACTTGATGTGCCTGCACACCTTAACGCCGAAGATCATGGCGTCTATTTCCTCTTCCGTCGGGGCCCGCTTCGTGACGACCTTCAGTTTGTCCCTATCGAGGTCGATGTAGGGGCCTGTCTGGACAAGAAGTCCGCCTTTGACCTTCGCCATCATGAGTTTTCCATCCTCGCGCTTGATGGGTGCGTTGGTGCGAAGGAGCCTGATGTTCTTCTTCTCCTCCAGCAGTTTCTCCGCATCTGGAGTATAACCCGGCGCAATAACCGCCTCGACGAAATGACCTGCGATCTCCTTCGCGGTCTCGATGTCAACCTCGCGGTTGAGACCGACCACACAGCCAAAAGCGCTCACGGAGTCCGCGTTGTACGCAATCCTGAACGCCTCGGCTATGGAATCAGCGCTCGCCACGCCAGATGGATTGGTGTGCTTGATGACCGCCGCAGTCGGCTTATCGAAGTCAGACACGATAGCTAGAGCGGCATCTAGGTCAAGCACATTGCAGTAGGATATCTGCTTGCCGTGCATCTTCTCCGCCGTCGCAGCGCTGAGAGGTGTCTGGTCGAACAGGTCCATGTAGAATGCGGCCTTCTGATGAGGGTTCTCACCGTATCTGAGGTCGCCGAGCTTCTCGAACGAGAGCGTGAGGTTCGTCGGGAACAGCTCCTCCTTCGAGAATTGTCCGCCTAGGAAATGGGCAATAGCGGAGTCGTATCGCGCGGTGGACCTGAAAGCTTCGAGAGCCAGTTTCTGTCTGGTCTCGAGGGACAGCCTGCAATCGCTGTCCTTCAGTTCCTTGAGGATATCCGGGTACTGCGCCGGGTTGATCACTACCGCGACTGAGGCATGGTTCTTGGCGGCAGACCGGAGCATTGACGGTCCGCCGATGTCTATGTTCTCGACGGCGTCCTCCAATCTCACGCCTTCCTTGGCGACCGTAGATTCGAACGGGTAAAGGTTGACCACAACCATATCTATGGGTTCTATGCCGTGCTTGCCGATGGCTTCCATGTGGTCTGACTTGTCCCTGACGGCCAGGAGTCCTCCATGAATGGCCGGATGGAGCGTCTTGACCCGACCGTCCAGCATCTCCGGGAACTTCGTCACTTCGGAGACTCCCGTAACCGGCACTCCGTTCTTCTCTAGCATAGTCGCCGTTCCGCCCGTCGAGAGTATAACGACGCCAAGCTCCGACAGGCCTTTGGCAAACTCCGCGATTCCCGTCTTGTCCGAAACGCTCACAAGCGCCCTCTTCACCTTGCTCATAATACCTTCTCCGCTGTGCCAGAACTCCCCGGCCAAAGCATCCCTCCCCTTGCAAGGCAAAGGTATGCCACGAGAGTATAGTCTGAATGGTTATAACGGTTTTCGTGACGACAATTGGCAGTCCGGAGGAACGGTACGATTGCCAACACTCGTCAATCAGTGGGCGTTCGCGCCGGTCATTTCCTCAAGTATAACACGTCTTGCCAAGTTGAATGGTAGATTTCCGTTCTCTGCCAACAGGTCATGGAACACCTTCTTGTCGAAACCCTGCCCGGAGGCGCGGATGACCTCGTTCCGAAGCTCGTATACCAGATGTTTTCCTATCAAGTAGGATAGAGGATATCCTGGGGACCTTGAGAACCCCACGACATCGTCCTTGGCGGCCGACATGAGCGTGTTGGATTCTTCGGCGAGCATCTTCGTCATCTCCTCTAGGGTCGCCTTGCCCGTGTGAAGCTTGACATCATATATCGCCCTGCATGCCCTCCAGATCCCCGCATCGAGCATCGCCATCGCCGCGTGGTCCGTAGCCTCGAACCCTTCGTCGTACATCATCTTCTCCGAATAGTGCGCCCAGCCCTCGCCTGTCTCGTACGATGGTGTCATCGTGTCAGACGTGAGGAACATAAGTGGGAGCTGATGCATCCACGGTTTCGTGTTCGACATGACTCCTTGGTGGAAATGCCCAGGGTACGCCTCATGGACTGTGGTGTTGATGATCATCGACCTGTTCCACAAGCTCGGGATCTCAGCGGCGTCTCGAGGGCGGGTCATCAGATATGCCCCACTCTGGACTTTCTCGAACTTCGCGGGCATCAATAGTGCCGCGACAGGCAACGCCGACCTCAGGAATTCAGGAGTCTCCATTATGTCGAGAACCGCTCTGCCGTCAATCGTAGCCAGACTGCGTTCTTTTATGAAACCAATGGCGTTCTTCATCTCATCGATGGTTTCCTGCAGAACCATCTCGAAAGTCTCGCCGCAATCCTCGCGTATGGTCTCTGTTACGGTGTGCTCGTCCCCTTCAGGACTGATCTTCTTCGCGACGGCTCTCCGTTCTTCAGTCATGTCGGCAAGGTACCTTTCCGCAATCTCGACTACCTGGCTAGGAGCAAGATCGAAACCTCTTATCCTCAGGAGCTTCGCCAGACTTTCCTCTCCCATGGCGAAATCGTCAGTACTGCCCTCAAGAATGGTCGACAGCCAATCGCGATGGTCCTTGATCGCCTCAGCGCACTTGTCGCAGTTACCAGATAGCTCGTCTTGAAGGTCCTTGGAGGTCTTCTCCAGGGAGAGGGCCTTGACAGATGAGATGAAAGTGGGAAATGCATCGCATGTATTGATCGCCAGCAGCGTCCAAGGCCTAACGGCACTTGCGTCCTTGAACCGCTCCCTGAATTGTTCCAGATATTTGGGCATCTGCTTCATCCTTGACGATATGCCCGCCATCCTGTCTTCCAGCGGTGCGTACTCGCGCACCATCATGGTGAAGATGGTCCAACCCGGCTGCTCCAAGGCGTCAGGATACATCTTCCACAGTGGGTAATCGTCCAACGCGAACTTTTGCAGGCCGAGGGACATTCGCAGGGTTTCGAGCGAGATTAGCTGGTCCCTCGAAAAGGTCTCTCTGGTCGAGAGCTGCTCCGCCTCGCGGTTCCAGTCTATTAGCAGCCTGAGGTTGTCCTGAAGCCTCATGACGCCGCCATGTGGGAGGAAGTGGTCGTATGGGTGGTGCTTCCCTAGCATGGTCGCCATGTCTGGGTTTATGTCCAAGAATCTAATGAGCATACGCTCATTCAACGAGTCAAACGCGGGTGATGCCATAGTCTCGTTGGGTGAAAGGACCAACTAGTCTAAGACCGTTGCGTTCCTGTATGTCCCCCATCTTGCACAAACGTTAAGCACCGATAAGGGCCGATTGGAAACTCACTTCAGGCTCGGTCTGGGAAGCAGCCCCGCCATATCGACTATGCGAGGCACTATCTCCTCCCACTTAACAGCCATAATGTGAACGCCGTGGACTCCCTTCATGTTCTTGAATGCCTCTATCTGCTCGACACAGAGCTTTATCCCCTCTTCCTTCGGGTCGGAGGCATTCTTCATGCGGTCGATTATGTGATTGGGCACAATCATCCCGGGCACCTTGTTCTTCATGTACCTCGCTGCGCCGGCGGTCTTCATGGGTATGACACCGGCCATGATGTGCACCTTCTTGTCCAGGCCTCTGCCCCTGACCTCGTCCATCCATTTCTCGAACATGTCCATGTCGAATATTGCCTGGGTCTGCACGAAATCAGCGCCTGCGTTGATCTTCTTCGCGAGTCTCATCGCCCTGAACTCGTAGGGTGTCGCGAATGGGTTCTCCGCACATCCCAAGTACAGCTTTGGAGGCTCATCCTCGATGACGTTCCCACCTGACTGCAGCCCTTCAGTTCTCAGTCTGTCGAACGTGTAGAGCTCGGATATAGAGTCGAAATCGAACACGCTCTTCGCGCCCTTCTCGTTTCCGAAGGTCTGATGGTCTCCGGTCAGGCAGAGGACATTCTTGACCCCGATCGCGCTCGCTCCCAGCAGGTCGCTCTGAAGGGCGATTCTGTTGCGGTCTCTGCAAGTCATCTGGATAACCGGTTCGATGCCTTCCCGCATGACGATTGCTGCGCTGGCTATGCTGGATAGCCTGACGACCGCGGTCTGGTTGTCCGTAAGGTTGAACGCGTCTGCAGACCCTTTCAACAATTTCGCGTGATGCACGAGAGGCTCTGGGTTCGCCGACTGTGGAGGGCCGATCTCGGCCGTCACCGCGAATTTTCCCGCTTCGAACACCTTCTCAAGGTCGCTGCCAGCCTTCAAATGACCGCCTCCTTGTCTCTCTTCTGGTGTGGTGTCAGCTTGGCATCTTCCCTGACTATCACCCGACGTCCGCCGCTGTGGCTTGTCGTCCACTCCTTGGGCGGCCTGACCATCTCAATAAGGTCCAGCCTGCCCTGCAGCTTGAGGCGCTCGTGTATCGCATACCACGCGCATTCGATGTCGAGGTTCACTTCACAATGTCCGTTCGACGATCCCCCGCATGGGCCGTTGAGCATGCTCTTCGCACACCGGGCGATCGGGCATATGCCACCTGTCGTGTGGATTATGCAGTCTCCACATCCGAGGCATTTCTCTGACCATACCCCCTGCTCCTCTGGCACGCCGAACATGGCGGTGTTCAGGCCAGGGACCACGATCTTCTCGGGGTACATATCCGCAATCGTCTGAGCGCCAAGCGAGCACGACATGGAAAGTACGACGTCGGACGAGAGTATCTTGTCCTCGACCTCTTTCACCCACTCCTTCTCGCACTGTCTCTCGAGTACGAATCCGTCGAAATCCTGTTTCCGACCCTCTCTGCGGTTCTTGAGCTTCATGGCAGAGACAAGCATCTTGACTTCCTTCTCCCCGCCAGCAAGGCAGATAGCGACGCAGCTTCTGCAGCCTATCACCGTGACTTTCTGATACGGCGCGACCATCTCCGCAATCTCGCCGAGTGGCTTTCGCTCTGCGACTATCATTGTCCATCACCTCTTGGTTCGATGGGGCCAAGGCGTTTGGCGACATCCGTCATCTTGGAGACGATCTCCGAGAACTTCCATGCCATCGACGAGCTCGCGTTGAACATCTCGACCCTTTCGGGCTCGATGCCCACCTGCGACAGCATGGATTTCACATAGTCGACCCTCTTTCTGCCTTCGATCGACCCTGTGTCGTAGTAGCAGTTCTTCTCTAGGCAGCCGAGGACAAACACGGCGTCCGCTCCATCCTCGAGCGCCTTCAGGATGTGTATCCCATCGACTCTTCCAGTGCAAGGCACTCTCACCAGTCTCACGCTGACATCGTACTGCTTGCCACTTCTGACGGCCAGGTTCGCGCATTCGATGCCGTGCTCCTCACAACAGAAGCCGACCACCTTTGGATTCCGTTCGGCCATCAGAAGTCACCTCCTATGTACGAGGCGACCTCGGCGGACAGCTGGTCGTCCGTGTAGTTGTGCAGTTCGATCGCCTTGCTCGGACAGATGCCGACGCACATGCCACAGCCCTGGCACAACTGGAGTCTTATCTCGGCCTTCCCGGCGACGCCTATGAACGGTGCCTCATACGGACAGGTTCGCACGCAGGTGAGACATGCCGAGCATTTCTCAGGGGTGACTTCGGCCACTGATCCGCCGAACTCGACTGTCCCGGTTGAGACGAACTGGGCTGCCAGAGCACCCGCTGCTCTCCCTTCTAGCCTGGACATCTCCTCTGACCTCGGGAACTGGGCAGATCCACAGACGAATATGCCTGGTCTCGGAGTGGCGATCGGCCCCTTCTGCATGCTCCCCCTTCTAACGCCTCCGCTGTCATTCATCGGTATTCGGAGGGCCTCCGCGATCGCCATGTTGTCCGGATTGGGTGCGATTGACGCGTAGTAAAGACACTCGAATGCAATTGCGATCGCCTGCTCTTGAGCAGAGTCGATGACGACTATCCGATTCTTGTCTTTGGAATCGATCTTCGGTGGCCTCTTCTTGTCGTATCGTACAAATCGAACACCCAGCTCCGCAGCCTCCTTGTACGAGAGCTCGGCCAGACCGAGCGCTCTCATCTCCTGGAACATGAGGCACACATCTGTTCCAGATTCCCTCTTCTTGATCTCTATCGCGCACTGAAGCGCTTCCTCCCAGGCGAAGTCCTGAGCGGGTGTGGTATCCGCCTTGGGGTCAGGCGTGTCTACTATGACGACACCTCCTTTGGGGATGTTCCCGCTGCTTAGTTCTTGTGCGAGCTTGTACAACGGTTTGGCTTCCGGGCATGCCCGGACGAGCGGCCCTTTCGCTTCCGACCAATCGCCTCCAGAGGCCACGATGACCGCTCCGCACTCAAGCGCCTCCATCTTCTCTCCGGCTTCAATCGTAAGCTCGTAGTTTCCAGCATGGCCCTTCGCCGATATCAATCGCGATCTGGGCATGACGACACCGGGAGCCTTCACTTCCTTGTCGGATTTCTCAATGAGTATCGTGTGCAGACCCGCTTCCGCAGCTCGTTTCGCGGCCTCGACACCTGCCACACCCGCTCCGATGATGACGACGTTCTTCGTCCTCATCTCTTCCGAGCCCTTCTGCAGAGGCTCGAGCATCGCCATGCGCGCTATCGCCGCGAGCAGCTTCGCCTCAGCCTTGGCCTGAGCTTTGGAAGGCTCGTCCCTGTGAGGAAGCACGACCTCGCTGACAAGGTCGACAGCCTCCATGAGGAATTCGTTGATCTTCGCCTTCCTCTTGTACGATTGGAACAGCGCAGGGGAGACTTCGTTCTTCGAACACGGCACGACCAGCAACCTGTCGATCTCCTTGTCCTTCGCTTCCTCCACGATCTGGGCGATGGTCTTCGTGTTGCATGCGTAGTCTACAGCGATGGCCGAGCCTACGTATGGCGCCTCACTGGCGACACGGAGCAGCTTATCGGTGTCCAGGACATTCGCTGCGCCAGAGCAGATGCGACATATCACGACCTGTATACTGCGCTTCATGTAGCCCCCTCCTTCCTGACCGTAACGGAGCCCACTGCAATGGCCCTGGTGACGGTCTCCTCGATGTCCATCGGCTCGCAGACCGCGCCGAGTACAGCGACCTTCGACCTCAATTCGGAGTCCTCACATCGCGCAAACCCACATCCGTCTGTTGTCAGACCCAATGATCTCGCCAAGCCTTCGGGGAGCGTTCGTGGTCTCATGCCCACTGATAGTACGACGAGATCGTACGGCGTCTCCGTGACTTCCGAGTCGGTCTCGCCAGATGATCTGAGCCATACCTTGCCATCGTCGCCGGGGAAGGCCTGGGATGGCATGCTCCTTATGAGTCTGACCCTTGGGAACTTCTTCTTCTCGACCTTCCTCTTGATGCTGTCCGCCCACTTCTTGAACTCGTCCTGTGGCTCGTATAGCGTCCTGAGATCCATGAAGTAGAAATCGAGGTCTGTATCTGGGTTCTCGTCGATCATGAGCTGACCTATCTTCGTGCCGTACTTGCAGCAGAATTTCGAGCAGTACTGTACACCCGCCTTCTCGTTTCGTGAGCCTACGCACTGGATTATGGCTATCTTCTTAGGCGGAACGCCATCGGACGGCCTCACCAATCTCCCTTTCTCATTGAGGGCCCTCTCAGCATCTACGCTGGATACGACGTTCGGGATAGTCCCGTAGCCCAGTCGAGGTATCTCTCCAGCATCTATCGGGTCCATGCCTGTTGCGAGGATGACTCTTGAGACATTCCTAGTCACATTCTTCGCCCGGTCGTCGTAGTTGATCGCATTCGTCGGGCACACCTCGGCGCATTTCTCGCACTTTGCCTTCTTGAAGTGGAGGCATCTGTCCCGGTCGATCCAATACGCACGCGGATGCCCGCTTCCAGTGGGTGCGAAGATCGCCTTGCCTTCAACGGGACATGCCTCTGTGCATTTGTCGCAGCCTATGCAGCTCCCAGTCACGTAGCGCGGGCTCGAACGTATCTTGACCTTGAACCCGTCGTTCGTCTTGTCGACGGAGGCGACCTCTGACCGGAGAAGGACTTCCACCCCTGGAGTCCTCAATATCTCAGCTGCCAGATCGATGACGTAGCAGACACCGCAGTTCCTGCACTCGGAGATGCCCTTGCACGCCAGCTCTCGGGCCATCCCTCCGAGGGTATCCTCTCTCTCGACCAACACTACTTCTTCGCCGTTGCTCACCAAGGCCTGGGCAGCGGTCAAGCCCGCTGGACCCCCACCTATTACGAGGACTTTGTTGTTCATTATCCTCCCTCCTTCGCGGACTACTTCGCGTCTAGGGTGTCATGCAATCATCGCGCGTCACGCGGATTGCGTTTGCGGGAACCCAAGAGGCATTCCCGGTATGAGATTAAAAGTAAAGGGTTTGAACCCTCCGGATCGGCGCGTTGGCGCATCCGGAGCATCCGACATCGCCGACGGCTCAGTTCAAGCCAGTTATGTGGCCGTCGTCGTCGATGTTGATCCGCTCAGCAGCAGGGACCGTCGGGAGACCAGGCATGATCATGATCTCTCCCGTCAGAGGCACGAGGAATCCCGCACCTGCGGAGAGTCTGACCTCTCTGACGGTCAGGACCCAGCCCTTCGGCGCGCCTCTCTTGGCGGGGTCGTCCGTGATCGACAGCTGAGTCTTAGCCATGCAGATCGGGAGCTTGTCGTTCCCTGAGGCCTCAATCGCCTTGATATCTGCTGGCGCAGTGCCGGTGTACACAACGTCGTCAGCCCCGTAGATCTCCGTGGCGATCGCCTTGATCTTGTCCCTGATAGGTGCGTTCTCGTCGTACAGCACCTTGAAGTTGGACTTCTCCTTCTCAAGGGATTCGAGGACCGCCTCGGCGAGCTCGACGCCTCCCTTGCCGCCCTCGACGAAGACCTTCGACAGGCCAAACCGGGCGCCAACCTTCTCACAGTGCTTCTTTATGTGCTCTATCTCCTCTGGCGAGTCTGTCGGGAACTGGTTGATGGCCACGACGACGGGCACTCCGGCCTTCTTGATGTTCTCGATGTGCTTGTCCAGGTTGGAGTAGCCCTTCTCGAGGAAGTCCGTGTTCGGGTTGCCGATCTCCTTGACGTTCATTCCGCCATGCATCTTCAGGGCCCTTATGCTGGCTACGAGCACCGCGACATCGGGCTTGAGCTTGCCGACCCTGCATACGATGTTGAAGAACTTCTCTCCACCGAGGTCTGCCGCAAAGCCTCCCTCGGTTATGACGTAGTCAGCCATTCTAAGGGCGTACTTCGTCGCTATGATAGAGCTGTTCCCGTGCGCTATGTTGGCGAACGGCGAACCGTGTATGAACGCTGGCTGCCCCTCGAGCGTCTGGACGAGCGTCGGGTTGATCGCGTCCTTGAGCAGAAGGCACATCGCGCCGATGCCCTTCAGCTTGTCTGCGGTGACCGGCTTGCCGTCGCGTGTGTATGCCACGACGATCCTGGACATCCTCTTCCTGAGGTCGGCCATGTCGTCCGCCAGTGCGAGGATAGCGTTTATCTCGCTGGCGACGGTTATATCGAATCCGCTCTCCCTCGGGACGCCTCCCTTGACCCTTCCACCGAGGCCGACGACAATGTCTCTGAGCTCCCTGCAGTTCATGTCGAGGGCCTTCCTGAGGACGATCCTTGTCGGGTCGATGTTCAGCTCGTTCTTCTTAGTGACATGGTTCTCCACCAATGCGGACAACAGGTTGTGTGCCGTACCGACAGCATGTATGTCGCCGGTGAAGTGCAGGTCGATGTCCCACATCGGATATACCTGAGAGTATCCACCGCCCGTCGCGCCTCCCTTTATCCCAAAGGTCGGGCCAAGGGACGGCTCCCTCAGAGAAAGCATGACCTTCTTGTTCAACTGTCCAAAGGCCTGACACAGGCCGATTGACGTCACCGTCTTTCCCTCGCCGGCCTTTGTCGCCGTGATAGCGGTGACGAAGATAAGCTTCCCGTTCTCGTTCTTGTCAAAACGCTTCAGCACACTCAAGGGCACCTTCGCCTTGTATTTGCCGTAGAATTCAAGGTCGTCTCGTGACAGACCAATCTTCTCTGCAATCTTCTCAATGTGCTGTACTTTCGCTTCCTGAGCAATCTCAATGTCTGGCTTCATTGCCATTTTGCGTAACCCCCTTTGCCCCGTAATCGAGAAGTCCTTATAAATCCTTTCGGAGGATTCTGGGTCGAGATACGCGGGCGCGAGAAACCTTAAAGTAACGTGCCTGCATCAGCTTTTCAGAGCGTGGTATGATGGTGGCGGAGATTATAAACGGAAACGAGGTAGCGAAGGTCATGAGGGCCGAGCTCAAGGAAGTGGTGTCGAAGATGAAGGCCTCCGGCGTGACTCCCGGGCTGGTCGTCATCTTGGTAGGCGAGGATGCTGCGTCACAGGTGTACGTCCGGAAGAAGGGCGAGGCGTGCGAGGAGCTTGGAATAAACTCCGAGACGGTCAGGCTTCCCGCAACCGCCTCAGAGGACGAGCTGCTGAAGCTCATCGATAAGTACAACGCCGACCCGAAGTTCGATGGAATCCTTGTGCAGCTGCCCCTGCCCAAGCAGATAAGCGAGGAGAAGGTGCTGATGAGGATGGACCCTGGCAAGGATGTCGACGGGTTCCACCCGGTGAACGTCGGCAAGATGGTCGTTGGTGCGGAATCATACCTTCCGTGCACACCCGCGGGCATCCAGGAACTGCTCGTTCGCAGTGGCAACGACCCCAAGGGGAAGCACGTCGTGGTCCTCGGCAGGAGCAACATTGTCGGCAAGCCGATAGCGAACATACTGGTGCAGAAGGCCGCAGGCGCGGATGCGACTGTGACGGTGTGTCATTCACGTACGAAGGACCTGCCCGCCCTCTCGAAGCAGGCAGACATCCTGATTGCGGCCATGGGTGTGCCGAAATTCGTCAAGGCGGACATGGTACGTGATGGCGTAGTGGTAATCGATGTGGGCGTCAACCGCATCGAGGACGCGACGACCAAGAGCGGGACGCGCCTGGTCGGCGATGTGGACTTCGACGGCGTGAAGGAGAAGGCGAAAGCGATCACGCCAGTCCCTGGCGGTGTCGGGCCGATGACGATAACGATGCTGATGAAGAACACGGTCCAGGCAGCCAAGGTTCATCACAACTACACGGGATGATTCACGCTCGTAAGCGTGATGAAACGCCTCCGAAACCCCTTTCTGAAACCCCTCCCGCATTTCGAAACGATTTTTATTCAAGTTCGATTATTGCCGTTTTGGTACGAATGTCGACGCAGGAAGCGCTCGCAGTGCCTCCGATACGGAGTCTCGGATGTCTGAAATCGCCGTTGTTGAAACGAAAAGCCTTAAAAGCAGTTCAAGAATGCACTGATTGGAATCGTCTTCCAACGAGGCAGAGTTGTCTTAGACCTTCGGTCTAAGGCTTATATACCGCAGATTGGGCATAAGTGTTCGATGAGGGCGGAGTCTTGCCCTGCGAACTGAGCCAGACAAGCGAGCGGGGATGGTTCCAGGCATCCGAGGCGTGGAAATCGCCTGATACGCGCATGTGACGCGTCAGGATGATGGAAGTGAAGCAAAATGACGGATAAAAACAGCGAATTGATGCATGGCGAGGTCGTCACGAAGGACATCGCACAGCTGAGGTTGAAGCCGAACTTGCAGGGCTATGATGACCTGAGGACGACGTTCAAGTGGGATGACGCGGAGAAGCTCGTCGAATGGTTCCCGAACGGGAAGATCAACTCCGCGTACAATGTGATCGACAGACACGCGTTGGGTGACAAGAAGGACAAGGTCGCGCTCATCTATGATGACGGCGAGGGCACGGTCCAGAAGACCACTTTCGACCAGTTGTACCGCGAGACGAACAAGTTCGCGAACGTCCTGGCGAAGCTCGGCGTGGAGAGGCAGGACAGGGTCTTCGTGTTCCTGCAGAGGTCGACGGAGCTGTACGTGAGCTTCCTCGGTGCGATCAAGGCGGGCGCCATTGCCAGCCCCATGTTCCCTGCGTTCGGACCTGATGCGATAAGGGACCGCCTCCTTGACAGCAGCGCGGTCGCGCTTGTCACAGACTCCGACCTTGTGAAGAGGGTGTACCAGGTCAAGGACCAGCTGCCTGCCCTGAAGCACATAATCGTGGTCGACAATGCGAACTGCGAAGCGGGTGAGGTCTGCTACAAGACGGAGATGGACGCCGCCTCCGACGAGTTCGAGGCTGTCCACATGGATCCCGAGGAGCACCAATTCATGCTTTACACCTCCGGCACGACTGGCAAGCCGAAGGGTGTCGTCCATGCTCACAAGGGCATAATGCAACAGACACTGACTTCAAGATGGGTGCTCGACCTGCACGACGATGATGTGTACTGGTGCACGGCCGACCTCGGTTGGGTGACCGGTGTCGTGTACGGCTGTCTCGGCCCATGGTCTTGCGGCGTGACACAGGTGGGCCTCGGCGGCAGATTCGACCCCGACAGGTGGTACAAGTCCATCCAGGACCACAAGATATCGATATGGTATACTGCCCCGACCGCTGTCAGGATGTTGATGGCAAAGGGAGACGACCTCCCAGCCAAATACGACCTGACATCGCTGAGGGTCCTATACTCCGTCGGTGAGCCACTGAACCCCGAGGGAGTGAAGTGGGCCCTCGACGTTTTCGACAGCAAGCCCTTCCACGACACATGGTGGCAGACCGAGACAGGCAGCATCCTGATCACGAACTTCCCGGAGATGCCCATCAAGCCAGGCTCAATGGGTAAGCCGATGCCTGGAATAGATGCCCAGGTAGTCGACGAGAACGGCGAGATACTCCCTCGTGGCGAAGAGGGCAGCCTCGTGATAAGGCCTGGCTGGCCATCGATGATGAGGGAGATCTGGAAGAACGAGCCGAAGTACAACGAGTACATGAGGAACGGATGGTACTACACTGGCGACACTGCTCAGATCGACAAGGACGGATATTTCTGGTATGTCGGCAGAGCGGACGATGTCATCAAGACATCCGGGGAGCGCGTCGGCCCCTTCGAGGTCGAGAGCGCTCTGATAGAGCACGAGGCCATCGCCGAGGCTGGTGTGATAGGCAAGCCGGACCAGCTCAGGGGAAACATCATCAAGGCCTTCATCGTGCTCACGCCCGGTCACACGGAGTCGGACGAGCTCAAGAAGGACATTCAGAAGTTCGTCAAGAGCCGCCTCGCAGGCCACGCCTACCCGAGGGAGATCGATGTGGTCCAATCCCTTCCTAAGACGAGGAGCGGGAAGATCATGAGACGGCTCCTCAGGGCCAGGGAACTCGGACTCCCGATCGGAGACACCTCCACGCTGGAGGACTGAGCGAAAGGAGAGAAACGCTCTGGTGTCAGGGAGGGCAGTGTCCCTCCTGGACTGATTTCTTTAATCGGCTCATGACACAGACCGAGGTGTGCGTGTGAGGGAAGACATCGATCCTAAAACGAGGCTAGTGGATGGCAACGCCACGTTCCGGAGGATGACGGATCCGGCAGTACTGTCAAGTCTGTCGAAATCACACGAGCCGTTCGTTGCGATACTGACCTGCTCAGACGCGAGGATCGATCCCGCTAAGGTGTTCAGCCTGTCGGTCGGAGACGCCTTCGTCGTCAGGACAGCGGGCAATACGGCGACCGACCCTTGCGTGATTGGCAGCCTGGAATACGCGGTCGAACACCTTCGCGTGAAGGCACTGTTGGTGCTCGGACATACAGGTTGCGGGGCCATCAAAGCCACCTACGACTGCTGCAAACCGGGTAACCTAGATGGTGTGCTCCGAGAAATTGAGTCGGCGAAGTCCAGGTTGGGAGTGTCCGAATCGAAGGACCCGACTGCGGTTGCGGTCAGCAACGTCCGCATGGTGCTTAGGAAGTTGTCCGATACCAGCGTGACAATAAGGGATGCTGTGGCAAAGGACAGACTGGAGATGTTCGGTGCTGTCCTCGACATCGAGAACGGCACGGTTGAGTTCATCTGATTTACATCGAAGAAACGGAAGAGATACAATGCACATTAGAGTGAAGAAGGAAAACAAGACAGAGGATGATGCGGAGGAGCGAGTCATGAACCGCTGGGTAGTGATTGCGGGAGCGCTTCTGATCCAGCTCGCTTTGGGCTCGGTCTACGCATTCTCTATATTCACCTCTCCTCTGTCGGAGTCGCTGGGTCATGACTCCAAATCGTTCGCGATCCTAGGTATATTCTCGGCCGCCATCGCGGTCTTCGCCGTGACCATGATCGTCGCGGGCAGAGTCCAGGACCGCAGAGGCCCACGGCTCGTCGCGACGGTGGGCGGATTGGTGTACGGCGCCGGCTACTTGGTCGCGGCGTTCTCCACCGAGAGCCTTGGGTTGATGTACCTGTCATACGGCGTGATCGGCGGTATCGGTCTCGGGCTGGGATATGTCTGCCCATTGGCGGCTGCCGTAAAGTGGTTCCCAGACAAGCGGGGGCTCGTCTCAGGCATCGCCGTGGCAGGGTTCGGCGCGGGCGCCTTCCTGTTCACGCAGGTCGGCAAATGGATCATAGACTCATCTGCTTCTGGACTGAGCGACGCGTTCCTCTACCTAGGGCTGATATTCCTCGTGATGATCGTCGGTGGAGCGCAGCTTCTGCGGGACCCCCCGAAGGGATGGCTGCCCAAGGGATATGTGCCTCCTGACAACGGCGGACGCAAGAACCACGAGTTCGACTGGCGTGACATGGTGCGGACAAGGCAGTTCTTCATGCTCTTCACGATGTTCCTGCTCTCGGCGACCGCTGGCCTGATGATGATAGCCAACGTCAAGAACCTGGCTCAGTACCTGGACCCGTCCAGCAGCCTTCTGGTCGTGGCCCAGTTCCAGACGATCGCCGGCATGGTCGCGCTGTTCAATGGGGCAGGAAGGATAGTCTGGGGCAAGGTGTCGGACTCGCTCGGAAGGGCGAACACAATGAAAGTCATGTTCCTTGTCCAAGGGGTCATACTCCTCGCAGCGGCGGGGTTCTTCCTCGTGCGGCCGTCGGGAGAGATCGTGCAGTTCGCAGGCCTGACAGCGTTGGCGTCCGGTGTCGGATTCACGTTCGGAGGTAACTTCGCGCTGTTCCCTTCGACGACCGCCGAGTACTTCGGGACGAAGAACATGGGCATAAACTACGGCCTCGTCTTCAACGGATACGGAGCCGCGGGCGTTGTCGGTGGATTGATACCAGCATTCATGGCGACAGCCGAGGACGGCTTCGTCTGGGTCTTCGTGGCAATTGCACTGGCGTCGTTCGCAGCCTTCGGAATCGCGCTTGTGACGCGTCCGCCAGCAAGTCGGAATTGACGACACAACGCGGTCAGGTGGACCGTAGACCCTGTGAAACCCTCTAAACCACTTCAGGCCTTTTCAACACTCGCCGCGCACACCTTGAACTCTGGGATCTGGGCGATGGGGTCGAGCGCGTTGTTCGTCAGCCTGTTCGCAGCAGCCTCCACGTAGTGGAACGGTATGAATATCGTTCCTGGGCGGATCCAAGGAGTCACCCTCGCGGACAGCGTGATCTCACCTCTCCTTGTCGACACCCTCACGCTCGCGTCGTCGGATATCCCCAGCGAGCGGGCGTCATCCGGATTGATTTCGACATAGGGATCCGGCGCCTCGCGCTGAAGCTTTGCGGACCTCCTGGTCATCGTCCCTGTGTGGAAATGGAACAGGTTCCTCCCAGTGGTCAGGATGAACGGGAAGTCTTCCGATGTCTCTTCCGCCGGAGGCGTGTGTTCGACCGGTGCGAATACACCCCTCCCCATCTTGAACGACCCGATGTGTAGGACCTTCGTGCCCGGGTGGTCCTTGGTCGGGCAAGGCCAGCGGACCATCTCCCTCTCTATCCTCTCGTAGTCCACTCCGCCGTATATCGGTGCGACTGCGGCCATCTCTGCCATTATCTGCTCCGGCGATTCGAATTCGAAACCTTTGCTTCCGAACATCCTGCCGAGGTCGCAAGCTATCTGCCAGTCCGGCCTCGCATCGCCTGGCGGGTCAGCAGCCTTCCTGACCGCCCTTATCGCCCTGTCCGTCGCCGTGAAAGTGCCGTCCTTCTCGGCGTAGCATGCAGCAGGGAGGACTACATCGGCGAGCTTAGCGGTCTCCGTCGGGAAGATATCGACGACAGCCATGAACTCAAGCTTGGATATCGCAGCCTCGACATGGCCAGTATCGGGATCGGACATCATCGGGTTCTCTCCGAAAATGAGCATCGCCTTGATGTCTCCCGTGAGCGCCTGGTTGAACGCGCAGGTCAGTGTCATGCCCTTCTTGGGTTGGAGCGCTTCTCCCCAGGCCTTCTCGAACTTGGCCTTTGCCTCGCCGTCCTCTACATTCTGGTATCCGGGATACAGGTTGGGCAGAGCGCCGGCGTCGCAAGCACCTTGGACGTTGCACTGCCCTCTGAGGGGATTCACACCAGTCGACTCCTTGCCGACATTGCCCGTTACCATTGCTAGGTTGGCCAGGGCACGCACGAGGCTCGTGCCGTTGCTGTGCTGTGTGATGCCCATCGCGTAGGCGATCATCGCCTTCTCGGCAGAGGCGTAGATCCTGGCGGCCTTCACTATGTCATCCTTGGGAATGCCCGTGATCTCTTCTACCTTTTCCGGCGTGTACTTCTTGGCTATCTCTCGCAGCTCCTCGAAGCCGGTCGTCCGGGTATCGACGAACTCCTTGTCATGCAGTCCCTCTGAGATTATCACATTGATCATGCCGTTTATCCACGCGATGTCCGTCCCCGACTCCTGCCGCAGGCTCATCGTCGCGACGCGCGAGAGGGGCGTGTCGCGCGGATCCACGACCACGACTTTCGCCCCTTTCTCCATGGCCTTCAGTATCCTGGCTCCTATGAGCGGATGTGCCTCTAGGGTGTTTGAGCCGGTGACAAGCACACAGTCGGCATCTTCGAACTCAGGAATCGTGTTCGTCATGGCGCCGCTCCCGAACGACTGAAGGAGCCCAGCGACAGTGGACGCATGACATAGCCTCGCGCAGTGGTCGATGTTATTGGTTCCGATCGCCGCTCGCGCGAGCTTCTGAAACAGGTAGTTCTCCTCGTTCGTGCACTTGGCCGAGGCAAGCACCATTATGGAGTCCGTGCCGTGGACGGAGGCTATCCGCTTGAGCTCGGAGACTATTTTCCCCATCGCCTCGTCCCATGTCGCCTCAGTCAGCTGGTCACCCTTCCTCATCATTGGGTGGGTGAGTCTGTCTGGGTGGTTGACGAACGCATGGGCGTTGTATCCCTTGATGCACAGGCGCCCCTTGCTCGTCTCGTCCGTCTTGCAGGGCACGACACCGACGACTCGGCCATCCGCCACCTGCAGGAAGAAGTTGCAGCCAGTCCCACAGTACGGGCATGTCGTGAGCACGTAACTAACAGGCATGCATATCATCCTCCATGGGGTCGCCATCGAGAGTGGTGAGCAGAGGACTCCTCCTCTCCGGGTCACCACTGACGTAGCCGAACAGTTCCTTCATGTCGCGGTTGACCATCTTTCTCAGGGAGAGAAGTGGTATGTCTGCGGGGCAAGATCGCTCACATTCCCCGCACTCCACGCACTTGTCCGCCATGTGAATGGTCCGTATCAGGTGGAACGCAAGACCTGGAGGGATGCCCTTCTCCGGAGTGAATGTCTTGTCTTCGAGCAGACACTCGTCGCAGAAGCACACGGGACAGTTCAATGTGCAGCCGAAACACTTGTTGCATTTGCGGAACTGGTCGATCCAGAAATCGAACCTATCGTCGAGGGACATGCCGAGCACTCCAGCAACTGGCGCGTCCTCTGTGGAAGGTTCAGCGCATTCGCCGATGTCGACGGTGCTCGGACAGGGATCTGTGCATCTGCACTCCCTGACCTGTTCCGCCGTACATGCGAGGCCTATCAGGGCCAGCCGGTTCGGGTCCAAGAGGTCTCTCTTCACCAGCTCCGCGATGGCCCTCTCGTCGCACTTGCGGGCAACGACGGCTATCTTGCCGTCTTTGACATGCTTGTTGACCTTGGTGAGTATCATTGCCATCTGATATGGCACATCCACTCTGATTGCCCCAGGGTCTTCCCCCTTCCTCAGGAGCACAGGGGCGACGTTCCCATGTTCTTCCCTCGTGGCAAGGAGGTAGTCCGCTCCCTTCTCATCGAAAGCGAGGCGCATGACCTCCTTGGTGATCTGGCTCAGAACCTCACCTCCCTCATCGGATTGGGTCCGAGCTTCCTGATGTCCTCGACGAACTCGGTCACGACATGCTGGAACTTCTCGCCCTCCGCGGCACTGACCCAATCGAGCCTTACCCGCTTCGGGTCGATGCCGACCTTCTCCAGTATCCGTGCCGCGAGTGGTATCCTCTTCGCCGTGCGATGGTTGCCTGTCAGATAGTGACAGTCACCTATGTGGCACCCAAGCACGAGGACTCCGTCGATGCCCTGGGATAGCGCCTTGAAGACATACTCAGGCTTCACACTCGCGCTGCACATGACTCGGACGACGTTCACATTCGGTGGCATCTGCAGGCGGTTGACCCCTGCGAGATCCGCCCCTGCGTATGAACACCAGTTACAGCAGAATGCCAGTATGTTCGGGTTGAACTCGCTCATTGCGCCCCCTCCGTGGTCGCCCTTACGAGAGCGTCGATCATGGCGCCGAGCTGTCTGCTGCTGAACCCTTTCTGCTGTATCGCGTCGTTGTGACAGGCCGCGACGCATGTCCCGCAGCCCTTGCACTGCGCCTCGTTGACCTTGGCCGCTCTGACCCCGTCGCAGTCCGTTATCTCGATGGCCTCGAACGGGCAGGCGGTGACACAGTTCCCACAGGCGGCGCATTTCTCCGGGTTCACCTCCGCCGTGATAGCCTCTATGCGGACCTTGCCCTCGCTGATCGGTATAGATGCCTTTGCCGCGGCAGCCTGTCCCTGCCATATGCACTCCCTCGCATTGACCGGCCATCTGGCGGACCCACAGACGAAGACACCGTCGGTCGAGAATTCGACCGGCCTGAGCTTCACATGCGCCTCAAGGAAGAATCCATACTTGTCACGCGGAACCTTGAGAAGCTTGCTCGTCTCGACGGAATCATCAGGTGATACTAGCGGTGTAGCGAGCACGACCATGTCGGCGTCGAGGTCGATCTTCTCGTCGAGAGTCTCATCGAAGACCTCCACGGAGACGCCTCCCGTCCCAGTCTTCACCTGTGGGCGCTGCTCCAATGAGTATCTCACGAACCTCACGCCCCTCTCTGACGCGTTCCTGTAGAGCGCTTCAGCGGCAGTGCCACAGCTCATGATGTCCCTGTGGATGATTGTGACGGCCGCGTCCGGTGATAGGTCCAAAATGCGCATAGCGTTCTTCAGCGACGCATTGCAGCATATGCGGGAGCAGTACTCCCTTCCAGGTTGTCTGCTGCCAGCGCAGTTGATCATTACGATGCTCTTCGCGGTCAATTCCGACTTCGAGAGCATCTTCTCGAGCTCGAGCTGTGTGACGACCTGCGCGCACTCGCCGAGGCCGTATTCCCCATCGGGCCTGAGCTCGCGCGCGCCTGTGGCCACTATGATCGCCCCGGCCTCCACCTTCGATTCCTCGACCCCATCGGCTATGACGACCTCGAAGTTGCCTATGAATCCCTTGAGCTCCTTGACGCGCGAGTTGAGGTGAACGTGGGCCTTGGGGGAGTTCTCGATGTCGCCGATGAGCGTTCCGATCAGTTTCTGGGAATCGGTCCCCTCAGGGCCTATTATGGCGATGTCCTTCAACAGACCGCCAACTCTGTCATCCTTCTCCACGAGATGGGTCTCGATCCCCTGCTCGAGCAGCGATGCTGCAGCAGCCAGTCCGGCTATGCCAGCGCCGATGACAACCGCTCTGGGGATGACTTTGGACTCTCCCTCTTCCTGAGGCTCCAGCAGCGCCGCCTTGGCGACGCCCATGGCGACCAGTTTCTTGGCCTTCTCCGTGGCCGCCTCTGGTTCCTTGGTGTGGATCCACGAGCAGTGTTCCCTGATGTTGACGAATTCGAACAGATACTTGTTGATGCCTGCCTGCTCACACGCTCTTCTGAACAACGGCTCGTGAGTCCTCGGCGTGCAGGCCGCGACGACGACTCGGTTCAGCTCGTTCTCCTCGATGCTCTTCTTTATCGAGCTCAGTCCTTCCTGAGAGCAGGAGTACAGATTGTGCCCCGCGTATGCCACGCCAGGAAGGGTCTTCGCGAATTCAACCACCTTCTCGACGTCGACGGCTGAGGCTATGTTGTGCCCACAATGGCATATGAACACGCCTATCTTGATCATGGTCGTCCTCCTCCTTCGATGAGCTCAGCGGCGCGAGCCGCGGCTGCTGACGCCTGGGATACCGAGTCGGGTATGTCTATCGGTCCGCTCGCGAAGCCACACACGAGAACCCCCCTGCCTGTGGTATCGACAGGATGAGCGAGGTTAGGGGTTCTGAAGAACCCATCCCCATCGAGGTCGACATGGAGCATCTCCGATAGCGGGCCGTTGTCCTTCGAGGGTATGAGAGCTGGGCAAAGCACCAACAGATCGAACTCCTCCACCTTCGCCTCGCCAGAAAGACCCCTTGTCTCGTATCTCATCAGGACGCCACTGTCTCCGTTCGCGGCCTGGATACTGGCTGGTCGCGACCGTACGTACCTCACGCCGTAGGTGTCCCTCGCTCTGGAAACGAATTCTTGGAAGCCCTTGCCCGTCGCTCGCATGTCCATGTAGAATATGGCGATATCGACGTCGGGCGCGTGCTCCCTCGCGAGTATCGATTCCTTAGTCGCGTACATGCAGCAGACGCTGCTGCAATAGCCATGGGTATTGGAGTCGCGGGATCCCACACATTGGACGAATCCGAGGTTCCTCGGCTCCTTCCCGTCGGAAGGGCGTTGAAGGTGGCCGTTCGTGGGGCCGGATGCAGAGAGTATCCTCTCCAGCTGAAGCGATGTGATCACGTCCTTGCAGACGCCGAGCCCGTACTGCGACATGGAGCTGGCGTCCATCAGGTCGAACCCGTTCGCCACGATGATCGTGGACGCCTCGATATCAACGATGGTGTCTTCCTGATCGTAGTCGATGGCTCCTGCCTGGCAGACCTTCTTGCACACTCCACACTTCTCCTGGGTCATCATCCGACAATGGTCCTTGTCGATCGTGACCTTCCTGGGGACCGCCTGCGGGAACGGGATGTATATGGCCTTCCTGTTGGACAGCCCCTCCTCGAACTCGCTTGGCACCTTGACCGGGCATTTTGTGATGCAGTCTCCGCACGCCGTACAGCGGCTCGTGTCGATGAACCTCGCCTTCTCGCGAATCCTGACCTTGAATACAGGAAAAGCGCCGTCTACTCCGTCCAGTTCGGAGTATGTGTGAAGGATGATGTTCTCGTGGTCGGCGCATGAGATCATCTTGGGGGAGAGGATGCACATGGAACAGTCGTTGGTGGGGAAAGTCTTGTCCAGCTGGGCCATGTGTCCACCTATGGATGGTGACTTCTCTACGACATGTACCTTATATCCACGGTCAGCGAGGTCAAGTGATGCCTGAATTCCGGCTATCCCTCCTCCGACCACGACGACTCTCTTCTTGTCCATTCAATCCCCCTCGTGCCACTATCAGACGCTCGGTCTTCGTTGGAAGGTAGGCCGAGACAACCACTGTCCAGCAGTGAGATAGTCTGCTCGTTCGGCGAACTGGATTCGCCAACTTTGCGGACGATAATGCGACTTCATAGTTAAAGCCTTCCGAGAATCTCTCCAGATACGCACATCGGAGCCCTTCTTGGCTGAGTTGCACACGCATTCTTTGGCCAAAAGATATATTGTTGTTCCTGATATTCCCAGACTGTCGGAGGTATCGCTTGCTCAGAGAATGCGAAGAACACGGTTACTACAGGGCGGAGTATTGTCCCATATGCGGAGAAGAAGGACGATTCCTCATGAATGCCGAGGAGCTCGACCGACTCAGCAGGACTCTGGCCGGGGTACTAAGACACTTTCCTGAGAGATTCGATCTGGAGGTCGACAAGTACGGGTTCGTGGACCTTCACCAGTTCGTGGACGCCATCCAGGCGAAGCAGAGGAGATACCACTGGCTCAGGCCGCATCACATACTCGCGATAATCGAGACCGACAACAAGGGGAGATACGAGTTCCTGGACGGCAAGATCCGGGCGACATATGCTCACTCCTTCGAGGTGGAGCTCGACCCGAGCCATGTGGGCATCCCCGATGCGCTGTACTATCCAGCGACCGAGGAGGAAGTGGACATCATCCTGGAGACCGGCATCAAGCCGTCGGACAGGAAGCGCGTGCACCTCAGCAAGACGGTCGGTGACGCGGTCAACGCAGGGAGGGTCCGGACGGAGTCTCCGGTCATCCTCGAGGTCGACGTGAAGACGGCCTCTGAAGAGGGCGTTGTGATCCAGAAGGCGGGTAAGACCGTCTACCTGGCGGAGGAGATTGGCCCGAAGTTCCTCAAGAAGATAGACGTGGACCTCAGCCAATATCCATCGGACAGACCGCTGCCGGAGGAAGAGAAGACAGGAGACTCTGAGGACGCGCCCTCCGAGGTCAAAGAAGACGAGCAGGACAATTCAGAGTGACCCGTTGTTCTCCCCCAGGTTCACTTTCGCCCACCAGCGGCGAAACCGCTTATACGCCATCCAGATACTATACATATGATGTTCGAGCGTGCGGACCGTATCTGGTTGGAACAGGTCGAGGCATCTCTGCCATATCACGCTGTCGACTTCGAGTGGCACGGGTTCGAACCTGTTCTGACATGTGCGGGCCGCTCCCCGGGCGACGTGCTCGACGTAGACCTAGGACGCGTTGACTACATCATCAGCAGCCAGAAGGAGTGTGTGGGCCACTTCGAGGACGGGCGATACATAGCATGCCCTTACAATGCGGCTGTGACAAAGTTCGTGCAGTGTGCGGCCTGTGCCAAAGAATTCTTCATTCCCTATCAGGAATGCGTGTTCGAGCCGAAATGCGACGGAGAACGGTGCGACATGGATTTCTGCCGTAGGGAGCATGTGCTGTACCTTGCGTTCTACAACACACGAGTGAAGATAGGCATGAGTTCCACAAGGCGCGTGGACAAACGATTGGTGGAGCAGGGCGCGGACGCCTTCGCGCTGATAGGGTCGTTCCCCTCAAGGCTGAGGGCTCGCGAAGCCGAGAAGCAGATATCCTCTGAATTCAGGATACCGCAGGCATACAGACAGGAGACTCTGTTGGATGGCCTTGATAGTCCCGTGGATATTGCCGGTATCGAAGAGAGCTACAGCTCGCTGTGCGCCTCGTTTGAGACCCAACAAGATATCACGCCGGGGAAACTCCGGTGGCTGAAATCCTACCCGATCGAGCTCCCTCTCGACGTGAAACCGAAGCTGAGAGAGACCCAGGGCAGGCACAGGGGCGAGGCCGTCGGTGTGAAGGGCAGATGGCTCATATACAGAGCGGACGGGTTGAACGCGCTCAACCTGGCTGACATCCCGTCCCGGTTCGTCGGGATCCAATCCCCGCAGTGAGATGTCCGCAGGCGCAAATTAAGAAATAGCACCGGGGCATTCGTCTACCTGGATGGTACCATGAAGATAACTTGGCTGGGGCATGCGGCATTTCTGATTGAGGGAAGGGACAAAGTGCTCGTGGACCCGTTCCTGACGGGCAATCCAAAAGCCTCCATCTCGCCCGACGAGGTGGATTGCGATATCATCTGCGTTACCCACGGCCACGCGGACCACCTTGGCGACGCCGTGGAGATAGCCAGGCGCACGGGTGCGGTGGTAGCCAGCATCGTCGAGATGTCCATGTACGTAGAGCGATGCGACGTTCAGAGCATCGGGTTCAACCTCGGAGGAACTGCGAAGGTCAAGAACACCTCAATAACGATGGTACCTGCGTTCCATTCGTCGAGCATAGGCGCGCCAGGACTCGAGTTCTCTGCCGCCATGGCAGTCGGCCTGCTGATAGACACGGAGAAGGTCGTGTATCACGCCGGCGACACGTGCGTGTTCGGGGACATGAAGCTGATAGGCGACATGTACAAGCCCGATGTGGCGCTGTTGCCGATAGGCGGATTCTTCACGATGGACCCGAGACAGGCTGCGCTCGCGACCTCCCTGATCCGACCCGCATCTGTAATCCCCATGCACTATGGCACATGGGAACCGATCGAGCAGGATCCTAAGGAGTTCGAGAAACTGGTGAACGCGTCATCCCCAGGCACGAAAGTCGTCATCCTTGAGCCAGGGGACACGCTGGAAGTCTGATATACAATGGCTGGAACGACCACTCCGGATGAGATCAGGAAGCGCCATGGGAGCATGTTCGCCAAGCGCCTTATCACGCTGGTGGACGAGCAGTCTGGCAAAGTCAGGATAATCGAGGAATGTTGCGCCCAGGGACCGGTGGAATGGGACGCCGTCAACCGACTGAGGTCGAGGGGCGTCATCGAACATGTGGAGGTCCAAGGTACCACTCTCATAATGGACGCAAGGCTCGGCGAGGATGAGGTTCGGTTCGGCCCAGCCTCCAAGGACACCGGCGGCCAGGCTCTGAGGTCCATATTCTTGAACGATGGCAAGGTCGAGACGACCTGGATGGGCCTTGCGGGCGCGAGCGTAGGAGTCGGAGCGTGCCTGCCGCAGGCTGAGGGCGTCGAGAAGGTCGAGTTCCTCAGCGACGAGGAGGTCGGCGGGGCCAGGGCGGTCGAGCTCAAGCTGACTACCCCATTGCACCATCGCCTCGTGATAGGCATCGATGACACTGACACTAAGGAGAAGGGCGCCACGTGGGTCCTGGGCCTCAGATTGGCGCGGGAGATGCCCCACGGCATCTTCCTTTCACACAAGATAGTCCAGTTGAATCCACACGCGCCGCAGAAGACCACAAACTGCTCCTCGACCGCCGTATCGTTCGCTGTGCGGCCAGAGGAGAAGGACGAAGTTGTCGCGTGGGCCAGGGATTTCATATCCGAGAACACCTACTCGGACGAGACGGTCATGGCGGTGTTCGAGGGCCTTGAAGTGCCTTCGAGGCTGATGAGGTTCGGCGCAGAGGCAAAAGAAACCATCCTCTCCATATCTGATGCGGAGCACGTCGCGGACGCGAACCATGTGAAGCTCGTGGAAATCACGGGGCCTCGCGGCGCCATCGGGGCGGTGGCGGCCATAGGCTGTGTCGACCTCGGCCTCTACAGCGCCGGACTCCCAGAGGATTTCAGACGCGCATAGTTTAAATCCAGCTATCATATCTGCGAAGCGGAAGCTGCTCGAATGACGGGCGAGATATCCAGGGCAATCGCATCAACGGCATATCAGACCTACGAGAAGCGCCTTCTGAAGGAGATATCCTCCAGACCCGTTCCTCACCACGTCGCCGTCATAATGGACGGCAACAGGAGGTACGCCAGGGAGTTCGGCCTCATGGTGGCCGAAGGGCACGAGAAGGGGAAGGAGAAGCTCGAGGAGATGGTCGAGTGGTGCCTGGAGCTCGGGATCCGCGTGCTGACGGTCTACGCCTTCTCAACGGAGAATGTCACAAGGGAGCCCGAGGAGGTCAACACCCTGATGAGGATGTTCGCCAAGAACTTCGAGAACCTGGCCGATGACGACCGGGTGCACAAGCACAGGATACGTGTCCGCGTATTGGGCCGGAAGGACGTGCTTCCGGAGGACGTCAGGAAGTCCATAGAGTATGCTGAGGAGAAGACGAAGAACTATGATGAGTACTTCTTCAACATCGCCGTCGGATATGGCGGCCGCGAGGAGCTCATCCAGGCGGTAAAGAGGATTGCGGTCGAGGTCAAAGAGGGGAAAATGAGTATCGAAGACATCAGTGAGGAGACATTCTACAAATACCTATACACGTCCGATCTGCCCGATCCGGACCTCATACTGAGGACTTCCGGTGAGGAGCGGATATCCAACTTCCTTCTCTGGCAGCTGGCGTACTCGGAGCTCTACTTCTCGGATGTCTACTGGCCAGGGTTCAGGAAGGTCGATTTCCTCAGGGCAGTGCGATCCTACCAGCTGAGGAAGCGGCGGTTCGGCGAATAGCGGATTCTCGCCGTTTTCGACTGTTTTAGGTGAGAATAGGCATCTCACCATACGAAAAACATCCGTCATACGCTTCGTTCTGTATGAATTCCGTTAAATTGAAGTACTGAGCCCCTCTATCGGAGTCCGGTAACCGACATGACACTACCCTCTATCATGGACCATCCGTGTGAGATATACGAGAGATGGAAGGGCCTCGAC
>DATKWQ010000066.1:0-18169 GCA_035529455.1 Thermoplasmata archaeon
CTCCCACTGCTTGGATGGGAAGGAGTCAAGGGATATCTGCGGGCTCACCGTGTACGAGGTGAGACCTGTGAATTTGAACTCCCTCTCGCCAATCGAGTCGTAGTAGTTGTCAGCAACGACGTCTATCCTGTAGTAGCCCGAAGGCGCGTTGTTGACGATGTATAACTTCATCGACGATGAATATGTGGCTGGCAGTACCTCTCCAGTGTGCACGTTTGTGAGGGTGACAGTTACGCCTGTGGAGACAGGAGACCCGCTTGATGTTACGGGCACATATATCGTGTTCGTTCCCTGCGCTTCCGCCCCGAAGTCACCCATCGGGATGACCAAGGTGGAAAGGACTATGACCAGCGCGAAAAGGCTGGCTGACAGCTTGCTCATTGCATCTCTCCTCATTCGAATGTCCCCCTCCCTCTCTGGGAGCCGAAACTGCAGCCCCGGTCAAGAAGAGGTACTCCGGCGAATAGATTGCCCCTTTATAAGCTTTAGGGATGGCGATAATAGCATGGCCAGCATGCCAGCGATGTCGACTAATGAGCTCAGGTGACTATCCTGTCGACCTGCCCCGTGTCTATCGCCCGCCGGATCTCCAACGCGAGGCGGCGTCCCGTGCTCATGTTCGTTCGCCAGGTAGTGTTCCCGTACGGATGGCCCACGGACATATGGACGTTGGTCCCCCCTCCGACACGGGGTGCGACATCGTAAATGTGAAACTTGAGGTCCTTGTCGACGCAGGTCTGAAGGCAGAATGGCCCGATTATCCCAGTCTCGTAGTGCTCCTGCGTCGCCTTGACATACTTCTCCGCGAGGTCGAACGCCCCCTCTATCAGCGACTCGCGCATGGTGGCCGAGTTATGGCCGCATACCGTGTACTCCGGCGTCGCCTGGTCGCCCACCAACGTCATCTGCTGTGGCGCCGGGAGGCGGACATGCCCGTCAAGAGACGATTCGAAGCGCCAGTCCACGCCGATGAGCTCTATCCGGTCCATCTTAGTCTCCAACGGCGAGTAGAAGAAGTCCAGGTTGAACACGGGGCCAATCACGTACTCCTCAATCCTCGCGCTCTTGAGGTCCTCCTCGGTTATCACATCGCTGGCGATGAGCGCCTTGGACTTCTTCACGTACTCCTCGTGCGATGCGGCAGTGAAGAACCCGCGCTCCAGCTTCTTGACCTTGTGATGCAGTTTGACGATGACCAAGCCGTCGATGTCCTTTGGGTCGTGAATCCTCTTAGGGAAGGGCATGCCTGCCTTCTCCAGCAGCCAGTAATAGTCCCGTTCCTCCCCTCGCTCCTCGCTCCTCAGGAGGTCTCTCGAGCCGACCAACGGCACGGCGAAGTCTTCCTCGATGTCCCTGAGCGGTACGTACGAAGTGAAGGACCTGTTCGGGACGAACAGCACGTTCTCGCCCCTGAGACGTGCCTGGTAATCTGCCGTCATCATCTCATTGAACTTGTCGAGGACCCAACACTCGTCGACGGCTCCGCGGACCGCCTTCCCAGCGGCGTCGCGCTGACACTTGAAGTATTGAGTATAGGTCTTCTCGCGTCCCCTCTGACATATGCCGAGCGTGCGAAACCCTTCCTCGACGGCGCCGTCGCAGACATCCAACGCCGAATGAGACGCGACCATGCCGACCTTCGCCTTGCTCAGATCATAGCTCTCGAGAACGGTCAGAATCTTCTCCCTGTCAATCACGGATAAGCCTCCCCGCGGACGAGCGAACTCGCAACTGACGCGACTGATAGGATTGATTGTATATCTATCTTGAGGGGGGCGGCGTCAGGGCGATTTCATCCAGGCGTAGCAACATGTGCGACGAGACGGTCCTGAAGCCGTACTTCTCGTACAGCCTCTTCGCCCTCGGAAAGCTTGTGTGCAGGTATGCCCCGGAGGCACGGCCGTGTATGGCGTCGATGGCACATCTCATGAGATCATCGCCCATGCCCTCGCCCTGCTTGGAAGGCGTGACGTAGATGTCGTACAGCAGTCCCATTTCCTTCTCGTACCGGACGATGACAAAACCCCCGTCTGCGAGGAAGACGGAGTAGGCTTTGTCTCTGTACAGCCGGCGGACCCGTGCCGCGGCCTTGAACCTGTTCTCATCATAGTACTCCGAGAACAGAGAGGTTGCGGAATCCCTGTTGGCTCTTGACAAAGGCTGTGCCGAATGGTCCTGCTCCGCTGGAGACTCCAGCTCCATCCTGAACGCAGGTGTGGGGTGATAGCGCGACAGGTGATGCCCGACATCGGGCGAGACCACCGCCCATGACTTCTTAGCCATCGTGAGGAACTTGACAAGCTGGTCGGCCATCAGCGGGAGGTCCTCCGACTCCGTTACGACCATCATTCCAGTCCTCGCCGCGCCGTTGGTGATGACCCTGGCGGTCTCGCCCTCATCGTTGTAGAACGCCCACGCGTGCCTGTCCTCGACGGGGATGCACAGGCCCATCATATGCCCTGTGTTCGACAGATCGACCGGCTTGCCATCCTGGTCTACCAGGTTGTAATCGAGTGGGAGGTCGCTGGTGCCAACAACGGAGTGTTTCCGCTCCATCTTGGGGTCTATCGCCCTGCTGACGGTCCAGCCCTGAGCGTACAGGCTCCTGGAAAGCATCTTGGTCTTCGTGTCTTGAGCCAGTATCCGAGAGCAGCTGGACTCCAACATACTGTCGCTGAGCTTGCGCCCCTGCTCGTCATCCAGCCTGAGCTTCCTTGGCGACGAACGCACGAACGCGCGGACCACGCCCTCGGAGAGCGGAAGCATCTCGAGAGAGACCGCTCCGGCTGAGGAGCACACGTTCACCACTTCGCACCTCGAGTCTGGCGTCCTGGCACCTCCATCAGCGGGCGGGGCGATCAGCCTCAGAAGAAGTAGAAGCCGACTGAATGCTCCTTGGAGCAGTTCGCCATCGCCTCGAGCCTCTTCAGCGTCCCGTCTATCCTCCGGACCATCATCTTGCCCTCCTCAGGGGTCCTCTCGCGTAGGACGGCTATCTCCTTGAGGAGCGTCTGCGCGTCCTTCGACGACAGCACGGTCTTCTTGGACGCGAGGTCATCGACCTTGGCAAGCAGGTTCAGCTTGAACTTCTTCGCGAGCTCTGGCACCGGGGACGTCGATGGGCCGAAGTTGCCCACGCAGCCCTTCTTGTTGTCCCAGGACAGACCACACCTGCCGCAGGTCTCGTACATCTCGTCGAACTCAAGGAGGTCCCACTCGGTGATTGAGTTCTCCTTCACAGCGGCCTTGAGCACATCGTCCTTCCTCGCCTTCGGCACCTTGCTCACGATTATCCAGTTCGTCTTCTCTTCCCTGACGAACGGCTCGAGCGTCTTCTGATCGGCCTCGTCCTTGATCTTCTCCATGAAGAGGTCGTCGCCCTCCACCTTGCTCCTTGAGCGCTTCAGTATCTCTTCGACCTTCTCCTCACCGAGCTTGGCTCGCGCACGCTTCAAGTCGACCACGCGGTCCACCTCGACGAGGTCGGCCCACTTCGCCGGGTCGGCCACGTAGACCTTTGCCATCGTCTTCTTCTTGTCCCTGCACAGTGACTTCGCGGACTCGAGTTCTGTGATTGCCATGTTCAAACCCATTGCAGCACCTTCTTGGGGAGGAATGTGAGGTTGCACCAAGATGTAATACCTTTCGCAGTGGGCTACGAGACTGTCGGAATCGGCCCGCAGCGGGCTGTCGGGACGCCATGTCAAAGCCGTTTCGGAAAGGATATATATCACACGCTGTGGGCGTTTTCAGGATACTTAATCTACCGCCCCGCCATTGGGGTCACGGAGCTCCCACCGACCGGCTGCTTCTGACTCGCCCGCGTCGGCCAGGGGGGAAGGGGATGAACACATGACGATAGCCACCATGAGCGTGCTGACGGAGAAGGACATCGACAAGGTACACGAAGCGTCTCTTCGGATACTCGCCGATGTCGGAGTCAAGGTCGAGAGCACTGCTGTGAGGAAGACGCTCAAGGACGCCGGAGCCAGATTGAACGAGGAGAAGGAATTCGTATATCTGGATGAGAGCATGGTCGACCGCTCCATAGAGAGTGCCCCGAAGAAGGTCAGGATATGCTCCAGGGGAGGGAGGGATTTCGTAATCCCCGGCGAAGGCGTTCAAATAATCTCGACGGACGGCCAGCCGCCAGCCGTGTTCGACGCTGAGACCGGCGAGAAGAGGGCTTCCACGCTGCAGGACCTCAAGGAGATGATGATCCTCGCCGACGCGTTGCCAGAGGTGGGCTACATCTGGCCTACGGTCATCGCGAACGATATGCCCACGGACAGGTCGTCGTTCTACGAGTTCCTCACAGCCATCGCCTACTCGTCGAAGCACATCCAACACGGCGCGTGCTCCGTGGAGGAGGCCAACTTCCAGATAGACGTCTGCTCTGCCATACTCGGCTCGAAGGAGAAGCTGAAGGAGCGGCCGATATTCTCCGACGTCAGCACCTCGATATCACCTCTACGGTACGACGCTGGCGAAGCGGACGCGATTGGCGTGCTCGCCAGAGCCGGAGTCCCGGTCGTCCACCTGTCGATGGCTATCGCCGGCGTCGTGACGCCTGCCTCGGTCGCTGGTTCGCTCGCGATCATCAACGCCGAGAACCTCTTCGGCATGACGATCTCGCAAACCGCCTCGGAGGGTGCACCTAGCATCTACTCATCGTTCTCCGGCGTAATGGACCTGAAGTCGGGCGTGTTCCTGTGCGGGACCCCCGAGGGGATACTGATGGACTCGGCCGCGATACAGATGGCCAAGCGCTACGGTGTGCCGACCTGCGCTGGAGGGCCGTCCAACGCGGCTCGGTCGCTCTCGTCGGAGGCGGCCGCTGAGGGCGCACTCACGACCATGGCGTCCCTGCTGGCAGGCGCAGACATGATGGTCGGCCTCGGAGGGGTCGACAGAGCGGGCATGATTTCCAAGGAGAAGATGGTCATGGACTGCGAGGCTTGGAGATGGCTCCTCAGGGTCCGTGAGGGCATACAGATAAACGACTCGACGCTCGGAGTGGACGCCATCGCGAGGCAGGGACCAGGAGGGTCGTTCCTTTCAGACATCCACACGGCGAAGCATCTGCGCAAGGAGTTCATGATACCTCAGGTGACGGCATACCACGCAAAGCGAATACCGGACCGCGGGGAGGACGAACTGCTCACATACGCTAAGGCGCGCGTGAAGGAGCTGCTCGCGACGCACAAGCCGCCTCTCTTCGACGCTGAGACGGCGTCCAAGGTCGGGCAGGTCGCAGAGAAATACGGCATCTTGCTCAAGGACGGGTCGCAGATATTCGAGCACGCGTGAAGGGATTCACACGCGTCTCTTGAAGAGCTTCTCGAGATCGTCGGGCGTGAGCGTGACCATCGTGGGCCTTCCGTGCTCGCATGTGAAGGGGCTCTCCGTGGCCATCAGCTCCGAGACCAACTGCGTCATCTGTGAGTGTGACAGCTTCTCGCCGGCTCTGATGGAGGTGTGGCACGCGACCCGCCAGATGAACTCCAGCCCCATCCTCTTCGGCACCGCCATGTCGGCCAGGTCCGCCAGGATGTCTCTCAGTGCCCTCTCGCCCTGTGCCAGACCGAGAACCGTCGGGAGGGCGCGCAACGCGTACGACTCGCCCCCGAAATGTTCTAGGTTGAACCCGGATTGAGCGAGCATACCTGAGTATTCCTCCGCCATGCGCGACTCGGTGGGCGTGAGACTCAGAACGAGCGGTGCCAGCAGCTCCTGCGATACACTGGCGCCAACCTCTATCGCCTCCAGCAGCCGCTCGTAGACGACCCGCTCAGCCGCGGCGTGCTGGTCGATCAGGAGCAGGCTGCCGCCAGATTCCGCCAGTATATACGTGTCCATAATCTGCGCCAACGGGTGTATGTGCGCGCTGCCGCCTGACACCGCCTCCTCGACCTCGGGCAGCTGAAGGGTCGATTGGTCTGGTGTGGAGGCCATGCCCGAGGCCACAGGCGGCGTCGCCTCGAAACCCTCGGAGAAGCGAGTGAGATCGTACTTGTATGACAGGTCGGGCCCTTCGAGGGCGTCGGCCATGCACCGCTCAATGACGCCGAGGACCAGCTTCTCATCGTCGAACCTGACCTCCCTCTTGGTGGGATGAACGTTCACATCGACCAGGGAGCTGTCGACCGTTATCTTGACCACTCCAACGGGGTATCTGTCCTTCATTATCCGCGAGCCGTATGCGCTGGCAACCGTCGAGAGGATCTTCCTGCTCTTCACGGGCCTGTGGTTGACGAACAACCTCAAGTCGGAGGGCGATGAACGCGTGTGCTCGAGCCTTGCCAGGTGGGCGTCGGCTCGGAGGCCGTCCGCCTCCGCCTGTCCCACGAAAATGTTGGCGGCCACCTTGCGGCCGAACGCCAGTACGAGCGACCCCTCCATGCCCTCAGCCGCCGAATGTGACAGCAGGGCATTGCCCTCTGAGATGAACTTGAACGATATCGCAGGGCGGCATAGTATGAAATCCATGACGACTTCCTTGCAGTGGGCGAGTTCGACAGCGGCGTACTTCATCTGCTTGCGACGGGCAGGCATGTTGCTGAAGAGGTCATCCACCACTATCTCGGTCCCCTCGGGGCACCCGGCTGCGGATGTGGAGACTGCGCGGCCTCCGTCGATGACCAGCTCAACGCCGTCGGTGCGGCCATGCTCCCTCGTCCTCACGGTCACGCGAGCGACCGAGGCGATAGATGACAGTGCCTCACCTCTGAACCCGTAGGTGTTCAAGCTTCTCAGGTCGTCGATTGAACTGATCTTGCTGGTCGCATGGCGCTGGAAGGCGGCTTCGACGTCCTCCGCCGACATGCCACAGCCGTCATCCTTGACTGATATCCTCTTCCGTCCACCCTCCTCGACGGAGACCACTACCTCGGTCGTGCCAGCGTCGAGGGCGTTCTCGATGAGCTCTTTCAGGACGGAGGACGGTCTCTCGACCACCTCGCCGGCGGCGATCTTGTCCACAGTGCTATCGTCGAGAACCTTGATCCTTCCCACTGGACTCACCGCTCCTCTTCTTCAGCTCGCCGAGCTTCACGTACGCCTCCATCGGAGTCATGTTGGCGAGGTCCATCTCTCTCAGCTCTCGGACGACCGAAGGGTCCAGCTTCCCGGAATCGACCGAGAAACGCATCTGGGCGTGGACCTTCTTCCCCGCCTTGACCTCGATGGAGTTCTTCTCCTCTATGTCTCTCAGAACCTCGCCAGCACGGGTGACGACACAAGCCGGCACGCCCGCCAACCTGGCGACCTGGATCCCATAGCTCTTGTTGGCCTTTCCGGGGACGACCTTCCGCAGGAAGACGACCTCGTGGCCCTGTTCCTTGACCGCCATGGAGTAGTTCTTGACCCCTTCGAGGGAATCCGCCAGCTCCGTCAATTGGTGATAGTGAGTTGCGAAGAGCGCCTTCGCGCCGATCTTCCCCTGCTCGTAGAGATGCTCGGCCACGGCCCATGCTATCGCGAGGCCGTCGAACGTGCTCGTGCCTCTCCCGACCTCATCCAGGAGTATGAGGCTGCGCTTTGTGGCGCAGTTCAGTATGTTGGCCAGCTCGGTCATCTCCACCATGAAGGTCGACTGCCCCCTGGAGAGGTCGTCGAACGCCCCGACACGCGTGAATATCCTGTCGACGAGTCCCATCCTCGCCTCCGCAGCGGGGACGAACGACCCCGCCTGCGCCATTATCACGATGTGGGCTATCTGTCTGAGATATGTCGACTTGCCAGCCATGTTCGGCCCTGTCAGGATCACGAGCCTGTCAGAACCGGTATCGAGCCAGACGTCGTTCGGCACGAACGAGCCGCTCAGGACCCTCTCGACGACCGGGTGTCGCGAATCCCTCAGGAGTATGGTGTCCCCGTCGTCGACGACGGGGCGCGTGTATCCGTTCAGAGTCGTTGCTTCGGCGAACGACCGCAACACATCGAGCGACGAGACGGCGGCCGCTATGCCGCGGATCCTCTCCCCGTGCTCAGACACCTCCGCACGCACGCGCGTGAAGATATCATACTCGAGTGTGTGCATGCGCTCCTGCGCGGCTAGGATCGCCTCTTCCTTATCCTTCAGGTCCGGGGTCACGTACCGCTCCCCCGTGCTCAGAGTCTGTTTGCGCAAGTAGTCGGAAGGCACGTTCTTCATGTTGGCCTTCGAGACCTCGATGTAGTATCCGAAGACATTGTTGAATCCGAGCTTGAGGTTCTTGATGCCCGTACGCTCCCGCTCGGTCCGCTCGAGGTTCGCGATCCACTTCCTGCCCTCCTTCGATATATTCCGGAGGCCGTCCAGGTCTGGGTCGAACCCGTCCTTGATCAGCCCTCCGTCCTTGAGCGTGACGGGCGGGTCATCTGATATCGATGTCTCTATGAGCTGCGCGACGTCCGATACATCCACGAGCATGCCAGCAAGCTCTCCCAGCCTCTGAGACTTCACCTCCGCCAATGATGATCTGAGTGGCTCAACGGCTTCGAGGCACGCCTTCACCCCGAGCATATCCCTCGCGTTCGCGCTGCCATGTACGACACGCGCTATGAGCCGCTCCAGATCCCTGATGTCTCCGAGAGCATCTCCCACATCCATCCTGAGAGAGAGGTTCGACACGAGCTCCTCAACGGCGTCGAGTCTGCCGTCTATCTCGGCGATGTTCATAGACGGCTCCATGAGCCAGCTCCTCAACTTGCGTCCGCCCATGGGTGTGAGCGTGTGATCCAAGACGGAGACTAGCGTATTGTCATTAGATGCGTCCCGGACATTCCGAACGACTTCGAGGTTACGCATCGTGGCCTGGTCGAGTATCAATTTGTCGGACAAGGAGAAGAACCGCGGCTTCGATAGGAACTCCAGCTCTCGCTTCTGTGTGGTCTCGAGATATCTCAGGATGGCGCCGGCGGTCGACGCTGCGACAGGCCGGTCCGAGAGGCCGAGCCCTTCTATCGTCTGAAGTCGGAAATGCCTCTTCAGGAGCGGTTCCGCAGCCTCCGACATGAAGCTGAAGTCCTCGAGCTCTGTCAGGCGCACATCGGCGTGTTCGAACTCGCGCTTGAGAGCGGCCGAATCGAAGCTCTGTGGGACCAGGATCTCCCGCGGCTGTCGCTGGAAGAACTCCGTCAACACCTTGCCTTCCGCGTCCTCGCCGTCCGCCTCGGTCGCCACGAACTCGCCGGTCGAGATGTCTACGAACGCCATCCCGTAGACACCGCCTCTCTCCACGAGCGCCATGAGGTAGTTGTTCCGCCGACTGTCAAGCGCCGACCCCTCGAGCACGGTGCCCGGGGTCACTATCCTGACGACGCCGCGGTCGACCAGTCCCTTCGCGTTCTTCGCGTCCTCGAGCTGCTCGCATATCGCGACCTTGTAGCCCTTGTTGAGCAGCTTCGGCAGATACGAGTCCAGGGCGTGCCACGGGACGCCGCAGAGCGGCATCTTCTCCTTCTTGCCCCTGTCCCTCGATGTGAGCGTTATCTCGAGCTCCCTCGAGCCGATGACCGCGTCCTCGCCGAACATCTCGTAGAAGTCACCGAGGCGGAACAGCAGAAGGCAGTCCCTGTGCTGCTCCTTGATCCTGAAGTACTGGTTCATCATCGGCGTGGTGGCCTTGCCCACGAGTCCGCTCCCCCTTTGCGGGAAAGACTTGGGACATGATATTTCTACTTATTGAACGGGTCGAAAAACCATCACCGTCCGTCATCCTTTTTACCGATGCTGACAATATCGGCATCAGAAGGGATGGACTGACGGACTTGGCAGATGGCCCGAAGGTACTTGTGTATACGGACGGGGCTGCGAGAGGTAACCCAGGACCAGCGGCGATAGGATATGCCATATTCGACCCTGACGGGAACTGCATCGAGCAGGATGGCAGATACATAGGGCCACATACGAACAACGAAGCGGAATACGAGGCTTTGTTGTGGGCGTTGGGCGCGGCCAGCAAGCACACGCATCACGCGGTCAAGTTCCACTCCGACAGCGAACTCATCGTCTACCAGGTGAACGGAGTATACCGAGTCAAGAAGGATCATCTCAGAGAGTACGTCGAACGTATCCGCAAAGCCACCGAGGCTTTCGATGCGTTCAAGCTGGTACACGTGCCCCGGGAGAACCCGAACATACAGAAGGTGGACGGCCTGGTGAACAGGGTTCTTGACGAGCGCGAGAGATGAGAGGTACGATTATGGCAACTTCAGCGAGGAGATCGGGTGCGCGGATGAAAGGCGTGTCACGCCTGGACGACTTCGGAGTCGTGGATGACACGTGTGTCAGATACAGGAGCTACGCCACCGCCGCGTCGAAGCTCGACCCGCGCATGAGGGCGGCGTGGTGGCGCGACGTCTTCCGCAGAGACCCCGACATGTTGGAGTTCATCAACGGGGACGAGAGAAAGTAGACGGCCAACGGGCGACGAATTCGCCACAGGCGTGCACATCCGAAACGAACATTGAATATCAGATACCCTCGTTCGCACGTCCGCAGAATATTGGGGGAGACCACATTGGCAGGAAAGACCATTATCCCTGAAGAGAGCTGTTCATTGCACTTCGTGCCCAAGATCGACCGCGCTGTTGACCGCACAATTCAGAATGGAGCCGCGTCCCAGCGGTGGCGCGGTGTCGCAGCGTTGATGACGGCGGCACTGGTGACTGTTTCCGCAGTCCTCATTCTCGTGACATTGCCGACGAACACCGCAGCGGAATCGCATAACCCCATCTACATCTGGGGAGACGCGGATTTCGTAGATCCGATAGCGACGAGCGGCGTGAGATCGGGAACAGGAGTGGAAGGTGATCCTTACATCATCAGCGACTGGGAGATTGTTGTGGAGGTCGACCACGGCGTCGTGGTCCGTGATACGGACGCGCACTTCGTTATCCGTAACGTGACGGTCTCGCAGGCGAGCTACCACGCGACGCTCAATTTCAACGGCATTCATCTCTGGAACGCGCACAACGGCACGGTCGAGAACTGCACGCTCACTGGCTGGCTGAAGAAGGGTGTCTACACGACAGGGTCCAACGACGTGTTGATCAGTAACAACACAGTGTCGATCGAATCTGGTTCTTCCAACGACAGGTTTGGGATAGAAGTCTACTCCTCCCCCTCGGTGAACATTACGGTTGATGGGAACAATGTCACCACCTGTAACTACGGAATAACTGTAGGGTGGGCCGATGATGTCACGATCAAGAACAACAATCTGTCCTCGGTATCCGATGGTGGAATACTAATCTGGAACTCAGAGGAAACCACCGTCTGGAACAACACGATGACGGGATGCGGAATAGACCTGTGGGTTAGCGTCCTGGCGGACTCGAACTCCCACACCATTCCGCAGAACAACACGGTGAACGAGTTGCCGGTTCACTATGTCGTCGACGACGCAGACGTCGCATACGACGGCGATTCAGTCGGCCAGCTCATATTCGCCAACTGCGTGGGCGTCGCCGTCTCAGACATGAGCTTCTCCGAGTGCGACGTCGGCGTACAGTTGTGCTACTGCGAAGATGTGACGGTCGAACGAATCACGGTCGCCGATACACTGTACAACGGAGTGTCGGTCTCTTATGTGGATGATTTCGCGATCGCCAACAGTACCATCAGCGGATGCGGAAGGATGGGCCTTGACCTCTTGAGCGGCATAGGCTTCACCGTAGAGAGATGCACGATTGAGTCGAACCTGAACAACGGAGTCAACATCGTGTACTCACGCCAGGTCGACATCACCAACTGCAGCATCTCCTACAACAACTACGCTGCGTCGTGCGGGATCGATTACCGCGTGATGAACACCGCCATAGACACTCAATCGAACATCATGTACAACGAATTCCGCGAGAACTATGAGGGTGTGAGCCTGAGCGGCTGCAAGGGCGTGTCGATTCACCACAACAACTTCATCGACAACGTCGTCCAGGCAGGCGACACTGAGACCGACCTCAACCAATGGGACGATGGCGCTGAGGGCAACTACTGGAGCGACTACTCTGGTGTGGACACTGCACCGGCGGATGGCATCGGCGACACGGCCTACGACATAGATGGCAACACCTACGACAACTACCCGCTGATGGAAGTGCACGTGATCCCGGAGTTCGGACACGTCTTGATCCCTGTGATCATCATCCTGGTGATGTTCGGAATCCTGCTTCGGAAGAGGAATGAATAGAGCTGCAGATATCCTCGCAGAATCGCGCTATGCCCGACTGCGCAAGGCGATCATTCCGGAGGGGGAGGCGTCTCCTGCCCTTCAGGGCTTCCACCAGTTCCGCCCATCTTCTTCCTGAGGACGAGTGACATAACGATCATCGCGGCCGACAGCACCACGAGTAAGCCGGCCACTATCATCAACGCCATCATCTGTGCGGAGAGGGAGTCTATCCTGCTGTCTGCGTCTTCGAGATCTTCCAGGGCATCCGCAAGGTCATCTCTCGTGTTATTCAGCTCATCCTTCATCTCGTCCAAATCGCCCTCAAGAGTGTTCTCTGCGACCTCGTAAGTGATAGTGATTGACACACTAGCCGAGTTGCCCGCCGGGTCAGTGGCTGTAGCCGTGACCGTGTTCTCTCCCTCGGCGATGGCGATGTTGCACGCGAACGACCCGTCATCCTCGACGGCGGCCACGAGCCCGTTCACAGTGAGATACACGCCTGGTTCCGTGAGGCCAGTGACGCTTATCGTCGACGAATCCACTGTCGAGCCGTCTTCGGGGCTCTCGATCATCACGGATGGAGGCGTTTCATCGGGCGCGAGATATCGAGCCGCCCATACATCACTCCTGGCGCTATCCACCTGCGTCCAAAGAGCGAAACCGTTCCCGTTCCCATCGATGGCCAGCGCAATCCCTCCAACGTCTCCCAGACCATCCTTGTTGAGCTGTTCGGATGGCGCCCATCCTCCGGTGGGGCCGTACACTGTACCGCGCACATCCTGGAATATGCCGTCGTCATATAGGAATATCAGTAATGCTTCGCCCTCGTCGGTCATGGCGACCTCCACCTCCGGATATGAAACGGAACCCGGACCCGAATAGGCCACGACCACCAGGTCCCCCCAGCCATCTCCAACATCGTACGCTCTTGAGTAAACGCCTTCATCAAACGAGATACTGTCTTTCCACCAGGCCGCCAATGCGTTGCCGTCCCTGTCGACATCGACTACGGGAGCCATATCGACGGCGTAGGCAACGATTGTCAGCAAGACCGGGACGTCCCAGCCGACACCGGCTTCATAGGCGCAGGATCGCACCTCGTTGAAGCCCGAGGTGTCGTTGTAGTGACGCCATACGCACATCGCATTACCGCCGTCGCCGACGGCAATGACAGGCGAGGCGAAGTATGCGTAGTCGGCCACCTTCTCAGCATCCCCCCAGCCGCTCGACGGTTCGTAGCGTTTTGACCATATCGAGCACTCCGGAGATTCAGACTGGCACCATACGGCGATGACGTTTCCCTCTCCATCGGCATCTATTGATGGCGAGTATGCTTCAGTGGTGCCACCATCATCCAGGACGGATGGTTCGCTCCATCCGATGCCAACCTCATATTCGCTGATCATGACTCTCTTGGGAGGAACATAACTGGTCCAGACGACCGCCGCATAACCGCCGTCAACCATCAATACATTTATATGGTTGCTGGCTACCGTGCCATCATCCTCAATGGGTTCGGGACCAGTCCAACCGACACCCCTAACATAGCGGTTGGACCACATATCCTCAAATGTTGTTGTCCCATTGAACTGCGTCCATACAACAAGTGCATTTCCAGCGTTGTCGATTGCGACGTCCCGCCATTTGACATAGGTTGAAGTGTCCTCCACCACTTCTGCCACTGACCATCCTTCACCCACGAGGTACAACCTTGAATAGAGATTCGTCCCCGAACCGTTGCTTTGCTTCCATGCTACCACGATGTCCCCTTTCTCATTGATAGCGCAATGTGATTCGTAAGTGCTGTAGGAATCGCAATCCTCGACGAGGAACGCCGCCTCCCAGCCCACTGTGTAGTCACCCGCAGCGGCAAAGGTGGCAAGCACTGGCACGATCAAAGTGGTCAATATCAGAGCAGAGATGATCTTCCTTCTTTCCGTCATGCGAATCTCCCACAACAAACTGGCATTAAAACGTCGATACGACCAATAAAGGTTTCCGATAGGAGGATTCCAGGATGAGACGCCGGCTCTGCCTGTTTCGAATTGCGCATGCAGGGAGTAGAATCGAAGATGGGTAGAAGGAGTAGCCCCGGGAGGATTCGAACCTCCGTCGCAAGATCTCTCCTTGCGAGATACACAATCCAGAGTCTCGCATGATTGACCGCTACACTACGGGGCTTCTTTGGCGGAGTTGGCTATTCCAGTCCCGATATTTAAGAGGTTTCGACTCCCGCCCTCGGCCGACTCGGCGGCTCACTTCCCCAAGCGGTCTATCGCCTCGACCATCTGGTCGAACACGCCGTCAATCCCGATCGAGCCGTCGATGTCAACGATGTTGCCCTTCTTCCGGAAGTGCTCGACGAGCGGCGCCGTCTGCTCCGTGTATATCTTCAGCCTGTTGCGGACCGTATGCTCCTTGTCGTCGTCCCTCTGGATGAGAGCCGAGCCGCAGCTATCACACACGCCCTCCGCCTTCGGTGAGTTGAACTTCACGTGGTACACCGCCGCGCACTTCGGGCATATCCGGCGGCCGACGGCCCGTTCCACGAGCGCCTCCAGCTCGACGACGATGTTGAGAACGAGGTCTATCGCGGTCATCTTGTCCAGCTCCTCAGCCTGGCCCATCGTCCTGGGGAAACCGTCGAGGATGTATCCGCCCACGCAGTCTGGCTGAGACGCCCTGTCCGATATCAGCTGAACGATGAGGTCGTCCGGGCCGAGGCGGCCACTGTCGAGATACGATTTTATCTTGACCCCGAGAGGCGTCTTGTTCTTCACCGCCTCCCTGAGGAGGTCGCCCGTGGCGATTTGTGGGATGCCGTACTTCTTCGACAGCCTCTGCGCCTGCGTGCCCTTGCCGGCACTGGGCGGGCCGAATATGATCAGTTTCAACATCGGGATTACCGGTCGAAACATCTTGAAGGATGTACTTATTGCTTCGCCATGCGCCGGAGGATGTTGGTCCATATTCGTGAAAATGATTTTATCCGCCAGGGGCATTAGCGGTCGATGGTGCATATGAAGGACGGAGTCGTAGAGGAGATAGAGAGGATAGTCGGCAAGGAGCGATACTCGACCGAGATTGCGGACCTCTACGTGTACGGCTTCGACGCATCCATCCATCACAAAACTCCCGATGTCATCGTCAGACCTGCGACGGCGGAGCAGGTGTCCGAGATAGTCAAGCTCGCGAACATGACCCTCACGCCGATAGTGCCCAGGGGGGCAGGAACCGCCATGTGCGGGCACACCGTGCCGCTCAAGGGCGGCATCATACTCGACCTGACGGGCATGAACAAGATCAAGGAGATGCGTGTGGAGGACCTGTACTGCGTCGCAGAGCCCGGAGTCATCTACGACACCCTCAATGCCGAGCTCGGAAAGCACGGCTTCTGGTTCCCGACCACGCCAGGGAGCGCTGAAGCCTGCACGATAGGCGGCATGGTCGCCACCAACGCCTCGGGCATGAGGGCGATCAAGTACGGCGCGACCCGCGACTACGTCCTCGGACTGGAGGTGGTCCTCCCGACCGGGGAGATCATACACACTGGCACGAGGACGCTGAAGAACTCGTCCGGCTACCAGCTCGACAGGCTCATGGTGGGCAGCGAGGGCACATTGGGTGTCATAACGGAGATCACGCTCAGGTTCACGGTCAAGCCCAGAGCCTCCGCGATGACCGTCGCCGCGTTCAACTCACTTGTCGACGCTGGCAGGTGCGTCTCGAACATCATCGCCAAGCCGCTTCTGCCGTCGGCGATTGAACTGATGGATTCCGTGACGATCAAGGCGGTCAACAAGTGCATGAATGTCGGCCTGCCAGATTGCGAGGCCATCTGCATGATAGAGGTGGACGGCCATCCTGCGGCGGTCGATGAGGAGATGAAGATCGTCGAGGAGATTTGCCGCAAGAGCGGCGCGTTCTCCACAGAGGCTTCCAGCGACAAGAAGAAGATCAACGAATGGACCCAGGCCAGGAAGGCCATAATGCCGTCGCTTAGCAGGTATGGCGAGAAGTTCGTCTCCGTGGCGCTCGCGGACGACATGTCCGTCCCGATATCCAAGATACCCGAGGCCGTCGAGGCGTTCCAGAACATAGCCAAGGCGAACGGCGTCATAGTGGGGACATACGGCCACTCGGCCGACGGCAACCTGCACACCAAGATGCTCGTGGAGCCCTATTCCAAGGAGAGCTGGTGGGCAGCCGAGAAGGCGGTCGGGGAGATCTACGACAAGGTGCTCGAGCTCGGCGGGACGGTAACTGGCGAGCACGGAGTGTCCATCACGAAGGCGCCGTACATGCAGATCGAGCGAAAGGACTCACTCGGCGCGATGAAGGCGATCAAGAGGGCCCTGGACCCCAACGACATCATGAACCCTGGCAAGATATTCGACTGGGAGGGCAGCATAATCGCCCATCTCAGATATCCAGCGTTCCTAGACGAGCCCTGCGACTGCAAGGGCGACTGCAAGGAAGGCTGACTCTACCGAGTTGACGGTGAGGCAAGAAGCTTATTATCCGATGCGACATAGCTCGGGGCAGATGCGCCAACACAACGTTCTGGCGAAGCTCTTCTGGTGCGGCAAGTGCAACGTACCGCTCATAGGCCCCAGCTGCGGCAAGTGCGGCGAGCAGGGCAGAGAGGTGCAGCTCTTGCCTCCGGGCGATGTCCGGCTGGCGATGGACGGGACGAAGAAGAAGCTGAGATACCTGTTCCTGAAGGAGTTCGGCGTGCAACAGATCGTCCCCGATGTCGTCGTCCTCAACAAGACTTCTGGCGACGACCGTTCCGAGGAGGTCATAATCGACGGGTACAGGGTCGCATTGCTCAGGTACGACCTGGACACCAGGCGACACGAGCTCGTCCTCAGGCTGGACGGCGCGAGGATGCTCGTCGCCATGGATTCCAAGAAGCAGATAGTGCTCCGCAAGGCTGAGGGGCACATGAAGGGCAAGTACCTGCCACCCGACGCAATCGACTCGTTCGACCCTGGAATCAGGGCGGGGGACGAGGTCGTCATCAAGATGGGCAACTTCATCGGATGCGGCTCGGCCAAGGTCGATGCGGCCGCGCTCCGACGCTCGGACAAGGGTGTCAAGGTGCGGGAGTTCGCCAAGATGGGGCCGCTGTCCCCCAGGAGCAAGAAGGTGTGGACGCGGTTGCTCGTCAGGGCCAACCAGCCGCATCTCGTGGCGAAGAAATCGAAGGCGGAACACGAGCTGAGGGAGGCGATATCCGCGAGGAAGCTGCCCGTTACAGTATCGTTCAGCGGCGGCAAGGACAGCCTCGTCGTCATGGACCTCACGCTCGGAGTAACGAAGGACGTCACCGCGATGTTCATAGACACAGGCCTGGAGCATCCAGTCACGAAGGCCTATGTGGACCGGTTCGCGAGGAACAGGCAGGTCAGGCTGTTGAAGGCCCATGCGGGCAACGCGTTCTACGACAATCTGAGCTCGTTCGGCCCGCCCGCGAAGGATTTCCGATGGTGCTGCAAGGTCTGCAAGCTCGCGCCCGTGTCATCGCTGATAGAACAGACCTATCCGGACGGCACGATCACCATAGAAGGCAACAGGAGGTTGGAGTCATTCTCAAGGGCGTACTCGGAACTGGTCGAGGAGAACCCGTTCGTCCCTGGACAGGTGACGGTCAACCCGATAAGGAACTGGTCTGCTCTGGATGTCTGGCTGTACATCATCTGGCGCAACCTGGAATACAACCCGCTGTACGAAGAGGACATCGAGCGCGTCGGATGCTGGATGTGCCCGTCCGCCCTGGCTAGCGAGGCAGAGGAGATAGCGCGCATCACACCCGAACTCGCGCGCGCGTGGGAGCTGAGACTCCAGGAATGGGCCGAGGCGAACGGCCTGCCCCGAGCGTTCGTAACCTACGGCTTCTGGCGCTGGAAACAGCTGCCGCCGAAGATGAAGGAACTGGCCCAGCGCTTGGACATCAACGTCAAGCCGGTCAGGGCGGACACCCTGGACCTGAAGATACTGAAGGGCGT
>DATKWQ010000067.1:0-4121 GCA_035529455.1 Thermoplasmata archaeon
GATGCCAAGTTCAACTATATGCTCAGAGTGGCGATATACGATGCGAGCATCGATTGGACGGACATGCAGCTCGGCGAACTGACTCTCCCTGTAGGGTACACCGTCGATTCGATGAACGCCTATGTATTCGACTCGGACCTCGAGCTGGTCGACTTGGACACAACTGTCGCATTTATGACAATCGACGAGTCGGGCGTCATATCTGTTGCCTTGCCAACCTTGGCGGGTGATGCGACCTATGGCGAGGGCTACATTGTCTCGATAACGATCGTGCTGGGAACAACAGCCGATCTCTCGGATGACCTTAGCGGTTTGTGGGTCTATGAGGTTGCATGGGGCACGACTATGCATTCAGTGATGATTCCAGTCCCATCCCCTTAGGAGCGACCGGGAAGACGCAGTTGGGCAAGCCCATACGAAAAAGCGTATGGGCACATTTTCTATTTTCTTCATCACTGAAGTGTCGTAGCGGATATCTCACGTCCTCAGAAGGAATGTATGAGGCCTACAGTAGCGGTTCACCCTGTCTTCTTGGCTTCATCGCAGCTGCCGCCACGGTTGGCGCGGCTCCCGCCTCCTGAGACTATTCCACCAAGGTGGACGAGGGCTGTGTTGTTTGCCACGACGACACCGCCAGTGCCAGATACGGACCCTTCTATTACGCCAGCGGCTTCAACATATGCCTGCCTGTGCGTAAATACCTGGCCAGCATCGGCCTAGGCTTCTACAGAAGGCATACAACTTTGAATTGCAGGGGCGAACACTATCGATCCTGTGCGTCAATCCTCGCAATTTCTACTTACGTACCAAATGGCTTAATAAAGACCAGTGAGATTGTATGGTTTGAATGATGAGCATCCGCCGTCTCTTGACTCTGCTAGTGTGCACGCTAATGCTGGCGTGGGTACCAGTCGTCTGCGAAGGCACTGCTGCCCAGGACCAGAGCATATCCTATTCAGAGACGGCCGACTACGTCTTGATCGAGACAGAAGAGATGATGGTGGCAATCTCCAAGGATTTCCCTGCGGTCATAGTTGCGCCAGTGGACCAGGCGGGCCAGTTGGGGTACGGCCTGGTAATCTCGTCGGCACTAGGATATAACGCCACACCAGAGGGGTTGCTCGTGCTGGAGGATGTGCCTTACCACGCTTCCTTCGAACATGCCACATGGGCGTTATCGGACGTGCTGCACGAATCGAACGATGACATGGGAGAAACCGTCTCACTGGAGCTCACTAGTTCTGTAAACATGAATAAGAAGAACCCTGGGGCTCCCGGCAACATGGTAATAGAGGACTGGGCGGACATTACGGTGCGATTCCATGTCACGAGCAACAACTACTCGGCAACGTATGAGGGCGTGGACGAATCGCCCGAATACCAAGTGAACGGGACCACCGAACTCAAGTTCGACATCATCATTGACATCAACGAAGCTATCGACGCGCAGAACCTCTCCCTGGACATGGGGCTCATGAAGACCGACGGGTACATTTTCTCGCCAACATCGATGCCAGAGCAGTATATCCTACAGGGTTACCAGGATGATGGTATCACCGAGTGCGACCCTTCCGTGAACGAGACTGACGGGGACGTCCAGTTGGTGCACAAATTCCTGCCACGAGACGATTTCAAACAGATCTTCACTTTCGTTGACGATGGGACGGCCGAGAGCTACTTCGGATGGGCGAAGGCGGCAGCGCTCGACTATGACGAAATCGAGAACGAGCTGATTGACCTCGCAACGTACTATCGCACCGACGGGGACTCATTGAGATTGTATCTGTCCACGCCCATAGACGTGACCACCGTCTCCGTGCTCCACGACCCGAGCATGGGCGTGTTCGGCGGCGATCCAGGCTACGTCCGCCTTCCCGATGATGGAACTACAGTTGGCTCTTCCAGCGAGGCGGTGGCTATAGGCGTGGTGATGGGAGCGGTAGCCGTCGGAGCGATTGGCGCCTACGCAGTCGTCCGCAGGAATGGGGCGGAAGATCCAGGAGAGACTGTCAGCCTCGAAAAGAATCGTTACTACCGCAAGAAGCCGTGAAACGGTTGTACTGCATTCCCATGCATGGCCCTCGTCAGTCGCGTTCTATGTATCTCGCTACGAACTCGTCGACGAGTTTGTCAAAGAATGTCCTCCGGTAGACGATGAGCAGGTCAGCTACTTTGTCAGGATCCACGACGCTGAGATAGGACTCACGGCCGCTCTTCTCCGAGTTCACGACGCCTTTGGTAGTCAGTTTCTTGACATGATAAGACAGAGTTCCGCCAGATATTGTGAAGTTACTTAGGAGTTCAGTGTGTGTCGAACCTGGGTATCTCAGCAGATACAGGACGACTCCGCGCGGTATCTCCTGGCGAAGGACTGACAGTATCCTTTGTTTGTCCTTGCTCAGCTGTCCGCCTGGGTAGTATCTTGAGAAGTTGTCTTCCCTCTCCAGTGTCAACAACTCCTTCTGGACGAGGTAATTCAGGTGATATTCAAGGACTCCGATCGGCAAGCCAGTGCGACGCTGTATCTCCCGGAAGTGAAGGCCGGGGCTATCCCTTACACACTCGAATATCCTCTTCCTGTTCGCAAGGTCAAGAGGGTCGGGCAAATGCCTTACCTCCAAGGACCCCCAGGAGAAGTGCCGCGATCAACACTGACAGGTCCAGCCCAACGATCTGGACGCCGTCCACATTCGCCAGCATATCAGTGGTATGCCCTGCGATGAGAATCAGAAGAGTGAGGGCGGAATGAATCGTCAGACCGACTGAGACCAAGAGCACTGAGAATATGCCGCTCCGGCGATAGGACACGAGAGAGAGAGTCAGGAGGAACAGGGAAGTCCCCATCAGAACACCTAGTAGTATGTCCACAATGGCAATCATGTGAGCCCCGCCTACTCTGTATAGTTGTTGCAGGCCTATAAGTAGCACTGCTACGCCAATATCTGTATCTGGCCACCCGTTGAAGACGGCCAGTCGCGCCCGAAATTCGGACTCGCATGAGCACCATGCGGGACGCCCCGAATCCCCATAATCCAGGGCGGACGCCGGTCCTCAGTCTCGAGGTCAGAGAATGTGTTTCAGCCTAAAGACGACCCAGAGACCGGCCACGGCCACTGCGGACAGTCCGATGACTATCCAGAAGGCGTTCGGATCGGATTCGAACGGTAGATGGACATTCATTCCGTAAAGGCTTGCGAGCAACGTGGGAAGGATGAGTATCAGGCTGATCGTCGTAAGCGTCTTCATGATTGTCGAAAGCTGGTTTGACTCCGCGAACTCGTAGGCGTTCAGGATGTTGGACATTATCTCGCGGTAGATGGTCGTCATCTCGTAGAGCTGAGCGACATCGTTTTCGATGTCCTCCATGATATCAGCCTTCTCCTTCATCATCTGAAGGTTCCTGACCTTGGGCAGCATGGAGATGGCGTTCAGGTCTGACAGAAGCGCCGTGTTTAACAATATCAGGCTATTGCTCAGGGCAAAGGCGTTTTGGGAGACTTCGCGCCTCTTGGCCGAGAGGATCGTCTCCTGGATGTATGCTATGCGCCGTTCGACCGGACGTATCCTGTGCTCGATGTCGCGGATGATCCTCTGAATCACACCAACGAAGACGTCCTCCTTCGTGTGGAGCGGAGGGCGGCGCTTGAGGTCGGCCGTGACCTCCCTCCCGAGGAACGTGGCCCCTATCCGGATGGTTATCACGTTCTGCGAGGTCAGTATGATGCCCACGGGCATTGTGTCGATCCTATCCTCGTCAGCCGCATTCGGGAGCAGGCTCCTAAGGACCACGAGGTCGTACTCGTCCGCTATCTCCACCCTGGAACGCTCGTTCGGGTCGAGACAGTCGGCGATGTCCTGGAGGTCAATGTCGAACTCCTTGCTCATGAACTCGGCTTCGCTGGGGTTGGGCGCGACCAGGTCGATCCAGATGGTCTGCTCAAGCTGGCTCTTGTCGACCTCCTTCAAGACGCCGTTCTCCGAGGCATAGTATCTGATCATGCAGGTCCCACGCGGTGGCTTCCCGATTGTCGGATGCGGGATATATGTCTTCTCGGCAGGCAGTAACGTCAGTAGTTCGTTCGAGGGCGCCGTCACCCGAACGGCGCACCCCACCGATCCAT
>DATKWQ010000068.1:0-15090 GCA_035529455.1 Thermoplasmata archaeon
CCAGCCCCGTCCTCTGGTGGATGGTGATATGCAGTGTCGTGATGTCACTGTATCCCATGAATATCTTGGGATTGTCTTTGATGATGTCGAAGTCGATGAGCGGAAGGATGCGCATCGCGCCGTATCCGCCTCTCGAGGCGAATATCGCGTCCACATCCTCGTTCGCGAACATGTCCATGAGCTCTCGGGCCCTCTCATCGTCCTTGCCGGCCATGAATCCATGCCGGGTGAGGTTCCTCGTGCACTCTCCGAGGACGACCTTGTATCCGAGCTCACGAAGGTAGTTCACGCCCTGTCCGAGTCCGAAGGGCTCCGAGAAGCCTGATGGCGATACTATGCCGATGGTCGCGCCCTTCGTCAGCTTAGCAGGTTTGATTATCCCCAATGCATGGCCCCCTGATCCTTCGAGTGGTGAGTGGCGATTATGCACTTAAATGGTTCGCCAGTCCCAACACGGAGAGGCATGTCATGAGCCGCACGACATCAGTGTAAGAGGGTGTAGAAATGGAACGAAGTAAGTGGTTTGGTGCGAGCCGCCCTGGTGGCGACTCGTCGACGCTCAGACGAACGCTTCCGCAAGTATCTCCTCTGAGCTGGGTATCTCCTCTAGTCCACCGGCGATCTCCATCAGGCCGAGCTCCACGTTCGCTCTGAGAAGCTCGAGCTCATCGACGATCTCAGAACAATCCACATCAGAGCACTGCCAGACCTCTCCCTCGAGCCGCTCAATCCTGCTGCGGTTCTCGGCTAGTCTGCTGAGGATATAGCCCGTCTCGGCGTCGGCTGCCGAAGACTTGAGCTTCCTCTTCTTGTGGATCCTTGTCGGCACCATTCGGTTCATGTTCTCTATGGCCAGGGGAACAGCTGATCTCCTCATCAATTTGGCACCCCATCCCGTCGTATGACGATTGTCTGACAATATCTATTATAACGTATATATATGTTCGCACCAGAGGCGCCCGAATCTCTACTTCTTCGCGCCGACCATCTGCCCCGCTCGGCGTTCGAGGTCCGCGATCTTACGCTGGAGCTTCCTGATCTTCCCGTCGTGTTTGGCGACCTTCTCCCTGAGTCTGGCTGCCTTTGAGCGGAGCTTTGCGGCCCTGGCCTGCTTCTTTGTCGAGTGCTCGTAATCAGCAGCCTGGTTTGAGTACTTCCTGACGTCCTTGATCGATGACATATGACCGAGCAAGAACCGCGATGCGGAGTTATGAAGGTTCTTATCGCCCACAAATCGACATCGATACACGACTCCGCCCGTCTGGAAAACAGATATACGTGTTCATACTGATGGTGAGCCCGCATGCGGGCATACGTCGAATCGTACGGGTGTACGCTGAACCGTGGCGAGGCCGCCGAGATGGAGGACATGCTTCGGTCCCGTGGATGGCAGATCGTCGCGGACCCCGGGGACGCTGACCTCGCATTGCTCGTGGCATGTGTCGTCATAGAGTCCACTGAGAGGAGGATGCTCAAGCGCGCAAAGGCACTGTCGTCCGTCCCCCGGCTGATAATCTCAGGTTGCATGGCGACGGCCCGAAAGGAAGTCGCCGAGGAGGCCGTTCCCAACGCGGAGTTCGTGCCTCCGGGCGATGTCGATTCTCTGTCTGCGCTCGTAGACTCCGTCGGCCCGCAGGTGCAAGACGAAGGGCCGTGCCAAGGCTATGCCATCGTTCCGATCGCCACCGGTTGCACGGGCAACTGCGCCTACTGCATCACCCGGCTGGCCCGGGGAACGGTGAGGAGTCGGTCGCCTGAAGACATAGTCGCCAGGATCGCCGACCTCGCCATGGATGGCCCACTCGAGATAAGGCTCACGTCCCAGGACGCAGCGGCGTACGGGCTCGACATTGACACCGATCTGATAGATCTCGTCGAGAGGATATGCGACATCCGCCTTGACTTCAGGTTGAGGGTCGGGATGATGAACCCGCGGAACGTCTTGCCTATTGTGGACAGGCTGGCCGAGGTCTTCAGCGATCCCAAGATGTTCAAGTTCCTTCACCTGCCGGTCCAGAGCGGGAGCGGCCGCATGCTCGCGAAGATGGGCCGCGGTCACGGACGCGCCGAGTTCGAGGAGATTGTCACTCGGATGAGGTCAAGTGTTCCCGATCTCACGCTATCGACGGACATCATCGTCGGTTATCCAGGAGAGGAGGGTTCGGACCACGAAGCCAACCTGTCGGTCGTGCGCGAACTTAGGCCGGACATCGTCAATGTGACGCGGTTCTCCGCAAGGCCGGGCACGGAGGCCGCGACGCATGGCCCCGCGGTCGGAGGCCGAACTGCGAAGGCGCGGTCGAGGGAGCTCACGAGGCTGAGGTTCGAGATCGCCCTCGAGAACAACAATGCCTCGATCGGGGAGACGATGACAGCTCTCTCCATCGAGAGGGGCCGGGGGTCTTCCACTCTGCTGAGGAACGAGGCGTACAGGCAGATCGTCGTCCGTGAGCCTGTCCCTCTCAGGAGATACTATGAGGTGTCCATCCGGGACGCGACGCCCACGCACCTCATCGGCGAGGTAATCTGATCGCGGGTTCGGCGTTCATTCGGGACGACACCAGGGAATCGTTAATATCGTTGGCGTTGTATTCCACCGCATCGCTCGTCACATCAGCCCCGTGGTGTAGTGGTCAATCATCCGGGCCTTTGGAGCCCGGGTCGGAGGTTCGAATCCTCCCGGGGCTACTTGCGCTTTCGCCCAGGCACGGGCCTCTTTCACATCTCATCATTTCTCTTAGTGGCCCAATTCACCAGCTTCGCGACGAAGAAGAACACGATCACCCATGATAGGACTATCAAGAAGAACCCTTCTGCGAGGAACCCTCCCTCCACCGCGCCCAGCAGGAACATGCCGGTCACCATCGCCACGGCGCCGAAGGCCACGCCCCATATCGCCATGGTCCTGTCCACCTTCCATCGCGCCATCTGTCACCATCTCTCTCTGTGGACGAGTTCGGACAACGGGAGTCGCTTCCTTCGCACGCCCTCGTCTGCCGGGTGGCCGATGGGCAACATCGCAACGGGCCTGGCGTGTGAAGGCAATGAGAGCGCTGCTGCGGCCTTGGCCTCGTCGAACGCCCCGACCCAGACGCTTCCGAGCCCTCTGCTGTGAAGGTAGAGTATCATATTCTGGACAGATGCGGCGACGTCCTGGAGGCAGTAGAGCTCCCGCCCCCTTTCACCGTAATGCGCTATCCTGTCAAGGTCCGCGCAGAACACCACAACGACGGGCGCGGTCTCTATGAAATCCTGACCGTACGCGGCCTTCATGAGGAGCTTCTTCGTCGCTCTGTCCCGGACGATCACGAAGTCTCGCGCCTGGAGGTTGCCTGCCGACGGTGCGAGATTAGCGAGCCTCAGCCCTTCGAACACCGTCGCATCGTCGACGGGGTCCGCCTTGAACACCCTTATGCTCGTCCTCCCTTCGATGGCATCCGCGACGTCCATTGCATCCTCCAATAACCATATCCCCAACAAATCCTAAGTATTTTGTCGACCGTGCTATATCCGATGGCAACAACTGACGACGCTGTGCCGAAAGTGACCTGCGAGATCACGCTTGAATTTCCTTCGAACGATGCCGCCGCTAAGGTCCTCGGGACCGTCGAATCGGACAACGACGGCTATGTCAGGACGAGGCTCGATGGGAACACCGTCGTCGCTTCCGTCGAAGCCGAGTCGTTGAACAGCCTGTTGCATACACTGGACGATTTCCTCGCATGCGTCTCCGTGGCTGAGAAGATCATATCGCGGTAACGTAGTCTATTCCGCCGTCTGCTTGACTCTGACGGCGATACCTCGGTTGAACGCCAGCATCTCCTCTCGGTTCATCAGTGCTCTGCCCGCAGCGGCGAGTTCTCCCTTGGTGTTGACGATCATCACGTCGTCACCCGGCCGGATGTCGTCGTCGCAATCCCTGACGAACTTGGCGAAGACATTCGTCCCCTTCTCCGCGAATTCCGCGGGCTCGTCCTCTACCACTACTCGCATCTTCGGGGGAGGGAGCACATCCATCAGCATCTTCGCCCCTTCCATCTTGAGCGTGAACCTCCCGTCATGCGCCCTCATCGAGAACGCGTGGAGCCCATCGACGATGACGTTGCGTATCTTGCCAGTCTTCCTCGACTTCACGAATTCGACCACCCTGCCGTCGAGGACGTCGGCGGCGCCTCTCCCGAACTGCATGTCCAGGACGGCTCTGCACCTCAGCAGGTCCATGCCGACGGCGCCTTTCCCTGGGGCGACATCCTCGAGGAAGTCGAGCGTATCCTCGCCCTCCCACATGACCGCGAGCGGGAAGCCGTGACAGTGCGCGTGGCGTTCCATGACGTCCCTTATCCGGAGGAGAACATCCGGGTCCAGGGTTCGTGGGATGACGGACTGAGCGATAGGATACATCTCGTCGAGCTCTATGGGTGCCGGCCCGAAGAACGAGACGACTATGAAGCTGGCATCCACCTTGTCCGAGACGGCACGTATCTCGTTCGCGTAGTGTCTCGAGTACGGCTTATCGGCCTCCTCGAATCCGACCAGGACCTTCGTGTCCGGCCGCCTATAGCGTGAGAAGAACCTGTCTCTGTATCGCGCGACCGCAGGCCTGTCATAGCTTTCGGGCCCACAGTAGAAGAAACCCCCTCTCCTGCTCGTGGGCTCCGACCTCTCCATGAACTTGACATGCTTGCTGAGAGCCTTCAGAGCCTCCAGCATGGCAGGATGTGCCCTTGCCCGCATCTCAACGAGCTCCCACAGGGCGCCTTCGTGTATCGCGTTCTTCACTTTCTTGAGCTCCTGGAGGCTGACCCGGAGGTTGTGCTCTGCGATGACTTTCGTCCTTTCGGACTTGTCCATCGCCTTGAGATCTTCCACCGAGGTGCGGGAGCACGCAGGGCAGCTGCACGCGAGGTCGTGCAGGTCGTTGAGGAACTTCGTGCCGTGTGGGTACATGATCCGCTCTTCCCGTGCGTACTTCGCATAGGATGCGGAATCGAACATGTCGCATCCCATGAGGACCGCGAGCGGGAACATCATCGGATGCCCTGCACCGAACAGGTGGACGGGCCTGGAAGGATCGAGTGCCTCCTTGGAGGCCATGACGATGTCGACGATGTCAGTGAAACGGTAGTCCTGGAGCAGCGGCACGACGCCTCCGATGGGGTGCACATCGAACTCCATCTTCGAAAGCTCCTGGGCGCACATCCGCCTGAGGTTCGGGAAAACTCCGCCCTGGACCGGGCCAGCGAGGAGCATGTCCCCCTTGTCCCCGATGGAGTCCTTGCCCCTCCGCAGCGTCTCATCGACTGCTGCCCGCGCCTCGTCCTCGTTGAAGTGCGGTTCCGAGAAGATGTCCAGTATCGTGCCGATATCTGAGCCGATGTCCCTCTGGAACCTCACGATATCCCGGTGTCCCACCTCGACATCGCCGTAGATATGGTTCTGGAAAGTGCCGCTGTCAGTCATGATAGGGCCGTCGAAGTCCAGCAGGGAATGGACGTTTGATGCCTCTACCCTGTCCCTCAGCTTCTGGTCGTTCCATATGATGTAAGAGTTCGTTATGAGTATCTCAACACCAAGGCGTTCCTTCATCTCCCGGGGCGATATCGTCAGCTGGTTGGGGTTGACCACTGGCAGAAGAGCGGGGGTCGTCACCCGTCCGTGCCTTGTCTTGAGCTCGCAGATCCTCGCAAGCCCGTCGCGTTCCTTGAGTTCGAACATGTCTCCGTGATGTAATGACCGGGTGGTAATTAGCCTATTGGGCGCTCCTCGGCTGGAAATCCTGGGCGTCAAAGTCCTCTCGGCGACGATCGCACATGCGGCCGAGAGACATCACACGGCTTCTGAAAACAATTAAATATGCTCTCACTTCTGCTTGTGGCCAGGGTCGAGTGGACAGCATGATTCAGATACTCGCAGGCATCGCAATCGTCTTCTTCCTACCTGGGTACACTCTCATCGCCGCCATGTTCCCTCGCAAGGGGGAGCTCGACCCTGAGTACGATGTGATCTACAGGATCGCGTTGGGTATGGGCCTCAGCATCGTGATAGCGATCATCGTCGGGTTCGCGTTGAACGCGATCAGCACCGAGGACCAAGGTTATGTGTCAGCGGGGCCACTCTGGATATCACTCGTGTCTGTCACCGCTGCCTTCGTCATCGCTGGCTGGTTCCGGGGTGCCTATCCGTGGTTGGGCGCGGTCCACGCCGCGCTTTACAGGGACCCGCCTCCGAGGACGGTCGGCGGGATTGTCATGCCCGGCCGTTCGAACGAGCGACAGATATCCAAGCTGGCGTTGGAGCGGGAATACTGGCAGAAAGAGCTCGGGAGATGCGCGGAGAGGACGGAGTGCGCGAGCGAGACGAGGAAGGCGTATTACTCCAAGCGTGTCGAGGTCGCGAAGACCACCATCGATGCCGTCAACGATGAGCTCGACAGGTTAACCAAGGAGGGCGGATGAGATGACCATGAGGACTAGGCGGTCGATGGAGCACAAACTAGTGGTAGTCGTCAGGGAGGACCTCAAGATGTCCGGTGGCAAGCTCGCAGTCCAGGTCGCCCACGCGGCCGTGTCGTGCGCCCTCGAGGCGAAGGCGAGGAACACCTCGTGGTTCGCGAGCTGGTATCGCGAAGGCCAGAGGAAGGTCGTCCTGCGCGCCGCCGACCTCGAGGAGCTGAGGATTTTGGAGTCGAAGGCCGCCCGGGCAGGCCTGCCCAGGGCGTTGATCGCGGATGCAGGGTTGACGGAGCTGCCACCCAATACGACGACGTGCCTGGGGATAGGTCCCGCACCCGATGACAAGGTGGACCCTATCACCGGTTCGCTGCCACTGGTATGAGCTGGCCATGAAGCCGCATGTGAGGGTCCTTGGCGTGGACGACTCGCCCTTCAAGTTCGGGGACGGCCGCTCGCTCGTCGTAGGTGCGCTTGTCAGGGTCCCGTCGTATCTCGAGGCGGTGATGAAGACGGTGGTGACCGTCGACGGCGAGGACAGCACGGAACGCCTGGTCGAGATGGTCTCGAGGTCGCGCTACAAGGAGCAGATCAAGGTGATCATGCTCGACGGCATCGCCTTCGCCGGGTTCAACGTGGTCGACATAGCCGTAGTCCACGAGTCATTGGGGCTGCCGGTGCTCACGGTCACCCGGGACCCACCCGACCTCGATGGCATCCGCAGCGCGCTCGAGAAGCATTTCGACGATTGGCGTCATAGATACGAGCTCGTGACGAGGTTCGAGCTCAGAGAGCTGTCCACCTCTGGCAAGCCCCTCTTCGCGGCCGGCGTGGGCCTCGAATGGCAGGAGTTCCAACAGCTGGTCTCGGCATCGACTGTGCGCGGGGTGGTTCCGGAGCCGATCAGGATGGCGCATCTCGTGGCCGCAGCCATGGCCAAGGGGGAGTCGAAAGGACGCTCGTGATATTCGCACAATGTTACGAATGGCATGCTGGCCATCGCTTCCGTACAACCACAAGTTTTAATAATCCGACGAGTTTGTAGGGCATACTTCCATAGTGAAAGGTGAAGCGTTTGCCAAGAGGTTTGAACACTGCCAGAAAGCTCAGAACCAACAGACAGAAGTCAAGGTGGAGCGACCGCTATTACAAGCGTCGCGAGCTCGCCCTGAAGGAGAAGTCCGACCCGCTCGAGGGAGCCTCCCAGGCAAAGGGGGTCGTGCTCGAGAAGGTGGGCATCGAGGCCAAGCAGCCGAACTCCGCCATCAGGAAGTGCGTCAAGATACAGCTCATCAAGAACGGCAGACAGATCACCGCGTTCGCTGTGGGAGATGGCGCCATCAACTTCATTGACGAACACGACGAGGTCCTCGTCGAGGGTATCGGCGGCAGGATGGGCCGGTCATACGGTGACCTCCCTGGCGTGAGATTCAAGGTCATCAAGGTCAACAATGTGTCACTCAACGAACTTGTGAGGGGCAGGAAGGAGAAGCCTGTGAGGTGAATCGCATGGCCGACGAAGAGAAGCAACCCGAAACGCCACAGGAACCATCTCCAGAGCCCCCCGCGCCCGAGGTGGCCGCTGAAGCTCCTAAGGCCCCCAAGGCCGCCACCAAGGCCCCCAAGACCGATGCCCCTGATGCGAGCGCCGAGAAGGCAGTCGCGGAGAAGCCCGAGGAGACACGACCGGCAAAGGTTAAAGCTGAAGCCAAGCCCGCGGCGGCCCCTTCGCCTCTTAGCGATGTGCTGCTGTTCGGCAAGTTCGACGTCTCCGAGGTCGAGATCCTGGACGCCGGGATCGCCAGGTATGTGGACGTGTCGCCTATCGCCGTGCCGCACACGGGAGGCAAGCACACGAGCAAGGCGTTCGGAAAGGCGAAGATGAGCATCGTCGAGAGGCTCATAAACGGCATGATGAGGACCGAGGACTTCACAGGGAAGAAGATCAAGAGTTACAAGGCCGTCGAGGACGCCTTCGTGCTCATTCACGATAAGACGAAGAGGAACCCGCTTCAGACGCTGGTCGACGCCATTCAGAACGCGGCCCCTCGCGAGGAGGTCACGAGGCTGCAGTACGGAGGCATCTCGGTGCCGAAGGCGGTCGATGTCGCACCTGCCAGACGGGTGGATCTCGCCCTCAGGAACATCTGCAAAGGCGCCCTCGCGTCGTCGCACAAGAGCAAGAAGCCGATAGGTGAGTGCCTCGCGGACGAGATCATCGCTGCGGCGAAGGGCGACGTCAACTGTCACTCCATCTCGAAGAAGGAAGAGATCGAGCGGGTCTCTGCCTCGGCGCGATGACCACAGCATCGGACCGGCCTTTGTTGCAGACGTGCATCTGAGCACAGGGAAGAGGAATACGAATCAATGGTGATCGTATGGGAAGGAAAGAGGACAACATACGCAAAGCCCAGACTCTGATGAGGAAGACAGCGCAGATACGCAACATAGGGACAGCTGCGCACATAGACCACGGCAAGACGACTCTTTCTGACAACCTCATAGCCGGCTCGGGGATGATGTCCGAGGAGCTCGCTGGCAAGCAGCTGTTGCTCGACTTCGACGAGCAGGAGCAGGCGAGGGGCATCACCATCAACGCCGCGAGCGCATCGATGGTGTACATGTTCCGCGAGACGGAGTACCTCATCAACCTGATCGACACGCCCGGCCACGTGGACTTCGGTGGCGATGTCACTCGTGCCATGAGGGCCATCGACGGCGTCCTCATACTCGTCTGCGCTGTGGAGGGTGTCATGCCACAGACGGAGACCGTCATACGTCAGGCCATCCGCGAGAGGGTCCAACCAGTGCTCTTCATCAACAAGGTCGACCGACTCATAAACGAGCTCAAGGTCACGCCGGAGCAGATGCAGCAGAGGCTGGCGACCATCATCAACGAGGTCAACGAGAAGATAATCAAGCTGCTGCCGCCCGAGCTCAAGCAGAAGTGGGCGCTCAAGGTCGAGTCCGGTAACGTGCTGTTCGGCTCGGCATACAACAACTGGGCGATAAGCGTCCCGTACATGAAGAAGACCGGCATCACGTTCAAGGAGATCTACGATTTCTGCCACAACGAGGACCAGAAGTCGCTCGCCAAGAAAGCGCCGCTGCACGAGGTGACACTGGACTCCGTCATCACGCACCTGCCCAATCCGGTGGATGCCCAGAGGCTCAGGATACCCACGATCTGGCACGGGGACCCTGACTCCGAGATAGGGAAGGGCATGATGACCTGTGACGCGGACGCCCCTGTGTCGCTCATGGTGACGAAGATCATAGTCGACCCCCATGCTGGTGAGGTCGCAGTCGGCCGATTGTTCAGCGGCAAGGTCATCAAGGGACAAGAACTGCACGTAATCGGCATGCCCAATCCCAACAGAGCGCAGCTGGTCTCATTGACCGTCGGCGCCGACAGGATTTCCGTCGACGAGATCGACGCTGGCAACGTCGTCGCGATATCTGGTCTCAAGGATGCTATAGCCGGTTCGTCCGTGTCCGGCGATCCTGAAATGGCCCCATTCGAGAAGATGGTCCACTACAGCGACCCTGTCGTCACCGTGGCGATCGAGGCGAAGCACACGAAGGACCTGCCTAAGCTGGTCGAGGTGCTGAGGATCATTGCCAAGGCGGACCCGTCGATACAGATCGAGATCAACCAGGAGACGGGCGAGCACCTGATGTCCGGGATGGGCGAGCTGCATCTGGAGATCACCCAGTACCGTATCGTCAACGAGCACAAGGTGGAGATAAACACATCCAAGCCGATAGTCGTCTACAGGGAGTGCGTCTCCGGCGCTGGCGGGCCGTTCGAGGGGAAGTCTCCGAACAAGCACAACCGGTTCTACTTCGAGGTCGAAGCGCTGTCTCCGGCGGTCGTGGACGCCATCCGAGCGGGCGAGATAGCCCCTGAGGGCAAGGTGAAGGACTCCAAGGCCGTGGCAAGGAAGCTTCAGGACCTCGGTATGGACAGGGACGAGGCGAGAGGGATACACTCCATAGAGGGCACCAATATGCTTCTCGATGTCACGAAGGGTATCCAATACCTGCACGAGACGATGGAGCTCGTGAAGGACGCGTTCATCGAGGCCATGAACAGGGGCCCGTTGGCCAACGAGAAGTGCATGGCCATGAAGATCCGGCTCGTGGACGCGAAGCTCCACGAGGACAGTATCCACAGGGGACCCGCCCAGGTCATACCCGCAGCGAGGTCGTCGATGTACGGCGCGATGTGCGAGGCCGAGAGGATACTCTACGAGCCTATCCAGAAGGTGTTCATCAACGTACCCGAGGACCTCATGGGCAACGCCATAAGAGAGGTCCAGCAGCGCAGGGGCGTCATCGAGGACATGAAGCAGGAGGGGGACAACACCCAGATACAGGCCAAGTGCCCGGTCGGGGAAATGTTCGGTTTCGCGGCCTCCGTCAGGGGCGCCACGAGCGGGCGTGCACTCTGGTCGACGGAGAACGCGGGCTTCGTACCAATGCCTCGAGAGGTTCAGCAGAAGGTCGTTTCCGAGATAAGGCAGAGGAAGGGTCTCAAGCCGGAGCCCTACGACGCGTCCTACTACTCCGGCTGATGAGGGCGCAGCCAACATCCAGATTGCCACGGAAAAAGACTAATATACCAAGAGCATCATGCTCAAGTTGTAAGTAATGGAGGCCACGATATGGCAGAAAAACCACATATGAACTTGGTGTTCATCGGACACGTCGATCACGGCAAGTCGACCTCGGTCGGACGACTGCTTCTCGATACAGGACACATAGAAGCGCACATCATTGAGAAGTACAGGAAGGAAGCCGAGACGAAAGGCAAGGCGACTTTCGAGTTCGCATGGGTCATGGATGGACTCAAGGAGGAGAGGGAGAGGGGTCTCACCATCGACGTCGCTCACAAGAGGTTCAACTCTCAGAAGTACTACTTCACGATAATCGACGCGCCGGGTCACAGAGACTTCGTCAAGAACATGATCACCGGCACGAGCCAGGCGGATGCGGCCGTCATAGTCGTCTCGGCCATCGAGGGACCACAGGCACAGACGAAGGAGCACATCTTCCTCGCGAGGACACTCGGCGTGAAGCAGATCATAATCGATGTCAACAAGATGGACGCGGTCAAGTTCGAGCAGGCGAAGTACGAGGAGACTAAGAAGGCCGTCTCCGCCCTGCTGAGGACCGTCGGCTACAAGCCCGACGACATACCGTTCATCCCGGCTTCCGGTTTCAAGGGCGACAACGTCGCGAAACCATCGGAGAACATGCCCTGGTACAAGGGTCCGACGATACTCCAGGCGCTCGACGCGCTGACGCCGTCCGAGCAGGTGACGAACAAGCCGCTCAGGCTGCCCGTGCAGGACGTCTACACCATTACCGGCGTCGGAACAGTTCCGGTCGGCAGGGTCGAGACAGGCATACTAAAGCCGGACATGAAGCTGATATTCATGCCGTCGAACAAGGTCGGCGAGGTCAAGTCGATCGAGATGCACCACGAGATGCTGCCTCAGGCAATGCCTGGTGATAACGTCGGTTTCAATGTCAGAGGCATCGCGAAGAACGACATCAGGAGAGGCGATGTCGGCGGACCTGTCGACAACCCACCGACGGTGGCGAAGTCGTTCACGGCGCAGATCGCAGTCCTGAACCACCCGAGCGTGTTGACTGTCGGATACACTCCGGTGTTCCACTGCCACACAGCGCAGGTCGCGTGCACCTTCACAGAGCTGCAGAAGAAGATCGACCCCAAGACCGGCGCAGTCAAGGAGGAGAACCCGCAGTTCCTGAAGACCGGCGACATCGCGGTCGTGAAGATCACGCCGACGAAGCCGCTGGCGATCGAGACCGCAAAGGACTTCCCGCAGCTTGGAAGGTTCGCGGTAAGGGACATGGGCCAGACGGTCGCTGCCGGCTCCGTGATAAGCATCGAAAAGAAGGAAATGTGATGCACAAACCCTCAAATCCCCTTTCATTTTAATCATGTGTTGTTCAAAGAGGTATTGAGAAGATGTCGCAACGAGCCAGGATCTCACTGAGTGGTACCGACCCGAAGAAGGTCGACGGTGTCTGCAAGCAGATAAAGATGATCAGTGAGAAAACTGGCGTGGCTATATCTGGTCCGATACCCCTGCCGACTAAGCGCCTCGTGGTCCCCTGTAGGAAGGGGCCTGACGGCGGCGGTTCGGAGACATGGGACCGCTGGGAGATGCGTGTCCACAAGCGCCTTATAGACCTCGACGCGGACGAGCGTGCCCTTCGGCAGCTCATGCGTATTCAGGTGCCGGACGGCGTGAACATCGAGATCGTGCTGCGCTCCTGAGCTTTTCCGCGAGCATTCTATTCTGCAGCAGTGCGGTTGAATCCAAATAGTGCATGTCACATCCTAAGGAGAATATGGGTTATGACATTTCGGGCAATAGTCTCAGTTGGCGAAACCCCTCCTATGCTCGGTGTATGTTGCATATCGCGGGAACTGCCCAAATCAGGAAACGTATTTAACGAGAATCCCCAATCGGCATCATCGCCGATCCGAAAGGGCCGATAGATCAGTGGAAGATCGCCTGCTTTGCAAGCAGGAGGTCAGGGGTTCAAATCCCCTTCGGTCCACCTAAACACAAGCCTGAATCCGATTGCGCTTTCTCTCTGCCCGTGTGCATCCAGCTCCTCCAGTGCGATGATTGACTCTCTCAAGGAGGCAAAGCTGATAAGCAGGCCCCGCGCTTCTGAGATCCGGTGTTGAATACGCTGAAAGGTGACAAGATCAACCTCGAACTCGCCGAGAAGAACGACCTCCCCATAATCAAGCAGTGGGCGAATGATGTGGAATTCGTTGGCGAGTTCGAACCGTTCGATCAGGTGTCAACAGAGGACCTCGAGAAGCAACATGATAGCAGGGGCGAAGGGCAGTGGTACTTCGTCGAGAAGAAGGACGGGCCCAAAATCGGGTACGTCGGCCACTTCAAGTCAAAGGACTGCATCGGAATAGGCTACATGCTGGTCAAGGAAGAGCGTGGGAAGGGGTACGGGAGTGAAGCCGTGCAGATGATTGTGGACTACCTGTTCCTTCACAAGAACATCGTGCGAGTTCAGGCAGAAACGCATCCGGACAATAGGGCATCTATTAGAGTCCTTGAGAAGGCACGGTTCACGCTGGAGGGACGCATCCGCAAGTCGTTCTTCAGCAGGGGCGTGTACAGGGACACGGCGATGTACAGCATCCTCCGTGAGGAATGGAATGCGCCGAAGATACTCCCCATCGGGCATGTTGGGGAGTGACACAAAAACCGCCGCCGTCTGCCTCTCCAATCGTATCTGGCTAATGTCATTTGCCGAGCCAGTCATTTCTGTGGGTTCAAGACCCGGCAGCTCCACACCATTCTTTCTGAGAAAAGGCCATAGGGGCGGATGGGCATCCGGTGACGGTCGAGGGGAATGGCATGAGTAATTCGGCTGACGGTCAATCTGAATGGTTTCTTACAAGGCGAGGTTCTCGCGAGTCTGTTACCTCAACGAAGGACACACCTCTGAACGAATTCGAACTGCGGAGTGCTGGAAAGACACAAGGAAGGATAGAGTTCGGTGGTTGGGTTGACCCCGGTGCGGTCATTGAGACTTCGTGGGGGCAGATGCGGGTTGAGCCGATTCTTGACAACCGCCTTAAGTGGAGGATGATCTCCCACACAGGGCAGACTACGGATATTGAAGTGAATGCTGGAAGATTCATCGAATTGACGATCAATCAAGACCGCAAGCTGAGACTCAAGAGTACCACCGCCATTCACAAGAAGATATGGAGACACCGTCTTGGTTCCGAGGAGATGGAAATCACTGTGAGCTGGAAACGGTGGTTCTACAATGAGAACACGCTGCATTGGCGAATTCGCTTCAAAGGGATAGGAACCGATTTCGAATCCGAAGTTGTCCAGGCCCTCGCCGCCTTTATCTGCTACTGGAAAGCATTAATTGGACGCTCGAAGGAAGGCAAAGGTCGCCTTGCGGGGGAGATGATTTACGACCATATCTTCTGAATCCTCATTGTCTCGATAACGCAGTCTTGAGCCTTCTCGGAGAAAATGCCACAGGAGCGGAAGAGAAGCCCTTAAGCCGTAGATGGCGATTCGGACGCGGACCGAGGGATTAGCGATGAAGGAGGAACGGCTGACCGTATCTGTAGAGCTCGAATTGGAAGAGATAATCCAGATAGAACAAGTTCTCTTGCGCCATAAAAGAACGCCTGTGATTCTCGGTCTGATGGAGAAGATGCTCGAAGCGAAGATCACCTTGCATGCCAAGAAGGATGACGAGTAGAAAAGGAGGGAATGGCATGATGTGTCTCAAATGCGGTGAGTTTAATGCAGATGACTCAACCATTTGCTGGAACTGCAAAGCAGTATTGAAAGGATTGGCAGGAGACAACACCGAAGGCAGTGCGGTTTCTAGAATGTCGTCTCCCGGAGACGAAAACTCTCGCTACCCGAAGGGCGCCGTCAATAGGGAGCGCCAATCAGTGAGGAGCGCCTGGAAGTCCAGCCTGCTTCCTATACTGGCCGTAATCGCGCTGCTATCGGTCCTGATGGGCAACATACTTCAGGAGGCTGCGATGACCAAAATGAGTGATGCAGATACAATCCAGGATGTAGTCGAGGCA
>DATKWQ010000069.1:0-35660 GCA_035529455.1 Thermoplasmata archaeon
AGGGCGATATATCAGGCAGACGACCCGCGGGAGGCGGCCCGGCAGGTCGCCGAAGAGGCGCGGACCGTCGGGTGAAACCGACAGCCGAAGGCATATGCCGAGCAGCATGGCAAATCATGACGTGCCAGATGGTCAGAATCGAGCATCTCGGAGATGAGTCCATCTCCGATAACGTATATATAGCCCTCCCGGTATCGTGGGGCTACTATCTCTAGGTGGAAATACCGTTGGCTGAGACAAGGGATGATCCTCCTAGGCGGCTTCTGTCCAGGCTTTTTCGCGGGGGGGGAGCGCCTAACGAGTTCAGGAAGTGGATCGGGGCGAATTGGTCTACATTAGCCATGCTGGTCTTCATCTTCCTGCTCGCGCTCTTCGTGAGATCATACTTCGCCTTCGAGATGAGCGCCGACAACGATTACATCGTATCCGGCGGGTCCGACTCCTACTACTGGAGGAGGATCATAGACTACCATGTCGAGACCGGGGATTCCATGTACTGGGATTCGCTCATCAACTTCCCAACTGGAATCAGGAACCCCAGACCGCCGGCCTACAGCATGTCCATTGCGCTGCCGGCCGTGATGGCCCAGGACCTGTTCGACTCGCTCAGCGACTCGGTGGGCTTCATGTTCGTGTGGTCCACGGCCTTCTGGGGCGCGCTGACCGTCGTGCCAGTGTATTTCCTGGGCAAGGAGACATTCGGCAGAAGGGCAGGGCTGGTTGCGGCATTCCTGCTGGCGTTCACTCCCAGCCACGTGCAGAGGAGCGTCCTGTCCAACGCAGACCACGACGCGTTCATACTGTTCTTCATAGTCCTCACGTTCTACCTGTTGCTGAAGGCGGTCAAGACCCAGGAGCACATCAGATGGGTCGATAATTGGAGGAACCTCTCGAACATACGCTCCGGGCTGGGACAGTATTTCGCGCAGAGCAAGGTCGCGGTACTGTATGCGTTACTGGCCGGGACGGCCTTCGGATGCGTGATCATGGCCTGGGTCGGGTTCGCCTATGTCGCCGTGCTCATCCTGGCCTACTTGCTCATCCAGATACTGCTCAACAGGTTCAAGAACATCGATTCTCTCAGCGTGACGATAATCGTCTTCATCGCGATGGGCTTCGGCTTCCTGATTTCGTTCCCGGTGTACTTCGAGCAGTCCCTTATCGCGACAAGGTTCGATGTCCCCGTCTACCTGTTCCTCGCGGCGATGGTCTTCTCGATGATGTTCGTCGTCTCGAGGGATTATCCTTGGACCATGGCCCTACCGACGGTCGCCTTTGTGCTGATCGTCGCCGTGCTTGGGATAAGCGTGGCATACCCCGCGCTCGGGGAGGCCATCCTGACGGGCCAGGGATACTTCGTCCAGAACAAGCTGTACTCGACGATCGCTGAGGCGCGTGCACCCGAGTTCAGCGAACTGGCGATGTCCTTCGGCATGGTGACCTTCTTCATCTCGTTGATAGGCCTGTTCTACGCCTTGACCAAGGTCCCGAAGCAGACGGCAGCAGGGTCGATATTCATAGTCGTCTGGCTCAGCGCAGCCATATTCATGGCGCTCTCTGCGGGAAGGTTCATGTTCAACGCGGCTCCCGCGTTCACCATCGCGGCCGGATGGGTGCTGGTCATCATAATCGAGAAGCTGGACTTCGGGAGTGTGAGGAAGTCCCTCATGGGCGCGAGCGGCTCCTTGAGGCAGGTGATCCGCAAGAGCATCAAGATCCGCCACGTGGTAGGCGCGCTCTTCCTGGCATTCTTCATAATCATGCCAAACGTGTGGTACAGCGTCGACGCGGGCATCCCGTCTGAGTCGAAGAGGGAGTATGACAAACAGATTTACTTCAGCATGCCAGAGTTCCTAAGGCCTGCTGACTACGATTCTTACAACGGCTCCAACTGGTACCTCGGGGCCTTCGGTTATTCACTGCCTCTGCCGAGTCAGTACTATCCCGCGGCGTGGGATTGGTTCGCTGAGCAGGATGCGGACGTGTATCCGGAGACGAGCCGTCCTGCGTATGTCGCATGGTGGGACTACGGTTTCGAGGCTGTCCAAGAGGGTAAACACCCGACGGTTGCGGACAACTTCCAGAACGGATACCAGTTGACGGGCAATGCCATCATGGCTCAGGGCGAGGAGGACGCGATCGCCCTGTTCGCCTACAGGCTGGCCATGGCCGGGTATTTCAAGGCCGACCTGCGGGACGATGTCGTGTCGCTCATGGACTGGCACGGCATCTCCAGCGAGCAGATGGTCTTTGCGTGGACCGATCCAGGAGACGCAATCATCGAAGAGGTCGCCAGTGACCCTGACAGGTACGGCCCGATGGCCAGCGACATGAGCGTCATCAACGCCCGGACAGTCTTCGGCAGGGAGGCGCTCGGCGACGTTGGCGTCGACACGCTCGTGTCGTTCTACGACGAGCTGTGCGACCTCCTCAACTGGGAGATACGCTACTTCAACGTGGACTCACGACTGTTCCCGATATCCGCGCAGAACACCGGCATCTTCTACGCACCTGCGAAACTCTCGGACCGGCGCATAGTCGGCGGCTCCATCCCAATCGATTTCTTCGACATCAAGGCGGTCACCAGCCAGGGGCAGACGTTGGACCTCGACCTCGTGACGCCGACCATGTCAATCGTGGACTACAAGTTGGTCTACAGCGACATGTTCTACAACAGCATGTTCTACAGGGCGATGTGCGGGTTCAGCGGCTCCGAGGTGGGGGCTTCTGATGACGGCATCCCAGGCTTCAGCGGGTCAGTCTCGTCACAGGACCCGATGCCGGGATGGAACATGACACACTTCAGGATGGTCTACAGGACCGCCTACTACAACCCGTACCCATCGGACCTCGTGCCGTTCCACCAGGACGCTTGGACGGCTGTGAGTTACGATGAGGCACAGGACCTGATAGAGAGAATAACGGCCGGCGAGATCGAGGGAGTCATCGACAAGAGCGCACGAAGCCTCTATCTGAGCGGCACGGTCTTCCTCGAGTACTACCATGGGGCGTACTTGAACGGTACGGTGACGACAGGGGACGGCGAAGTCGTTGCTGGCGTGAGAGCGACCATCCATGACGAGTACGGGATCCCACACGACACCTGCCTGACTGACGGAGACGGCCGGTACTCGCTGCTGGCGCCGTTCGGGGAGGTACAGCTCGTGCTGTCATCCGGGGACGACGCCAAGAACACCGCGCTCCATGGCAGCCAGGTGATATCCACCTACGAATTCACCGTCACAGACGACCAGGCCATGCGGGTCAAGCAGGACCTGGATGTCGACGGAGTCTACGACTACATCATCACGAAGGACTGCGTCATCGATGGCGGAATGGTCTCCGGCGATGTGTACTGGGACATGAACTTGGACGGCAACTTCACCGTGATCGACGACGATGTCATCTCCGATGGCGTCATCCTGGCGGAGAACCTCGTCACCGGCGAGCAAATGTCCATGAACATCTCGGACGGCCACTTCAGTGCGCGTGTTGCACCTGGGCAGTACAAGGTCATGGCTGAAGTCCTCGATGTCAAGATCGTCATATCCGAGCAGTACAATGTCACCTCTGGCGGCAATGGGGACCTCAGTCTTCCATTGAAGCCGGCTGGACTGAAGGGCAACATAACGGCACCCGGCGGCGCGCCGATTGTGGGCATGGAGCTGACGCTCGAAAGCCCGTTCTACGACTGCGTGTTCACTGCGGTGACCAACGCGACCGGAGCATACGAGTTCTCACCGGTCCTGGGTGGCAAGTTCTCCATCGTGACCGACGATGCTGAGCTGATGCTCTTCAACGAGCGCATCGCCCTTCAGGAAGGGATGGTTTCTATACGCGATTGTACCGCGTTCGAAAGGGCCACGGTCAAGTACAGGATCACATTGGACGGTGACGCCGTCCCGTACGCGGCTTACACTCTCAACAACATCTACTACCCGAGGGACTACCTCTCGGGCACTGCGGGCAGGTTCGGCTGGGTCGAGGTGGATGTCCCACGCGGATACTGGACGCTCTATTCTGCGAGTTCGTACGGAGCGGGCTCATACGCTGGCTACGTATCGATCGACTGCACGTCGGCCGATCTCCTCTCAGGGACGGTTCCATTGAAGCCGGCGTTCGTTGTCGAAGGCACCGTAAGAGGAGTCATAAGCGCATTGGTGAAGGACACCTACGTCGCGTTCGTCGCGGAGGACGGGACGAGACTGTTCTGGTCGACCAACAGCCTCGGATACTTCGACGCACGATTGCCGGCTGGTGAATACGATGTCCTTTGCTGGGCGGTCCTTGGTGATGCGGCGTATTCCGGCCACTTGACGGTTGATTCAGACATCGCGAACCTGCGCCTCTACGGCGAGAAGGGGGTCATCGTCACCGGAAGTCTGTGGATGGACCGTGACAGCTCTGGCACGTTCGGAGCGTCTGAGTTCGGCGCCTACGCGCTTCTTGAGGTCACCGACATCTTCGGCAGGACCTACACGACAAGAGCTGACAGTGAGGGCGAATACAGGATCATGGCCCTCAAGGGTTCAGAGATAACGTTCGCCCTCGGCGACGCGGGATACTCCGCGTGGAGCACGACCGGCCTGTTCGGGGACGACGCGTCGAATGTTACGCTGTTCGCCGACCCTGATGACCTGATGGTCACGGGACGGTTGACGTGCGACGGAGTCGGCGTGCGTGATGTCGAGATAGCGTTCCTGCCGGATCTGATGTCCGTCGCGCCAATCTACGTCAGGACGGGCGCAGGCGGCTACTTCACCGCGTATGTGCCTCCATCGGATTACAGCGTGGAGGTCAACCACGAATCCATTCTGGGCGACGGCTCATGGATACAGTACCAATCGCCAGAGATTTTCACACCATCTGGTGATGCGGTCGTCTACGACATATCCGCTGTCAAGAGGGTCGAGCTACATGGCGTGGTCCTTGGCGCTGCGACCGTAACCGATGTGAGGCTCGAGGGCCCCGAGGACGTCACTGTCGACATCGACGGATTCACCTATTCCGCCTTCGTGCAGCCAGGGACGTATTATCTGTACGCTTCAGGGGCGACAGATGACATCGAATACGCCGAGATGATCCTGGCCGAGGTCTCGGTCGGTTCGACACAGTTCGACATCGACCTGGAGCAGGCGTACGAAGTGTCGGGCGTGGCATTCATCGGCTCTGTCGAAGCGACGAAGGCGGTTACGGTGACGGCCATCATGGCGAACGACGCCCATATCACTATCACATCGTCACCTTCCGGGTCGTACAGCTTGCAGCTGCCTTCCGGGACGTACGCGATCGAGTGCCTCCTCGAATCGACGCTGACGGAAGAGGACAGGATACTGTATGTGGAGTATGTCGCCTCTGACCTGATCAGTGTCGCTTCGGGGAACCTCACATTCGACCCGCATCTCGAGATGCGGCTGGACAACGCGACGATAACTGGTACGGTCACTGGTGTAGACGACCTGCCCACACAGGCTCAGATAGTCCTGACACCCAATTCGAAGTACGGCCTCGGCGTGGTCCTTTACACGGACGCCTCGGGGAAGTACACTGCGGATGTGCAGCCCGGTGACTACACCGTGCTCGTCAAACGCCTCCAGGATAGGAGCGTCTCGCTGGGGCACGTGGGAGTGACTCGGAACGAAGTGACGGTCCTTGATATCGAGCTGTCAACAGGCGTGTACCTGTCAGGTAGGATAACCACGAAGGATGTTGGCGTGCAGGAGACACTGACGGTCTCCATCGGCGACGCGAGCCTTTCGGTCCAGAGTGACTCCGCTGGGTACTTCTCAATCCTGGTGCCATCGGGCGAGTACTCGTTGTCGGCGAGGACGCAGAGGTCCGAGGGCGGCATGACCATAGACTACTCCCTTTCGAAGACCGTCGATGTGTCGATGACAGACATGTTCGTCGACTTCGCCCTGATGAGGAACAACAAACGCTCGGTCGTTGCGAGCTGGAACTCCTCCCTCGCACTGCCAGCGCGCCCTGGAGAGACGGTGACTTACACTTTCACAGTCGAGAACACGGGCAACATCGGAGATGACTACATGTGCCTGTTCATCGGAACGGGCTTCGATGTGGAGTTCAGCCCCGAGTCGCAGTTCGTGGATTTCGGCACGAACGGCAACAGGGCGGTCTTCGTCGTCGAGATCACTGTGCTGGACGACGCGGCCGCCGGCGACTCGAGCGTGCCCATACAGGTGAAATCCGAGTCATCATCCGTCTCGAGGGCGGATGTCGCGATGATGGTCAAAGTGCCTCCGATGTACGCATCGGAGATAACATACTCTGAGGATGCCGGTGGGGTGTCGAACGATGTGACGCGCACACCGGTCATCGTGGCGAATACAGGCAACATCGGCACCGAGTTCTCGGTGTCCATCGTCAACTCGGAAGTCCTTAGCGGGAGCGGATGGACCGCGCGCCTGCTGGTCACCGGGACGTTGGAAGAGGCCGATTCACTTTACATCGCCTTCCAGGGCACCAAGGAGCTGTACGTCGAGTTCACAGCCATCCGGTCCGACCCTGACCCGAGCGCCGAGGCCACGATAGTAGTCACATCTGTCAACGACACTGGTCAGGTCACGATTGCGTCCGTCCCCATGCTCCTGCCCGATGTGAGCATAGGGCCTGGGGACCTCGAGGCCGAGCGGGATGATGTCTCGTACGAGTACGACCCCTCGAATATGTTCGTCAACATTGGCCTCGTGTGCACGATCGGCGCGCTGGTCGCTGTGTTCTTCATCCTAAGGAAGCGCAAAGGCCTCGGTGGCAAGCGGAGGAAGGGTGAGGGTCGATGAAGTCCTTATTCAGCAGCCACAGGTGGAAGACGAGACCCGTGCTGGGATTCCTCGTATTGGCGTTCCTCGTATCCACGTTGGGCGCCCTGCCAGTCTCCAAGGACGCAGGGGCATACTCGGACATGACGATCAGTTTCGATATGCCGACTTACGCGGCGAAGTCCGAGGTCCTGGCCTGCAGGCTGACAGTCACGGGAGGGCCAGCCAGCGACATCGGAGGCAACTTCAGCTACAAGGCGGAGATCATAGCCGACAACGAGACCGGCGCTCTGCTGTCCCCATCGAGCGGCTCGGCGGCGTCGGGCGTCTTCAACCTGTCGATCACGATGCCGGGCTACGGCCCACAGACGTTAACGATACGTATCAACGCGACATCCACGGACCCCGTCTCAGGAGACTCACGGGAGAAGGTCAGGGACTACGAGCTGAAGGTCCTCGACCCAATAGTGCTCCGGGCGACAGTGTACAACACGGGCGTAGTCGACGCGAAGAACGTGACGGCGAAGTTCTATGCCGATGGTGAGTATCTGGGAGTGCGGACATTCGACCTGAAAGCGGGTTCGAGCACTGTGCTCATCTACAACTGGACCTGGGTGAATATCGACAACGGCAAGCACACGGTCACGGTCGCCCTTGACGGCTCGAACGACATCGTGGAGTTCAGCAACGGCAACAATGTGTACACGATGACGGTCTATGTCGGCGACGAGAACAATCCGTTGGGTGCAGCGTTGACGGTGGGCGTCATAATACTCTCCGTCCTGGTGTTCCTCACGTTCTTGCAGAAGCCCTCTCCGAAGAGGAAGTAGACGCGGCTGCGGACGGACGGATGCACAGGCCGGGGATAGTCTAAAATATCATCCAGGCTTTTCGTCGACCGTTGTGGAGACGATTGCTTTGTCCGAGAACATCATAAACCTGTCAGACGCGGACTTCAACGAGAAGGTCAAGAGTTCGCCGAAGCTTGTCGTGGATTGTTGGGCACCGTGGTGCGGCCCGTGCAAGATGATAGCACCGACCCTGGAAGCACTGGCGAAGGACTATCAGAATGTCGCGTTCGCCAAGCTCGACACGGATCAGTGTCCGAAGACCGCGACGTCGTTGAGCATACACAGCATCCCTACACTGATATTCTTCAAGGATGGCCAGCAGGTGGAAAGGATGACTGGGGCGCATCCGAGGGCCAACATAGAGGCGATCCTGAAGAAGCACTTCGGATGAGAGGTCAGCCCTGGTCCAGCTTCTTCATCAGTTCGTCAAGCCTGTCGTGGAGACGCCGGGCGCTGGTCGCCACGGCGACGTCGCCCCTCGTCTTCTCAAGGAGGCTCCTGGCGACATCCTGTTTGTGCTTCACCGCGGCAATGGCGTCTGGATAGTCGAATCTGACAAGCGCGTGGTAGATGTCTTCCATTCGGTCCAGGAGATGGTTGGCCTTGTCGGTATCGCCTCTTCTGAGCCCCTCCAGTGCGAACCGCCTGAGCTCTCCGACGGTGTCGCCCAACGCCAACAGATACGGGACGCTGCCTATGCCGAGATCTTCGGGCAGCGGGACATCGTCGTTTTCGATGAGCGACAAGACAATGCCTACCTCGGCGTATTCCTGGAAGGCGCTCTCGACATAGCCGGTCCTGGTCAGGTCTGGATGGTCCCCGAGGAGGCTGGAGAGACGTGACACCTCATCCTTCAGCTCGGACAGTTTATCGGTGGCTTTCTCTCCTCTGTGCAAGTCCTTAATCGCAGAGCCAGATAATCTCACGACGGCCCTTGAGGACTTGAGCGCTATCTCCCTCACCTGATCCTTCTCATCGAGTTCCGCCTCTATCTTCTCTATCGCTGCGTCTAGGTTCTTCATGGAACGTCACCTCTGATCTCCTTCATGTGGCGCACTCGCGCCTGTATCACGTCGCTCTTGCCGATGTCGTGGCGGACAGCTATCCTGCCAGAGATGTGCTTGATCGCTCTCTCAGCGATCTCTTCGGCTTCTTCGATATCCTTCGCCACACCGACTATCCCTGCCGATCTGGAGGTCGTTGTCAGCACGCGACCGTCGCTGGCGTTGACGTTGGCGAAATAAAGGATCGCCCCCTCGTCCGCAATCGCCGATTCGTCTATCGTGATCTCCTCGCCCGCCATGGGTTTGGTGCCATATCCTTCGGGGACGATGTACTTGCATACGGTCGCCTTGGTCGCGAAGACCGCGCTGTTCATCGAGATGTTGCCTCCGGCCATCTTCTCGCAGACCGCTGCAAAATCGCTGTTCAGTATCGAGAGGACATTCATCGCCTCTGGGTCCCCGAACCTCGCATTGAACTCGACTACCTTCGGCCCGTCTTTGGTCAACATGAACTGTCCGTAAAGGACGCCCTTGTATTCCGCCCCTTCCTTCCTGAGGGCATCTGTGACGTCGCTCATTATCCCCACCGCCACGTCATATTCATCCGCTCTTAGGAACGGCAACAGGCCACCCGCTTGAGAATAGGACCCCATCCCACCAGTGTTTGGTCCCTTATCGCCTTCGAAAGCCCTCTTATGGTCCTGAACTGCTGGCATCGGAGCGAGCCGCCTACCGTCGCAGAACGCCTGGAGCGTGAACTCCTCTCCAACAAGCTTCTCCTCGATGACGAGCTGGGCGCTTCCTCCTATGCGGTTCTCCAGGACGTCCTTCGCGTAGGATATGATGTCCTCCTTGGACATGAGGTGTTCTCCGAACACCTTCACCCCCTTTCCCCCCGTGAGCCCGGTAGGTTTCACGACGACGCTCTCTCCAAGGTCGTCGATGGCTCTCTTGACTTCGCTGATGTCATTCGCGACTGCGAACTTGGCGCGCCCGGCAATGCCGTGCTTGAGCATCAGCTCGCGCGCGAAGCTTTTGGAGGTCTCTATCATCGCTGCCGCCTTGGATGGGCTCGCAGTCGGTATGCCAGCTGCATCGAGGGCGTCGGCGATGCCGACCTCCAGCGGCGCCTCCGGCCCTATGACTGCCAATGTCACGCCTTTTCCCTTGGCATATTCAACGATCTTGGCGACGTCCTTCTCGTTGGCAAGCAGGCAGTCCTTTGCCCGCTTCGATATGCCCGGGTTGTTGTTGCTCATGCAGGCGTATATGTCGTTCCCGGAGCGGGCCAGCGCTTCGACAATCGCGTGCTCCCGTCCTCCGCCGCCGACAGCCAGTATCTTCATGATATGCTTCCCTTCGGTGCATAAAGCTCGCGTCTTAAGTACATTGCCACAACCCCATCGAGCAGAGCCTGACCGCACGGTGGAACCGTCCAGCAAATCATTTAAGGCGACGAATTCCATCTACCGCGCAATGAGGTACTCTGGCCTGGTCGGCCAGTCGCTTGTGAACGCAGGGGTCGATGTGGGCGACGAGATAGAGGTCTCCAAATGCGACGAGACCTATCGCGGGGTCCTGATGCCACATCACGACTTCAGCGATCCTGCGATACTCACACTCAAGCTCTCGAGCGGATATAACATCGGCTTGAAGCTGGAGAAGGATTCCAAGGTGAGGCTCGTGTCGAAGAAACATGCGAAGACTGCGGTCGAGCGCTTAATGCCGGTTGACACATCCAAGAAGAGGGTCGCGTTCCTCGGCACGGGGGGTACGATCGCATCGTATGTCGACTACCGGACGGGCGCGGTCCATCCTGCGAAATCGGCTGAGGAGCTGGTGTTCTCCGTGCCTGAACTCATGGACCTGTGCGATGTGAAGGCAAGAGTGTTGTACTCGATATACAGCGAGAACATGGAAGTCTCTCATTGGCAGGAACTGGCGAAGGCAACGGCGGACGAGCTGAACTCCGGCGCTTCGGGTGTGATCATCCCGCATGGCACGGACACAATGGGGTTCACATCGGCAGCGCTGTCGTTCATGCTCAGAGGGCTCACTGGCCCCGTCGTGTGCGTCGGTTCTCAGCGGTCGTCTGACCGGCCGTCCTCGGACGCCACAATGAACCTTCTGGCCGCGACCAGGATATGTGTGGATACCGACCTCGGAGAGGTCGTCGTCGTGATGCACGGCGATATATCCGACAACTTCTGCAGTGCGCACAGGGGGACGAAGGTGCGCAAGATGCATTCGTCGAGGCGCGACGCGTTCAAGAGCGTCAACATGAGTCCTCTTGCGCGGATCGAGGGGACAAAGGTGACGTTCGCCGAAGAATACGCCAAGCGCAACAAAGGCCCGGTCACGGTCTTTGACAAGATGAACAAGCGTGTCAGCATGCTCCATTTCTATCCAGGGTTCGAGCCCGAGCATTTCGACATGATAGCCGGCAATGTCGACGGAATGGTCGTCGCTGGCACTGGGCTCGGGCATGTTTCTGACCGGCTGATAGAATCCATCCGCGGGGCCGTCAAGAAGGACGTGTTCGTCGCTGTCACCACTCAGTGCCTTCAGGGAGCCGTCAACCTCAACGTTTACTCGACGGGACGCGACATGATCACAGCCGGAGCTGTGCCACTTGGGGACATGCTGCCAGAGACGGCGTATGTCAAACTGATGTGGGCCCTGGGTCAGACGAGCGACCGCGAGGAGATCGAGAAGATCATGCTCACCAACATCGCTGGGGAGATAGCGCCGAGGAGGAGTGTGTGATTTGGACCACAGGACTCTCGGTCTCAAGGTGGGCATTGAGGTCCATCAACAGCTGAGCACAGGCAAGCTGTTCTGCGAGTGCGACTCGAAACTGGTGGACGACCATGAGAAGGAGTTCATCCGCAGGCTGAGGCCGACCCAGAGCGAGATGGGCGAGATCGACAGGGCAGCGCTCGAGGAGGCGGAGCGCAAGCTGCAATTCAGGTACCAATCCGTTGGCTGCTCGTGTCTGGTCGAGGCGGATGAGGAGCCGCCACACGATGCGAACAAGCTGGTGATCGAGACCGCTCTGGAGATGTCCCTGCTGCTGAAAGCCTCTCCTGTTGACGAGATACACTTCATGAGGAAGATGGTGATCGATGGGTCGAACACGGGCGGCTTTCAACGCACGGCCTTGATAGCCATGGGCGGGACCATGGAGGTCGGTGGGAGGCACATATCGATATCCTCCATCGGCATCGAGGAGGACGCCGCCAGGAAGATATCGGAGAAGGGTTCAGAGGTGACATTCCGTCTGGACCGGCTCGGGATACCGCTGATCGAGATCGCCACGGGGCCCGAGATATCGACCCCGGAGGAGGCCAAGCAGGTCGCCATGAGGTTGGGCGCGCTTCTCAGGGCAACCCGCAAGGTCAGGCGCGGGATCGGCACCATAAGAGAGGACATCAACATATCGATTCCAGGTGGCGCCCGCGTCGAGGTCAAAGGTGCTCAGGAGCTGAAGCTTCTGCCAGTCTATGTCGATATGGAGGTGAGGCGACAGCTGGCGTTGCTGGAGATCAAGGACACTCTGAGGCGGAGGGGCGCGGTTAAGATCGACCCTGTGATAGTCGATGTGTCCGAGACGCTCGAAGCGTCCAAGTGCAAGGTGGTGGCATCCGCCATCCAATCAGGTGCCAGGGCTTTGGCCGTCAAGCTCCCGAAGTTCGCAAACACACTGTCGAAGACGGACGATGGAGTCACACGGCTCGGTGCCGAGATTGCTGCGCACGCACGCGTGGCGGGCGTGAAAGGGCTCTTCCATTCTGATGAACTGCCGGCATACGGCATCACCGCATCCGAAGTGGACCGCCTCTCTGAGCGGCTGGGGTTGGGGCCTGACGACGCGTTCGTGCTTATAGCAGACGACGAGACACGCGCGAGAGCAGCGCTTTTGAAGGCGGTCGCCAGGGCGGACGCAGCAATCGATGGCGTGCCCGAGGAGACGCGTGACCCTCTCCCCGACGGAACTACCGTCTACAGCCGTCCGTTGCCGGGGAAACACAGGATGTACCCTGAGACCGATGTGCGCCCAATCCTGGTGAACGATGCGGTGCTTGACAGCATCAGACTGAACATGCCCGAGCTGCCCGAGGCGAAGGTCGGCCGGTTCGTCAAGGACTTCGGCATCAGCTCGGACCAGGCATCTGCTCTCACAGACGATGCGCTCGACGACGAGTTCGAGCTGTTGGCCGGGTCCATCGGCAATCCACAGGTCGTCGCCCGTATCTACCTTCAAGAGCTCCCGGAGCTGACCAAGGCCGGTCTGGATGTGTCAGTCATCGGAGTGGATGTTGTCAGGGCGGTCCTGGAGCGGCTAAGGGACGGCGCCTTCGCCAAAGAGGCCATACCTGAGATATTCGCTTGGATGATCAATAACGATGACTGTGATGTCGACCATGCTGTGTGCGGCCTCGGCGTCTCGAGTGCGGAGGTGGACGAGGTCCGTAGGATATGCGACCGTGTGGTGTCGGAGCGCGCAGACTTCATAAGGGAACGCGGGGAGGCGAGCCTCGGTCCTCTCATGGGTATCGTCATGAAAGAGCTGCGCGGAAAGGTCGACGGCAAGATAATCAGCGAGGTTTTGAGCGATAGGATAGGACAGCTCCTGCTTTGAAGTCCTTCTTCGATAGGACCTTCAGGAAATCCTTGCAGTATCCTATGGCAGCACCATCGTCGCCATCGAGGCTGGTGAGGAACTTACTGCAGAGCTCGTTGAGGCTCTCCTCGTCGTTGTACTTCCTCTTCTTCTCCTCAGCCATCAGTATCATCCTGGGTGGGAGTTAGAGGATGGCCAAGGTCTCCTAATAAAGCTTATGCCTCAGATATCAGTCGTCCGAATATCCGGCTCCAATCGGTATACAAAGATCGATTCGAAGAACATATGCTTCTCCTCTATCATGGTCGACCGATACTGCTTCTTCGCCGCCCTGAGGAGGGTCCTGAAGCCGCCCAAGGACGAAAGGACGATGAATATCCTCCCATTCGGCGTGAGATGCTTGGCCGCCTGCTCTAGGAACGGTCCCGCGACGTCCGCCCCGTCTTCTCCACCGTTCCAGGACTTCTCGATCCAAGAGCTCGACGACGCCTCCACCGCCAGGTACGGCGGGTTGAACGCTATCACGTCGAAATTGCCCCGCACATTCTCGAATAGGTCGCTCTGGACGACCTCGATCCGAGCGCCGTTCCTGAGGGCGTTCCGTCGGGCACACTCCACCGCGTGCGGGTTGATGTCAGCTGCTACGACGTCCGCCCCGGCTTTCGAGGCGTGTATGGCTATCAGCCCACTGCCAGATCCCATCTCCAAGAACTTATCGCCTGCTCGGACTTCTATCGCCTGCAGCAGCAAGTAGGAGTCGTCGCTGGGGTTGTACACTTCCGGAAGGAGGTCGATGTCAACGGACTGGTCGAATTTCATTGATGTCATCACCTCGTAGGACGAATCCGATGCTTAAGGTTTTACTATCATGTTGCATTAACCTGGTCATCCGTCCGCCGCGAAGTGACGGGTGTCCGGGGCGCTGTTGATGTCTCATCAGAATTGAGGGATGCTGGATGAACGGTTGGGTGATTGCTTGCATCGTCATCATCGTCGCCACCATCGTGTACTCGTATCAGAGGCAGTTCAGCTATTCTATCGTGGCGACCATCACATGCGGGGCGATATTCGCAGTGCTGCTCGCGGCTTCCGACACTCGGAACCTCATTGCCAGCTCGATCTTCACAGACATGGGTTTCATGCCTCATGATCTGACCGACGTGGGCAGGAGCTACACGATACTCACTTCGATGTTCTCTCACGCCGGGCCACAGCATCTGGTTTTCAACCTCTTGGCCTTGATATTCCTGGGAACGATGTTCGAGCAGAAGATTGGGACTCGGCCGTTCATGATAATCTACATGATTACCGGCGTCTGCGGAACGCTCCTTTTCGCGGCGTTCAGGTGGAACGATATGGCCATCGTCGTCGGCGCATCCGGTGCGATAAGTGGGATACTGGGAGCGTTTGCCAGGCTGTTCCCGAATGAGCGCTTGATATTGTTTCCGATGCCGTTCCCCATGCCGATATGGGTCTTAGCCCTCGGGTTCGTGGGGGTGCAGCTCATCTACGCTTTGGTGAGTTCGAACATCGCCGTCGAGGCACACGTCGGAGGGTTTGCGGCGGGGCTGCTCGTCGCCCCATACGTCGCGAAACTGCCACTTCATCGGAGGGTCAAGCGCATGGTCTCGCTCAACGCCCTGCGGCGGTTGGCGACGACGCCAGAGCTCAAATCGATGATGAGGCGGATTGAGGACGAGGAGATACCCGATGTCCGCAGCGCGTGGATCGAGGAATATCTGTCGAAAGCCCGTTGTCCGCACTGTGGCGCGCGTATCAGGGTGTCCCGCGAGACGATCACCTGCGAGCGGGGGCATATGCTCTGAATGGGCCTATAGTTCGGGTCCTCCGAACGGGACATATCGACATACCCGGCCACGACGCCCCATTCGATGTGGCTAGAAAGAAGTAAGTCTTATGAGCATTATCGGATGGACGAGCCGGATGACAAAACCTACCTCTATCCTCGTGGAATGCCCCATATGCAAGGACGAGACGCTTCACCAGGTCCTCGCTGGCAAGATAGCCGGGAAGAACGCCAAAGTGCTCGATTCGACGGTCAAGTGCAGGTCCTGTGGGCAGGTTCACCATGTCGTTCTGAAGAGCGAGAAGCCCATCACTGTCCCCGTGGTCGTCAGTTGGCTGAAGGAGTCGAAGCGCGAATCGATAATCCTCGGCCCTGATGAGGTCCTCTCGGTCGATGACGAGGCTATGTGCGGGGATCTGCCCGTGCTCGTGACCTCTATCGAATCGAAGGCAGGCGCGCGGGTCGAATCGTGCAAGGCCAGGGATATCACCACCATCTGGGCCAAGCGGTTCGACAAAGTGAAGATTGCATTCTCCATCAACCATCACGGCAAGACTCACGCCGATCACATGATCGCCTCACCCGACGAGGAGTTCTTCGTCGGGGATATGCTGACCTTGGGCAAGAGGGACGTGGTGATACACGCGATAAAGACCGAGGGGAGGAGCATCAGGAAGGGCGGGGCAGTAGCGAGGGACGTTGTGAGGATCTACGCCAACATCGTCCGGAAGACGACTTAGTGACGGGCGCATTCGCCAAGGTTTAACATCGGATATCGACATAAGATAAGCCGATGGACAAGGACGCCATGAGAGCTGAGCGCGACGCGCTGGTGGACAGTCTTCTGAACAGAGGATACATTGTGTCATCTGCTGTTGAGGAGGCTATGAGGCGTGTGCCGAGGGAGGAGTTCGTGCCCGCGAGGCTCAAGAATGACGCATATGTCGACACTCCCCTGCCGATCGGTGCGGGACAGACGATTTCAGCCCCGCACATGGTTGCGATCATGGTGGAGAAGCTCTCCCTTGAGCAAGGCATGAAGGTGCTCGAGGTGGGCGCAGGCTCGGGGTATCACGCCGCGGTCGTCGCCGAGACGGTGGCGCCTGACGGCCACGTGTTCTCGATCGAACGTATAGGACCGCTGGCGCAGTTCGCGGAGGACAACCTCAAGCGAACTGGCTACGGAGACATCGTCACAGTCATCGTGGGCGATGGGTCTAAGGGGCTGGCGGAGCACGCTCCGTATGACAGGATATTCGTGGCTTGTGGCGCCCCAGAAATCCCAGCCCCCCTGACCGACCAGCTGGCGGATGGCGGCAGGATGCTCGTGCCTGTGGGCGGCCGCACGTACCAGGACCTTGTGTGCGTGGAGAGGAAGGGCGGCCGCGTGACAAGGCAGAACTACGGCGGATGCGTTTTCGTCCCACTGATCGGTGAGTTCGGTTACTGACGGGTCAGATGATGTCCAGAATCCTTCGCAAGTCCTTTTCGTGAACGACCCTGTCCGCTCTTTCCAGGGTGTCGTCGTCTTCGGGGCAGAATGCTATCCCGAGGCCGGAGACGTCGAACATTGGGATGTCGTAACGCGAGTTGCCGACGCTGACGACATCGCTCTTGTCGAGTCCGAACATGTCCGTCAACATCTTCACCTTCTGGTCCTTTCCGTCCAGCCTGACATTGAGGATGCCTTCGCCGGTCAGTCTTCCTGCGCAATCGGCGACGAAGCCATTCGCGAAGAACGTGTCCATCTTGAGCTCGATGGCAACCCTCTCCGCCAGGAGGTCGATGCCGGCGGAGACTATCGCCGTCCTCGTGCCGTTCTTCCTCAGGGTCTCGACTGTCTCCTTCGCACCGTTCATGAGCGGGGCGGTGGAGAGTATCCGTCTCAGGCGCTCCATCGTCAGTGTCGGGTCTCGCGCGATCCACAGGGCCACGTCCCTTCTGATGAACTCCATGTCGTCTATCTCACCTCTCAGATATGCCTGAAGCGAGTGTTCGTTGTCAACGCCGAAATGCCTGTGGACATGGACCCAGGAGCTCCCGACGTCCACCAGCACACCGTCCATGTCGAAGACCACGAGCTTGGCCATGCGTTCTGATTGCGGAAAGCTTTATTAAAAGCCTCCTCCGATGGCCCGCTGTAAGATGATAACTCTCATCGGTGTCGGGCACGTCTTCGCGATATCGAGCCAGGTCACGCAGTTGATACACTCCCGTAGGCCTGATATCGTCTGCATAGAGCTCGACAAGACGCGATACCAGGCACTTCAGAACCGCACGCGGTCTGGGCGAGTCCCCATCCAGTACGCACTGCTGGCGCTGTTCCAGCGGAAGATGGCGGACAAGTTCGGCGCCGAGGCGGGCGACGAGATGCTCGCGGCGGCGAGGGCCGCGCATGACGTCAACGCGGAGATCGCACTCGTCGATGTCGAGGCCTCCGCCATGCTGGCGATGCTCTGGGGGAAGATGTCGATGAAGGAGAGGGTGAAGCTCATTTTGGGCGCACTCATAGGCCTCGTCTCCTCGAAGGAGACGGTCGAGAAGGAGATCGAGTCCTTCCAGAACAACGACGAGGCTTATCTGGACAGCATAGGCGAGCAGTTCCCCGTCCTCAAGAAGGTCTTGATCGACGACCGGAACCGGATAATGGCCCAGCGCATATCGCGTGTCGCGGAGTCCCATATGAACGTGGTCGCAGTGGTCGGAGACGGCCACATCCCAGGCATAGCCGCGCAGTTGGCGCGCGGCGACGTGGAGATAGTCCGTCTGAAAGAGCTCATGAGCGGCGCCCCGTTGAGCACAGAAGGGCCCGCCGAACACCGCACGAGCTTCTACGTGGACGACACGATGAGCCGACAGGCCTGATCGCCCATTTTGTTCGCGGTCTTCATGAAAAGAATTTAGAACGGGAACTCCTTAGGCTGCTCGCCGGCAGGTGTGCAAGTGAGGGTCACACTCATCAATCACACGGAGAATCCTGACAGGGTATGCGCCGCGGCCGCGCAGTCGTGTTATTCCGAGAAAGGCGCAGCGGAGCTGTTCGAGGGCACCTCCGACGACCGCGCGAGGAAGATGATCGAGAAGGTCGTCGGCATGGGCCACCTGTCAGTTGTGGAGCACGCACATTTCACCTTCAGCGTCGAGGGGGTGTCGAGGGCTCTGACCCATCAGCTCGTCAGGCACAGGATCGCGTCTTATTCTCAGCAGAGTCAGAGGTATGTGAGCATGGACAAGGCGGAATACGTCATCCCGCCCAAGATATCCGAGGATCCCGAGGCGAAGGCACTCTACGCCAAGGCCATGGATGCTGCGTGGAACGCCTATCGCGAACTGGCGAGCAAGGTGCCGAAGGAGGATGCCAGGTACGTTCTGCCGAACGCATGCCATACCAACATCACCATCACGATGAACGCCAGGGAGCTGTGGCACCTGTTCAGGCTTAGGTGCTGCAGACGAGCACAGTGGGAGATTCGCCTGATGGCCTGGATGATGCTTGCCGAGGCGAAGAAGGTCGCCCCCATACTGTTCTCCGATGCTGGACCAGGATGCTTCAGGGGCGCCTGCCCCGAAGGTGAGTACTCCTGCGGGAAACCATACGACAAAGCCGATCCTCCGACCGAGGAGGACCTGACGGTGGAGAGTTCCGGCGCGCGCGTATAGCCCCCGTGGGTGACGGCCTGCTCAGGGCGCTCCACAAACCATATATATGGCATTCTCATTGGGAAGCCCTCACGGTGAGCCAATGGGTAACATAAGACCGACGTACATCAAGCGGGTGGCCGTCGAGCTGGTTCAGAAGTACCCTGAACAGTTCACAGCCGACTTTCAGCACAACAAGCAGATAGTCTCAAAGCTCACCGATGTGCGCTCCGTCCCCATGAGGAACAAGATCGCCGGTTATGTCACAAGATACCGCAAGCTGTACGAGGCGTGACATATCATGAGTTCTTGAGCCGGATGCGGTGCGTTTTTTGCGACGCTTCGCACGGCCGAGGATTTATCCGATGAAGCGTATCAGGGGTGTGTTTGAATGCAGCATGCCGTTGAGACCCAGTCTCTGACGAGGGTGTTTCGACCCAAGAAGAAGAAGGAGGGTGATATAGTGACTGCCCTCGACTCGGTCGACCTCCAGATCGGCCGGGGCGAACTGTTCGGCGTCCTGGGCCCGAACGGCGCTGGAAAGACCACGCTGCTGAAGATATTGAGCACGCTCCTACTGCCCACTTCGGGGAAGGCGTATGTGGCGGGGTTCGACGTAGAGAAGGACCTGATGGCTGTCAGGGAGCGCATCAACATGGTCTCCGGCGGCGAGATATCGGGATACGGCCTGTTGACGGTCAGGGAGAACCTCTGGATGTTCTCGCAGTTCTACGGCATCAAGAGCAAGGAAGCGAACGCCAGGATAGACGAGCTCCTCAGGCGCTTCGGTCTGACGGAGAAGGCCAAGGCGAAGGTCAGGACCCTCTCGACCGGCCAGAGGCAGAAGATGAACGTCATCAGAGGCTTCGTCACGAACCCGGAGATCGTGTTCCTGGACGAGCCGACGCTTGGCCTTGACGTCAACGCCGCGAGGGCGGTCAGGGATTTCGTCGTCGATTGGATACGCGAGGACAGGGGCCGGACGGTGCTGCTGACAACCCATTACATGATGGAGGCGGACGAGCTCTGTGATAGGATAGCCATCATCGACGACGGGAAGATCCTCGCCTGCGACACCCCGACCAACCTTAAGCGGATGGTGAAGATGAACTCCACTCTGACCCTCTCCATCGCGGGGCTCAACGAGATCGACGGTTTCGACACCATCCCCGGTCTGAACAGCTACTCGCAGACGAAGGACGTCGAGAGTAGCACGACGAAGCTCAGGTTCGTGGTCGAAGACGAATCGTGCGTGTCCGACATCATCTCGAAGGTGGTGGCGGAAGGTTCGAAGATAACGTCGCTCCAAAAGACCGAACCGACGCTTGAGGACGTCTTCATCAAGCTGGTCGGGAGAGGCTTGGAATGACCGAGAGCTATCTCATGAGGAACCTGCGGGCCGTCAGGGGCAGGGCGTACCCGAGGCTGATAGGGTCTACCAGGGAACCCAGCTGGTTCGTGTTCGATGTGATCCTCCCGCTCTTCACAATAGCCGGCTACGCTTACGTGTACAAGTTCCTTGACGCCAGGGCGGAGCTCATCGGATACGTCGTCCTTGGCGGCGCGATGACCGCCTTCTGGCTGAACATACTGTGGTCGATGGCCTCGCAACTGTACTGGGAGAAGGAGATCGGCAACCTGTCGCTTTATCTGATGGCCCCGATATCGAGGATGTCGGTCCTCGCGGGGATGGCGGTCGGAGGATTATTCGAGACCACGATACAGGCGGCGATGACGCTGGCCATCGGAGCGATCGCGTTCGATGTGGTGTTCTCGCTCGCCAGCCCGGCCTTGCTTATACTCGTCTTCGTCGTGACGATGATCGCCCTTTACGGTATGGGCATGATGTTCGCCTCTCTCTACCTCCTGCTCGGCAGGGAAGCGTATCATCTGTCCGCGCTGATGATGGAGCCGGTGTACTTCGCATCAGGATTCTACTTCCCAGTGAAGCAGCTGGGGTTCTGGGCGGCGGCCGGAGCGTCCGTCATACCGATCACCCTTGGCCTCGACGCTCTGAGGCAGATCATATTCCCCGGCGGGGCGGAGGACGCGTTCCTGTCGTTGAATACGGAGATCGTGTTGTTGGCGGGCCTGTGCGTCGTGTTCATGATACTCGCTAGGTACTCGCTCAGATACATGGAGTATCTGGGAAAGACGACAGGGAGGTTGACACTCAGATGGCAGTGATAAGCAACCTCAAGGTGTTCAAGGACTCCGCGTGGCTGGGGTGGCAGATGGAGGCCAACTGGACCGATCCTTTCCTGTTCCTGACATATTCCATAGTGAAGCCGATAGCGGGCACTCTCATACTCGTGCTAATGTACATGGTGGTGACTGGCGGCGAGACGGGCAACGCGTTCTTTTCATACATGTACGTCGGGAACGCCATGTACATGTTCGTGGCAGATGTGCTGTTCGGGGTGACGTGGGTAATCCACGACGACAGGGAGCACTACATGACACTGAAGCAGGTGTACATCGCCCCGATGAACTTCTACATGTACATCATGGGCAGGTCGGCGATCAAGATAGCCATCACCACGTTCGGCGTGCTCGTGACACTGATATTCGGCGTGATGGCGCTGAACGTCAACATCAATCTGGCGGCTGTCGATTGGCCGCTCCTCGCAGCTTCGCTCGTGTTGGGGTTGGGCTGCATATGCATACTCGGGCTCGCCCTGGGCGGAGTGTCGTTCCTCACGGCCAAGCACAGCATAGGCATCAACGAGGGGATGGCGGGGGTGTTCTACGTGTTGTCTGGTGTGGTCTTCCCGATAACGATACTCCCGACCTGGGCCCAGCCGGTATCGAAGGTCCTGCCTATAACCTACTGGATGGAGTCAGTCAGGCGTGCCCTCGAGCCTGAGGTGATGCAGGAGCTGGCGGACACCTCTGGGTTCGATGTGACGGGTATGGGCGGCGTGAGCGACCTGACGATGATGCTGTATCTGTTGGTGTCCGTCGCTGTGTTCTTCGTGCTGTCGATCGGCATCTTCAGGGTGGCAGACAACATCGCCCGCAAGAAGGGCAAGATCGACTGGACGACCGCCTACTGAAGGGGAGTCTATGATGGTTAGCTATTTCTACCGTCGTCCGTATGGAGGGGCTGTAGCAGTCGAGAAATGCCCGAGTGGGGTAGCTTGGATATCCTAGGAGCCTGCGGAGTTCCGGACTTGGGTTCGAATCCCAGCTCGGGCGCCTCGACCCTTCCCCATCATGATCCGATGATTCTGTCGATGGCCGATAGCTGACCGGCGTCCAACTTCGGCTTGTTGGGGCTTTGGAGTATGCGCGTGGCCTCTTTTTGAGCTCTGAGTATTGCGCAGTTCCTCTCGGCTGCCCTGGACCTTCCCGCGATCGTGCATTCCGGGTTGTGCGTCGCTGTGGACTCCTTCCTGAACCTCAGCGAAGTGTGTCTCTTCCCCAGGAAATTGCCGTCCAATCCAGCGTCCCTTATCGTGTCGAACGATATGGCGGCGTCTCCGAAGTCGAAGTCTCGAGTGAACTCGCGTGCCGCCTCCCACACCCAGGCGTCCAGCACAAGCTGCTCGTAGGACGCCCCGGCCGCCTGGTCGAGTCCCCCGAAGCCGGATGCAAGATCCGATTCCACAAGAGAATAGCTCGTCATGTAGTGAACCCCCTCCCAGATGTTGCCAATCGTGATCGAGAGGTTCTCCAGCCCGAGACCAGTGACCATCTTCGGGAGACCGTAGTGCTCGGCCATCTGACCCGCTGCGGCTCTGAATAGCGGCGTTTCAAGCGCGCCGTAGTCGATCGACCCCGTCTTGAGGTCGCCTGGGCACGAGTCGGAGCTGAATATGAAAGGCGCGCCCTTGCTGGCGGCCTGAGATATGACCAGGCTGGCAAGGTTCTCCGCCGTTATCTGAGCGATGGTGCCGGATATCGTCACGGGCGATGTCAATCCAGCTACGGACGCGGCCATCGCGACGACAGGTATGCCAGCACGGGCGAACTCGACCTGCGCCTCTGCGAGCCCCTTCTCGAATGTGAGAGGTGATATGGGACACTGCACAGAGGACATTATGGGCCTCTTGGCCAGGTTGTCCTCCCCGTCCGTCAGCACCGAGGCTATCTGCACCATCTTGCGCGCCTGCTCCGCAGTTATCGCACCTAGCTGGACATGCTTGGTCGTCCACTCGAGTGCCGTCTTGAGCTCGTACACCTCCTTGATGTGTGCGGGCTGGTCGAGAGCGCCCACCATCGGCCAGAAGAAGTCTATTTGGGGCAGTGAGTCCACGAGGATGGCGAAGTTGCGAAGGTCCGCCGTGGTCGTCGGCCTCCTCTCGCCCGTCACGAGGTCCACCATGTAGACGCCTTCCCCGCCGTTCGCCACGAACATCCTCCCGTCGGCGTCGGGTATCCGGATGTCCTTCGATCCGTCCATGGCCGCCAGGAGGATGGATTTCGGGGCGGCGGAGAGAGCCGCCTTCACGACATCCTCCGGAATGAGCATGCGCTTGCCGTCCTTGGACCTCCTAGCGCCGCTCCCCTCGAGCATCCTGCTCACGTCATCGCTGAGGACGAGAACACCCACTTCGTCCAGGAGCCTGATGGCCGTTGAGTGTACCCTGTCGATCTCGGTGTTGTCCAGAAAGCGCATCTTTGCTCTTGCCATAAGTATCACAGCCCCTAAGCGAACCCGGTGAAGCAGTCAAGTTTACATGTACCTTTTGGCTGACTAAGGGGGAAGGTTTTTGATGACCTATGCAATCCGCCCCATTATCGGTGCTGGTACCATGGAAGCGGAGTGGAACAAGGCGATACAGCGATTTCTGGTAAACAACCTAGGCCAGATGGAGCAGGACGAGGTTGACGCATGGCTCGCGGGCGATTTCGACATGGCCCCGTTGTTAGAGCCGCCTTTGAGGGCCCTCTACGAGCACAAGGGGAGGATTCTGGCCGAGATGCACCAGATATCCCCGGCAGAGATATTCGACAGGTTCATGAAGGAGCATCCGGAACTGTCGTTCCCAGACAGGAACAGGGCGGTTTTGCGCATCGGGCACGAGCTGGAGACGCTCAAAGCCTTCATATGTACTTTGTAGACCCTGCTGCGGCCGGTCCATGGTTCGATGATGGCCAGCACGGTCATACGTGGAGTACAGTATGCGCATGTTAGTCGCAAACCGTTATAATGTCACATGCGGTACTTTCGAGCAGATTGCATGAACGACCGATCCTGGGCCATGGAAGACTGGAAGACACGCTACAAGGCGAAGATCAGGACGGCCGAAGCCGCGATATCGACTATAAGGCGAGGTGACAAGGTCTTCATCGGCTCTGGGGCCGCCGAGCCCCAGACATTGGTGAAGGCGCTCATCGAGTCGGCTGGGAGACTCGCGGACACCCGCATCATGCACATAATGACTCTCGGCGTCGCGCCGTACACCGAGGAGAAGTTCACCGACCAGTTCAGACACAACGCGTTCTTCATAGGTGCGAACACCAGGCAGGCCGTAGCCGAGGGCAGAGCCGACTACACACCAGTGTTCCTCTCCGAGATACCGGCGCTGTTCACGTCGGGGCAGACAGCGATCGACGTGGCGCTCGTCCAGGTCTCATTGCCGGACAAGTACGGGTACTGCAGCTACGGCGTATCGACCGATGTCGTGAAATCGGCCGCCGAGAACGCGACGAGGGTCATCGCCGAGGTCAATGCCCAGATGCCAAGGGCGCTCGGGGACTGCTTCGTGAACCTGAAGGACGTCGACTACATCATCCCCGTCGACGAGCCACTCCTCGAGTCTAATTGGGAGCCAGCCAACGAAATCGCGAAGAAGATCGGGCGCAATATCGCGAACCTCATCGATGACGGGTCGACGCTTCAGATGGGCATAGGCGCGATACCGGATTCCGTGCTTCACTTCCTGTCCGAGAAGAAGGACTTGGGCATACACACCGAGATGTTCTCGGACGGTTTCATGGACCTCGTCGAGAAGGGCGTCCTCAACAACTCCAGGAAGACCCTCCATCCAGGGAAGACGATAGCCTCGTTCTGCCTTGGCAGCAAGAAGCTGTACGATTTCGTCGACAACAACCCCTCCATAGAGTTCCACCCGACGGAGTACACCAACGACCCGTTCATAATCGCGAAGAACGACAAGATGGTGGCGATAAACTCCGCCATAGAGATAGACCTTACAGGACAGGTGTGCGCCGACTCGCTCGGGCCGATGTTCTACTCCGGGATCGGGGGCCAGGTCGATTTCGTCAGGGGCGCTTCCAGGTCCAAGGGGGGCAAGCCGATAATCGCGCTCCCATCCACCGCCAAGGATGACACCATATCGAGGATAGTAGCGACACTCAACCCGGGAGCGGGCGTCGTCACCAGCAGAGGGGACGTGCATTACGTCGTCACAGAGTGGGGCGTGGCCTACCTTCACGGTAAGAACATACGCGAGCGGGCGATGGCGCTCATAGGCATAGCCCATCCCAAGTTCAGGAAGGAGCTGCTCAAACAGGCCAAGGCCATGAGCCACGTGTACGAGGACCAGATACTGCCCGAGACGGGCCTGTATCCCGAGGAGCAGGTCGACTCGATGGCGGTTGAAGGCACCACGCTCATCGTGAGGCCCATAAGGCCGACGGACGAGGAGATGATGAGCGACATGTTCTACGACCTGAGCGACCAGACGATCATCAACAGGTTCTTCAGCATGCTCAAATCGATGCCACATCGCAGGCTGCAGGAGTTCTGCTGCATCGACTACGAGGAGGACATGTCGCTGGTTGTCATACATGGCCGTTCACCTCGGCAGAAGATGGTCGCCGTCGGCAGCTACCATCTCAACCCCGCGACCAACAGGGCCGAGGTGGCGTTCCTCGTGGCGGATGAATGGCAGGGCCGGGGCATCGGAACGTTCCTTATGAGATCGCTCGTGAGGATAGCGAAGTCAAAGAAGATCAAGGGGTTCACGGCTGAGGTCATGAGGGATAACGTCGCCATGATAGCCCTCATGCACAAGGCGGGTGTGCCCCCGAAGTCCACCCAGGTCGATGGCGGTTACCTGTTCATGATGGACTTCTAGGCCAGAGACTTATCTACGCAGTCGCGGATATGGACGCAGAGATCATGGCGATGCTTCTTGGGGCGCACATACCTGTCTCAGGAGGGGTATACAAAGCCCCTGAGCGTGGGCGGGCACTCACCTGCGACTGCATGCAGATATTCTCGAAGAACCAGATGCAGTGGAATGCGAAGCCGCTGTCCGACGAGGACGCTGAGAAGTTCAGGACGGGCGTCGCTGAGCACTGCATCGTCGAGACGGTCATCCACGATTCGTACCTGATCAATCTCGCCAGCCCGGACGACACGTTGCTGAGGAAATCGCGGGAGGCGTTCCTTGACGAGATGTCGAGGGCGAAGAAGCTCGGCGTTCGATACCTGATATTCCACCCTGGGGCGCACGTTGGCTCGGGCGAGCAGGCCGGCTTGAAGAGGATCGCAGAGTCCCTCAATTGGGCGCGTGCGGGATTTGGCTCTTCGGACGTAGAGCTGCTGTTGGAGATTACAGCTGGACAGGGGAGCGTGCTGGGGCATTCGTTCGAGCAGCTCGCCAGAGTGATAGACATGCTTGACGAGCCCAAGACCGCCGGTATATGCTTCGACACCTGCCACGCCTATGCTGCCGGCTATGATGTCCGCACTCCGAAAGGGTACGAGAAGACCATGAGGCAGCTGGACGACGTCCTCGGCTTCGCACAGTTGAAGGCGGTGCATCTGAACGACTCCAAGGGCAAACTCGGTTCAAGGCTGGACAGGCACGAGGGCATAGGCAAGGGGCACATAGGCCTCGACGGGTTCAGGAACCTGATGAACGACCAGCGATTCGAGGATGTGCCGATGGTTTTGGAGACACCGGAGGGCGAGAAACAGTACGCCGACGAGTTGAAGACATTGAGGGCGATGGTCAAGAGGGACTGAACCGTATATCGACGCCAGATGATTCGACGACATCGATGTTTCCAGGTGGGAGCACGCGCTGCACCTCCTCGATGGGGACATTGAAGACCTTCGCGGCGACCTTCGCGAAGGAGTTCTTGTCGATGTTTCCTGGTCTTATCAGGACATAGCGTTTGCTGCGGGCCTCGATCGCCTCGACGGGTCCGCACATGATCTTCCTCTCGCCCTCGAATTCCACCTCGCCGAGCCCGAGCATTATCTCCGTCTTGTTGGAGTAGTTGCGCTTGCCGCGGATGACGAAAGCACCTCGTGCGAGGAACTCACCGCTCTGGGGTGTCTTGCTGACCTGCTCAGGCATGACCCAATAGCCAACGCCGGAGCCTATCTTCGCGTTCCACGCCTTCGATGTCGCGATGGCGAATTTGCAGGCCTCAGCCAACGTCTGTTCGCCTATGCCTTCTGCCATCTTCACGACGACGCTCGGAGCTCCATGTATGTCCGCGTGGACGTATCGGTCGCCCGTCTGCAGGTGTTTCTTGACCAGCATGTCGTTCGTCCTCGCGTCTTTGCCGCCGAGCACAACGGCCCCCTCGCTGGACACGAACCACCTGTATCTCTCGAACCAGAAGCGTTTGGTCGGTCTGACATCCGATGCCGACGACCGCTCGATGGAGGCCTTGCGCTCGCGGTCCCACTCGGCTATGCCCTTCTTCGTGTCTTCGAGCGCAGGGAGGACACCCTCGAGCTTCGCCTTCTGCTTCTTGCCCTTTTCGTAATACCTCTGAGCGTTCGATTCCACAGTGCCGTTCACGTCGAGGTCGTATGTGGCCTCACCGACCTCTATCCTCAACAGGGCGTTCTTCCTGTCGAACGACACGAACCCTGGAAGGTCCGTGAGATCGCTCGACTGTGTCAGCCTGTCCTTGGCGGTCAGAAGCAGGTGCGCGATATCGCCGTACAATGCGAAAATGGAGTCCCCGACCGCCTGCGCCTTCGCCCATTCGCGTTGCATGTCAAGTGCGGCTTCCTCCTGCTGTTTCAACTTGCGCTTGAGCCGGTCCAGTTCTCCATGGTCCGCATGCTTGTCGACCTTCTTCTCCGGCTCCGGCATCTTCCCGACATAGCTCTTGACGCACTCGGAGAATGATTCGAACTCCTGGTGCTCGTAGCCATCGTATATGGCCATTCTGAGGGGCACAACGTCTACGAGCTCACCCTCTTTCGTGACGACGTACCCTCTGTGTTCGCTCCTGATGTCCTCGATTATCGCGTTCACAGCCGCTATGAGCTCCATCGCCTCATCGCTGGAGATATCCCGCGCGGGGCGCTCACGGTCTACGTGTGCTCTTTCGCAAACCTCCTCGCTATACGTCCCTCCGAGGTTCAGCTTCGTCGCGAGGGTCCTCAGGATGTCGGATTCCGAGCCCTTCAGGATTTCCAACAGGTCCCCCACGGCCATGGATGACGGGTCCGGTATCGGTGGAGGGAACTCGAACTCCCGTTTGGCCTTCACATCGCGGTGCCTCCAAGTCCTGCTTGTGAGCGGCTGGACTATCACGCCGTCCTTGACAAGTATGGCATTGCCTTTGCCGAAGAGCTCGAGCACGAGCATGTGGACATCATCCTTCTCGAGTCTGACGACCACGATCCTGTCGAAGCCCACCTGCTCTATCCCGGCTACCCTGCAGTTGGTGATCCTCTTCCTCAACATCATCGCGAAGTCCGACGGATGCTGAGGCATGTCTTGTGCCTCTCTGGAGGTGTAGAGCCATTCCCCCACATGGAAATGCATGAACGCCTTCCCCTCCCCGGGGCTCTTCATAGAGATGACGATGTGGCGGTTCTCCGGCTGGTATATCTTGTCTACCCGCCAGTCTTTGAACGCCTGCAGGTCCCTGACGACCGCGGCCACGTCGAAACTGCTAAGGGCCTTCTTCATCGCTCGAGAAATCCGCTGGTCGCATAATAAATGATGGGTGCCTTTGCACCGAACACCCCCCAGGGCTTTGCGGGGAACTTTTTAATACAACCGCCAAGATGCCTTGCACAGCCCCACAGATGCCACTGTGGCTTAGAGGTATAGCGACGCCTTGGTAAGGCGTAGGTCGAGGGTCCGAATCCCTCCAGTGGCTCTTCTCTTTTTCACCGAGCGACTCCTATGTCGGCAGTTTATAGGCACGGCACCGATTAGGCTGGCGAAGGCCGCGACGCGAGCCCTAGCTCCTCTCCTCTCTTTCGATCTCCCTCTCGAGCGCTTGGAATTCGAGCTCTATGTCGGATGCGCCATCGTCAGGGTTGTCGTAGTCATCAAGTTCATCATCAGCCTTCTCAGGGGCGCTCTTCGCCTTGCGCGGCCCGCCTTCCTTCCGGGAGACGATGACGGCTAGTGCGCCAATGAGCGCCACAGCCATCATGAACAGCATCAGGGAAAGGTAGGTCATCACCTGCTCCGTTGAATCCTTGGAATCGGAGGGGACATTTGACAGCACGAACAGTGATATGGCCATGAGCGCGACGGTTGCTCCAACCATCGTTCCTATGGCTCTTCCACGTCTCATCGTTATACACACTCTACTCGAGGCATCCCTGTCGATCGCTTCGAACGTCGTTGTAGCGGGATTGAGCCTATTTATCGTTTTCGAGGAGACAGTTGCGAGTATTCGCTGGTTCGGCGAGGGCAGAATATGCGAGCCGAGACTGGCGCACACCCGGGTGCGCTGCGTGGAGGAGCGCGCGCGCTCGTGACCGCTCTCGGGCATCGTTACATCTTAATATGAGCAAAGCACAGTTTCAATGGAGCATCTAAGGACAGAATAGGATGGATCATGCCCAAGAGACTGATAGAAGAAGCTCTCGCCGGCATCCCTGCTGATCCGGCGAAGGACGATTCCGCTGACCCGCCGCCAGTCGATAGCGGCGAATCGGAGATAGAGAGCATCGCCAGAGGCATCGACATCTGCATCAAGGTCATAGGCTGCGGCGGTGCGGGGTCAAACACGGTCGACAGATGCACAGAGTCCGGCGTCTCAGGAGTGGACCTGTGCGCCATCAACACCGATGCAAAGCATCTGCTCAGCATCAAGGCACAGAAGAAGCTCCTAATCGGAAAGATGATCACCAGGGGACTGGGCGCGGGCGCCAAGCCAGAGGTCGGCGAGAAAGCGGCTCTCGAGAACATAGAGGACATCCGGGAATGTGTCAAGGGCGCGCAGATAGTATTCGTCACAGCCGGTATGGGCGGCGGGACTGGGACGAGCAGCTCCTTGGTCGTTTCGAAGCTGGCCAAGGAGATAAGGGCACTGACTATAGGCGTTGTCACACTGCCGTTCAAATCGGAGGGTGAACTCCGGATGCGGAACGCGATGGCGGGTCTCGGTGCGGTCGCCAAGGTCTGCGACACGACAATAGTCGTGCCAAACGACACATTGTTGGAGCTCGTGCCAAGGCTGCCAGTACAGGCGGCTTTCAAAGTCGCCGACGAGCTGCTGGTCCAGACGATCGCAGGCATGACTGAGATGCTGTCAAGCGCAGGATTGGTCAACGTTGATTACGCTGATCTCAAGACGATACTGATCGAGGGCGGCGTCTCACTCATCGGTGTGGGCGAGTCGTCATTGAGGGGCGAAGGGCGAATCGAGCAGGCGGTGGAGGAAGCATTGAACTCCCCGTTGCTCGGCAGGATGGACCTGCGGAATGCGAGGGGCGCGCTGGTCAGGGTGGTCGGCGGGCCAGACATGACCATCGAGGAAGCCGCGAAGGCGGCGGAGCTCGTGAGCGGAAGGATCCGGGAACGTGGCCGATTGATATGGGGCTGCTCAGTTGAGAAGTCGCTTGAGGGGCGGGTCCGCGTGCTGATAATCGTGACGGGCGCGCAATCCAAGTACGTGCTCATGAGGGACGGCGAGGACCCCGTGATGTCACCGACATGTGAGGATTACAGAGGCGTGCTGAACATACCGTCTGGGGATGACGGTGACGATGACAGCTCTATGTTCGTGAGATGACGACGGGGCGCGCGGACCGCACCTTTCACGGTCCGAGGATGAGGTTCGCCACGGCTCCGAACGCTATCGCAATCAGGATTGACGCTGCGGTTATGCCAATCATGCTCTTCACGCCGAATTCCTTGACTAGGATGGCTAGCGCAGCGAGGCACGGCATGAAGATGGCCATCACGAGTGCGAACACGAACATCTGATGCGAGGTCATGGCGAGTGCGAGGTTGCTCGTCCCGAACAGGACCATTAGCATCTGCAGAGCCATCTCCTTGCGGAGTATGCCGAAAACAAGGGCGACGACGGCGATCGCGGGCAGTCCAAGCACACCGGTCATGAACGGTTCGGATGGGTCCACCAGTTTCTGAAGCATCCCCTCAGCCATCAGTATCTCGAGGACGATGCTCCCCGCCAGAAGCAGTGGGAATGCAATGGTGAGGAACTCCCCTATCCTGATACTGGTCTTCCTGATGGTCTGTCCGAGCGTGGGGCGCCTCAGCTCAGGGATCTCGAGCATCAGCTGCGATGGTTCGAACCTCATGGTCCTGTGCAGCACGAGGCCGAGCACAGCCAGCAACGCCATCAACACGGCGAATATGAGCAGTGCCCATTCCACTCCGGCGTAGTTGCCCACAGTGCCGATGATTATCGCCGTCTGCGCCGAGCAAGGGACCGCGATGGTGATAAGCACGGCCAGTATCACGCGTTCTCGTTTCGACCCCATGGCTCGGGTGGCCAGTATGGCTGGCACGTTGCACCCGTAGCCCACAACCATTGGGATGACAGCTCTGCCATGGAGGCCGATACGATGCATGATGCCATCGAGCAGTGAGACGACTCTGACGAGATATCCAGTGTCCTCCAGTATCGACAGCATGATGTAGAAAACCAGTATGTACGGCACGACGATGGCCAACATCGCCTCTGTGCTGAGATAGACGCCGTCGAGGACGCCTTGGACGACGGGGCTCTCTCCCTCTTTGAGGTTGTCGAATGCTCCTCTTGCGAGATCCTCGTACGCACCCACGAGAGCCTGTTCTATGAGTCCCCCGCCGAAAACCAGCGTCAGAAAGACCGCGGCGAGAACGGCTAGCAGTATCGGTATCCCGGTCGCGGGTTTGATGGTAAGATTCGAGAGGGATGAGCGTCGCTTCTCGGCCGGCGAGATTCGACTGACAACCTCGTCGGCGATTCGCCCTGCCTCTCCGAACCTATCCCTCTGGATATGCGCCTGGATGCTTTCCTGATGTTGTTTCTCGAATTCCTCTGCGAGGGCGTCCGCGTGGCCGGTGACCCGATCGCCCGCCTGCTTCCGGATCATTCTGTCCCCCATCAATATGCGGACAGCCACGGCGCGGAGCGGAAAGGTCCACTCACCGTCGTCCAACATGTCGCCGAGTTCGGATATTATCTCCTCCGTGTGAGAGTCATACCTCACACGGAATCCGCTCTTCGGCCGCAGTCGGATAGCCTCTCGCAGCACCGCGTCGATGCCTTCATCTCTTATCGCCACCGTGGGGACGGCGGAGGTCATGAGGCGTTCTTCGAGTCCCCTGACATCTATCTTCAATCCGGTCTTCTTCGCGAGGTCGTACATGTTCAGGGCTACGACAACACTGTAACCAGATTCCAGCAATTCGAAGAGGAGCACCAGGCTCCTCTCGAGCCTGGAGGCATCCGCAACCAGGATGACTGTGTCAGGCCTTCGCGAGAAGAGCAGGTCAGTCGCGACGCGTTCCTCATCCGTGTTGCCTGACAGCGAATAGGTCCCTGGAAGGTCCACGACATCGATGATCATCTCGCCCAGTTTCGCCTCGCCTTCGTAGAACTCAACGGTCGTTCCAGGGTAGTTCGCGCTTACGACGCCAATCCCCGTGAGCTTACTGAATATCACACTCTTGCCGACGTTCGGGTTACCAGCGAGCGCTATCTCCATAGATGACCACCAACTACGTGTCCTCAACCATTCTGAGGACGTCGCCTATGGCTCTAGCGATCGCTATCCGTGTATCCTTGATGTTGACGATTATCGGTCCGCCCATCGGAAGCCTCTTCTCAATCGTCACACGGGCCCCGGGAACGAATCCCATCGCGAGGATGCGGCAGAGCTCCTCCTTGTTCTTGGACACGAGATGAGACACCGTCGCTGTCCTGCCCTCATCGATATCCGAGAGCTTCAGCGCCTCGCTTGAGCATTCCTCGCAAGTCATCGCCCTTTCGCACTTGGGTATGCGCTTGCCGTGCGGGCATGTGGACGGATGGTTCATCATCTTGCACAGGGCTTCCTCAGCCTCCGCGCTCAGGGCGTGCTCCATCTTGCAGGCCTGTTCGTGGCCTGCTTCGGTCTCTATCCCGACCATATCGCTCAGAAACCTCTCGAGAATCCGATGCTTCCGGGCCATCTTCTTGGCTATCCGCCTGCCTTTCGGGCTTAGGGTGGTGCCATGGTATGGTTCGTGCGTTACTTGTCCCTGTTTGGCGAGTTTGTGGATCATCTGTGTGACTGACGCTGGTGCTACCCCCAGGGCGTGGGCGATATCGCTGGTCTTGGCGGCGCCCCCGTCTTCCGTCAGGTTGAAGATTATCTTGAGATACTGCTCTGTTATCTCCGAGGCCATGCGCTTGAGAGTTAGGCACGCCTAAATTATAAATCTTGCCATTAGGGCTCGCAGCTGCCATTACCGCAGCCAGTAATTTCATTTGCGTAATTATCACGCACTGAAGGGGGCATCGGCCCTATTGATCTGATAGGAGTCCTAGAAGCACGTCGAAAGACCTTGATATCTCGGCAGTCGCAGGGCTGTCTTGTCCCTCGCCGATGCTCTCGCCCTTCGCCATCGCGGTGAGGAGCGCCTCGTCGTACGGCACGCGGCCGATGCACTCTATGCCTCTGCTCTTTGCCTCTTCGAGCAGCGCCCCCGTCATCTCCTCGTTGAGATCGGCTTTGTTGATCAAGAGGGTGCATCTCATCCTGAAGCCGCTCGCCAATTCGGCTATCCGTCTGAAGTCGCTCAGGCCCGATATGGTCGGTTCGGCGACTATCACCACGATATCAGCGCCCGAGAGCGCGGATATGACTTGGCATCCGATGCCCGGAGGACCATCCACAAGGATCAGTTCCGCCTTGTGCTCCCTCGCAGTCTTCTTCGCCATCTGCTTGACCATGGCCACGAGCTTGCCGGAGTTCTCCGCACCTGGCTCGAGGAGCGCATGGATCATGGTGCCATATGCCGTCTCGGATACGAACCACTCACCGACGACTCGGTCACGCATTTCTATCGCCTCCTCGGGACAGACATTTGCGCAGACCGCGCATCCTTCGCATCGATCGATATCGATCTCCACGCGCTCGTCCTCGCCCGTGGCCACGATGCGAAGCGCGTCGAACCTGCAGACTCCATCACACTTGTGACAGAGCGTGCATCTGCCGACATCGACACTTGCGGTCTTGGAGCCGACGAACGACTCCCTGTGTAGCGTTTTCGGCTTCAACAACATGTGGAGGTTTGGCGCGTCGACGTCGCAGTCCGCCATCACAGCGTTGCCCGCTTTCATCGCGTACTCGGCAAGGACGGTGGTCTTGCCAGTTCCTCCTTTGCCGCTCACGACCACGATCTCCTTCATCGGACGGTCACCTCCATGATTCTATCTCTGAGTGACTCGAACACAGCGCGATAGCCCGCATCCGAGATCAGCAGTTCTCCCCTCGAGTATCTCTCAGCTATGTCTCTGTCGAGAGGGAGTCGCCCGATGACAGGTATGTTGTTATCTCTGCAGAAACCATCGATGTCAGGGCCAGGCAGGCCATCCTTGTTGATGAATACAGCCGAACTGACGCTCAGTTTCTTCGTGACTCCGAGGGCGAGTTTCAAGTCATGGAACCCGAATGGCGTCGGCTCGGTCACCAGGATGCACAGGTCAGCTCCGCGAATGCTCTCCACGGATGCACACGCGGTCCCTGGTGGGCAGTCGAGCACGGCATCAGCTCCACCTGGAATCATACCTCTGACCTGCCGGATGAGGTAGGTCGGCATGGCCTCACCGACCCTCAGCCTGCCGTACAGCAACTCAAAATGCTCACCGGAAGTCGATATCGTGTCGCCCAAGTAGTGCTCCTTCTCGGCTATGGCGTTCTCTGGACAGAACATCGAGCACGCGCCACAGCCGTGGCACAGTTCACTGAAGACCATCACCTCTTTTGGGAGGGTGACGATGGCGTGGAACTGGCAGACCTCTCCGCATCTCCCGCAGAGCGTGCACTTCCCTTCGTCGACCTCAGGGACCGGCCTGTACGCCTTCTCGGGTGCTTCGCATTCTGCCTTCTGGAACAGATGACAATTGGGTTCCTCGACGTCGAGGTCGACGAGAGTAACATCGCTCATCATAGCGGCGAGGTTCGTGGCGATGAGAGTCTTGCCAGTACCTCCCTTGCCGCTTGCAATGGCTATCCGCGTCGGCCTCCTTTCGGATTCGCTGGACATGGTCAATGAGCGTGTCTCTTGCAGGCGACATCGTGGCTGGCGGGCATCAGCTTACCTTCCTTCCAGGCTTCGATTGCCTCCTTGGCAGTGCCCGTCGCACCTACGTAGACCTCCACTCCAAAGCCCACGAGCATGTCTATCGCCATCGGTCCTAGACCGGAGCAGATCAAGACTTTCGCGCCCGTCTTGGCGATGTGTTCAGGCGGCTTGCCGAGGCCACCCATGTGTTCGCTTCTGTTCTTCACGACCTGCACTTCGTTCGTCTCGGTGTCCACCACCGTGAACGTCGGCGCTCTGCCGAAGTGGTCACAGACCACATCGTCGAGTCCCCCATTGTCCATTGTCGGTATACATAGTCTCATTCTTGTCCACACTCCTGATGGTTTTTATCGTCAGTCTTGCTCCTCGCCCTTAGCCTCCACCCCTGTCTCACTATCTCGTGAGATCCACAGGAGAGGCATTTGTCTGGGCGTTTGTCCAGCACCATTTCAAGGCCGCAGCTGGAGCATCTGAATCGCAGCACTCTCATGGCGACTCGCCCTCCATATCTTGCTCA
>DATKWQ010000070.1:0-36122 GCA_035529455.1 Thermoplasmata archaeon
CTGACAACGCTGAGGTCCGTCTGAGCCCTATCGCTCATGTACTCGTATCGGTCATCAAACGATTCTGAGACCGAGTCAAAGGTCTCGTTAACCGAATTATAAAGAACAGAAAAAAGAATGAGAAAGGTGGCGAAGAATATCGCCATTGTTGCTGAGACACTAAACCCCATGAAAGCCCTCCAAGCTCTCTTTAAACTTCGAGATGTTCTGCTCTAGGGAGTTTAGCCGATCCTTATCGATCTCGAACCCTGCGATCTTCTGTATGAAGAGCAAAGACTTGAGGTGGTCGTCTGCCGTGAGTCTCCAATCCTCCACCTTCTTGTATGCTCCTGTCTCTGGAGTGGGCAGATCCTTGAAGACTTCCTCTCGCGCCTCTTCATACTCCATGTACTTGGTGACGTCCTGCATCTCACCTCTGGCGTAGGACATGACCTCGGACTTCACATCTTCGCTGATCCATCCGACATCTACGTAGTAGTCCAAGACGAGGGAGATTCGGCCTCTCGGCACGCGCTCGAACATGAATTCTATCCAGCGCATCACGAGCACGAGCGTGAGGTAATCATGGCATATGTATGCGAGGAGGGGTTTCTTGTTGTGTTTGCTCCTCGCGGACGCTCGGACATCTTGCTCGTCCCTCTCGTCCTTGGACGATCTGTCCCTCTTGGTCTGGTGAGACAGCATCTTCGCTCTCACCGTCGCGGTGACTCCGGGTTCGGTCGGCGTTTCTGGCTCCCACGGGGCGGTGTCTCGGCTGGTCCTGGAGATCCTTCCATTTCCGGACAACTCCTGGTCGCCTCCTTCTCCGAAAGGCCTGAATTCGGGCAGGTCCTCGTCCAGTCCCAACCCCAACTCTGGGAACTCGATCTCAGGCGGAGCCTGAGGCCGAGCCCTCGCGTCAGGGGCTTCACGGTCGGAGACGTCTATGAACGGATTGAACTTAGCGGAGACTATCTCGTAGACCGACAGCAGCTTCCTGATGTCCTGCTCCATCAGGTTCAGTCGTTCGCGGTCCTTGCTCCCTTCGCTCTTTTCGGTTGTCAGCGCAGAGTCGATGCGTCCGATCTTGTCCTCGATCTCCTCTAGACGACCGAGGATCTCGGAGAACTCCTTCACGCCTGACATTCCGATTCCATCCGTATCCTCTGTTTGCACCAGTTCGTCCTCTTCATCCAGGGGCGCATAGACTTGGTCGTCCCCAGACATCTGAAACTCGTCGTAGACCTCCTCTTCCGTACCCTCCTCAAAGTCTTTCAGCTTCCTCCGAGATGAGGGATTGTTCTTCGTTGGTTTCTTACGGAACAGGCCTGCCATATCTCAACACCTTATCCCCGTGCATTCTTTCAGGATCCGCCCCTGGCCTTCAGATAAAGTTGAAGGCTAATGGGTTTTTCCTGCCAGAGACCTTGCTGAGGCTTGTGTCTCTATAGCACGACGACACTGCTAGCTTCGAGCGTCGGCGGTGCGTCTATCTGGACCAGTGTGGGCACACCGTGCTTGGGCATCAGGAGTAACGACAGTCGCTCCTGGACATCGAGTGCCATGTCTATACCATCTGCAGCCGTGAGGTCGATATGCACCTGGAATATGTCTCCCGAGGTCATCATGGCCGCGGTTGTCGACGGTGGCATGTCCCTGAGTTCCGTGGCATTGAACTCCGTGGCGCTCGCATCAGTTGCGAAGACCAGCGTCACTTCACTCGCTGTGTCACCGCCAATCGTCTGGATCACTTCGATCGTGGTGTTAGCGAGGTTGACACCTGGGCTGCCAGCCGTCAGGGCGATCTTCAAGTACAGATTATCGATCACCGAGTTGGCATCGGTCGTGCCCCATGCAGCCAGGATTTTGAACCCAGTCGAGACGTCCGCAAGTGCCTCGTCGCCTGTGCTCTCGGCCTGCTGCTGCAGTTTGTATGCGGTCGAAACCAGGACACCCGCGGCAACTGCGGCCACGAGAATCATGGCGATGAAGATGAGCAGAGTGCCTACGCCCATCTCACCCCTCTCGTCCTTTCTTCTCTTCTTCCACGCTAGTTTGTTCATTTCTTATTCCTCCAACTTTGCATCTCTTGCCAGGTTCCGCACCTGGACTGGCGTCCGGGTAAACCTACCCGACGAGGGGATCGTCCGAGCCAATCCATGCTCCCCGACCCAATGGTCGGACATCGAAAGCGTTCGCTGCTCGAAGGTCTTATAAAACCACGCGTTTGCGTGCCCGCGATCACGGCATGACGGCGCTGTTCGAGTCATACCTGACAGGGCGTGTGCCTTTCCCATCTATCTCGATCAGGCCCTTGCACCTCACCTCCAGTCATGGTCTCCGCCATGGTCGAAGGCGGGGAGCGAGAGAGATGCGCCTCCCAAGAACATGGCTTGGGAGGCACTATCCACAGGGCATGTAGACCTCTCTCGAGGTTCAATTATCCAGTAAATATATCTTAAAGACTATTATACAAATCTCCGGCAGGATTACTATCGTTGATTCTCATGGGTGATTCGCGGGACCACGCCAATTGTGGTGAGCCAGCTGATTCCCCCAGGTGATGGAGACCTTCGTTCTTGGCAGTGCGTTCAGACCAGAATGATGTAGCGGTACGATCCGAGATACGGGATCTGACATTCTTCTATCGTGGGCTGGCCTATGGTCGGGATGAACTTGAGGGAGAACGAAGATTCAGCGTGAAGGTTCAGCCCGACCTCGCCTGCGTCGATGAAGATCTTGACAAGACAGCTGTCCACCAACGAGTAGGTCGTAGCGAAAACGTCATCCGAGTCTCTCAGTATCTGCACCGAGTATTGGCCGGAATCAGCGCCTTGGGGCCCAGAGACATCAGAATTGAACGACAACGTCGCATCGGTCTCTCCATCGGTTATCTCTATCATCAGGGAAGAGAACAGTATCGGCTTGCTCCCAGGGACGGTCTCCACCTTGATCTCTATCATCTGGATGATGTTCGATGGCGTCACTGGTTGGGCATAGTTCCCCGCGAGGTCCACAGCGATGACCGCATAGTAGTACTGCCTTCCTGTCGCTCCAGTGAAGTCGTAGTATGCGCGGACTTCGGAGTCGAGCTCGGCAAGGGGCGTGGCCGCCATGAGCTCCTCGACGCTGTCGAGGTCAGAATAGGAAGTGCTTCTGAACACGAGATATTTCGCAACGCTTGTTTCGGCATCGGAAGTGCCCTCCCAGGCTATCAACATGGATTGGACATCCTGCCTTGCCATGACTCCTCCGGCAGCTGTGGGCCCATTCTCATCCGCCATGTTCGCTATGTACGAGGCTGACCCAAGCATGATTTCGTTGCCCGCCCGGTCCTGGGCTATGACGAAGTAGACATAGGTGCCTGACGCCGGTGGGGCGTCTATGTAACTCGATGCCGTGTCATTGAACTCCGAGAGGAGAGTCGCAGGGGGGAGTGAAAGAACCACGCGTCCGTTGTCCGTTCCCGCTGTCACGACCCCGAGGGGTGCTTCGGCTCTGTAGAGCCTCTGCAGCAAGACTCCGCTGTCGAGGTCGGACGCCGGCACCCAGAAGATGGCTACGGAGTAATCGTCCACGGTCGCGGTGTTTGTCATGGATCCCCCTACGGGAGGCGTGAGATCCTCGTCGGTGGTCGAGTCATCTGTGGATGCCGAGCTGTCGGCGGAGCTGTACAGCACCCGGTTCCCAGCGCGGTCGACCCCGACTATCGCGTACGCGTACGAAGTCGAATTATCGTCCCTTGCCGTGTAGTCAGTATACTGCGTGTTCGTGCCCGCCTCCGCCGTCAAACGCACGAGTTCATAGGTCGGATTGAGTTGATCGAGCGTAAGGAGCCGGTTCCTAGCAACCTGCTCGTTGAACGCTGCGGGGTTCGTCGGGTCGTACACGCTGGTCCTGTATACGACCTCCTCCGACAGGCCCGAGCCGTAGTCCAGTGCCGAGGTCCAGTTCAGGACGATTCCCAGTGGGGAGACGCCATCGCTGGTAGAAGTTGTGTTCCATAACGTGCCACCTCCAGGGGGTAGGTCGTCCCTGGAAGGCATATAGCCGGATACGATCGATGTGTCGGCACCGTCAGGATTCCTGTCCCCGGCTATGTTCACGACAGATACTCCTCCAGACACTTCAGACACAGAATCGTCCACGGTCTTCTGCGCCTGCTGCTGCAGGAGAGCCGCGGCGTACAGCATCAGTGACGCGGCTATCGCCGATACCAGCACTATCGCTATGAATATGATCAGTGTACCAATACCGATGTCTGCCTCTCGGTCCTTGCGCAGCCCCGTCTTCAGCTTTGTTAGCCCCATCCGGATCTCTCCTGGTATAGGGCATGGGACTGAGCTCACGCTGAGCGTCGAGTCTCCAATGCGGAGGCGCCATCAGAAATTTGTCCGCCGTCTCCGGCGGATGATACTCCCATCATAGAGACGAGAGTCTACAGTCTACATGCCCTGTGGATAGTACCTCGAGATGCGTTGGAGGCTTCTGACAACTTATGCGCGTGATATTTATATAAGACCCTCAGCCGTGATTTTCAATCGAGAAAATCTCAACCGAGTCTATTGGGACGAGCGTGAGTCGCCCGCTTGGCGAAGCTCACGCTCATCGCCTGCGCTGTCAATGCCCTGTGTTCTCTCGCGTCGGGTCACGGCACGCATCGGCGAACCATGACTGCGTCAGATCCGGCAGTAGTCGTCGAGCCCGTCCTCGAGGAAGTCGATCTTCTGCCTCAGTTCGTACCACATGTTCTTGTCCGTCTCGAACCCTGCGATTTCGAGGACGAACAGCCAGGACTTGAGGTGGTCCTCAGACGTGAGTCTCCATTCCTCGTCGGGGCCGGCCTTCCTTTTCATGGGCTTCTTCTTCGTAGAAGATTTGGTGACCAAGAGGTTTTGATCCTCCACCGCTTCGTAGAGCATCTCCTCCTCGTCATTCGGCTCAGGCAACCTGAACCCTTCGGAGACGGTCACAAGGTACTCCTCCACCTCCTCGCTTATCCAGCCTATCCTGTAGTAGTACTGGAAGAGCTCGGGAATGGCTTCCAGGCTGGTTTTCTCCATGAGGAACCTGATCCACCGCATGATGATCAGGTTGGTCCTCGAATCGACATCGATCCTGTCCAGCACTGGAGGTCTCTCGTGGTCGCCCAAACCGCTCATCTGTGGCACTTCCTCCTCACTCATGTGAGGATCTCATATGTGTTCGAATACACCGATGGCGTGGTCAGATCGACGTATGTCGGTATGCCGTGCTTTGGGATCATCAGTATGTTCGCCGTCTGCTGCGTGACCAGGGACATACCGTTCGCGTCCAGGTCGATATGGATCAAGGCTATGTCTCCCTGGGTTATCCCCGCGTCGGTCAAGGTCCATACGTCATACGGATAAGTGTCTCTCAGCTTCGTGGCGTTGAATGTCCCTGCGGCTGCAGCAAGGCTTGAGAAGGAGAGCGTATCATCTGCCAGACCTGTTGATATTTCGATCACCATGTTGGCTAAGTTGATGACGGGGCTTCCGGCTGACAATGCAACCTTCAGGTACAGATCCGTGATCACTGTCTTGTTCGCATCCGTCACGCCAAAGGCGGCCAGTGTTCTCAGCCCAGTCGCTATCTCTTTCAGCGCCTGATCTCCAGTAGTTTCTGCCTGTTGCTGCAGTTGGTAGGCAGTCTGAACGAGCACTCCCGCGGCGACCGCAGCAACCAGGATCATCGCGATGAATATCAGGAGCGTTCCGACTCCCATCTCCGCTCCCTCGCCCATCCTCGCTTTCCTCGGCTTGGGTATTTTTTCCATTTTCGTTCCACCTCGTGTTCTTGCGGAGTCGAGATGTCAGGAGACGGATACGGAACGGGAACAGCCGTCGATACCGTCAAGAGGATCACAATGGTCTCGGCGACATCGTCGAGATGCCTCTTGCCAGAAACTTCGTTCGGCCCGTTCGCTCCGCCCTCTAAATCTCACTCCCGAGGAGGTCCTACTTGCCCTGTGGATAATCCCGATCTTGCTCCCAGGGTAGATTACCAACCCTGAAAGCAATCATTGATAATCATGGTTGATAGAAAAGCGTTACGGTGTGATTCTCTAAGTAGGAAATCACTGGAAATCTCTATGCGCATCAGCCGCTGCAGTCATCGGACTGTGCAGTTATGAGGCTGACGCGACATGCGAGATGAAGCCATTCGCACCAATGCGCAGAAGGCCTAGAGTATCTCTCTTGGCTTTGGTGTCGCCATGTTCTGCGTGATCTCCAACGGCGTCGAACGGTGGTTCAGGTCGAGCTTCATGTGCAGCATACCCTTCTCGTAGACTAGTGTGACGCTGCCGATCTTGGACTTGTAGACCTTATATCGCTTCCCGTCGGCCGTCAACTCGCTTCCGTCATGTTCAACAAGATTGGCTGCTGAGAGTTCCCTCAGCTTCCTGTAGCAGCTCGCGAGCGGTATGTCGAACATGAAGGCGAGTTCCCTTGCGCTCCTAGCCTTGTAGTTCGTCGCTGCTAATATGTTCATGTTGTACTGATCTGTCAGAATCTGGGCTATCCCTAGTTCCTTGTCTGCAGTGCAGAACTCCTGAGTCCCATAGGTTATGAACTTCCCCTCCCATCCTAGAGGAGCGGATGCTACCCATCCCATCCCTCTACTAATGTAGGGTGAATAATTTATGGTTATATATATTTGTCCACCTGCCTATAATGCGTGAGAATCACGCATGCTTCTCATTTTCTGGAGGTTCGGGGAGAGGGAGAGCCTGTCATGAGACACATCGATCGCTGCCCGTGTTTGCATGCATCAGAGAATCGCCTCTGATATTCTCTCGTTGGAATTGGGCCCGACTCTTTAAGAATCACAGGCACCAAATGGATGGCCGTATAGTTGATGCCATCATGATGAACGCCTACGAGCTGTCCAGGCTGCTGATTAACGAGTACTCGGCGAAGATCCTCACGTACGCGGAGGACAGACCGCGGACCGTTCAGGATATGTGTCAGAACCTGGGCATACCGGTCACCCAGGGATACCGCCACGTCCATAGTCTGGTGGCCGAAGGGCTGCTGAGCTGCGAGGGCAGGATCCTCACGCAGAAGGGCAAATGGACTCGGCTATATCTGTCCCAAATCAGGCGCGCCCAGATACTCTTCGACGAGGGCAAGGTGAGGATGAGGCTGGAGCTGAAGACTGGGCAGGTGCTCTGGTCCGATGATTGGGAGGCTAGGGCTGCCGAGTAGCGTTCTCTTTCAAGCCATCGAAAGTTCGATAAGCCCTCGACTGATTATCATGTTCGAAATTTGACCGGAAACATATTTGCCTAACCCTGAGGATGACCTCAGCGCCGCCAGCCTTTCACACATCGATGTATCGAGGACAACGGCGCATTCAACGCCTGGTGCGGTCATGAACGCCCCTGAGAACAGCCCAACTGGAAAAGCCTCTCCTCCAGCCGACCTGGCCGAATACGGCAGAGCCTATCTGAGGTCGTATGTGGTGGCCGTCGAGAGCGAGAGCCCCGAGCATGTGCCATCGTTCTACAGAAACCGCCCCTACAGCATCGAGATATGTCGCATGCCCAACTCCTGTTTCTGCATGTTGTTCGAGAAGTCCGACAGACCATCAATCTCCGTCAGCAACAACGATTGGGGATACGTGATGGCCCGGCTGATGTCCGGCGTGAGCTACGTCGCGACGGTCTACTCCCACGAGGGTATGAGCATCGAAGACGCCTCGGCCAGGGGGAGAAGGGACGCGATAAGGGACATCTGTGCCCTCGAGGCGTCGGGCGTAGTGGATTCCGCAAGGGAACTCGAGAAGCTGGTGGCAGAGCTCAAAGACACCACGAAATGGTCGAAGAATCCGTCCAAGACCGCTGAGTATGTGGTCTCGAGGCTGGAGCAGATACGGCAGGCGGTCCTCCGGGCAGGCCCCAGCATCGACACGATGTCCATGGTCGAGTCCGTGAAGCGGTATCCTCCCGCGCCGATACAGATAATACTCGATCAGGAGGGACTGAAGACCATCACAGAGGTGGCTGAGAAACTCCAGACCCTCGAAGAGACGGTCAAGCTCGCGAGCGCGCAGGAGTCCCGCGTCGAGGAGATCGAAAATGAGCTGAGGGGCGAGATACGTAGCTTCAAATCTGAGCTGGACAAGAAGATGGCGAAGGGGCTTGGCGTCATTCTCACGACAACTGACAGAAAGGTCGACAAAGCTGTTGAGAGCTGTGGGACTCAGGAGGAGGAGATTAGGAAGCTGAAGGAGGAGCTGTCCCAAACGCCATCAGTGCCCGACGAGATTCAGATGGACCCGAGGACGGACGTTATCCTCGACGAGGTCGAGGTCCTGAAGTCCACTATTGAGGACCTCAAGGTCAGCATCGACGAAGCCGCGGCACGCCCGATCGAAGCCGCGCCACAAGTCCAGGTGATCGGCGATGTGGCAGGTCTGGAGGAGAGCCTGAGGAACGTCTCCGGTCGTGTGAAGAGGATCGAAGACTACCTGATCTCGGTCTCGAAGGCCAGGCGCGCCAGGTGAGTCCGTCTCACAGCTGAACGGTCAGATCTTCCTTGCGCCTCTCCAATATCAGATAAGTGTTGCTCCTCTCGACTTCGTCTATTCTTATGAACGAATCGACGATCGACTTGAGCTCGTCCCTTGAGGATGCGCGTAGCAGCACCGCGAAGTCTATGTTCCCGAGCAAGAAGTAGACCGCCCATACCCCTTGTATCTTCGCGAGCTTCTCACCTATCTTCTTGGAGTAGTCAGGGCCATATCTGCCGGTGATCAACGCTATTGCCAGCATCTCCTTGCCGACCTTCACGGGGTCCACGCACGCCTTGAAGCCCGTTATGACCTCCTCTTCTATCAGGCGATTGACGCGGTAATGCACGGTCGAAGAGGACAACCCAGTCTTCTCTCCGATCTCTTTGAGACTGACCTTGCAGTCTTCTTGAAGCATTTTCAATATGATCACGTCGTTCTTGTCTAGGGATACTGCGTCTTGTTTGCCCAAAAGGTTCTCCTCCTTAAAATGTTCGAAAAGGGTACATGAAATTCCAACTGATAACGCTTTCGGAGCGTCCACCTCGAATTGAACGGGGTTCGATGCTTCTTCCAGTCCTTAACACCCCTATCACGGAACAGGCCTGACGGTGTTGCAGTCGACTCCTGCCTCGCCCTTCCGGCGGTTCTGTCCTTGCAGGTTATCATCAGTACGAGCCTGCCCAAAAGGATAAAATACCCTGTTCGGTCGTTGTTGATGGCGATAAACATGAAACACACAATCACGGGTGACAACCTCCAGTTCGTGAATTGCGAAATCATGCCTGGCGAACTCCTGTTCGCCGAGGCTGGAACCATGACCTACATGAGCTCCAACATCAACATGACTGCACGTGCGAGGGGCGGAATGATGGCCGGGTTGAAGCGCAAGATGACCGGCGAGTCCTTCTTCGTCACCGAGTTCACAGCTGCCGGCGGGCCTGGAGTCGTAGCCTTTGCGGGCAATGTACCGGGCAAGATACAGGCGCTCGACCTCAGGGGCGGAAAGACCTGGCTCGTCCAGAAGGACGCATTCCTGTGCGCGGAAGCCGCCGTTACCCTGGACATCGCGTTCCAGAAGAAGCTCGGAACCATCTTCTTCGGTGGCGAAGGCCTGATAATCCAGAAGCTCACCGGCGAGGGCACGACGTTCATCCATGGCTCCGGCGATTTCATCGAGATGAACTTGAAGCCAGGAGAGGTCATGAGAGTGAGCACGGGCAATGTGGTCGCATGGGAAGGCGGCGTCCAGTACAGTATCGAGAGCGTCGGCTCTATCCGGAGCGCGCTGTTCAGCGGTGAGGGCCTGTTCGTCACCACGCTGACCGGGCCTGGAAGGGTCATACTGCAGTCCTTGACACTGCCCAAACTGGCGGGGGCGCTTGTGCCATTCCTCCCGAAACAGCAGAGCAGCGGTTCCGGCTTCACCCTGCGCTGAGGTGCCAACACATGGGAAGAGTCACTGCCGTACTCGTGGCCATCGCGATCCTGGTCGCATTGATACTCGCCCTGGAATGGCTCGGCGTCATCGCCGCCATACTGGCGTTGGTCGGCCTAGCAGCGTTGGTCATACTCGTGCTGGTCACCGTGATCGTGGCGGTCGTCGTTGTGCTGAGCATCCCGTACTTCTTCATCACGAAGAAGATGGAGGTGAAGGAGGGGTCCTTCACTCTTGACCGGATCGAGGAGAAGAAGTAATCGGCGCAGCACGCCTCAGATGAACGCGCCTATGGTTGGCAGATCGAGCAGGTCCATGTCGAAGAAGACAACGCCCTCGCGGATCTCTGCGACGTCCAGCTGTTCAACGCCATTGACTTGTGCGAGGAGCGATGCCCTCCACCACAGGTCTATTATGTTGTTCGCGACCGCTCCGAGGTAGACCTGGCCGAAGTTGAATTCGTACGCTTCCATGTCGCACAGGTAGGCGGCGTGTCCGAGGAAGCAGTCTCTTGAGTTAATGAGATGCAGATACTCTCTGACAGACTCTCTACCACCGCTCGTCATCGGCAACAGGTCCACCGAGGATGGGTCTACTCTGCAGAACTCCTTCGTCTCCCCTGATTCCCCGAGCTCCCATCCGACGATCGTCTTCCCGTCAAGCTTGAACATCTTCCATGCCAGGTCTGGCCCGACGTATACCGGGAGCAGGCTGAGGTCCGGCAGGTCGAACAGTTCGACACCATCCATCAGAGCCCTCTCTGATATGTTCGCTTCCGCTTCGGTAAGCCGGACGCGTTTGGCCAAGTCTGCGGGCGGGGAGTTCGGTCTTGTGCTGCCGTACTCCGCGTATGTCATCACACGGCTGAGCCCGAACTGCTCCGTCAGCTCGTCGTCAAGCAGCGCGGCGGCGTTGCGGACTGACGAGAAGGACTGCGCGACCGACGCTTCACGCGCGTTGCGGACGAATTGAGAGAACACCTCGTTTGCAGAGTGTACTTCGTCGACGAGCCTGTCATGGCCGTACTCCGACAGGAGTCTGCTCCCGAGGGGTTCGAGCTCCTCGCCAGGCAGCCCCAGGCCTCGGCACGACCTGTTGACGTTCACCTGTACCCTCCAACCGACGAAGACATTCAGTGGGAACGACCGGCAGAAATGAGGCCGCTGGCCGTATATCGTGCATCGTTTATCCGTGAGGAAATGGCACGCGCCATGCCTTCCCTTCAACCGTATCGCGGCGCCCTTGACGTCAGGTGATATGTGCTCGTCCGTCACTCCCGGCATGAGTGCGGGGTCGCTCCGGAACCTTCTCTCCTCGTCTGGCAGCAGCTCCGGCTGACAAAGGCAACAGAGGGCGCAATCATCGACGCATCTGTAGCTCTGCCCCTCCAGCTCGGACAGGTCAATCTCTGGTGGATCTTCAGTTGCCCTCTCCTTCAACGACTTCCCTTCCAGCTCGTTCTCCTACCTGGGAGCCGTCCTCCATCATGATCTCTCCCCTTAAAAAGACCGCCTTCGGGAAGATCCCCGCCATACCTTCGTATGGCGTCCACGCGCATTTCGAGTACAGCCTGTCCGCTCGGATGTCCTTGCTGTCCGTCAGGTCCACCACCATGATGTCAGCGTCCCGTTTAGGCTCGAGCCTGCCCTTGTTGAGGCCGAAGATGTCGGCTGGCCTCTCGCACAGCCCGGCAACGAACCTCGATAGCGGGATGTGTTTGTCCCTCACGAGCTGGAGCATCAGCGGCGCCATGGTCTCGACGCCAGGGATGCCGCTCGGGGCGTAGTCGAAGTCCTCCTCCTTCTCCTCTATCGTGTGTGGGGCGTGGTCCGACGCGACGATGTCTATCGAGCCGTTTTTAAACGCGTTGAACAACGCCTGCCTATCCTCCCTCCTTCTCAGCGGGGGGTTGACCTTGCCAAAGCATTCGAGCTTAGAGTCCATGTCCAGGAGGAGGTGGTGAGGTGTCGCCTCGGAGGTGATGCTACGCCCGCCTCCAAGGAGCGTAAGCGATTCCTTTGCGGACACGTGGCACACATGGATCCTCAGCCCTTCAACCCCGACCTCCCCGAGCCTCCTTATCGCGCTGGTCTCGCACTCGTTCGGCCTGTTCTTGAGATGGTCCCAGAGTGTGTCCTCAGCATCCTTCTTCCTGAGGCCTTCGTCCTCCGCGTGAACGGCGAGGGGCTTGCCTGTCGCTGCAACTGCCTCCAGCTCGTCTCTGACGGCGTCGAGGGAGGACACTTGCAGGTTCCCAGTGGTCCCAGCCATGTACAGTTTGAACCCGACGGCCCCCGATGAAGACAGCCGTCCGACATCACAGCCTGGGATTACCCCGGCGAACAGGGCGAAATCCACGAGGCTCTTCGAGGCGGCGATCGCAGCTTTCTCCCTCAGAGCGGCCACGGTCGTGGTCGGCGGGGTCGAGTTGGGCATGTCCAACACACATGTCACGCCTCCGTGCAGAGCCGCGAGCGAGCCCGTTGCGAAATCCTCTTTGTGAGTCGCGCCAGGGTCGCGCATGTGCACATGCGAGTCGATCACTGCGGGCAAGACCAGCCTGTTGCCATAATCGAAGACACGCTCGCCGTCCAGGTCACCGCTGATGACGGCTATGGCGCCGTCCCTTATGCCTATGCATCTTTGGGAAAGCTGCCCGTCGATGTAGCATTTACCCTTTATCACAACATCCATGTCGTCCCTCCAGCTCCCTTCTGACGACCTTTCCACGTGGCTCGGTCTCTGAGAAGACCTCTGCCCGGAACCTGAACACCTGCGTCCCTGGCATAAGCCACGCATCAGGGCTTACGCCAGCCTTCATGCAGGTCTGGCAGAGGAACTCCTTCGGGCCCCATCCCCACTCAACCGGCACCTGGGGGAGCAGCAGCCCCCTCGCACCGTTACGCTGCACAATGAGCCCGTCCACTCCCACAACGATGGCCTCTGGAAGATCCGCAACCTTGTCAACCACGACCTCCTCCGGGGGTGTGAGCAGACTTACTTCGATCTTGATGCGGTCAAGCTCGCCTGCTCTGACCGCCGGGAACCTCGGATCCCTCGAAGCCGCGCTGACCGCCGAGTCCTTCAACGCGTCTATCAGCGGCGCGACAGGTTCAGGATAGCCGATGCAGCCGCGGAGTTCGTCTCCGGGATATGTCGTCAGTGTCACGAATACGCCCGATTCTCGGGCGAATATATCCGGCGTATCGAACTCAGGTAGCCGTTCTTTGAGCACAAGTTTCTCCACGACAGTCCTTGCGACCTCGACCGCCTTCCTGCCCTCTTCGTCCGAGAAAACCGTCATACTGCCGCCGTATGGAGGCCGTCAAATAAGAATCTTTCAACAATGATGCCGTCCAGAGGGGCGTTTGTCTTGTCAGCTGGTACTGAATGCCCCCTTTGCTGGCTGAGGGTCGATGAACCAAAGGTTAAATATTATCTATACAAATCCACGACGAGAATCACATGAAGTTCGTCAAGTATTCTCAGTCCGAGTTCGAGGAGATACGGAGACTCTACGAGGGCGTGATGGCCCAGGCATGTCACGGCCTCTTCTTCAGAGAAGGTATGATACTTGGCGAGGAGATATCCAAGATTGCCCTACAGGAGCCCGAGAAGTACTTCGAGATATGTGCTAACCTCCTCCGCGCAAAGGGATGGGTCGACAACATAGTGTTCCAGGAGACCAGCGCCGTCGTCGAGGGGTCCTTCGAGACCTCAGGCTCGTTGGGGGAGACCACTTGTCACCGGCTGAGGGGCATGATACGCAAGATGTACGAGGGCCAGCTCCGGAAGCGCGTGCACTGCGAAGAGGTCGAGTGCTCGAGCAGAGGGGACAAACAGTGTGTTTTCAAAATCGAGCCTATAGGAGGGGATTGATACGGAGCTCAAGCCTGCGCTACGCGCACTCAGGGACGAGTTCGGGGCGTTTGCATCAGCGATTGTAAGCCGGGATGGCCTGATCATTGCGGGAGACATACCCGATGACGTATCCGGCGAGACCTTTGGCATCATGTGCGCGACTCTGCTGGGCGCCGCCTGCACGGCCAATTCCGAGCTCAAGGCAAGCACCCCGATCGGCGTCGTTGTCGAAAGCGAGGACTCCATCATGATCCTCGTGGGCGCAGGGAGGAAGGCGTTGATAGTGGCCGCGATGCCGCGCGAGATAGACTGTGACGCCGCACGGAAGAAGCTGGAGTCACTCGCCGAGACCATCAAGCTCATCTGAACTGGGACCTGGCCGTGTGATGCGCTCTTGTTGCGCAGCCGACGCGCCTCAGCTATCTTGCATCGGTCGCCTACCTGTGGCTTCACGCTATGTCCAATTCCTCCAGCTTCTCAGGGGTCGGGTCGCCGTCGGCGGTCCATCCACGGGCCGCCATGTAATCGTCGAGCATCTTGTTCATCTGCTCGGGGGATATCGTGCTGCCCTGGGACGGTCCCGCTGGTATCGGGTCCTCGAGCACGCGTGTCGGCAGCAACCAGTCCTTCCTGGTCACGCCCTCCCTGTGGTTGAAATGCCCCTTCATGTTGTGGATCCTCTCGCCAATGCCTAGGAGTTCGTCCTCTGTGAACTTCATGCCAGTGATGGCCTCGATGACCTCGCAGAGCTTCTCTATCAGGAAGAATCCCCTCGAGAACTTGCACAGGCCGACCGAATCGTACACGCACATGAAGTTCTCCATCGTGGCGACCATCTCGCCTTTGCCATCAGGGGACTGTCGGTCGATCCCTTCCCAGCGCCAGAACTTGCCGACGAGCTCGGGCGCGTAGAATCCCGCGCGCAGGTGGCACGCCCCTCTGGTCGATGTCATGTACGCCAGCCCGTGGCCCTTCATTCCTCTGACGTCGTACGCCGGCGGTTCCATCCCCTTGGTGTGGATGGCATATCTGTCTGCCCCTTTGCCTATCCTCTCCGCCGCTCGCTTCACGCCGTCCGCGAGCACATCGCCGAAGCCCTCGCGTCTGCCCATCAGCTCGAGCATCTGAGGCACAGCGTCCTCGGCGTTGTCGAATGTGAGCTTCATGCCGACATCCTCCTCCGTTAGGATGCCTCTCTGGACGAGCTCCATCGCGAAGCCGATCGCCACTCCGGCTGAGATGGTGTCCATGCCGAGGACGTCGCAGAGCTCGTTCCCCCTGGCAGCGGATTCTATGCTTGCATTGCCGCAGGCGCTCCCGAGCGAGTACAGTGTCTCGTACTCGAGCCCGTCGACGGCCACGCCCGCGAACTTGCCGCTCTTTATCTCGAACAGTTTGCCACACGGCTTGGTGCACGCGAAACACGCCTTGTTCTTGCTGACGTATCGGGTCGCCCAGTAGTACGGGTCTATCTGCTCCCTCTCGTCGAAGACGCCCGTCTGCCAGTTTCTGGTCGGGAAGACTCCCTTCTCCTTGTTGATCCACCCGAGGAACTCACCCGTGCCGTATACCGTGTCCTCCTTGAAAGAGGGCGCGTTCTCCATGATGTTCTGATACCTGAGGGCGAGTTCCATCAGCGCGCCGGGGTCTGCGGGTTCGAGGTCCTTCGTCCCCCTTATGGCGATCGCCTTGAGGTTCTTCGACGCCATGACGGCCCCGAGCCCACCTCTTCCGGCCTGGCGCTCCTCGCAGTCTATGCACGCGAACCTGACGAGCTTCTCGCCAGCCACGCCGATGCATGCGACCTTGACATCCCAGCCAAGCTCCTTCTTCAGTGTCTCTGGGACCTCCCTGGTGTTCTTGCCCCATAGCTCCGAGGCGTCCTCGATCTCCACACTGTCGTCCTCTATGAATATGTATGATGGCTTCTCCGCCCTGCCGACTATCTCGAGGGCGTCGTACCCCGCATGCCGCAGCTCCGCCCCGATGACGCCGCCCATGATGCTCTCGACGAGAGTCCCCGTCTGTGGGGACTTCGCCGCGAAGGCGGTCTTGCCGCCCGTCGGGATTGGGAACCCGGCGAAGAGTCCGCCGGCCATTGCGAGCACGTTCTCCGGCGCGAGCGCGTCGGTACCTTTCGGCATTCCATGGTACACCAGCTCGACGACGAAGCCCTGGCCTCCGAGATACTTCCTGACATATCTCTCGTCGACGGTCCTGATGGAGGACTTGCCAGCCGTCAGGTCTATCCTGAGTATCTTACCGTGATAGGCTTTCATGATCATTCACCCTCCAGCAGTCTCTTGACCTTCTCGTACTGCTCGGCGTTCGGCTCCTCGTACTTGATTGCTCCCATGGGGCAGAACTTGACGCAGGTGGGGTCGCCACCGCACAGGTCGCACTTGAAGGCGGTCTCCTCCATCCGCATGACGCCGAACGGACATGCGTCGACACACGCACCGCAGGCCGTGCATTCATCCTCGTCCACGCGGACGATGCCATCCTCTATCTTGATCGCCTCTACCGGGCATGCGTGCACGCAGCACTCCTCCCCACAGGCGACACAGTGGGTGCAGACCGACGGGAAATCCGTCCGCACGTCCTTCTTATGCACCTGGAGCCTTGCATCCGCGTGGTTGATCTTGCCCTCGTGGAACAGGGAACAGGCCATCTCGCAGAACCTGCATCCCGTGCACTTCTCGGGGTAGGGGACTAGCATCTTCACCATTTTCGTTACCTCCTCGCTGAGACCGACTATATTGTACAATGACTAACACGTAATAAAGCTCTCTTCCTGTCCGATGCCCATCTCGGATGCTCATTTCGATTTTCGCTTGATGGGCACCTTCTTGAGCTCGGCCTCGTCCTTCGGCATCTCCTTCTCGATCTCCGCGAGGACAGCGTCGATAAGCCCTCGGGTGGCCAGGAGTACCTCGCGCTCGGCGTTGTGTATGCGCGTCTTGGTCTCCTCCGGCATCTCGAGCTGCGCCATCGCCGCGTTGGCTGCCTGGATGACCTCCATGCCCGCACTGACGAAGTGGGTCATCGTCTCCTTGCTAGCCATCTTTTTCGCTATCTCTTCGAGGTGTCTTTCGAGCCTTCTTGCCGCTTCCACGCCGCTTTCGACCTTTTCCCTTGCCAACCTTATCACCCTCGAACTCTATATTGAGCCAGCTGCCCTCGACTTCGGCCCCGAGCACCGGTTTGCCCGTAAGCGCGTAGGGCAGGCTGATAGATTTCTTGTACGCCCCCAGCTGCAACGTCAAAACATCCTTTCGCGTATATAGCTCTAGTTTCTGGTCCATTATGAACGGCAGCTTGATTGCCATGATTACCCTGTCGTCCTTCTCGAAGATCTTCATCGGTGATTCCAGGGAGTAAGTCACGGTAGGGTCCTCGTCGCCGAATATCTCGTCCGCCAGCCGCTCCAAGGCGGCCTTGCCCAGCACCTCCTTGGGCATCTGATGGGCACGCATCATGCGCAGCGGGGAGAATATCTCGTCTATGGTCTTCATGTGGGTCCGCTGCTCCTCCAGTTTGTCCCTGAAATACTCTTCGTGCAGGTCCTCGGGCATGATCCTGTTTATCACCATGCTCTCGACGGTGTATCCATACATGCAGAGGTAAGTGTACGCCCGCTGTGTCTCCGTGATGACCATCTTCTCGGGGTTGAGGACGAGCCTTATGGATGTGATCTCAGGGTCCGTCAGGATGTCCCGGACGTACACCAGCCTCTCCCTGATGTTCTCGAGGTCGTCCAGGAACTGCTCGGAGGGGATAGGTGCCGTCATGAGCTTCCCAACGGTGACTCTCGCGATCCGTATGACACTCTTCACCATGTGGAATAGGTGGTCGAAGTACCAGTTGGCGATGTCTGGGAATGCAAGAAGGCGCAGCGTGTCCGCCGTCGGGGCGGTGTCCATGACGACGACATCGTACGAGTCCTTCCTGTGGAACTCCTCGACATAGAACAGCGCTGACATGAGCTCCATGCCCGGGAACACGGCCATCTCCTTCGCGGTGACGCCGTCCATCCCCTGGGATGCCATGAAGTCCGAGAAATAGGTCTGTATCTCCTTCCAGCGGGTCTCCAGCTCCAGCTGCATGTCCACCTCGATGCCGTCGAGGTTGTCTGATATCTTCTGGAGCGTACCGCTGAGCGGTGTCTCGAGCGAGTCGGACAGGCTGTGCGCTGAGTCAGTGCTTATTATGACCGTCCGGTGTCCGCGCCTCGCCGACCTGAGCGCCGTCGCCGCAGCGACGGAGGTCTTGCCGACGCCGCCCTTCCCCGTGTAGATGATGACCCTCATGTGGACCAAGTCTCGGATGACCGTCAACACACTGTCTGCCAATAATAGTGTCGGGGACGGGGTTCGAACCCGTGACCTTCGGATGTCCGAGGAGCATCTGGTCAGAAGAACTCCCTATGAGTCCGACGCTCCACCAGGCTGAGCCACCCCGACTTGTTGTGTACAATGAGCGTTTGACGAAGCAGCGGAAGGTGTCTACTGCTTCTCCTCGTCTTCCGAGGACTCTTCCACATCGTCCGCTTTGGGCTCCTCGTTCTCCGCCTCTGCAGTGGCTTCCTCGCTCTCCTCCGAGGGAGTGTCTGCCGAGTCTGTCTCGGTGGGCTTCTCCTCAGCGGGGGCGTCCGCTTCGGCGGGCTCCTCCTCCTTCGGCTCAGTGGCGTTGATCGGGGTCTCCTCGCCCGGAACCGGCATCTTGCCGGTGGCCAGGACCTCGCTTCTGCGGATTTCTATCCTCTTGATCGGTACTATCTTCCTTGACGCGTCGGACACCGCCCTCGAGAGCTCGCCCATGATGAGCTTCCTGACGAACTCGCCTATCGTCGACTCGGCAGCCGCCTTCTTTATCTCCTCGTCCATTATGCGCCTTATGGCGGTCTCCTGGGACGCCTGTATCCTCTGCTCTGAGACGGCCATCGGCTTGATGGCCATGGTCCAGCCGTCCTTGGTGACGACCTTGACGACCGTGTCGGTCTTCGTGCGCTTTCGCCTGGTCAGCCTTCGGATGTAGTCGCTGGTCAGGTCGTGACCCACGAATGTGGTATGGGCATCAAACCCTCTGACGTCGTGGACCCTGAACTTCAGCTTTATGTGCATCTTCGAGAAATCGCCTGTCAGGTCCTGAACGGTCGCCTCTGTTATCCTGCCCATGACCGAACCGGGGGAGTCAGCAGGTGTCTCGCCAAGCTGCATCCGGCTGAACATGTCGGGAGCATAGACCTTGTACCACTCCTTGGCACGCCAACGGTCCTTGACCTTCTTCGTCGTTACCCTAGCCTTCTGAGCCATCTGATACCTCTGGTATACTGATTGGGGTAGCTCGATAACGGATTTCCATATTAAAAGGTTGCTGCGGGCACCGAACGATGGGATGGCGCCTCATGGGCTCCCTATCGTTGGCGCAACTTGGGGTTCAACACCTCATCCATGGCATACCCTACGAATGTGAATCCTAGCACGACAATCACGATGCACAGGCCAGGCATTATCACATAGGCGTATTGCCCTCCGAGCGCTGCGCTCTCAACATAGGCATCCTCAAGCACCTTCCCCCATGTCTCGACGTCCTGGGGGCCTAGACCGAGGAAGCTCAGTGTGCTCTCGGACAGGATGGCGATGGCGATCGTGAGTATCGCGTTCGCGAACACGAGCGGCACCACGTTCGGGAAGATATGCTTCCTGATTATGTGTCCGTCGCTCGCCCCTATAGCCCTCGCGCGCTCGACGAACTGTCTCGCCTTGAGCGACAGAACCTGCGAACGCACTATCCTTGCGGTAGTCGACCAACCCGTCACGCCGATGACGATTATGATCGCTGAGAGACTCCGCGTCTGGAACAGCGCGACTATGACCATCATGAGGACGAGCCACGGGATGGACAGGAAGACGTCGTTGAGCCTCATTATGACCTCGTCTTTCCATCCTCCCCAGAAGCCAGAGACCAGCCCGACGGCAGTGCCCATACCCATGGATATGGCCATCGCGACGAAACCAACGGTCAGGGACGCCTTGGTCCCGTGTAATGTCCTTACGAGCACATCCCTTCCAAGTCCATCAGTGCCGAACGGGTGCTCCCATGACTCGAACTCGGATATGTCATCGGTGGACCCTGAACGGTCGTAAGGGACGAAGAGCTCCGCGTACACGACAATCGCGAGGAAGAACGCGATGATGACGATGCCGACCTTTCCCATGCCTGTCTTCAGGAACAGGTCTGTCGTCTTGCCAAACTCCCTTGCGGATAGTCCCGCCTTGTCTGCCAGTATCGGGTTGAATGAGAGAAGCTTCCTTGTCCATCTCTCCAGTGATTTCTCAAGTCTCACCATCTTAATCCCCCTAAGTAATCGTCACTCGCGGGTCAAGCTTGACCAGTACGATGTCCGCTATGAGGTTGGCTATCACTACCGCGACGCCACCTATGAAGACGATGAACTGCAGGAGCGGGTAGTCCTGGTTGTAGATCGCGTCCACCGTTACCCAACCTATGCCCTTGTAGCTGAAGACCACCTCCACCTGGAAAGCGCCCCCAAGGATGAAGGCGATGTCCATGGCAATGGTCGTAACGACGGGAAGCCGCGCGTTGGGCGTCGCGTGCCTCTTCATGACCTGCTTCTCTGAAAGGCCCTTGGCGTATGCCGTCATTATGTAATCTTCCGTGAGGACATCCACCAGTGAGTTCCTCTGTATGAGGATGATCCCCGCCAGCGAGCCTATTGCAAGGGTGGCGATGGGCAGGGTTGCGTGATGGAGTATGTCGAAGAACTTGTCGATCGTTAGGGGCGTTGGGGACACGCCCGATGTGATGTATCCTCCGACGGGGAACATGTCGAGAGCACTGACGAATATGAGCATGAGTATAAGGCCGAACCAGAAGATGGGCATGCCGTAGAAGAACAGGCCAAAACCGGTGATCGCCACGTCCGTCGTCTTTCCCCTGCGGCGGGCGGCAATCTTGCCAAGTGCTATCCCCCCGACGAAAGTGATGAAGGATGCGATGCCCAGCAGAAAAGTAGTCCAGATGATGGCATCGCCGATAACGTCTAAAACTCCTGTTTCATAACGATAGGATACGCCCCAGTCTCCTATGAACGTCCCTATGAAATACTTGTACAGCTGGACCGGCCAGTCTTGGTCCAGTCCCATGGTCTCGACGTTTCTAGCATATATCTCGTCGTAGTTATCGACAGTCGTGCGAGGCGTCATGAGGAGCGCTGGATCGCCCGGCATGACCCTGAAGAGAAGGAAGTTGACCAGCATGATGAGCAGGATCGTCAGGAACGCGTTGAAAACGCGCTTCGCAAGAACTTTTCTCAATGTTATCAGCGTAACACCGTCCGGGTGAATTCACTTCGTCGTCATATCTGTTGCCCGTCAACTCTGTTCTTCGTTGTCCGTCATTCTTGTTCAGAGTAAATGTTGGTAAAGGGTTTGAACGGTTTGACCACTCGTCTGTCCCTACTCATCCAGTGGCGGAGCGGGCTCGTCAACTGGCGTTGCCATGCCTTCCATGCCACCCTCGGCACCTACCTCTGGCCCCTTCTTCTTCCTGCGCATCATCATCATGACAACGGCCAGGATGATAATCAATGCCAGAGCAGCTGCCGCGATGAGGAGTATGACGCTGGACCCTCCTTGGTCTTCGACCTCGATCGCGACGGACGAATACCGGATCGTGGGATCGGAGTGCAACATGCCGTCGTCCACAGTCGCGTTCACGTCGTACACGCCACTCTCGTCATACGAGTGGGTGAACGATAAATTCGTGAGTATCTTCGCGACGACTTCGACGGTCATGGTCTCCTCAGTGCCATCTCCGAAGTCTATGACCAGGTCGATGTCATCTCCCTCGAAGTCGCCGACTGAGACATTGATCCAGAGTTCCTGCCCAGTGTCGTACTTCTCGTTGGCCGCCAGTACAGGCTCCACGGTTAGGATGATAGATGGCCTGTAGTTGCCTTCCAGCACGTTCACGGTCGCGTTATGGGAGACATTGTTGCCCTCGCCGTCATCAGCGTACAAGAACATGGTGTGGTTGGTCTTCGCCCAGTATGTGTGGTTGGCGGAGTAGTCTGTGTCCGGGTCACCCATGGTCATTGGTGAGCCGTCTCCCCAATTATACCATACCGTGAGCTCGTCGTCCTCGGGGTCGCTTATAGACACCGGTTGGTACGACCTCTCAACGCCGTACAGCGCGGAGTACACGCTGTTGAGCGCAAACGTCGGTGGTAGGTTGCCCGTTGGTATGATTGCGCTTACCAGAATCGCCGTCTCCACGGTCTCCGTGCCATCGGAGTACTCGACAGCTATGGTGTAGGATCCTTCCTCATCATATGTGTGGGTCGTCTCGTTGTACTGGAAGTCAATCGTACCACCAAGTGTCGTGAGCTCCACAGGGTCGCTGTCGTCGCCGAAGTCTATCGTGAACGTCAGCGCGTCCTCGTTTGCGTCAAACGCGCTGAAGTTGAAGGTCGTAATCACGCCCACATACAAAGGTGACGGAGTGAACGACACACCGAACGCTCCTGGCGGGACGTTCCCGATGGCGGCAATCACGGCATCGACCGTGGCGGACACGTTGTGCCCGTCATCTCCGTCATCAGCATACACTGTCACCGGGTATGTGTCTGCGGTGTCCCATGTGTGGCTTACTGACGAGGTCACAATGGCGTCTGGTGCCGAAGGCGTCAATTCTTCCACGGTGTAGCTGCCGTCGTCCCATTCCCATGTGAATGTGATTGGGTCGCCGTCAGAATCGGACGAAGTCGCCCTGCACAGAGTGGGCACATCAATCAGACCGTTTATCGCCTCTATCTGTGGGATTGCTGGTGCCTGCTGCGCCACAACCGTGAACGGTATCGGCACCGAGATGTTCCTGTCTCCGTTAGACTCCGTCCCATAGCCGTCGTACAGATAAATCTTCACGACGTAGTCGCCAGAAGCCTCCCACGTATGGGTCTGCGTGCTTGTGACTTCTTCACCGTCAGGGACAGTTCCGACGTCGTCCACATCGAAAGTCCCGTCGTTCCAGTCCCATGTGAACTTCAGACCGTATGTACCGGACTCTGCGTCCGTCCCCGTCGCGGTCCATTCCACTTCGGTGCCAACATACACGGGTGGCGCCGGGTCGTGCGTGACGTCGACTATCTCAGGAGAAAGGTTGACCTCTCCCTGAACCTCGACTACCGCCATTCTCGAATCCGGGATCCTGTCCTCAAAGTTGTCCGTCAGGTTGATGTACATGGTCAGGTCCGCCGTGGTTGAGTACTCGTGGCTGACTGTCACGGTGAAGATCTGGTCGGCGGCACCATCGACAGTCTTGGTCTCGGTCGCACCGTCACCGAACGAGAATTCCACGGTGATCGGGTCACCTTCCGCATCGGAGACCTGGACTGAGAACTCAGTGTCCATATCCGCGATTGCAGTGTAATAGTCCTGTGGCGGCGTGTTGTATATCGGCGCCCTGTTCTCGACTATCTCCAGGCTGTACCACAGCCAGTTGAGACCGGACGCGATGTTCAATCCGTTGTGCGCACGCCAGTCGCCCCAACCCTCGAAGTTGTAGTCCGAGTATCCGTACAGGCCGAGGTCGTAGAACGGCGGGTTCTCGCAGTAGGAATCGTATATGACCTGCTGCAGTGGGTCCAAGATGGCCTTTCGCTCAGCCGGGTCAAGGGTTGTCATCGCTATCGATATGTTCTGGTCGAACGAGGAGTACGGTCCGTCAAGCGTGTACTCGATGGTCTCCCCGAGGCCGCTCCAAGTCGTCGGCGCCTCGGTCCAGTTCTCCCAGCCGTACCACCACTCGCCCATGGGCATCTGACAGTTGTCGCCGCCCTTCTTGATCAACTCGGTGAGCCATACGGTCAGCGCGCCACCGATGGGCTCAGGGCCCCAGCCCCAGTGCCAGACCCATATGTCGTAGTCGCAGTTGTACCAGGCCTGGTTGATCATCGTCATCTCGGACTCGGCGCCGCATGGGTTGAACTGTATGCCTGCCTTGGCTGCCTCGCCCTTCCACGAGAGTGCGACATATTCGTAAGTCTTGTCGGTGTCTGGCGCCTGGCATCTTATGCCAGAGAGCTCAGTCCCAGCGGTGACGTAGCCCTTCTGGACGCCCCATGCCGAGGATGTCGCCTCGAGGAATCCGTCGCCGTCAGAGTCGGCGCTCCAGCCGTGGTCTATGAGCAGCTGTCTCGCCGCAGCCGGGTCGAAGTCCAGCTCTTCTATGTCCGCCTGCCAGTATCCTGGCTGGACAACGGAGCTGCCCCTTACAGCCAAGCCGTGTAGAAGCGAATCCACGATGAAGGTCTTATTCAGAGTCATCATGATGGCCTGTCGCACGTAGGGGTCCAACAGGACAGGGTTGCCGGTTCCGAATGAGCCACCTTCGTGATCATAGAACTCCGGTGGGATGGCGTTGATCGCGATGTCGCAGATGCCTGGCTCCTGCACCGCGGCCTTGATGACGTTGACATTCGCCTGCTTGCCGAGGATGTTCAGGAACGCCTGGGTGTAGCCGGTGATTGCTACGACGTCCTCAATACCCTCGTTCACCGCGACGCACAACGGGTCACCGCCACCATACAGCGTGTAGAGCAGACCGTTTACGTCGACGGTCCTGTCCTCACCTGGATGGGTTAAGGATCCGTGGTAGTTCGGCGCGGTCTTGAACTTGTACCATCCGCCCTTCAGCCAGTCCTCGAACACGAACGGTCCGCTGCCCACGAGCTGCGTGGGCTGCATCCCCGCGAACGGGTTGGAGTAGCCCTCCCAGAGGTACATCGGGAGAATCGGGACCGATGTGATGTCATCGATCAGAGTCGCCTTCGGGTACTCCGTGTACAACTGGATCTGGTCCTGGAAGGCGCCGGTGCCGGTCGCGTTGGCCGTGCCAAGGACGGTTATCTCCGTGAAGTACCAGTCATATGTGTAACCCTCTTCCGACTTTATCAGGTTGAAGGTGAACTCGACATCCTCAGCGGTCAGCTGGTGGGTCTTCCCTGTCAAATCACTGGCACTGTTGAAGTACGAGTTATGTGTGATGTTGATGTAAGTAATCATACTGTTGTCGACTGGGTCCACTTCCTGGTACCATCCGGTCGCCAGGTCGTTGATTGGTCCTCCCCAGTTCTCGTCGTATGTGAACAGGCAGCTGTAGAGCAGGAACGAGGTCACGTAGTCCTCGACCATCTCAATCAGCAGCGGGTTCCAATTCACGACCTCGCTCACCCAGCCGATTCTGACATATCCGTCATGCACGGCCGCAGCAGCGTTGGTCACATTATCCTTTCCAGTTATCATCGGTACTGCTGACACGCACAAGGCTACAACAATCAGGATTGACAGCATACGCACCGATTTCATGCCAATTCTAGCCATATCTCGATACCCCCAATTCCAAATCTCCGGCGGCTCTCTGCCAAAGTTCGCTATGTATCTTTCTCACTCGTCGCATTATACATAATGCTATATAAACAATCCGCATTTTTCTGTGGCATTGTGGCGCATGCTGGTAACCCGCTTATATGCGGTTTTGTGAGCTTATAAACCACGGACAACTGGATGCCTTTCAATGCCTCCGTGCTGACCGTTGTGCCCCCGCACACACGGGCCGGTCTCGCTGTCGAAAAGAGCAAGATCATCTTGAATAGGTATTACGCACACCACACGCGCCCAATGCGCTCGGGCGGCCCTCGATAATTCAAGAACGGAACATCATACGCCTGAGTTTCTCGCGGCTATCTCTACATACATGTGCATCTGCGTCACTATGCTCTTCTCGAATTCCCTCATCCCTTCGACTACGGCATACTCATTGGGCGCGTGAGCCCTCCCTCCGTGACCCAGACCCGAGCCTCCCCATGGTACGCCCAGAAACTGGTCGAAAAGGTAGAACGGTGCCGAACCCGCGGTCAACGGCCATACCTCGGGTTCCTTCCCGTGGTACCTCATGGCCTCGATGCTCGCCTGCGAGATGGGCTCGTTGATGGACACCTTGGTCCATGGATAGTCCTCATACCTTCCGATGTCGACATCGGTGAAGCCCCGCCTCCGGAGGTGCGCCTCCACCTTCTTGAATGTCCCCTCTACGGACATGTTCGGCACCAGGCGGATGTCTACCTTGGCGCTGGCGCTATCGGGCAGCACGGTCTTCGACCCCTCGCCCGTGTACCCTGCAACTATGCCGTCTATGTTCAGCGACGGCTCGAAGAGATACTTCCTCAGGAGCTTCTCCTTCGACCCCTTGACCTTGAATCTCTTGACACCTATCTCGCGGGCGTAGCAGTCCTGGTCGAATACCTTTGCGACTTTGCGTACCAGTGCGAGGTCCTCCTTCGCGGGCTCCGCCACATCGTCCCACATGCCATCGATCGCCGGGTCCTGGTTCTCATCCACCATGCTCGAGACGGCATGAACGAGCCTCCAGACCGGGCTCTCGACGATGACGGCGTCGCTGCTGTGTATCTCCCCCTCGGTCGGGCCGCCGCGCGCCGACCCCTTCGTGGACAGGTCGAAGTACATACACCCCTTCATCCCGAGCGCAATGACGGGGACACCGTTCGCGTTCTCGCCGTAATCGAACCCGAACGCGACGTCCGCCTTCGACAGCTTCGCCTTGTTCTTGTGTACGTACTTCGGGAAGCTCTGCCCTCCGAGCTCCTCCTCCCCCTCGAGGAGGAAGTGTATGTTCAACGGCAGCTCCCCTCTGTCCATCATGGTCTCGATTGCGAGGAGAGTCCCCATCAGTGAAGCCTTCGAGTTGAATACACCACGATTCACGAGCACTTCGCCGAACGGCTCCTGCTTGACTATCGTGGCCCCGAACGGCGGGTGATCCCATAGATCGATGTCGCCGACCGGCTGGACATCGTACATGCCATAGAGCAGCGCCGTCCTGTCCGCCCCGACATCAAGATCGCCAGCGACCAGGGGATGGCTGTTCTTTCCCGCTTTGAACGTCTTGACTTTCGTACCCATCTTGGTCAGCATGTCGGAAAGCGCCCTGGCTGTCTCTTCTATCCCCTCTCCAGTCATCGACACGCTGGGTATCTTGAGCATCTCCCTCGTCCTTCGGAGGTGCTTCGTCCAGTTCCTGTCGATGTCCTTATGCAGTAGTTCGAGCGACATCGCGTTCATCCCCGTCGGAGACACGTCGAGCGGATTCAACAAAATGATGTCAACGGCTCAATTGCCGAGGAACCTCGGCTTGCGTCGCGTCTCGTCCTCGACCATGGACTGCACCGGTGCACCGTGGCACGCCCTTGCTCGCTCCTCGTCGTCGTAGACCTTGCCGCATGTGAAGCACTTGTACAACTTCTTCATGGCACCGCGTCCGTGGTTCTGTCAGGGTGTAAGCGTCCGTGCATAATGAATCTTGCTGGCCGGCCTCACCCGAGGTGCTGGGCCAGCGCGTCCCGCGAATCGGTGGCGAGCTTGGCGTCCTGGTCCGCGAGACGCTTCTCGAGCTCCGTCATGCTCTCCGCGTCCTTGAGGAACACGGGCACGTAGCAGCTCGTGGTCTCGATCACAAGTATTGCGACGAGCTCGCCCTCGTCGAGCTCCCGTTCCTCCATCGCCGCCCGGAACTCGACGAACGGTCGGATGTCCGGAGGCACGTTGCGGACCTCGGTCACTGCCAACAGCCTCGCAACGTGCATCTCCGGCGCTCTCCTGGATCTCCTAAAGGTTTACCTTCACCTGGTGGCACTCGAGCCCGAGCTTCTCCTTCTCGAGGCCGAACGCAAGCCCTAGCAGCTGCGACAGGTGCAACACGGGTATGTTGAACTCCTTCAGCTGTGGCTGGCTCACGTCGTACTGCAGGTGACAGAAGGGGCAGCAGTCGACGATGACCTCCACGCCAGCGTTCGTCATGTTGACCAGGTTCTCCTTCGTCATCGCCAGCGCCACGTCCGGGGTCCTCGCCCTTACGCCGCCTCCGGCGCCGCAGCACATGCCCTTGTCCTTGTAGGGCACGCTGACCATCCCGGCGGCCTCGACGAGGTCGTCGAAGACGTGTGGCCTCTCCGCATCATCGATCTTCTTGATGTTGCTGGGCTTCAGGAAGTGGCAGCCATAGTGCACCGCGGCCTTCAGCTGCTTATCGCCCTTGACCTTCGCCTTCACCGCGTCGACGCCGATGTCCTTGTACAGCAGCTCGACGAAGTGCCTAACGTTGACGGTGCCCTTGTACTCCATCCCCGAGGCATCCTTCAGTATCTTGTTGACCTTCGCCCTCAGCTCCTCGTCGTGGTTGAGCTTGTGCGCGACCTCGAACAGCGTGTCGAAGCATCCGTTGCAGATCGTAACGATGTCGACGCCCATCTTCTCAGCTATCGCGAGGTTCCTCGCGGCGACCGCCATCCAGTATGTCTGGTCGAAAGACCTCATTACACCTGGTGCCGGGCAGCAGCTCGCTCCCTTCATGTCAACCAACTCGACACCCAACGACTCCATGACCGCCCGTGTCGAGCTCTCTATCCCTGGATACCTGAGCGGCATGATGCAGCCCAGGAAGAATCCGTACTTCGCCATCTCACTTACCTCCTGCAACGAGCTTGTCGAATCCGCACAGCGCGGCGATCTTCACGACCTCCTCCTGCGCCTTGGGGTCGGAGAACACGGTCGGCGGGGTCTCTTCCAGGCCCAGCCTTCCCCTGAGCTCCTTGTCCTGGTCCCTCAACGAAACGAGGTGGCCAGTCTTCGATATGAGCTCAGCGACCTTCCTGTGCGCCTCGGCCATGTACCCCGCCCTGACGGCCATGTTCCTGAGCGCCATGACGATATCGACGATCTCCACGCCTCTCGGGCATCTCTCGTAGCATGTGAAACATGTCGTGCACAGCCACAGATCATCCGATGGCAGGATGTCCTCCTCGAACCCGAGCTGGGCCCTTCGGACCAGCTTCCTTATCCTGAAGGCGGTCTGCCTCCCGGACGGGCAGCTCCCCGTGCATGTCCCGCATTGGAAGCATAGGTTGACCGTCTTGCCCCCTGCCTCTATTACCTTCCTAGTAAACTCCGGTTTTGGCTCCTTAGCTTCTGCCACGCCTATCACCGGGACGGTGAACAAGCGGGGGCGTATTTGAGGGTTTTGCTGAAAAGGGTATAGCTTTATCCTTTAGGGTAAATCCCCACACGCCTGGCATGCGCGACGAAGTCGCCGACATCCGAGTGTTCCGAACACGGCAGGGCGACTATCGAGTGGATCGACCAGTCCTGTTCCATAGCATCATGGGCGGACACGATGCCCCTCCTGACGAGGCTCCTGTTGACGAAGTAGCTGAGGTCGGTCCTGTCAAGGAGGGCGGGTTCGAAGATCTTCTTGGACACTGCGAACTCACGCCCGTTCTCCTCTAGATACCTGAACCCTAGTCTCTGCGCGCCGAACGCGAGCTCCACGAAGTCCGTTCCTGACTCGCGGAGCAGGAGCATGTCCGGCCCAATCTCGACCCCTTCTATCCTGTCCGCCCGCTCCATGGCATTCAGGGGATCGTCCACGATCACGCAGTCGACCCTTGCCTCGTCGATCATCCGGAGGTTCTCGTCGTCGGTGGATATGGTCACCCTGCAACCCACGCCTCTCTGTGTCAGCGCTGATGCGGCGCTGAGGAGGCAGAGTTCGGAGACGAGGGTCCCAGCGACGTGCAGCGTGTCACGCTCGTCCATGCGGAGCCTCAGCGCATCCAGTCTGCGCAGAAGCGCATCCCCGGCGGGCGTGAGTTTCGTGCCCCTGCTATCCGAACGAACGAGTCTCTCGTCGCATCGCGCCTCCACCTCCTTGACGTATTTGTACAGTACGGGGGTCGATATGCCCAATGCAGCCGCGGCCCTCTTGATGCTGCCTTCATCCCTCACCGCCGCCAGCGCCTCCAGCTGCCTGTTGGTGACCTCACCGTCGTCCGTGACCAGTATCACCCTTGGCCGTGCGTTCATGTCCCTTCACCCCCTCTTCTTCAGGCTGTACGCGCTGAGCAACAGCGTCGCAGCCGCGAACCCGGCGAGAACGACAAGTTGCGGCCACACTTCCGCGATGCCCCAGCCCCTGATCATGATCGACCTGCACGCATCTACCGCGTATGTGAGTGGTATGAAGTCTGAGACCGGTCTGAGGATGTCCGGAACGGCTTCCAGGGGCCAGAACACCCCTGCGAGGAGTATCGATGGGAAGAGTATCAGGGGTGTGAACTGGACTGCTTGGAACTCGTTCTTCGCTATCGACGAAAGGAGGAACCCCAACCCCTGGCTGCCGACTCCGAGCAGGAATATCGTCAAGAGCACCATAAGCGCGCTGCCCTCTATCGCGACCTGGAACAGCAGCATCGCCGCCACGAGGATGACCGTCGATTGGATGAGCGCAACGACCCCGAACGCAAGGGCGTATCCGCCGACTATCTCCCCCTCCGTGACTGGTGTGGTGAGCAGCCTGTCGAGCGTGCCGGTCGATCTCTCCCGGACGAACGAGATGATGGAGAGCATGAACGTGATCATCATGGCTGCGAGCCCCATGACCCCGGGCGCGAAGAAGTCTATGAACTCCGCGTCCGCACCGTAGACCATGTGCTCATTCATCACGATTACGGGGTTGACGTGGTAGTGATCGATGAGAACGCTCTGTATGGCTGTCTGCACCTCCGTGATGACTGCCTGCGCTATGTTGGGGTTCGTCGCATCGAGGTACAGATCCAGGAGGCCTATGTCCGCGAACGAGCTGGCTCGCGAGGCGTCGATCGCAGCCTCCACGCGGCTCGTGAAGTCGGGAGTGAAAAATATCAGTGCCCATGCCCTTCCCTCACGGACGGCGTCCTCACCTGCCTCAGGTTGGTCGAGGTACTCGATACGCAGCACCTCCCTCGTCTCGAGGTCGGCCACGATCCTGTCGGCAACAGAGCCCGTCGCACCCCCTTCGTCCAGGTTCACGACCACGACATCGACGTCCTTGATGGCTCCGCCGAAGGTGTAGCCGAAGATAGCGATCATGAATAGCGGCATCAGCACCAGGAACCCCGCAGTCCTGCGATCGTGTCTCAGCGACCGAAGCGTCTTCATGGCGATCGCGACCACCCTGCCCGGGTTCATCCGCCTCCCTCCCGCGCTTTGCGGAGGAACGCGTCCTCGAGATTGTCTGTTCCAGTCGATTCCGTGAGCCCTTCCGGCGTATCCTCGGCTATCATCCTGCCGAGCCTCATCATCCCGACCCTGTCGCACCTGACCGCCTCGTCCATGTAGTGCGTCGTGAGGACGACGGTCTTGCCAGCCCTCTTCAACTCTGAGAAGTAATCCCAGAATCCCGCCCTGAGCTCCGGGTCGACGCCGACCGTCGGCTCGTCCAGGAAGACCAGCTCTGGATCGTGTATCAGGGCGCACGCCAGTGATACCCGGTGTTTCATCCCACCGCTCAGCTCGGACACCAGCGAACAGCCCCTGTCCTTCAGGTCTATCATGTCCAGGAGGTGGCCGGCCCTCTCCTTGAAACGCTCCCCGCGCATCGAGTACATGCCGGCGAAGAGCTCCAGGTTCTCCAAGACCGTCAGGTCCATGTATATCGCCATCTCCTGCGGCATGTAGCCTATCCTGTGGATGTTCGAAGTGACAGGCACGGCCTCGTCCATCAGCCACGCCTTTCCCGATGAGGCTCTGAGGAGGCCGTTGAGTATCCTTATGGTGGTGGTCTTGCCTGACCCGTTGGGTCCGATCATGCCGTAGACGCATCCCTTCGGTATGTCCAGATCGAGGCCCTCAAGGGCGGTTATCGTGCCGAAGGCCTTCGAGAGTCCCCTCGTGCGAACCACATGCATGTTTGCGTCCTCCAGATGTCTGGCGCTTCGCGTTTCCATTTCTGAGATACTGTCGTTCATCTTCTCCCTCCGGAGCGGGTACCGTCAAGGAATATCCCCACGAACCCATCCAGCATCCTCGCATCCTCAGCCGGGTCGGGCTTCCGCCCGGCAAGGATGTCCGTGGTCAGGAAATATGACTGTATCATGCCGACCATCGCACGTGCGGCGACTTCCGGATCCCCTTTCCGCATCTTCCCCGCGTCCATCAGCTCTTCCATCAGTCCCGAGGCGATTGCAATCCCCCTCTCCACGGCCAGTCGGCTGATCATGCTCCTCGTCTTCTGGGACCTCCACGCGTCACCCATCAGTAGCATGAAATGGCGTCGGTTCGCGCGCAGCACAGACAGCACTGAAGCCGCATTCGCCCTCAGCAGTTCGTCCACTGGTATTCCGGTGTCGAACTCCAGGCTCCTCTCGACTTCCGCGATCGGCGACCGTTCCGATATGACCGCTGCGTAGAGGCCCTTCTTCGAATCGAAGTGCCTGAAGAGGGTGACCTCGTTCACATCGGCCTTGGCGGAGATATCCCTCGTCGTCGCTCCCGCGAAACCCTTCTCCGCGAACACATCGAGGGCAGCGTCGAGTATCCGCTCCCTCGCAGGCGAATGACCACGCTTCGCCGTTCTCGCGCTAACCATCATAGCAAGCAAGCACTTGCACGCATAAGTACTTGACTGACGCTCCCTCGACCGTCGCGTGCAGTTCTCCGTCGCGTGTCCTCACAGACAAAGAGGGGTTGGTTGGACGCGATTTCTGAACGGTTAAATAGACTCCGAAGCATTAGCGGAGTGTTTTCCGATGCCATCCAACAAGTACATCCTCAAGGTCTGTCTCCTGGGCGATGGCGCCGTAGGCAAGACCAGCCTCGTGAGGAGGTTCGTCTTCGACGCGTTCGACGACAAATATCTGATGTCTTTTGGCACCAAGGTATCGAAGAAGACGGTGATCTTCGACGAGGTCGAGGTCAACCTGATGGTCTGGGACATACTGGGACAGCGCACACAGAAGTCTCTGCACGCGGCGTACTATAGGGGCGCGGCCGGGGCACTGGCGGTGTGCGACTTCACGCGGCGGGAGACGTTCGAGTCGCTTTCGTCATGGATAGACGGCTTCCTGTCTGTCGCAGGGGAGGTACCGATCACTATTCTAGTCAACAAGAGTGACCTTGACAAGTCGTACTCCGTCACCGACGTCAAGGCCTTCGGCGACCAGATAGGCTCGCCGGTCTTGGAGACCAGTGCCAAGACTGATGCCAATGTCGAGAACGCTTTCGCGGAGATAACGCGGAGGATGGTGGAGGGCTCCGGATGAGGGCCACACAGTTCTTCGTCATGCCGGGCGTCGCCCTGTCTCACCTGAGGGAGGAGCTCGAGATCACCGAGGGGGATCAGAGAGCGAAACTGATGCTGTATCGTTATGGCCAGCGATGTGGCAGAGCGCTTGTGGACAGCTACGGCCTGCAGTGCTCCTCGCTCAACGAGGTCAAGGCGGTCATAGGCCCCATCTGGATGGAGGCGGGGCTCAGCCGCATCAGGGTCGAGTCCGCTGAGGAAACCGTGATGGTCGTGAACCTCGAGGAGTCGCTGGAATCCAAGGACGGCAACATGTGCGATTTCGCCCGGGGATACCTGTCGGGCATAGTCTCTCAGGTCACCTCCAAGCGCTTCGAGGTCGACGAGATAGAATGTGCCAGCAAGGGCTATCTCTCGTGCGTCCTCCAGGTCTACGAAGTCGTCGACAACCTGCGCCCTGGCAAGCCCGCGGATGTCGGGACAGAGAGGAAGTACACGATGGAGTCCTCCTACTCCTACCTGATAAAGGAGGAGATACCGGACCAGTCCTTCGACATGTTGGTCGACGCGTTCAAGCACGGCGTTCCGAGCCTGTGCGTGACTAGGGAGTATCCGGAGAAGGTCAAGGAGAGGTACGACCTCCAGGGAGCCCCATTCCTGTGGCTCTCTATGGACCAGCAGAAGGGCTACTCGCGCGACCCCTCCAACCTGGCACTGCTGTATTCGGACATCAAGACGTTCGTCACCGAGAACCAGGGATGCGTGGTGCTGCTCTCGGGCATCGAGTACCTCGTGTCGCAGAACGGTTTCCCCAAGGTGCTGAAGTTGCTGCAGCATCTGAACGACAAGGTCGCGGTGACCGACTCGGTGCTGCTCGTACCCATCAGTCCGCTCACGCTTTTGGAGCAGGACCTGAAGCTGCTCGAGAAGGAGTTCCGGTCGTTTTGATATCTCCATGCGCAGGAGTTGATCGCCACTGAAGTACGGCCTGATCATCTGCCCTTCCTGCGGGAAGGCGCGCGGCGTCGAAGCCAGCAAGAAGACCAGCTCGTGCCCTTGCGGCCGGAAGGTCACGCTGCGCAAGTCAATGTTCAAGTTCGAATGCGACTCCCCGATGGAGCTCGCAGGCATGGTCGCCCAGGCGAACGAGAAGCTCGCGAACGGCAGGAAGTTCAGGCGTTCGCGCGCGAGATCGCCGGACGACCCGTACATGCGCGTCGCGAAGAGCGCCTCGGTACTCAAGGACTCTGCCGAGCGGGCGGAGGCGGTCGCCAGGGGACTCACAGGCGAGCTGGGGGATTTCGGTGTGGATGATGTCCAGCGGGTCTTGTCGATCCTGGGGAAGGACGACCCCGCGTCGGTCATAAGCAGATTGAGGGAGAGCAGCCTCGTCTACGAGGTCAGCGATGGGCGGTACAGGATAGCGTGATCACCGCTTCACCTTCGTCTTCTTCTTAGGCCCAACCAGCCTCTTGGCGTCCTGGATCAACACTGGCAATGAGAGCCTGTGTAGCTTGACGTATCCATATATCACTATCACGTACGCCGCGCCGAGCCCTATGAAGTTCAATGGTGGCTCGAATATGTCGTACATGAAGAACGGCACCATCAGCACATTGTAACCGATGTGTATTAGGAGTGCCTCTGAGAAGTATGGTTTGATCTCTCCACGGGCCACACCGATCCCGATGAACGCCGTCGTCGCCCCGTGGAGCAGGACGAACTGGAATCCCAGGAGGGCGTAGGCGAGCATGTCTATCGCCCTCGGGTCTTCTATGCTCAGCGCGCTCGCGTATATCGTGGCGAAGGTGAATGTCGCGGCGATGCCGAGCCCGAAGGAGAGTCCGTAGAACGCCGTGTCTATCTTGCGCTGGAACCGCGGGAAGTTGAGTACCACCAGCTTCATCGATTCCTCCATCAGGGCGAAGCCGATTATGAGCACGAGCAGTGTCTCCTCCGAGGAGGCGGTGCCGCCCCATTCCTCGAAGGCGAAGAGGAGCATCCCGAGCACGATGCCCAGGGCGAAGAACGCGAACACTTTCCTGTCGTCGAAGAACGGCTTCTCGACCGCCGGGAAGGTATAGTTGCGGAGGGTGTAGAACATCAGCCCCATAGCCGGGGCGAATCCCGCTATCGCGCTGACTATCATCACGATGTCTGCCATGCTACCTTCCCATGCCGCCCTTTGTCGCTTTTGCTGCTGTAAATGCCTATGATATGTTTATAGGGTTGGGTGAGGGTACTCTTGGGTAGTGAGGACATATGGCGAAATGTTCGAAGTGTGGCAAAGATATCGGCAACGCGGCCAGCTGTGCCGATTGCGGCGGCGTTCCGAGCAGGAGCATCGTGGACAGAGGGACGAGGAAAGCGGCGACGGTGACGGGCGAGGTGATAGAGGCCGGCGTGCACGCGACCGAGACGGTCGTGCGCGAGACGAAGCCGCTCTTCAAGAAGGCTGTCGGCATGGGCAAGAAGGGCGTGTCTAAGGCGAAGAGCGAGACGCTCAGCGTCGCGAAGAAGCTGAAGGACGAGTAAGGCCGATCAACGCCTCTTCCCGCGCTTCTTCTTGTTCTTCTTCGGGGCCGCGGGAGCCGTGAGGCCAGATGCGAGTTTGTCGAAGTAGTGGGCGACAACGCAGCTGTCGACACACGCTCCGCAGTGCGTGCATTTCCCCTCGTCGATCGTAATCTCTTCGTCGAGGGATATGGCGTCTTGCTCGCAACTCCTTACGCATATCCCGCATCTCGTGCACAGGCTCGCTCTCAGAAGCGCCCTCGCGCCCTTCTCGAACAACTCCGTCGCGGCTTTGGCGGACTCGTCCGTGGCGGTTATCTGTCCACCGGCGAATATCCTAAGCCTGCCCTTTCCAGGGTCCACCCTGGCGACACCGAACTCCTCCGACAGGTCGACATCAGCTATGACCTTCAGCATCTCGCCGGTCCTCTTAAGCGAGTGTGGTTTCTCGGTCACGAGCACCGCATCGACGGAATATCCTCCCGCGGTGCACGGACTTACGCCCTTCAGTATCTTCAGGTCCAGGGTGTCCGCCCTGACCGGCTTGACGTTGATGTCCAAGCGCTGGGCCAGTTCCTTCATCTTCGGCGGCAGCTGTTTCCAGCGCCAGAAGCCGTAGGTTACGAACGCTCGGGGCAGG
>DATKWQ010000071.1:0-32385 GCA_035529455.1 Thermoplasmata archaeon
CGATAGCGGTCAGATGAGCGGGGAGAAACGCAAGCAACTGCCGATCACGAGCGCCATTGGCACGTTGGGTCATGAGATAATCGAACTCACGCCAACATTCTTCAAGTTCTTCGCCAGGCTCCCGAAAATCGCGCAACGGTCTATCAAGGTGCTGGTGCCTTTCATAGCGCTGCTCGTCATGACAGTAGCGCCTCTGCCCGTAGATGACCAGATACAGTACTCCTTGGCGATATTCGTATGCGTCTCGATGTTATGGACTTTCGGCGGACTCCCCCTCCCGGTCACAGCGTTGCTCGTGCCGGTCCTGCTTACCTTCTATGGCATCTTCCCGACGGCCGAAGCCCTGCAGCCGTTCGCCGACCCAGTGGTCTACCTCCTCATGGGCGGCCTCATCATGGCGGAGGCGTTCAGGAAACACGGTATAGATCGTCGCCTGGCATATGGGATCGTGGCGCGTTTCGGGGGCGATGTCGGCAAGGTGCTGCTCTCATTCATGCTCGTGGCCGCAGTCTTGTCGATGTGGATATCGAACACCGCGACGGTCGCCTTGCTTATACCTGTGGTTCTTGGAATTGCCTCGAGGGCCGGGAAGGACAAGAAGAAGCTCTCGATACTCTTCCTTCTGGGCATCGGAATTGGCTCTGCGTTGGGGGGCATGGCTACCATAACAGGTTCCGCTCCGAACGCAGTGGCCTCCGGCATCCTGGCAAGGGAGACCGATTGGACATTTCTGGATTGGATGATGATCGGCATTCCCGCAAGCGTCGTGTTGCTGTTCATCTCATGGCTGATGCTCCGCAAGTTGTTCCCGGTTCAAACAACCACGCTCGATATCGCTTCGGTGGTCCAGGAGTTGAAGGAGATGGGGTCTCTCAATCCTGGGGAGAAGAAGACGCTGGGGATATTCTTCCCCACGGTCGTGTTGTGGATAGCCGGAGCGGAGATAGGCAATGCGCTGGGCTTTCACGCGAGCTTCATGAGCGCCGCCATCGTCGCTCTCAGCGCGTCAGTCCTGTTGTTCGCAACGAGGACTCTGGATTGGCAGGACGCAAGGTCCATCTCATGGGACATATTCCTCATCATCGGGGCGGGTTTGGCATTGGCCGAAGGCCTTCAACAGTCCGGGGCTGCTGCGTGGATGGCAGAGATACTGGTGGATCTCACAGGGGACTTTCACATAATCTTCATCATGTTGGCGGTCTCAGCGGTGTCAATCGCATTTTCGAATTTCATGAGCAACACGGCAACGGCAGCCATTCTGGCCCCGATACTGATAGGGATGTCCGATGAACTGATGGTGGATCCCAAACTGCTCGTCCTCGTATGTGCGTTCTCTGTCTCAATATCATTCATCACGCCCATCGGAACTCCCCCGTTCACACTGATATACTCGACGGGTATCCTTTCCAGGAAGGACCTTATGAGGAGCGGTCTGAGGATATCGGTCCCGGCCTTGCTGATAATCACTTTATTGGTGTATTTGATGGTGGAGTTCGGCGTGATATGAGTTCGAGGGGTGAGTTCGATGCGTGTGTTGGTGATTGGGGCTGAACGCCTGGGAATACAGGTCATTAGGCAGTTGAAGAAGACCAAGGATGTCGAGATCGTTGTTGCAGAAAGGCAGAGCCGACCGCTCGCCGTCCAGGAGGGCGTCATCGAGAAGGTGGATATCGTGGCTCACGTGACCGCGATGAACTTCGAGGAGGTCATAGCAGAGGCGCGACCAGACATGGTGATACTGGCCAGGACGATACAGGACTGGGACAAGGCAGAGACTCCCATGGGATCTGAATATGTGGTGGGCATGGAACGAGAGCTGACGAAGTTCGGCGTTGCCGTAGTGCCTGTGGACAGCAGGGTGCTCGGACCCCACTGATACACCTTGCCCGCGGCGGGAAAGGGTGGTCAGGACCAGTGCTTCACGCTGGATTTCAGTATGTCCAGCCCGTTCAGCTCCCCGACCAGAACATCGTTGTCGTCGACTATTGGCAGGTCATTCAGATGGTTCTCCACCATCAGTCTTGTGACATTGACCAACATCTCGTCCTGGAGGACTCTGACCGGTTTGGTCATGACCTCGGTCACCTTGTCGTTCTTTATCTCTGCGAACCATCTCAGCAACGAGGTCATTCCAGGCTTTCTCACGCCAAGCGTATAGCCCGCATATCTCAACAGCGTCTCCAGGGTTATCGTGCCCTTGAGCTTGCCGTCGTGATCTACGACGTAGACCTTCCTGGTCTCACTGTTCTCGATGATTGAGACAACGGCGTCGCGAAGGTCTGCGTCTATGCTGACCGTCGCCGGCTTCGTCGTCTTCTTGATCTCTTCGATGACATCCGCCACTCGGATGTCGCTTATCGGCTTATCATCCGCCATATCATTTCCTCCACATACACGGCCAAGGCCTCGAACCGGGCCTCAGCCCTCCTTCTTGAGATACACCACTCTCTGCGGGAACGGTATCTCGATGCCCGCTTCGTTGAGTCTCCGGTAGATGTCCTCTACGAGCTTGTCTCTGGCTGCGATACGCTTGCTCCGGTCGTTGATCCATAGGATCACCTTGAATATCAACGCGGAGTCGGCCATCTCGTCGAATATGATGATCGGCTGCTTGTTCTCATCGTCGAGAAGGGAGTACTGGTTGTCCTTGATGGCCGTCATGATGGTCTCCCGTACCTTCGTCGGGTCTGAGCCATATGCGACCCCCACATTGACATTCACCCTGCCGGGGTCGGAGACGTTCGACATGCGGATTATCTTGTCGTTGACGAGACTGTTATTTGGAAGCGACACGATGGACGCATCCGTGAATCGGTACAGCCTGGTGGTTCTCATGCCTATGCGTCTGACCTCGCACCAATCTCCGTCGCTGAGGATGATAGTGTCCCCTTCTGCGAACGGTCTGTCGAGCAGGAGGAATATTCCGCTGAAGAAGTTGGACAGCGTCTCCTGTGCTGCGAAGGCGATGACCATCGATATCACAACGCCTCCTGCAACGAACATCGTCAGGTCCACGTTCAGAGCGCCGAGAGCATAGGCAAAAGCTGCAAATCCTATGACCACAACGCCGAGCTTCTCTACAACAGGTATGAGCACATCGTCAATCTTGCTGGCGGTCTTCTTGGCGATGATCCTGCCATAGTACAAGAGTATCTTCTTGAAGAGCTTGTAGGCCAGGTAGAATATGATTAGGACCACTAGCGCTCCGTACAACGACATGATGGACGCGCGCAGATCCGTCGGTATGTGCATGTGGAGTGCATCAAGGGATTGTACGAGGCCATAGGCGAACACCAGTATCAACACGGGGGTTCTGACAATGCCAAGAATGATGTCGTCCAGCATGGATTTCGTCTTTCTTGTGAGCGCCCATCCAATCCCATCCATCGAGTAGGCAATCGCATAGGCTATCGCAAGCCATATCACCACATCCAGCAGGAAGACGCCCCATTCATTGTCAAGCGGGGACGGCAATGGGTTATCGAATGTTCCCAGCACCTTGTTCGCGCTCGCGAAAGCTCCTACGATGACTGTGTCCGCTCCCACCTCGGTGATCTGGACGAGGTAGACGTCGTGATAAACCGCGAAGTTCACGCTCAGGTTAGACTTAACGGATCCCGATTCCAGAGGAGCTGTCACGGTCACCGTCACAGTTCCCAGCTCGTCTGATAGAAGGACGATCTCCGGGTCGTTCACGGTGCATGTCCAACCTCTGCCTTGGATGGCTGCCTCCACCACTACGCGGAGGTCCGCCCCGGAATCTACATTCACGATGGTCCAATTATAGGTGGTCGTGGACCCCGCTGTGACTTCTTTGGAGTAGTCGTCGATGGAAAGTACCTGTATGAATTCGGTCTGCAACGCACTCCCGTTGTTGGCGGAGAGCAGGATGGACAGCATTAGACATGTCCCAAATACCATTGTCAGAACCGCACTGACACTCTTTGTAGATGGTCTCAAATCACTCACCGTGTGACGCAATCCGCGATAGGAGAGTATTGGCCTTCGACTTAACGCTTTTGGCGGTTTGCGATGATAGACTGGGACAAATTCGCAGGCATGCTGGACGCGCCATTCCCACCGAAGTCAATTAAGTAGTGTCTTGACCATCATGGATTGACGAGTGGAGAGCACAGGTGCTTTGATGGAATTCGATATGCAGGGACTAATCGACAGCCGGGTCCGCGAGCCATTCTTCAGCCGGAAGAACGCCGTCTTCCAGAGCGTTCTCGACGGTAAGCCCGTCGTTGTGAAGGTATTTGCTGAGGACGCCACCAGCAGGGCTCTGAAGGAGCGGACCGTCCTTGAGACGTGTGTTGAGAAGGAAGTGTCAGTGCCAGGCGTAATCGCGCATCGTGACAACGTGTTGGTAATGGAATTCGTGGAAGGTGAGACGCTATCCGATGCCCTCGACGATATATGGCTAACGGAGTCTCTGTCAGGAGAAGAAGGCCGTTCGCGTTTGGACTCAATCGCGAAATCCCTCGGTGTTTGGCTTGCATCGTTTCATGATGCGTTAGACTACAACATGCGAAGGGGGGACGCAATCACACGCAATTTCATTCTGAGTCAGAAGGGAGTGACGGGAATCGACTTCGAGGAATCCTCCGAGACCGATGTCATCGATGACGTAGGCGAGATTTGCTCTAGCATCCTGAGCATGCATCCGATGTTCACAGTTGAGAAGACGCGGTTCTGCAAGGAAATCGCCAATTCCTACTTTGTGGTCTCTGGCTCGCAGCGGATGAAGGACCTCGAGTCGGCCGTATCAAAGGCACTCAGACGCTATGCGCCTTTCAGAGAGGACGGCGGATCGATGATTCAGATGGCCGATGACATAGATCGAAAAGGCCTCTGGTCAGTAGATGATTGAAGGTGGCCAGTCCTGACATCGGTCTATCAATAGGACGACGACTACCATTCCGACAGTGGAGAGCATCAGCGCCAAGTCCCAACGCGTGAGTCTCTTCGGATGAAGGAGTGTTCGCTCCTTGCTCGCCCCGAAGCCCCTCCCCGTCATAGATGCTGCGAGGGAGTTCACCTTGAACATCGCCAGGAAGAACATCGGGAGGACTGTGTATTTTGCCGAGCGTATCAGCCCTCTGACGCTCTTGTCAAGCTTCAGCCCCCGAACGACTTGCGCTTCCCTAACAGACCCCAGTTCGAGTTCGAAGATGGGGACGAATCGCATTGCCAGGGCTGGCAAGTAGGCATATCGATAGGGTATCTTCGCGCAGATCAAGGCGGATGAGAACTCCGAAGGCCTGGTAGTCGCGACGAATATCCACGACATCATGATGAGGCTCAGGAACTTCCCCGCTATTGCCACTCCAGAATTCACCCCGCCCTCAGTGACCGATATCAACCACAGAGACACCATCGTCTCTCCGGAGTGATTGAACAGGATCTGCGCGATGAAGATGGCCGATGCGAACCCAATCACACCTTTCGTGAACCGTCCTTTGGTGCCGAACCACTGTTTCGCCGCCAGGACAGAAGCAACGATGAGCAGCATCGTCAGTGGTGAGCTCGCGAGCAGTACAAAGACCGATATTGTTACCAGCACAATGAGCTTGGTCACTGGGTTCAGCCCTGGGAGATGAGACCTGGCATCAGCGGTCATCCCCGGTCCCCTCCGCGGAGGCTCCTCCACACGCCCTCGGGGATAGACTCAGTCGGCCCCGACGCGACGACTCTTCCTTCGTAGAGCACCACCGCATCGGTGCAGAACTGCCTCGCGAAGTCCTCGTCATGGGTGACTATCACCAAGGTCTTGCCGCTTCTGTGGATGTCAGCCACGAGGGACACGATGCGGTCGACGTTCCCTTGGTCCTGGCCAGCAAAGGGCTCATCTAGCAGGAGCACGCGCGGCTCGTGGGAGTATGCTGAGACAATATTGACCCGCCTCTTCTGGCCAAAGCTGAGACAATGGGGATGCACGAAGCGTTTCAGTCCTTCCCTCTCCTCGAACCCTGTTACTGCAAGGAGCGCCTTCTGCTCGGAAGTCTGGAAGTTGTGCGTCGCGAAGAGTATCTCCTTCTCGACGGTGTCTTCGAACATCTGATGGTTCGGGTTCTGGAACACGAGACCGACATCTCTGCCAAGTGTCCACGCATCGACCACTCTATCAGGAGACATTCTGTGGCCGCAGATATTCATCTCTCCCCTCTGGATCATTTGAAGACCGGTCATGTGTCGCAGAAGGGTCGTCTTTCCAGACCCGTTCTCGCCCATCAACGCGACTACTGAATTCTCAGTAATGTCGAGGTTGACATCGTCTAGTATCGGCCAACCATCGATTTCAAGCGACAGGTCGCGGATGGTGATGATGGGTGAGGTACCTTCTCCGGTCGGTCTATGGTATGATGGATGGACCATGGCGGAATTCTGCGCCGCTGCGAACTCCTCACCTCCTTTTATGGCGTCACGAGTAAGAACCCCCTCCTCGATTACCAAGAGTCGGTCCGCCATGTCGATGAAGTCTCTGACCCTATGCTCGACGATGACAACCGTGATGTCTGATCGCGCCTTCATGGCCCTCACCGCGCCGACTACCTGACCGACCGATCTCGGGTCCAGGCTCGCTGTGGGCTCGTCGAGTATGAGAAGCTTCGGCTCTACGGCGAGCATCGACGCGATTGCCACCTTCTGTTTCTCTCCTCCTGAGAGCGTCGAGAGCTTCCTTTCCATGAGATGGTCGGCGTTGACACTGCGAAGAGCATGGCTTACGGAATCCCTTATCTTCGCCTGTGCGAACCTGAAGTTCTCAGGTCCGAAGGCCACCTCCTCTTCGACAGTCTCAGTGCAGAACTGTGTCTCTGGGTCTTGCTGGACCATGCACGCAATTCCTGCGATAGCCTCGGGGCTCCCATGTTCCACTCCGTCGAGCAATATTGTCCCGGTGCACTCTGCCGGGGTCATGTGGGGTATGAACCCACACACCGCCTGCATAGCGGTGGACTTGCCCGATGCGCTCGGTCCAGCAAGCAGCACGAACTCTCCACGGTTCACATTCAGCGAGAGGTCGGATACCGCCGGCTTTGACCTTCCTCTGTATCGCACTGAGAGCTTTCGGATTTCGAGCATCTACCTCACTTCTATTTCGATGACCTGCCTGACCCAGTACGCTCCGTCGTAATCTGCAGCAATCAATCTGAACTCACCCTCCTCCTGTATGAGTATGAGCCTGTCGTCGGCCATCGCGTCATCAAACTCAAACACCACGAAGTATCCATCGCTCGCTCTGACGACGACCTCCGTGGCTTGGTCTGTAGGGGCCGCGTCTGCCAGTATGACATTGAGCGGCACACCCGTGTAGTTCCTTGGAGACACATATGTGACGGATCCTATGAGCTCAGCATTGATTGTTATCTCCATGTCTGAGTAGTCACTGTAGGTGAAGTCGAAAGGCTCCTCGACGGCACCTTGTATTGCGATCACACCTCCTGGAAGGGCGAATATGAACATGAAATAGTATACAGCGCCTATGCTGAAGACAGCGAGGAATCCTGCGACCACAGACATCGAGACGACTCGGCGTCTCTTAGCCTTCCTGCTCTGCTTCCATTCCTCATGGTCTCCATTCTCGCTGTCGACACAGTACTCCTTCCGCCCAACAAGCACGCCCGTCTGTTCGAGCGCTTCAAGCATCTCGATCGCCAGCCATCCGCCGAAGATCATCCCAGATGCGCCAGCCAACATGCAGAGCATCGCTATGAGTATGATGGGCACGCCGGAGAAGAAGAATACTTGGAACACGGCCACATTGATCGCCGCTGAGATCGCCCCTGCTATGGCAAAGGCCGTGTAGTCTCGCTTCTCCTTCGCCTTGTCGCTGAAGAGGAATATGTCTGCCGTGACCCCCTGCATCAAGGAGACGGCGACTATGACGATACCATGGGTGCTCCCAGTGAAGAGCTCGACGATTCCCTTTACGAGCCCAGTGATCGTTCCCGCTCCCTTCCTCTTTGTGATCCCGATGGCGAGTATTATCCAGAGGACGTGCAGACCCGCCATGAACTGTCCCGCACCGAACGGCACACCAATCATGTGGTTGATGAGGTTCCCCAAGTAGCCCACGTATGTCGAAAGGACGCCACCGAGGGCTGAGAGCAGGGCGATGGTGACCAGGTCCTTAGTTGTGAGCATCTCGCGGAATCTTACGGACAGGGAATCACCTGCACCGATGCGACGTTCTTGATCCAACGCGCCCCTGCTGATGGATATATTGAGTAGCCCTGATCGTCGTAGGAGGTTGCCTCACAGTCTGAGTTGCTGTACAATCCGTCAGATGGGATCATCACAAGCTTAGGTCCGTCTTCCCAGGCGGGGACTGATTCATCGTCGAAATGCATAGCCAGGACTATGAGCCCTTGAAGGTCCAACCACGCCGCGTCAGGGTATATGTTGAGGTATCCGAAATCCTGTGAGTACCCGTCCGAGGCTGTGACCCTCACGGTGTCGCCCTCCTGCATGCCTCCTATGAGGTCCACCAGATATGCTATGGAAACACCAGAGTAGTCGCCCTCTCCGCCGATGTTGCCGAAGTAGTTCTCGAACGACGAGAAGCCGCTGTGGATATCCATGGTGAACAGGCCTTCATAGGTCACGTTCAAGGCTCCGCCGTCCGCCCCGGTCAGTGTGACGAACGGCTGAAGGGTGGCATTGGCCATGACATCGCATTTCTCATACGACATCCCACCTGAGTTATCGACGGTCACATTGACGAAATGATGCACACCGTCCACCAGATTCGCCCCTGCACCACCGGTGATTACGAAGTCGGTGTCATCAATGACCGTGTAGTTGAACGCGTGGATGTGCCCAGTGAACACAGCGTCGATATCGTCTGACTCGGCGAAGTCGAGCATCCTCTCGCATGATTCAGGGAATAGGGTGTGGTTATCGTCGAAAGGATCGTAGCAGGGGGCATGCGTGACCACCACCTTCCTCTCCGCGTCCACGAATGCATCGCGCATCCATTCTATCTGGCCCGCGGTTATGTTCAGGTCTGAGGAATCCGCAACCGCGAAGGTTATGCCGTTGTAAGTGAACGAGTACTCTGTTGGCCCCAGTCTAGAGATGTACTCATCGGCCCCATCAGTCTTGACATCGTGGTTACCGATGGCCGTGTAGACCGGTATCCGAGAGGAGTTCAAAGCTTCCTGGAACGGTACGAACTCGCTCGGCCGCCCTGTGGGCGTCAGGTCTCCACAGATTATCGCGAAATCACATCCATCCAACCTTTGGAGGATGCTCTCGAGCACGTCGTTGTGACCCTGGCTGTCGCCCATCACAGCGAACACGAACTCCTCCTTCTGGGGCGGAGAGACCATGATGGTGCGACGTTCGTCTGATGGTGGTATAGAGATAGTCGTGTTGTCGTCGAACACGGCGCCCTGCGCACCCGTGACTTCGGAGCCGGCCACGCAGTTGCGGATCCGTACCGTCCCTTCGTAACCGTCCAGCGTCAGCTCGAGCTCCGGCTGATAGCACCATATGGTAAGGTAGTCATCCGACTGGTTCGCAACGATTCCGCCGACGATGTCCACAGAGCTCGAGGACGGAAACACGCCCAGCCAATAGGCTGCGAACGCGCTTCCTACGACTACCATCGCAACTACTGCCAGAGTCGCAACGAGCTTCTTGTTCATCTCCTCACTCGGGAATGTCGACCAGTTCTATCTTGACAACGCCCTTGACCTTCATGGAGCTCGGGAGGTCTTCCCCTGTCAACGTCAGCGGGTAGTAGTCTCCTGTGAGATACTCTCCATCGAAGGTCAGCGCGATGATCAGACTATCGTTGTACATGATGTCTTCAATCGCGAATATCGTGTAGTATCCGCCTTCCGCGCTCACATTTACGTTGTACCCGAGATCCGCAAGTGTGTCGTTGAACATCCAGTGATCCGTATCTGCACCATCAACCATTCCGATCAGCACCCACAAAGGTATGCCTGCGTAGCTGTGTTCGACGAGGTCCACAGTGTAGTTATAGTAGCTAATATGGGCTCCATCTTCGCAATTGTACAGACTCACGAAATCCCATTCGGTCAGCGCAGTGCTGGTCAGGCCGATGAGCTCCATTTCCCATGCTGGCTCGTCTTCGAACTCTTCAAGCGCTATGCTCGCTACCATCTTGACCTTCTGCGTTCCGGACAGGTCCTCTCCGACAATCCTCAAAGGCCAGTCTCCTTCTTCAAGCACCTCCCCGTTGAGCTTGTAAGCGACGATGATGCTGTCGTTTCTGGCGACCTGTTCAGAGGTGAAGTTGGCCGAATATCCGTCCGATGCTGTCACATTCACGAAGTAACCTATCTCGGCCAGCGCGTCATTGAACGCATAATGTCCGTCTTCAACGTCACCTCCGTCGATTGCGGATATCAGCACCCAGAGCGGCACTCCCTCGAACGAGTAATCAACCTCATCCTTGGTGTAGTTGTAGTATGTCGTGTGATAGTAACACGAGGCGAGCGACTCGAAGGTCTGCCGGTCCATGTCCATCTCCTCGACTCCGCTGAGATGCAATGTCCAGTCCTCGACGTACTGTCCCACGTTTATGCTGCTCACCATCTTCGCCCAGAAATGCCCATCAGTCACAGGCGTTTCAGTGTCATCGACAATCACAATCCTAAGATCGTCGACTGGCATGTTCTCGCCATCCTCAATGAATGCGAGCATGAGCGTCAGATCCTCTGGTCCAAGCAGCGTTCCTTCGAGATCGTAGGTCGGAAAAGTCCCGTTCTCCACCTGGCCAGAATTGTATGTCATCTCGTATCCGTCATGAGCGACCACGGTCAGGCTGTAATTGTCGTTTTCATAGACCAGGTCCACAATGTCCCTCAATGGAACCCCTGTGTACTCATGGGGCCCGACTATTGTGCCTGTTGACTTCATGAGATATCCTGAGCCAGAGCACGTCGACATCTCCTCGAGCTGGGCGATGGACAGTTCGATAGACTCACCGTCGCCATTAACGGTCATTACTGGATCATCATCTGCTTCATCGCCTGAATCGTTCTCCTGCAAGACCATGTACCCCATCGGTATCGCAACAAGGAGTGCGGCGATGACAATGAGTGCGACAATCTTCTTCATTCCTGTGGCTGCTATCTTCCCGGGTTTCGGGCCCCTGGCAGGCGCCTCCTGAGTGTTGACAGGAGCTTCGTCTGAGTCCTTGACCGACATGATCTCCCTCTCGTTATGCTCGATTGAGCATATCGCTGAAGGAATGGCGATATAAATATCTAACGAACCTCGATTTCGACTGTGTATCGTCACGCTTCAATGGCGTGGTCAGTATCGCATTAACGCCGTGATGTCCGGACTATGTCTCCAGTATCTCCTCGTAGACCGGTATCTCCTTCTCCGGGAGATACTCGCAGAACCTCACCGGGTCGACAACCTCTGGAGGTTTGACGCCCGTAGCAGTTATCTCTCCCCTGGCGATCATCTCGACCGCCACTGCGACAGGGCATCCCGTCTGGTACGCCGTCGCGTGTATCCCGCACAGCTCATGCGCCCTCTCATGTGTGATGTGGGTCCAGGTCCTGATGGTCGTGTCCTTACCGTTCATGACACCCTTGACTTCGGTGAGGACGCATGCTATCCCCTTTATCTTGCCGCTAAGGGCATCCGGCCGGGGCATCGCAGCGACGACGACATCGAACGGCCGCACTTTCATGCCGTTGATCTTAAGCGGCTTCGTGGTGGTGAGTCCGAGCCTTCGGAGGAACTTCACCGTCTCGACGAACTTGTCGTCCAAGGTTATCTTGAAGTCCACATATCCGACGGGCTTTCCAAGGAATTGAGGGACGAGCTCGCTTTCCTCATGATCGGTGCGAAAAACCTTCCTTGTTCCAACAGGGTCTGGGAAGTCGTATTCCTCTGATGTCTCGAGGGCGGGAGTCCTCTTGAATTCCCCGTTCTCCCAGTGGAGCGGGTCTCTCAGCACCTCCTCCATCATCGCCTGGGGCGAGAAGTAGGTCGCGAACTCATATCCCTCCAAGGATCCGGTGTCCGCATCTCTGACCTTTACATGCTCGACAGATTCCATACGGTCGGCTGCGCGCTTGGCGAACAGATTCGAGGCGCCAGGGTCGATGCCCATGGAGACTAGTGCGAGCAATCCCGCGTCCTTCCATTTGCCATCCTGCGGAAATTGGTCTTCAAGCATTGGGTGACCGAACTCCCGATCTCCTGAAGCCATGTCTATGTACGACGCCCCGCCCTTCAGACAACCCTCCATTATCTTCAGGTTGAGCATGGGCACGGTTCCGTTCACCAACACATCGACCTTCTTTGCGAGCTTCGCTACGGCCGACGCCTTCGAACCGTCGACCTTCTCCACCGAGACCTTATCAGACCCGGTTCTCGCGGCCGCCGTTTTGGCGCCATTCACATCTATATCGGCGAGAACGACATTCGATAGATAATCGCTCTTCGCCAACAATTGTCCAACTACCTGGCCCACGCCGCCGCAACCTAGGATTGCGGCACTTATCTGTTTAACCATTGCTTTCGAACCTCGGCTTCGCCAGCAGCACGGAGCTGAGCCATCATATACCTTTCATCAATGGTTCTTGCTGGTAGGTTATTATACCCCGTATTTGAAGGGGCGCTGAGCTGGCAGATTAAAATATATTGCTAATTATACATCAAACCATCTATATGTTGGCCACGACACCGCAACGTTGATTGGTGAGAGTGTCATCATTATGCTGTGAAGGGCTGAGGTGAGACATTGAGCGAGATTGATGCGATCCAGAGGACGAAAGGGATGCCCGTGACTGTCCAATCGCTCTGCGACGATCTCGCAGCGCTTGGAGTCACTGACGGCATGGTCTTGATGGTTCATTCTTCTATGAGCTCGCTGGGTTGGGTCTCGGGAGGCCCTGTTGCCGTCGTGCATGCGTTAGAGAGGGCCATCGGCGATGAGGGCACGTTGGTGATGCCGACGCACTCTGGCGATTTCTCCGAACCCTCTCAGTGGAAGAATCCTCCTGTGCCAGAAATGTGGTGGGAGACCATACGTCAGACCATGCCGTCGTTCGACGCGGACATGACACCAACTCGGGGAATGGGGGTCGTTCCTGAGGCGTTCAGGCGGCAGAGCGGTGCTGTCCGGAGTATTCACCCATCCGACTCCTTTGCAGCCCGGGGACCGCAGGCGGAGGCGATTGTTGCAGATCACACAATCGACTTCCCCACAGGTGAAGGCTCGCCTTTGGCGAGGTTGTATGACTTGAACGGATGGGTTCTCCTGATCGGTGTGGACTACCTGAACGCGACATCTCTTCATCTAGCCGAGTCCAGGGCGGACTATCCTCGCAAGAAAGAGGTCATGCGCGGAGGTCCGATGACCGTCGATGGCAGGAAGACATGGGTGAGGTTCAGGGATTTCGACTGTGATGATTCCGACTTCAACAAGATCGGCGCTGCCTTCTCAGAGGAGACGGGGCTAGTGCGATCCGGCCGTCTCGCCTACGGCAATGCCTTATTGATGCCCCAGCGCTCGCTTGTCGACTTCGCCGTTGGATGGATTGAGGAGAACCGCATATAGGACGCTGTGAACGGATGCGCGCAGTCAGCGTGTTCGGCGATCACACCACCCTTCTTGCGGCGCATATCATGCCATATTTGATGGCGTAAGAAAGCATTATCGAACCCAAATCCATCCTTGGAAGAGATGTGCCTCGGAAAGCAACAGGAAGGTGGTTTACCATGGGAGGAGGAACCAAGACAGATGAGGAGTGGGAGAAATCTCTGAGCCCGGAGAGATGCAGAGTCCTCAGGTCAAAAGGGACGGAGAGGCCGTTCTCGGGGAAGTTTCTGTACAACGACAAGGATGGAGTCTACGTCTGTGCTGGATGTGGCGTTGGATTATTCCGTTCAGATAGCAAGTTCGACTCGGGTAGCGGTTGGCCAAGCTTCTTCTCGGCGATCTCTGACGATGCCGTCATCGAGCGCGAGGACTTGTCGAACGGCATGAGACGCACGGAGGTCGTGTGCGCGGCCTGCGGCGGCCATCTCGGTCACGTGTTCGATGACGGCCCCGCCCCGACAGGCCAGAGATACTGTGTCAACTCGCTGTCTCTGGAATTCAAAGATGCGAAATGACGCACGTCACTCGTCTATAGACCTTCATAGCTTCTCAACGACTCTGCTGTACCAGATGCTTTCGCGCTCCTTGGAGAACCCGAATGACCGATACAGGTCCAAAGCCTTCTCGTTCACCGCATAGGCTCCGAGATAAACCTTGTCCATTCCCATGCTCAGAATCCAATTCACGCCATCAGCCAACAATGCCTTTCCCAGACCGACGCGCCTAAATGATGGCCGCACGCCTATCAGGTCGACCCAGCCCACCTTTGTGCCCTTCTCTTGGTTGAATCCGGCACTCTCTTCCGATAAGCAGAATCCCACTGGCACATCATCTTTGAGCGCGAATGCGATTGCCTTCGGGTCTTCGCTGCAGTTCCTGAAGTTGATGAACCGTTCCGGCATCTCCGGGGCGAAGTTCATGTGATCCTGAAATGAGTCGTTGAGAACATCCAGAACGGCCATGGTCTCCTCATCCGTGAGATTGGCGAACGCCTTACTCTCGAGCCTGAAGCCCTCGGGCAGGTCGACATCCTCGATCCTCTCCCGTCCACTTCTGCAGAGCGTATGTATTCTGTAATCCTCCTTGAACGAGTTCGATGCCAGGAACGCCTGCGCCCAACGGTCGTCGGCAAGGCTCCTGCTCAACGCCTTTCCGACACCCCTAGACCGTATGTAGCTCAGCCCCTTCTCGAGGAGCATCTGCTCAGCGCCTTTTCCTCTGTGCTCCGGTATGATGTCGACGTCCAGATACGCGTCGTTCATACCAGCATCGATTCGATTCCTCATGATGAGGACAGAGCAGAACCCTATCGGCTTGCCATTGAGCAAGGCCAGCCAAGACCCTTTGGGGTCGAATTCGGGGTCCAGGTAGGTGTATTCCCTTGCCTCGTCTCGCGTGAGCCTCCTGTCGTGCGGATTATTTGCCCTGGCCTTAGCTAGCACTTCGATCATGTCGTCAAGTGATTCCTCTGTGAGGTGGCGGAGTTCGAGGTCGGTCACGGAACTGGCCAATGTCGGAGGTCAGAGATAACCTTTGTCGTGAAGTCCAGTTGCCAAAGATGACGGTCTTCTCAGAGGAACACCACGGTCTCTATTAGAGGACGGTGGAGTGATCCGAGGTCAATCTGTAGCTACCTCTCGGTACGAAGATCTCGAACCGCACGCCCTCGCCAGGGGTACCGGTCTCACCTACGGAGATGCCTGTCATCCTCAGTATCTCAGCGGTCAGGAAGAGGCCGTGGTTTCGCCTTCCAGAGGGGTGCACCTTATCGAATATGTGGTCCTTCTGGTCCTCAGGAATTCCGATTCCATCGTCTTCCATTATGATCGTCAAGCCATCTGCCCCCTCTGAGTATGAGAGCGATATCTTCGATACCTTCTGACCGTGTTTCAGCGAGTTCGAGATCAGATTGTGTAATATCTTCGGAAACATCGGATCTGCCAGTAATTCGATCCCTTCGAGGTCGCTGCTGACGTCGACATGAGTCAGATCGAGGCCAACAATCGCAGATGCGTGGGCTTCTTGGACATTGATCCACTCGGGCTTCTCGATCCCTATCTCTTCATACTCACTCGCGAACCTTAGGAACTCTACAAGGTTATCAGTTGAGGTATCCGCCTTTCGCAGGTAGTCGTTTATGACAGGATCCTTCGAGCTCTTCATCGCCATGCCGAGCCAGCCTTTCTGGACGACTATCTGGTTCAGGGCATCGTGCCGGGTAATCGACGATAGGACGCTCAGCTTATTGTTCGCGGTTTCGAGATCCTTCGTGCGTTCTTTGACGAGCTCGTCCAACCCGGAGTACAGTATGCTCAGATCCTCAGCCATCTCGTTGAACGATTCGGCAAGCCGTCCAAACTCGTCCTTTCTGGAGAAGGTTATCCTCTTGTTCAGATCCCCCTTCGCCATGTCTCGCGTGGCGGCCTCCAACAACGCCATCGGGACTGAGATCGACCGTGAGATGATTATCGCTATGATCGCCCCCAGGGTTATTGCCAGTGCGGCCACTGCGAGTATGCTGGCCTGCAGGTCCGCTGCGGGCCCCAGAACCTCGTCTTCAGAGTGGCTCAAGAAGACGAGCCATTCATTGCCTTCGTAGTCCAGATACCCAGTAGAGACAACATATGAGAACAGTCGACTGGCATCGCCCTCTTTCTCGATGAAGTGCCCTCTCTCGTCTGTGGCGAGCTCGAAGAAAATGCTCGATGAGACGTTCTGAAGAATGATGTACGCTCTTGAGGAGAATATCAGTCTACCATCTGAGGTGATGATCTTCAACTCACTGGTCTCATAGCCGAGCGCCGTGAGCTCGATTTCCTTGGAAATCGCGAGTATGTTGACCATGGCCCTCGCCACGCCAATGACCTCATGGCTATCGTCCCTGATTGGCACACATGTACACACTCCGTAGACTCCTGAGCCCTCGTCATGCTGTATGTTGGAATAGTACAGATTGCTGTCCCCCAATGCATTCTGCCACCACGCCTCGTCGCTTTGCCTGTAGCCGTCGGGCCTGTGGGTGGCGGCTATCACTGCACCGTACTTGTTCGTCACGATGACTTGCCCGAAGACTGCGACGCCGTGTTCTTCCAGGTAGTGGGCGATCAGCTGAGACCTCAGAAGAAGTGACATGTTGTTCTCGAGGACCTCCTCCATGGATTCCGGGATGACTTCCGTCGGCACGGAAGTCCAGTCATCGTCGACTAGGTCGATGTATGCCTCCGGGTCTTCCATCGCATCAAAGACGGCGTTTGAATCGTTCACTTCGTTGGCTATGCCGTAGCCATTGATGATCGTAAGCACCTCATGGCTTCTCAGGTAGAGCACTCTGTCGACAGAGTTCGCCAGGCTTTCCGCGATAGCCTCAGACGCAAGACCGATGCCCTCTGCAAGGGCTTCTCTGCCTGTCACTGATGAGTAGAATGCCAATGACGCCAGCATAAGGAGGAGGACGATGAACCCGGCCGCAAGCTTCATCCCTATCTTGGAGAACAGGCGTTCGGTGAGCGCGCCTCTCAGAGGTATCTGAGCTCCCCCCCGTCTATCATGGCGGAATATACGGACACATCGGCATTGTGTTCGCCTTGGTCGGCGGTCACGATGCCCAGTATCCCCGAATATACATATCCCGCGTTCAGCAGGTCGCGAAGGCTCTCTCTTGACACTTCGCTGTCAGAGAGCAGGCCCCATATCAGCTTCATGACATCTGATCCGATGGCACCCTGATGCGTCAAAGGCCGCCCGTATCGCGCCTCGAACTCTGCCAGGAACGCGGTATCGATCGAGGCTGTGGGATTGTACATGATCGGCGCGCTGACAAAGCATCCCTGGGCTTCCGGCGCTCCCCACATCTCTGGTATCGATGCCTCGACGGCGCCGAGGATGTGTCCTGAATAACCGCTAGAATTCAGTTCTTCGAAAATGGTTTGGAACTGATGCCTGAGCGCAACGGCGAACACCGCGTCGTTGTCCGTAACGCTCGCGACTGCCTCTGAGAACTCTGTGCAGTTCGGAGCGAAGGCATAAGATTCGACTGTTACACCAGACGCTTCGAAATCCTCACTCAACTGGTTCATCACAGGAATGCCATATGCATCGTTCAGATGCAGGATGCCGACAGAGCTAACGTTAAGCGTCTGGAGGGTCCTGAATGCGTTGTCGCTCTCTCCTGATGGCGTCACGTAGTATCTGAAAGTCCACTCCTTCCCCTCCGTCAGATCCTCACCCGTCGCTCCCACCGAGATCAGCACTACGCCTTTCTCCTCCGCGATATCCGACATGTAGGTCGCCGCACCTCTCGTGGCCGTCACTACTGCGAGGGGATGGTATTTCTCCTCTGCTTCGAGCAACTTCTCCACTGCAACCTCATAACTGGACGCGCAGTCCATAACAACAAGCCTCACGCGCATCCCGTTTATCCCCCCCCACTTGTTGAGCTTCTCCGTGGTCAGGACCATGGCGTCTTGGATTTCGATGAGATATGAGGAGGCCCCTGACAAGGGCAGAATCGCCACGATGGTTACCTCAGGCGCAAAGAATCCTGACATGGTCCATATTGCCGACAGCACCAAAACCGAGGCCGCAATGGAGCCGATGATGGCCGTCGTCTTCCGTGACGGTCGTTGCCACGTCCGAACAGTGCTTGTCTGTGCCGTCTTCTCGGAACCTCCAGAGCCGAGCCCGTCTTCCGGCTGGTGTCTCCGACCTTCAACCACTTGCGACTCTTCACCGGACATCGTCCACCTCACTGAACCCAAGAACTACTGCCAGGACTGGATTGCCTGCGGTAGCTATGATTGACTTGTCAGCTTATATTCTTCCCGCCGAAGCTAATGGATTGCTCGCCTTGTCCGCGGCGTCACTCGCTGTCCGTTATTCCGGCAAAATCGGACGCCACTGTCGCTTTCCGTCACGCCAATCGAGCTCACGCCCGTCGCGACGATAATGATGCTGAGCTGCGCGGGATGTGGACCGGGCGAGATTTGAACTCGCGGCCTCCCGCATGCCAAGCGGGCGATCTTCCGCTGATCTACCGGCCCATCGCAGAATGCGTTGTATGCGCTGGTCGTAGTTAAAGCTTCTCTGATTGAGGTTCTTCGCTCAGGCGAACGAATCCAGCTTCTTCTGGAACCGAACCTTCTCGCCCTCGACCGTGAGTGGGTACTCCCCGTTCAGGCAGCCGAGGCAGAGGTCGTTCGCGTTCAGCCCTATGGCATCCACGAGCCCCTCTATCGAGAGATATCCGAGGCTGTCGGCGGTGAGCATCTTGGCGATCTCATCAACGCTCCTCCCGGTGGCGGCGAACTGATCCCTCGTCTTCATATCTATGCCGAAGTAGCACGGGGCGCGTATCGGGGGCGAACCCACCCTCACGTGCACCTCCTTGGCTCCGGCGTTCCTCACGAGCTGGACGATCTGCCTCATCGTCGTCCCCCTCACGATGGAGTCGTCCACCAGGACGATTCTCTTATCCTTGATCACGCTCTTGAGCGGGTTCAGCTTGAGCATGACGCCAGTGCTCCTGTCATTCTGCTCTGGCATTATGAATGTCCTCTCCACATACCGGTTCTTCATCAGCCCTTCCGAGTACGGGATGCCTATCTGTTCGGAGTACCCCATCGAGTGGGACCTCCCTGAATCCGGCACCGGGACGATGACATCCGCCTCCACGGGCTGTTCGATAGCCAGGCGCTGCCCTATCTTGCGCCTGACGTCGTACACGAGCCTGCCGTCGAGGGCGGAGTCTGCTCTCGCTATGTACACCCATTCGAACATGCAGTGTGCCCTGCCCTTGGCGAGCCCGGTCTTGATTGACTTAGCCTCGCCTGGCAAGAGTTCCACGAGCTCTCCCGGCTCGACGTCGCGCATGAACTCCCCTCCGAGCGTGTCGAAAACGACGCTCTCCGAAGCGGCGGCGTACCCTTCCTTGGTCCTGCCAACGCACAGCGGGCGTATGCCTAAAGGGTCACGTATCGCGAACACCCGGTTGTCGACCATCAGCGTCATCGAGTACGAACCGTTCAGCATCATCATCACATTCTTAATCGACCTGACCGGATCACCGGTGTTCGATATGTCATTGGCCAGAAGCCTGATTATGATCTCAGAATCGCTGGTTGTCGCGAACGCCCAGCCCTTCTTCTTCAGCACGTCCCTGAGGTGGTCTGCGTTTACTATCTCGCCGTTGTGCGCGAGCGCGATGTCTCCGTAGTTCGTCGACATTACGACCGGCTGTGCATTGTCCAGGTTCGACGAGCCAACAGTAGAATACCGGACATGCCCGATCCCGATGTCCCCTTTGAGGTTCCTGATCTCGTCCGGCCTCAGGGCCTGATGTGCCAGGCCCATGCCCTTCAGCACCTTGATGCCGTTGTTGTACACGGCTATCCCTGCGGATTCCTGCCCGCGATGCTGGAGGACTCTCAACGCGTAGAAGATGTCGACTGTAGCATTGGAAATGGAGGCTATGGCAAAAACACCACACTCGTCTTGCGGGTGCTCAGGCTCCAGACCTCAACCCCCCTTCAGGCACGGATCTCAATGCGCCTTGGCCCAGTTGTAGTTTCTTCGCTTGGCGGTCGCACCGAACCCACACGAAGCGCAGACCTTGTGTCTCACATGGTACGAGCGCTTGCCACACCTGCGGCACATGATGTGGGTCTTCTTGCTGCCACGCTTTCCCATCGACGGAGTGCCCTTGGTCATCCTGCTTACCTCACGGCGAAATGTATATGACGTTGTCTCCGCGGACGATTATCGAGTCGACTTTCCGCTTTGTCTCGTTGTCCTGGATCTCCTCTGCGTTCTTGAGCACGAGGTTCATGTGGGGGTCGTAGCCGTCGAGTATGCCACGGTATCCCCTCTTACCCTTTAGCTCGACAATCACCTGGTGGTTGATCGCCTTGTTTAGAACAGCCAGGGGTTTCATCAAATTAAATCACCTGACTCCTGATAATCGGATAGTGTACTTAAAGCTTTCCGGATGGCCCGACATCATGTTTGTCGTTCCTGGCCACCCTGGCCGGGCTTGCCGTTCTTTGCGGCGGGACGTGCGCCCGGGCGCGCTCCCGGACGGCGCTGCATCTTCTTCCTGCGTGCGGCTTCTTCCTCCTCTCGACGCCGCTGCCTCCTCCTCATGAGGAGGAAGACCGCTATGACCACAATGGCCGACACGACCGCCGCGATGACGATGATAGTGTAGATATTGAACCACGAGCCCTTGCTGGGGATGAGCAGCGTCACGACCTCCGAGGACATGACTGAATGGTCCGTCAACGAGTTCACATCGATGTACAGCAGGTACGATGTCCCCGGACTCGCCCCTTCGGGCACGGACACCAGTAGAGTGACGACCGCCCTGTTGCCGGGTTCGAGGACGATCGGAGGGGCAGACTCCATGCTGATGTTGTATTCAACACCGTTCACGATGAGAATCGTATCGTTCAGGAAGTCCGAGTAGACACTGACGTCCACGAGATCGATGCAATTACCCCAGTTCTCCACAGTGAGGTCTACGGACAGGTATTCGCTCCCGTTCGGCGAGACGGTGTCCCTGTCCAGATACGTCTCGACATCGTAGAACGGCTGGATGTTGACCCCCATAGCCAGGGTGTCGTTGACAGTGGGATCCGCCTCCGAGGACGCACTCACATTGAACTCGTATGCGCCTGCGAGCACGTACAGGCTCGGGCTCATAGTGAGCACGGCCATCCCGTTCTCTCCGGGATCGAGGAAGACGTATGAGGTGTTGAGATACGCCCAGAACGAGTCAAGCCCCGATAGCGTCAGCTTGACGGTCTCGGCGGAATTGCCGAGGTTCGCGACATTCACGGAATACACTATCTGCCGGTCCTCGGGGACCGAGTAGTTCACAAACGCCTGCTGTGACAGGCTCAGTTCGATCTCCCTGTGGTGCGCCGCCATCAGGAGGACGCTTCCCTCTGCAGTGTTCTCGGATATGTTCCTTGACGCGAGGCCGAGGGTGACGACGTCCATGGTGCCAGGGGGGTCGCACCTGGAGGGCACGACGGAAACGATGATCTCCGCGACCTCACCGGGCGCAAGGTCGACTTCTGTATGTGAGACAGATACAACCCAGTCATGATCATCGGTAGCCTCCACATCGAAGCTCTCGTTCGAGTTTGCGGTGTTTGTGACATAGAACGTGAGTGCGTATTGCAGCGTCGGTTCGACGAGTAGACCCGCGGGAGAGGTGATTGACAACGCTCCGACCAACCGCACGTCTACGAGAAGCGTCAACGAGTCACTCACCGAGGGTCGGTCAACGCAGGTGGCGTTCATGATCAGGAACACCTGGCCAGGCTCCTCCCCTTCTGGAACCGTAACAACAGTCTCGAATGTCACAGAGCCGCTCGCTGGAACGGTCAACACACCTGTGGTTCCGAGGTCGATGCTCCATCCATGCGGAAGGGACGAATTCGATATAACGAAGTCCGTCGCGTATGTGCCGGTGTTCTCTACTGTAATGTTGAAAGACGCGTTGGTCCCGGGGTCAACAGATCTGCTCATGAAGTCGGATTCCATCTCCACGCCCGGAACCCTCACCACTACTGGCGTGGTCGCGACGTTGTTGGATTCGTCAGTCTCCCTGACCAACTGTTCGGGGTCAAGTGCGATGGTCATAGTAGAATCACCCGCCTCGACCTCGTGGCAGAACTGGACTGTAGTAGACGAAGCGGCTGCCAACGAGTCCACGACGGTCTCACCGACCTTCACATCGTCGATTAGCAGCCATACTGCCAGGCCGGTGACGGTGTCCCCGTCCAGATTCCGTATGGTAGCGTTCACCCACACAAGCGAGCCTTCCAATGGTTGGCTGGTCGACAGGGACAGGTCTCCGCCGGCTATCGCGAGATCCGGTCGGTCTGTCCTAAGGAAGAACAGCTCCTTATTGGGCACTTCCCCCACGAAAGTGACAAGGGTGTTGTTGTCCTTGGCGCACATGACGACCGGCCCTGTCGCATTGAGCAGCCCCATCGAAGCTATGGGCTGGTCGAATACTTCAAGAGAGGCGTCATAGGTCATCGCTGAATAGTGTATCGTCCAGGCCCCGGAGGACAGGTCCTGCCAGACGGCGTCCACAACCCTCGAGTCACTGAGTGCGATCCGGGGCGATCTTGACTCGTTGTCGTCCTTGGCAGAGATCACTTTGTCATCGACGACCGTCGTTCCGTTCCCATCCAGGAGCGTGTAGAATATGTCGAAGGCAGCGTATCTGTCGTCGTCGAAGACGACATGGACGTTCCCGTCGGTGTCTATGGCGATGTCAGGGCTGGATGACGGGGACGCGAAAGTGATCCTGGTCTCGTTCGTCATCGGGGCGCCGTTAGGCGCGATCTTGCGGTAGAACACGCCGTGGTTGATGACAAGCCCACTGTTCGAGTCCCTGAAGTCGTACCAGACAATGTGAATGTATCCATCGGAGTCGATGTCCATTCGTGGCCGCTCCGAGACTCCGACATCGCTTGTTACTTTGATGTCGCTGGTGAGGGCAGCCCCTGACGGGCCAAGCCGTTTGAAGTAGATCTCGAGGTTGCCATCCCCCGCGTCATCCCTGGCGTCCGTCCATACCAGGGCGATGCTGCCATCGGCACAGATGTCTATCTCCGGCTCCGTCGAGTTTGCAGGGTCGGCGTCGGAGACTCTCAGGCCGTTCTCCTGGAATGTGATGTTGCCGGAATAGTACCACAGTTTCGCGAAGTAGAGCTCCGAGGAACCGCTCTCGTCGCTCTCCCACACGATGTATATGTGGTCCGAGTCATCCACGGCAATGGACGGATGGACAGACACCGCAGAGTCATTGGATATCTTCGCATCGTTGGTGAGCTTATTGCCATTTGCGTCCAGTTTCACATAGTATATGTCGCCGTTTCCTGATCTGAGGTCCTCCCATACGATGTGCATGTTCCCGTCGTAGTCGACCACGGAGGAGATATTGGTCGAGGCTGCACCGTCAAATGTGATTCGGATGTTTTCCCCGAAATCATCCGTCGGAAGTGCGTGAGCGGGCGACGTGGTTATTCCCTGGAGCAATAGCACGAGCGTCACCGGGATGAGCAGAACGCCTGCCATGCAGCACGTGAGCGCCGCCCTACTCACGGTGGCCATTGTACAAAGAATCGCGCGCGCGCACTCATAAGGACTAGCACTCAATTCTCGGCCGTGACTATCATTCTCTGGAAGCTCTAGGGGAGGGGGCCAGGCCCGTCGATCGGACGAGGTCAGCGAATCTGCCGTGATTCTCACGAAAGAGACTCCTGGCCAAACGCTTATTTGCATTATTCAACATCTTACGGACAGCGCCCGCAGAGCATCCGGTCCTTGAGTCGACGTCCCCGTAATCGGGGACTACATTGAAAGGCAGATTCGGTGGCCGAATTCTTGTGCGGAGTTACGGACCCAGTGATGGTCGGCGGGCGTTCCCCCCCTCTTTTTTTTCATGCGAGGTTCAGAACCTTGTCGAGCATCATCTGCGTTACGAGGGCCGTGACTGTGGATATCCATATGATCACGGCGAAGTTGATGTAGAAGCTGTGTTTGTGGCTACCACCAGAGAAGGATATCAGGTTCGCTGAGATGAGCGCATGCGCGAATACTATCAGGAGGAAGATTGCCTCCGCAAGATCGAGGTTGAACGACTGCAGTGCGATCGGCAGTGCAATGGTTGTCTGGGATAGCGCGAACTGCTCGTTCATCTTGTTCAGCAGATCCATGAGGCTCAGCGCGGAGAAGAGCGTGAAAGTTATGCCTATCGACATGCCGTACAATGTGCCGAGCATGTTGTCGGAGGCCTGGTATCTCTTCCGGCGGACGCCCATGAGCTTGACGAAGTTGCCGCTTATGATGTCTATGACCTTGTCAACCTTGCCGCCCACTGCCAGCCCGACAACGTACATTTCGGTGAATTTCGATATGAGGTTACTACCTGTCTCGGCCGCGAACATGTTCCACGCCCGTATCTGGTCTATACGCGTGAGGAGCCGCTTGAAGAGCACTTCGATGCCCGTTGTGAGCTCGCCGAAGTCGTGCTTGCTGAGTCTGCCCACACCGTCCGTGACCGCCGATCCAGCGGATGCAGCGTAGCTGCCAACAGCCCTCATGAACGCATCGTAGTTCTCGTCCCTGGCGCGGACCTTCTTCTCTTCCCTCCTGATGAGGAATCCCGGATACAACAGTGGGGTGACAACGAGCGCAACGACCGCGGTCAATGGCACTCTGACGAACAAGCCGAATATTGCCAGCGCAAAGCATGCGGCGTATGTAGCGGGCAGGACGGTCTTGAGCATCTTGTCCACCTCGGTCTTCTCATCCATATTGTGCCAAATCGGATCCGATGGCAGGAGTGATTTGACGAGGTACAGGACCATCACCTCGATGACTACGAACAGAAGAGCGACTCCAGGCAGTATCAGCGTGATTGAGATATCGATGAAGACGGGCAGCAGCGCTATGAACACGAGCATGAACATGAGTGCTATCAGAACGGCCACGAAGATCTCGTTCAGGAGGTCGAGGTCCTTAAGGGCCGTCTCGTACTTGTTCAAGTATACATTCACCGAGACGTCCCGCTCCTTGGATAGGAACTCCTCGATGTCCTCTCCGGCATCGGACGAGTGAGCAAGTCTGTCGAGGAAATCGGCCAACCCAGGAGATGGCGTCCGTTTCGCTACGGTCCTCGCGGCATCGGCGAGGCCCATGTTCCAGAATTCCATCAGCTTGTATATCTTCTCGATTTCGACGCTCAGGGCTTCGTACTCCTTGACCTTGGATAGTATCTCCAGCATCTTCTTCCGTGGGAGCTTGGAGGTCGAGAGTACGCTCATCCTGATGAGGAACAGGTGCAGGTTCCTCTCTATCTGCATCTTCCTCCTCTCTCCCTGCAGGAGCGGGAAAATTATCGCTAGGACTGAGAACAGTATCGGTATGGATAGGAAAACGTACTTGAAAAGCTCGTCAGTCGCGACATCGGGGAACAGGAAGACCAGAGTCGCAGCTACCGCGATGCCCGTGATCACCAGCGGGAGGGCGTACCTCGTGAAGTACGTCGCGATGGGCATGTCGATCGATTGGTACAGACGCTTGAAATTGCCACGTGCCATGGACTTGGTCTAAACGGCGAACGGTAGACCGCTCACCCCCTTCTTCTGAAATTCCTTGAACACTTCCTCGACTTCTTCATACTTGAATATCTTCCTGGCTCTCATCTCGTCGAGGATCCTCATTCTTAGCGAGAGGTCGTCGTAGATTCTCCGCTTGTCTCCGTATCCTCTCTTCACGGCTATCTTCTCCTCAAGAATATACGAGTTGTTCATGCCCTTGAAAACGTGTGAATCATCCGCTGCGTTCCAGACGAACACTGTCCGGGTCATTATCCCGCCGAGTGCCTCGTTATACCCCACGATCTCATCGATCAACATGGTTCTCCTGAGGAACTTGCCGTTCCGGTAGATCCCCGCCTGGAAGAATGCGACGTTCAGGTTGTCGATGAATGTTATCGGCACATTGATTGGGTCGCTCGTGAACCGCTGTATGAGCTTCCTGGTCGAGGAAGCGTGGAACGTCGATAGGACAGGGTGGCCTGTCTGCATCGCCTGGAACGCGACGCTCCCCTCCTTCCCTCTTATCTCGCCCACTATGATGTAGTTCGGCCTGGACCTCAGCGCAGCCTTCAGCAGGGCAAAAGTGTCCACGCGGCTTTCCTCTGGTCCGTAATCTCTGGTGGCCAATCTCTGCCACACTTTGTGTGGCACCTGCATCTCGATTGTGTCCTCCGCAGTGTAGACCTTGCTGTCGTATTTGATGAATGGGAGCACCGCCCCCATAGTCGTCGTCTTGCCAGAAGCGGTCTCACCGCAGAAGAAGACGCTCATGCCTTCCTCAAGGCATAGCCAGAGATACGCCGCTTCCCTGGAGCTAATCGAATTCCACTCTATGAGCTGTGTGATGCTGATCGGTTCTTCGGCGAACTTCCTGATTGAGAAGCTCGGTCCGCGGACGCTCACATCGTCGGCGTAGATCAGATTGATCCTCGACCCATCTGCGAGTGTGCCGTCGATTATTGGACGCGCGAGGGACGCGGGCCGGCCAATCCTCTCGCTGAGCGCTCTCACGTAGTTGTCGAGCGCCTCTAACGACTCAAACTGGATGTTCGTCGGCATGGACTGGAAGATCTTGTGGACTATCGATACGTTGTCAGGACCGATGCAGTGGATATCCTCTATGTATGGGTCTCGGAGCAGTGGCTGCAGTGGGCCGCTCAGGATGATGTTCTGCACGGCGTGGTACTTGACCAGCTCGCTCTCCTCAGCGGTGACGGGTATCCTCGGCTCGGAGAACATGTCTCCGAACAGCGCCTTCTTTTCCTTCGTCTGCTCCTCAACGACCACTGTGGACTCGTCGATGAGCTTCTTCAGATTCTCCTCGAATTCCTTGACATTCTTGTGCGGGGTTTTATAGACTGCCCTGTCGTAAACTCGCCGCATGATATTGCCAAACTTGACCTGGAGATCGTCGGTCAATGGCGGCTGGACCGACGTGTAGCTGATGGGCACACTCTTCGTCGAGAAGATATGGACAAACAGGGGGTCGCCTACAGGATATATTATGTTCACTGCGTCAGCATCCGCAATCTTCCTGGTGATTTCGGTCACGAACTCGGGCGTCAATCGATGTTTGGCTACGAAATCGTGGACGTAGTCCCTCAGGTGCGGATTCTTCTTGAAAGCCCTTCTAAGGCCTACATCGTACTCAGGCATTCCTCGCCCATCCCTGAGGCGCAGGCAGCGGCGTGTCCCCTCAACATCGCTTGGTCGTCATGCCATCCGTCACTGATATGCGGAGCTCATGCTCGGCGGCCTCATAAACGCATCCTGACCAGTTCGTTATAAGCATTGGCAGTCAATTCTCACAGCTGACTATCAGCGGTATGAAACTCTCGCCCCGAGCTCGTGCATCGCTGTCTCAGACGGTGAACGGTAGGCCGGAGACCCCTTCTTTCTGGAACGCCCTGAGGATGTCGTTGACAGTCTTGTAGTTCGTCATGTTCATCTCCATCATCCTGTCCAGTATTTTCGCCCTCAGCGCCAGCTCCTTGTAGATGTCCCGCTTGTCCTTGTAGCCGCGCTTGACGGCGATCCTCTCCTCGAGGATGAACGAGTTGTTCATGCCTCTGAATACGTGTTGGTCGGTGACTGGGTTCCACACGAACACAGCACGCGTCATCACGCCGCCCATTGCCTCGCTGTATCCAAGGATCTCCTCGATTGACAGCACTCGCCTGATCAGCTTCCCGCCTCTATACACCCCCGCCAGGAATACCGCGACGTTGAGATTGTCCATGCTGCTTACCGGCACGCTGATAGGAGCACCCGTGAACCTCTGTATCATCCTCTTGATCGAGGCTGCGTGGAACGTCGCCATGACGGGTATGCCTGTCTGCATCGCTTGGAACGCCACGTTGCCCTCCTTCCCTCTTATCTCACCCACTATGATGTAGTTAGGTCTCGATCTAAGGCCCGACCGCAAGAGAGCGAAGGTGTCGACTTTGCTGTCCTCCGGCCCGAACTCCCTGGTCGACAGCTGTTGCCACACGGAATGCGGCGGCTGGACCTCGAGCGTGTCCTCCGCGGAGAATATCTTCTGATCATATGGGATGAACGGGAATATCGCGTTCAAGAGGGTCGTCTTGCCGGATGCCGTCTCCCCGCAGACGAAGACGCTCATGCCGTTCTCGAGACAGAGCCAGAGATAGGCTGCCTCCTGTGATGATATGGTGTTCCATCCAGCCAGTTGCGCCGAGCTCAGCGGTTCCGTGGAGAACTTCCTGATGGTGAATGATGGACCACTGACGCTGACGTCGTCGGCGTAGACTATATTGATACGGGAGCCGTCTGGCAGGGCACCGTCTATGATCGGCCTCGACAGCGACGCTGGCCTACCCATCCGCTCGCTCATCGACTTGGTGTATCTGTCCAGTTCGGCCAATTCTGAGAAACCGATGTTCGTTTCCACCATGCCGAGGATCTTGTGGTAGAGGTTGATCTCCCTCACTCCGACACAGTGTATGTCCTCGATGTACGGGTCCCTCAGGACCGGTTCAAGCACGCCGTTCTGCAGTATGTTGCGCTTCACGTAGTACTCCACCAACTTCATTTCATCCGGGCTCATATAGATCTTCGAGCTCGGCTTGAACAGCTGAACCAGTTTGGAGGGCGCCCCTTTCTCAGACACCTTCACGATGCCCTCCAACAGTTTGTCCAGCACCTCGTTGAACTCCTCATCTGTAACGTGGACCTTCTCTTTGCGTGACTCCACGAAGATCCTGTCCACGACACGGTCGTAAATCTTGGTGACGTCTTCGTTCATCTCAGGTTGGATGACATCGTAGTGCAGCCCCATGTCCTTCGAGCCGTGAAGATGGATGAATATCGGGTCGCCGACGGGGTACACGACATCCACGTGGCTTTCCTTGCTTATGTCCTTGGAGAGCGCTTCCATAAACTTCGGGGTCTGATTCGTCTTCTGGGCGTACTCCTGCATGTATATGCTGAGGTGCGGGTTCCGCTCCAGTACTCTGCCGAGCTTCGTTGGCATCGGTCTCCCCTCACACCACCGAGGTGATCTCTATTACCATTCCTACATTAGGCTCGATCCTGAATCCGATCATCGGCGATACCCTATACTGCGTGTTGGCGAATCTCTTGACAAGGATGTTTCTCGATATCATCCCCCCCACCTGTGACACCACGAGGCTGAGGTACACGTGACTGTCCGACTCGAACGGAGAGAGCGCCTCTCCCTCGACCTCCCCGGGGTCGACTGAGATAACCACGCTCTTGTTCATCCCTGCGAGCTTCTTGAAGAACCCCAACACGTTGATGCTGTTCTCCTCCCCTCTAAGGCTGTTGTTCACCAGGCTGGAGAAAGTATCGATGATGATGACCTCGCTGGCGAAGAGCTCCTTCGAACTCATCAGCATGCCGAGGAAGTCCTTCCTGCTACGGCTGCTGCCCATCAGCGGGTACACGGGGACGAACTTGAGCTTACCGCTCAAAATCCACGAGGCTATCGGGTAGTCCAGGCAGTACATCTGGTCGATGAAGTCCTTGACCGTTAGCTCGGTCGATATGCACGTGACGGTATGGTCGTTGCTCAGGAATCCGAATATCATACGCTGCAGAATGGCGCTCTTGCCGGACCCCTTCGCCCCCTCTATCAGGGTGATCGTCCCTGTTGGGAGCCCCTGGCCTAGCTGGTCATGCAGGTCATCTCTGGTTATCTGGAGTCTATAGATGTCGCCCAACGGAGGATTCACCTCCACCCTATATGCGGAAGCTGAGCGTGTCAGTGACTCCGTTTTCCGTGATCACCTGTATTGTGTGGTCGCCCGATACCAGTTCCGTATCTATCGATATGGTAAGCAGGCTCGCAGGGTCCCAGAACGAGGTCCGGTTACTGCTCAGCGACAGGGTGTAGTCTGCTATCACAACTCCATCCAACATCACACAGATATAGTTGTGGTTGAGAGTAGTAGACCCGATGTTCTGAACATAGATCAGCAAAGGGTCGTTCGGCATCGCGGAGGCATCGTTGATTATGGCGATGTGCGTTGACATCTCATCGTTCACTTGCTCTCCCCTGTCACTTATCCCGTCGGTGAGTGCGTAGATCCCGTTTGCCGCGACAGCAACGACAGCTGTCGCCACGATCACTGCAGAGACGAAGAATATCAGCTCGGTGGCTCCACCGCTTGCGCCCATGCTATCCTCTCCCGCTACAACAATGCGATCTCTGATACGCCATTTTCAGTCACCACCTTGATGCTCGTGCCGAGGTTCTCGACCACGAGCCCGTTCGCATAGTCAGACACGAATATCTTGCCCGAGACGTCGACTCCCGACACGGAGCTACTCAGACTCTCGCTGACCGTACCAATATATGATCCCTCCTCGTCGAAGACGAGGATCTCTCGGCTGCTGTTCAGGATGTAGAGATACGTCTGTTCCACATCCGCCGCGCTCGCAGACAGGTCGGTCGGTGTCGAGAGCATGGCTGAGGCCACGACTTCCGCACCGCCTGTTCCATCAAGAGCGTATCGATCGACGTGGTAGCTGCCGGAGGCCATGTCGATCACGAATATGTACGAGCCCACGAAGACGTCCCGCGGAGATGTCATCGTGCCACCGTTGCTGATCAGCTGGTCAACGAACGAACCCGTTGTCCTGTTGAACCTGTCGATGTGCGAATAGCCGTCTACGATGTAGATGTACTCGTCGTCGACGCCTACAGATACCGGAGCCGACGTGTTCGCTGGGTCGTCGATGAACCTGTCGACCCAGTTGCCATCGGCGTCGAATCTGTCTATATGCGTCCACTCATCGAGGACATAGAGGTAATCACTCTGGATCTTGAGGTCGACAGGCGAGACAAGGTTGATGTCGTCAGTTATTGTGAATTCCAACAGCCCGTCGAGGGACAGTACGTCGATGCTTGTTCCATCGATCACGTACACCGACTCCCCAACGGTGATGTTTGACGGATTGGATAGGCCCGCATCGCTATGCAGGCTTGTCCTCTGGCTGATCGCGGGATCGAAGGTCGTGTTCGGGTTCGAGAGGGTTATGGTGAGGGTTTCGAGTGGAAGCCAGATGTTCGTTGTCGCTCCTTCCACTTCCATTGTGTCAGGGCTGACCACAATCCCACCCACGAGGAGTTGCGTATTCTCAATGCCCAAAGGGACGCTCCCTGTGTTCCGGACCATTATCTCAAGGGTGTCGGCGTACTTCGAGTAAGTGATGCTGACGACGCTGAGGTCCGTCTGAGCCCGATCGCTCATGTACTCGTATCGGTCGTCGAACGATTCTGAGACCGTGTCAAAGGTCTCATTGACCGAATTATAGAGGACAGAAAAAAGAATGAGAAAGGTGGCGAAGAATATCGCCATTGTTGCTGAGACACTAAACCCCATGAAAGCCCTCCAAGCTCTCTTTGAACTTCGAGATGTTCTGCTCCAGGGAGTTCAGCCGATCCTTGTCGATCTCGAATCCCGCAATCTTCTGTATGAACAGCAAGGACTTGAGGTGGTCGTCTGCCGTCAGTCTCCAATCCTCCACCTTCTTGTACGCGCCTGTGTCAGGAGTTGGCAGATCTTTGAAGACTTCCTCTCGCGCCTCTTCGTACTCCATGTACTTGTTGACGTCCTGCATCTCACCTCTGGCGTAGGACATGACCTCGGACTTCACATCTTCGCTGATCCATCCGACATCCACGTAGTAGTCCAGCACGAGGGAGATTCGGCCTCTCGGCACGCGCTCGAACATGAACTCTATCCAGCGCATGACAAGTACGAGCGTGAGGTAGTCATGGCATACGTAAGCGAGGAGCGGTTTCTTATTGTGCTTGCTCCTCGCGGCCGCTCGGACATCTCGCTCGTCCCTCTCGTCTCTGGACGACATCTCTCGCCTATTCAGCTGAGACTGCATCCTTGCTTTCGCCATCGCGGTCATTTCGGGCTCGATCGGCATTTCCGGCTCCCACGGGGGGGTGTCTCGGCTGGTCTTGGAGATCGTTCCATTTCTGGATCCCTTCTGGTCGTCTCCTTCTCCGAAAGGTCTGAATTCGGGCAGGTCTTCGTCTAGCCCGAGCTCAGGGAACTCAATCTCAGGCGGGGCCTGTGGCTGAGTTCTTGCGTCAGGGGCTTCACGGTCGGAGACATCGATGAATGGATTGAACTTGGCAGAGACTATCTCGTATACCGACAGCAG
>DATKWQ010000072.1:0-53443 GCA_035529455.1 Thermoplasmata archaeon
ACCGGAGTCTCCAACCGATAGAACCCAACAAAGTAAGATCAGATTCAGGTAGATAGTAGTCGTTCGCATAACAGAATAATAGCATTAGCCAGACATATATTGCAGGCGACAAAATATATCCTTAAATCTTCAACAAATATCTTGTGCTTTGCCATTCAAGGACTGAGGATGCCCTGCTACTGCGCACCCCGATGAGTTTTGCAATGACAGCATATAATGTTGCAAAACACGATACCACATAAATAGATATAGCTTCTAGCGACATTGTGGCTGGAAAACCCAGGTAATTGTGCAATAAACGCGAGCTCAGAAGAAGGAAAATTGTGCTGAATGAGTGCACGAAATGCAACACGCGATCAATCCTATTTACGAGGGAGAGACGAGCATGAACACGTTACGCAGAAGAGGGACATGGAATGCGGAAATTGTGCAAGAGTAAAATGTAATGAATGGTGCATTTTTCAGAGGCAAGAAGATCCTGCCAGACACATATCTGTACTCATCAAATACTAACCCGATAACTCAACAGGGTTCACGACCATGCATGCAGCTAATCTACTTAGAACGTCGATTACGGTAGTATGAAAATCAAGCTCTATCTGACAACGGGGTTGAATGCACAACTCGTCGCGGTATTATCAACGCTTTTGGTGCTGATCGCGACAGGGACGATAGCATACAGATACTTGGAAGGCTGGAGCTGGATCAATTCGTTCTACTTCACAGTCTGTACGGTAACGACGGTTGGATATGGGGACATTGTCCCCTCAAGCGACATATCTCGGTTATTCACAGCATTGTATGCACTTGCAGGTGTGGCACTCGCACTCGCATCACTTGGACTAGTAGGGACGACATACATCACCAACAGACAGGAGAAACTGCTCCGCTCTGCAAGAGTCCTGCCGAAGACGGACACTATAACCAGTACAGACAACAAAGACGCCTCTGGAGAGCTGCCACTGAAGACAGAAAAATGAAAGGAAAAGGGGGCAAAACCGCCCCTTGAATAGTTTGTCTTCACATCATGCCTGGAGGCATGCCGCCCATACCGCCCATGCCTCCGCCAGGAGGACCCTGCATCTGGGATGGGCTCATCTTCTTGGACGCGATGACATCGTCGATCCTCAGGACCATCGACGCCACCTCGGTCGCGGACTCTATGGCCTGCCTCTTGACTCTCAGAGGCTCGATAACGTTGGCCTTCATCATGTCCGAAACCTTGTTCTCCATGACATCCACGCCCGACGCCTGTCCGCCCTTCTTCGTGTGCGTGTTCTTGAGCTCGATCAACACATTGATTGCGTCCATTCCCGCGTTCTCGGCGAGCGTCCAGGGGATGATCTCCAGAGCCTCTGCGAAAGCCTCTATCGCGAGCTGCTCACGGCCGCCGACGCTCTGGCCGTAGTCGCGCAGTCTCAACGACAGCTCGATCTCCGGTGCTCCTCCGCCAGCGACTACAACGCCATCCTCGATCGCCACTGAGACGACCTTGAGGGCGTCGTGTAGCGCGCGCTCCGCCTCGTCGACAACGTGCTCGGTACCGCCTCTGACCAGCACAGAGACCGCCTTCGGGTTCTTGCATCCGGTCACATAGGTCATATCGGAGTCGCCGATCTTGACCTCTTCCACCGTCTGAGCCTTTCCCAGCTCGGAAGCAGTCAGGTCATCGAGGTTGGTCACAACCTTGCCACCGGTAGCCTTCGCCAGCTTCTCCATATCGGACCTCTTCACGCGCCTCACGGCGTAGAGTCCTTCCTTGGCCATGTAGTGCTGTGCGAGGTCATCTATGCCCTTCTCACACATCACGACGTTCGCGCCGGACTTCTTAATCTTGTCAACCATCCCCTTGATGGTGTTCTCCTCCTCGTCGAGGAACTTCTGCATCTGCATCGGGTCCCTGATCTGGATCTTTGCTTCGACTTCTGTCTTCTTGATCTCCAACGCGGAATCGATGAGCGCGATCTTAGCGCCCTTCATGGTCTTCGGCATCCTCGGATGGACGCGCTCCTTGTCAAGGATCATTCCCTTGATGAGCTCCGTGTCCGCAACCGATCCGCCGTGCTTCTTCTCGACTTGGATGTTGTCGATGTCCGCCGTGTACTTACCGTCCCTCTCCTGGGCTATCGAGGAAACAGCCTCCACGGCGAGCGACGCAAGGGCGTCCTTCTCGTCACCGACGCTCTTGCCAGTCATTGCAGTCATCGCAACGAGCTTGAGCGTCTTCTTGTCCGTCGGCGAGACCTTCACGCCTATCCCCTTCAGTATCTTCACGGACTCTTGCGCGGCGAGCTTGTAACCGTTCGCGATCACCGTCGGGTGAACGTTCTGCTCGATCAGCGCCTCTGCCTTCTTCAGAAGCTCTCCGGCTATAACGACCGCAGAGGTCGTGCCATCGCCGCATTCGTTGTCCTGGGTCTTCGATATCTCGACGATCATCTTGGCCGCAGGGTGCTCGATATCAAGCTCCTTGAGTATCGTCGCACCGTCGTTCGTCATCACAATGTCGCCCATGCTGTCCACGAGCATCTTGTCCATGCCCTTGGGACCGAGCGTGCTCCTTACAGCGTCGGCCACGGCCCTGGCCGCCATTATGTTGTTCGCATGTGCAGTGCGACCTCTTGTCGATTCCGTGCCTTCTCTCAGTACAATTATTGGTTGGTTTCCCAACATATAGTCTGCCTCCAGTCTCTCAAGTATGATAGAGCTTCTATATAAAATAGGCGCTCTGAACGGATAAGGCTGCGATGCGTCCAAAACGGCTAGAATGCGTCGACAAGCTGTAAGCCCAGAGCGTTGCACAATGCCCTGAGCTCCGCGGATGCAGAGGTGTTGGCACAGTCCTTGACCATGCCCTCCTTCTCCGTGACGCCGGAAAGGCGTCGCGCTGCGATTGGTTTCGGGTTCCAAGGGTCCCACATCACCCTCCTCACACCAGCATCGGCAGCTGCCTCGATCAGCGCCTCCAGCATACGCTTGGAATCTGATATGCCAGGAAGGATCGGCGCTGCCATGAGGTATACGTCCACACCCGCTCCAGCCAGCTCTGAGAGCGCTTCGAACCTCGATCTCGGAGGAGTAGCTCCAGGTTCGACGATACGGGCGACCCGAGCGTCAAGACATGCGATGCTGACGCCGACCTCGACACCATCCCAACCGCGGAACAGGTCGATGTCACGGGTCACGAGGCCCGATTTCGTGAGCACGCTCGCCTGCGCGCCATAACGTTTGAGCATAGAAAGACAACCGCGCGTGAGCTGGTAGCGTTCCTCAAGCGGCTGATATGGGTCCGTCACGGTCCCCACACCGTACACTCCACCGAGGCCGCGCTCAAGCTCCTTCTTGAGCCTCTGGACGATGTTGACCTTGACCTCGATGATCGAACCCCAGGGGCGTTCGGTCTCGAACCTTGTGACATCCTGGGCGTAGCAGTACGCGCACGAGTGCTCGCAGCCTCTGTACGGGTTGAGCGCCCGGTCAAGACCTGGCAACCGAGAGGGGGTTGTCGCGCTGGAACATCGCACGAGCCTCACGTCCAGATGAATCACCCCCAGAAATCCTCTATCCGTCTCTGGAACAGGGAGTCCTTCAGCACAGCGCTGCTCTTGATCCATCGCGACATAGGTATGTCCATGATGTTGGACACATGGGTCAGCGCACCATTCAGAGTGGGGAACTTGCTCGGCGGGTTCGTCAATGCGTTCCTGACGTTCTCCCTGACGTTCCACACACCCACAGGGAGTATGTATCCAGGATGGGCCTCCCTCATGATGCAGACCCCTGCCTGCCTCCTCTCTCTCGACAGGAGTTCGTTGACGGCCAGCCGCGCGGCGTAGTAGCAGCCGCCTATGCTCGCGTACTTCTTCCGGCCATCGAAGAACTCGTGGTCGGACATTATCGCTATGCGGTCGCTGTGAGGGTTCCACACGGTGTTGGGATACCACGCCTCGATCAGCTCGTACTTCCACGAGCTGGGAGTCATCAGCACCGCCCACCTGTTATCCAAGCTGTGTGTCTCGTAGACCCTGTACTCGTTGATGAACGGGTAGGTCTTGGTGCTCTCGAGCAGGTGCATGCCCAATTGGCTGTCCACTGCGGTGATACTCCAGCGGGTCGGCACGAACCTGCGGCGCTTCTCGAGGCCGAAGGCACCGACGCTGAACGCCCGCTGAATCTGCGAGATGAGAGAACCGCTGTCGTACAACGACACGATCGCGTCCCGTGCCAGCAGATCTGTGTCTGAGGAAGCCTTCTCCAGCCTGTCGTCGAACCTGCAGTTGGCTATGTCGAACTTCTCAAGCGGAGCTGATGGACCGAACGGTTGGACATCGTCATCGACGGTCAGCCTGCCGACTGGTTTCTTCCTGAACTCGGCGTCCACCTCTGGAGGGCTCTGGGCCATTGCCAGCTCCCTCGTCCTGCTGACGAGCCTGTTCGAGCTCGCGACGTCCCCGACGTCGACCCAGTGCATCCCTCTCACCAGGTTGGACCTGAAGCCGATTATATCGTCTATCGACAGGCCGAACCACCTCTCGGGCGTGTCGAGAAGCGATGTGTCACCGTGGAACGGCGGTATCATCGGGCCGATCGCCACCTTCGGGTAGCCCATCCTGCCGATGAACACGCTCGGGGGAGAGTTGCCGGTGATGTCCAGGCTGTCCACCCGCCCCTTTGTCTTCACGGTGGAGAAGTATCTTGCCAAGACGCTGCATCGGCTCTTGCCACAGAGCATCTTCGAGCCCTTGCAGTAGACACACCTCGAGGATTTCGTCCTGATATCGTCACTGGAGAGTATCTCCTCGAACAGGCCAGGAGTGTCAGTCATGACTGTCGACCGGTCGAACGCCGATAGATCCATCCCAATCGGCAATCGCCTAGGCGATAATTAAGAAGCTCGCAAGGTGGGCGAAAATGCCCCAGTTGTGGGGCCACGCCCAGGTCAAGTTTGATATACGCTGTACACCCTCCTCCTACAGGATTCCAGGAAAGTATCCCGGGGGGGTATCGGAATACATGATGGAAGCCATCATATCGCTTCGTGAGCCAGAGAACTGGATGAGCGATGTCTCAGCGAGGTATCCAGCAGGCATCAGGGTCATAGACAGGATGCCATACGCCGAGGAGGGCGTCAAGGACCTCGTGGAGATCTCAGCGTCGCCCGAAGTAATAGAGGAGGTGCTCGAAGCCATCAGGAAGAATCCTCTGGTCACGAAGATTGATACGACGGTGACCGAGAAGGGGAAGGTCATCAGCGCGGTCACGACCACGAGATGCGAGATATGCAGGATCCTCACAGACGCGGACGTGTTCCTGATATCCGCCCAGTCAAAGGACGGCGGCAAGGTGGAGTGGACGCTCATCCTCAGCGACAAGAAGGTCCTGAAGGACATATTCGACCTCCTCAAGGAGAAGAGCGTGGACGCCGAGCTGGTCAAGCTCACGAAGATAGACGACAAAGAGGCTCTCACAGACCGGCAGGACAAGATAACCCAGGTAGCTTTCGACAGAGGGTACTTCGACTATCCCAAGCGCATCAGCCTCAGGGAGTTGGCGCGGATGTTCGAGGTCTCACCCTCGACGCTGTCTGAGATCCTAAGGAAGGGTCAGAGGAAGATAGTGCTCGATTACTTCAAGAAGCAGAGGCACAACGTCTGAGAAGACCCGAACCACACAGACAACAGATTAAACTACGATGGAACATGTCCAGTGACAGGCAGGGTATTTGATTCAACAGGTGGGACACAGGATGCCAACTGAAGACCAGGTAGCGAACGTCTTGAAGGAGATAATGGATCCGCACACGGGCATGAGCATCTACGAGATGGGGCTGATATCGAACATCTCTGTCTCGGACGACCGCGTTGGCCTCACCTTCCGCCCGACATCGGCCTTCTGCCCTTTGGGGATCCACTTCGCCATGAACATCAAGAGGAGGCTCGCGGCCTTGGATGGCGTCAAGAAGGTCGACCTTGTTGTCGTTGGCCACATCCACGAAGACATGATCAACCGCGAGGTCTCCGAGGCGTGAAGCGGCTCAAGCACCGAACTTCGCGGACCTGTTGGCCATACCCATCATTATTGGCAGGAGATCCATTCCGCGGATCCTGCCAAGGGCCCCGACCGCAGCAGATATCTCATCGTACTTGCGCACTGAGTCCACTCTCGAGTCAGCACCCGATATCGTCACGGGGACGGGGTCTGCACTGTGGTCCTTCACGCTAATCGGGGTGGAATGGTCCGCCGTCAGGGCTACGACTACATCCTCGTGCAGGTCCTTGAGGATGAGTCCAAGCATCATATCGATGCTCTCGATCACCTGGACCTTGAGACGAAAATCGCCATCGTGTCCAGCGATGTCAGGTGCCTTCACGTTCAGGAACACGAAGTCGTGAGTCTCCAGGGACTGCAGGACTGCCTTCGCCTTCGCCATGTAGTCGGTGTCCAACCCTCCCGTGGCGCCAGGAACGTCGATCACGTCCATGCCGACCATCCTGCACAGCCCCTTGACCAGGGTAACGCCGGCAACGCCCGCGCATCTGAGCCCATAGCGTTCCGACATGGGCTCGAGGTCTCCCACGCTTCCAGCGCCCCTCGGCAGAACGATGTCAGCCTTCGGAAGGCCCTGCTTCTCGCGGTCCCTGTTCACCTCATGGTCCGCGAGGACCTCATGTGACATCCTTACGAACTCGTTCAGCAGACGGGCAGTCTTCTCGGCACCGGGTGAGAGGGGTTCTGAACGCAGTATCTCCCCCTCGGAATGGGGATCCACCTCCGACACGCGGTGATCGAGGCCAGGCCCTCGAAGCACGAGCACCGCCCTGTGTTCGGAACCCTCCTTGAATATCACATCCACATCCTCGATCTTCATGCCCGACAGAGCCTTCGCGAGGGCGGCCGTGCCTGAGCGTATCCTGCCGGCCCTCCTGTCGGTCACATGACGGCCGTCCGCGCTTGTCGCGAAGTTGCATCTGAAGGCGACGTCCCCCTTCACGAGGGATATGCCCGCTCCTGCCGCCTCAATAGGCCCCCTGCCAGTGTATGCCTTGTAAGGGTCGTAGCCAAACAACGCCAGATGTGCGGTATCGCTTCCCGGGACGACGCCTGGAGCGATGACGTCCATGATGCCCGAGATGCCGTTTCTCGCGATAGCGTCCATCGCCGGTTTCCGCGCCGCCTGAAGAGGGGTCTTGTCGTCGAACTGCTTGACGGGCCGGTCTGAAACGCCATCACAGACGACCAGCAGCATGCGTTTCCGTCTCATTCATACGGTGAATGTGCTGGGCTCTAATTAACCCCTATCCTCGGTTCAGCGTCTTCCGCGTGGCCAGCACAATGGCGAGGCAGCACAGGTTGGCGGCGGCGCAGACCAAGATCACACCGTCGAGTCCTCGGGTGGCGAAGACGGGTGCGAGCATCACAGGTGAGATGGCGTACCCCATGAACCTCGCAGAGTTGAAGATGGACGAGGATGTGTCCTTGTTCCCCGACGAAGCTCTCATCAGCATCGTCAGCAAGGGTGACCATATGAAGCTGGAGCCGATGCCCATCACGGCCAATATCGCAGCGAACAGATACAGCTCGTCTGCTGTCTGCAGAGCCAAGGCGGCCCCGACCGCTATGAGGAAGCCGACCGACACGCAGCATCGTGTGCCGTGTCTGTCGACCAGTCTGCCTGCGACGGGCGACAAGAACACCCCGGACAAACCAGAGAACATCAGCACGAACCCTATTTCGCCGGTGCTCATCCCGACCTCGTCGCCGAGGTGAACGGACAGATACGAGATGACGCCTACGAACGACGCAAACGCAACGAACCCCGTGGCCGACAGCAAGGCGATGTCGCGGTTCCGCGCAGTCGACGATAACTGCCGCAAGAACCCCTGCGGTCTCTGCTTCCGAGCGATCTGAGGTTCACCGCGGAACACCACAAGGACGGCCACGAGAACGACAAACGCCATCACGGCTATGGCAACGAAGGCCAGCCGCCAGTTCGTCTCGGCGAACAGGCCACCCAGGAGCGGCCCGATGGTCACCCCGGCAGTGCTCGTGCTGCCTAGGTATCCCATTGCGAGACCCTGCCGGTCCTTGCCGGCCACGTCGAACACTATAGGCACGAGGACCGGAGCGACGAAGGCGTATCCCACGCCTTGGATCACCCTCGATGATAGGAACACCTCCAGAGAGGGCGAGGCGGCCGCCGCGAACGAGCCGCCGATGTAGACTAGGAGCCCGATACTGAGCGTGAACCGACGGTCGTAGGCAGTGGACAAAATGCCTGAAAACAGCTGTATGATGGCGAACGGCAGCATGAACGCGGGGATGGCCAGGAGCACGGCCTCCTCGGACGCGTTCCATTCAGCTGCTAGGACGCCGACCATGGCCAGGAAGGCGTTGCCCGCGACAGGTCCGGTGAAGGACGCCGCATATGCCACGATCTCCTTTGACCTGCGCAGGACCATCACCAGCCGACCAGTGACGCACGGAGTGTCTTTTGAGGCGCCGAGGGGGAGATTTGAACTCCCGTGGTGACAAGCACCAGTAGCTCTCGAGGCTACCGCCTTAAACCGGGCTTAGCTACCTCGGCAACTCTGGACGACGCCAATGCATCATCGGTCAAGTATTTGTCGTTTTCAATCGGTGAATGCGTTTAGCACGATTTGAAGAGTTGCGGTGGTCGCGGAGGGAAAAGCGTTTCAACAGCGAAGGTGTACCTCGGCCCGGGAGACCGATGAAGATCACCGTTCATGTCCTGCCTGTAAGAAAAGAGACTCTAGCGGTGGACCTGCCGGAAGGGGGCACCGTGGAACGCCTCATGAGGGGTCTTGACATGCTACCTGATGCCTGGATCGCCGTCATAGGCGGAGAGCCTGTGCCAATTGACCGAGCGCTTGAAGACGGCGATGTGGTAAAGCTCATATCGGTCGTATCTGGAGGCTAACACTCGGCGTACTGGCTGCCTCTGACAATTATTATCGAAAACATGCAAAAGTATTTATCAGAGGGCGTATTAGTAGTATCCGAAGAACAGCGCTTAGCCTTACAATTGCCGAAATCACGATAAATGTCATTCGCAAGGATTGGGTCGCTGGCATGTGCCGCGCCTCGCCTGCAGGACGTTAGTCAGAACTCAGTTTCGCAATGTGAGCTGAAACCAGCCAGCTTAAGCTGAACCTGGACAGGGGAAGCGACGGGCTGTTCTTCGCCACAGAGGCGAGAGAATGGACATAGATCCAAGTACGACGAAATATCTGATTCAGGCGAGACTTTCGACTGATGGAATTGTTGAGAAACCCGACATAGTCGGAGCGATCTTCGGACAGACCGAGGGATTGCTCGGTGAGGAACTGGACCTTAGGGACCTGCAGAAGAGCGGAAGGATTGGCAGGATTGAGGTCGAGGTATCCTCGAACAAGGGCAAGTCGGAGGGGACGATATACGTGCCTTCCAGCCTCGACCAGGTCGAGACTGCGATACTTGCTTCGTCCCTTGAGACGATTGACAGGGTCGGCCCTTGCAAGGCGAGGATCTCAATCGAGAAGGTCGAGGACGTGAGGGTTGCCAAACGGAACAAGATCGTCGATAGGGCGAAACAGCTGCTGACGGAGCTCATGAAGACCTCGAAGACGAGCGGCGGTGACCTGACGGACTCGGTCCGTCAGTCTTTCCAGATGGAAGAGGTAGTGCACTACGGCCGTGAGAGGCTGCCCGCAGGCCCGAACATTGACGATTCAGACGCGATCATCGTGGTCGAGGGACGGTCGGACGTCCTAAACCTGCTCAAGTACGGCATCAAGAACTCCATCGCCGTCGAGGGAACGAACATCCCGAAGACTATCGTCGACCTTGCGAAGGAGAAGGTCGTCACAGCGTTCGTGGACGGAGACAGGGGTGGCGAGCTGATCGTCCGAGAGCTCATGCAGGTGGCCGAGATAGACTTCATCGCCAAGGCGCCCGCGAGCCAAGAGGTCGAGGAACTGACACAGAAGCAGATGGTCAAGTGCCTGAGGAACAAGGTACCTGCGGACCAGTTTGCAGAAATGTTCAATCTCACATCGGGCAATCACCGCAATGGCGATAAAACGGACAGGCCGCAGGGCCGCCGTGACGACCGCCAGAGACACGACGACGACCGCGGTCGGAGACGGGGCGAGAGAAGCAGCGACCCAATCAGCAAGGACGACCGGGACACGGGCAAGAAGCTCTCGCCCGAGCAGTCGCGCCTCAAGGAGGTCCTGACGGAGCTGAACACGACGTCGAAGGCCAAGCTGTTGGACGAGGGCGGGAAAGCACTCATGGAAGTCCAGGTGGCGAAGCTGGCAGACACTCTCAAGGTCGAGGGCGCACGCGCGAAGACGGTCGTGTTGGACGGCATAATCACCCAGAGGGTCCTCGACTTGGCTGTCGAAAAGGATATCACCACGGTAGTAGGTGTCAAGGTAGGCAACGTCGCCAAGCTTCCGACGAATGTCACAGTGCTGACGAAGGAAGACCTAACCTGAAACCGTGGAACGCCATGAAAGAAGAGGACCTTACGAAAGAGCACAGGCTGCTGGAGTCGATCGAGACAACAGAGGACATAAGAATATCCTCTGACCCGCTCGAGCGTGTGATAGGACAGGACGAAGCCGTAAGGCTCGCCCGCATAGCGGCGGGGCAGAGGAGGCATTTCCTCCTCGTCGGCCCCCCAGGCACCGGAAAATCGATGATAGCGCAAGCTCTGTCCCTGCACCTGAGGCGCCCCACAGAGGAGATAAGGGTCGTCCACAACCCCGAGAACCCCGAGAGACCCATGGTAGAGGTGAAGAAGGGCGACGATGTCGAGAAGGAGGCGGAGTCCAAGGGGTTCGCCGAGGGGGAGTTCATAGACCCGAAGGAAGCCCCGGTCAACGTTGCGGAGCGACTGGGATACCGCTGCGCCAACTGCGGCGCCTACTCCTCACCGAAGGAGACCTTCTGCTCCAAATGCTCACACTCGAAAGCCACCTACGGCAGGCCTACGACGAACAACCCGTTCGGCGACCTGCTCGGGGGACTTGTGGAGGTCACCATGGGTGGCATGGCTGGCCGCGATCGGGTGACGACCACCAGGAAGCGGTTCGGCAAGGAGGAGGTCGTCGTCTTCGAACGCGCGGGCGAGATGATCAAGGTCCTCGACCAGCAGGCGCTCGAGAACCGGAGGATACTCGAGAAGGAGAGCCCCAGGAAGGTCATAGTGCCCTTGGACAGGAACCCGTTCGTCCTCGCGACGGGCGCCAGCGAGACCGAGCTGCTCGGCGATGTAAGGCACGACCCGTACGGGGGGCACCCACAGCTGGGTACGCAGCCCTACGACCGAGTCGTCGCAGGCGCGATACACAGCGCTCATGAGGGGGTGATCTTCGTGGACGAGCTTCCGCACCTCGGACACCTCCAGAGGTACATATTGACCGCTATGCAGGAGAAGCGATTCCCGATAGCCGGGCGCAACCCGCAAAGCGCAGGAGCGAGCGTACGCGTGGACAACGTGCCATGCGATTTCATTTTCGTGGGAGCGTGCAACATCCAGGACATACAGCACATCCTTTCACCTCTCAGGTCAAGGATAAACGGCGGCGGCTACGAGGTCCTCGTGGAGACCGTCATGCCTGACAACGACCTCAACAGGGCGAAGATCGCCCAGTTCATTGCCCAGGAGATAACGATGGACGGTAGGATACCACACGCCACGCGAGAGGCGGTCGACATGGTCGTCGATGAAGCTAGGAAACGGGCGAAGGTAGTGGACAACTGCGACAAATCGTTGACCCTCAGACTGCGAGAGCTCGGAGGGCTCGTAAGGGCCGCTGGAGACATCGCGACCGGGGAAGAGGCCAAGTACATCGAGGGGAAGCACATCAGGGACGCACTTCGGCGGGCGAGGCCTGTCGAGGAGCAGATAAGGGAGCGCTACGGGAGCTTCATGGGTGGTGTCTCGAAAGACATGACCACATCCGAGAAGGAGAGCTCACCGTACCACTACTGGAACACGCATGTGCATGATGATAAGACGGGCTACAGATGAGAATGGCCTTCAGTTCTCCAGGACCTTCATCATTACGTAGGCACCCTCGCCGTTGACATAGAAATTGTTCAGCTCGCCAGTGACGGCGAACCCCTGACGCTCGTAGAAGGCCATCGCGCTCTTGTTGCTCTTCCTGACCTCGAGTTTGACTGTGTGAATATCATTGGCTATGCACCTCGCATACAGCTCCTTCATCAGTATCGAGCCGAGCGACCTACCCCTGTACTCTCTCAGGACCGCCAACATCAGTATGCGGGCTATACGCTTCTCAGATTCCACTGCGGCGACGAAGCCGATCAGCCTGCCATCGTCCTCCATGACGAGGAACCCATCCTGCCAGATGTTGTGCAGAGTGAGGTAGAGAGACGGAGGGTAAGTCTCTCCTAGGGAGGACTTCACGACCTCCATCACTCGACGCACGTCTGTAGGGGCGAAGTGCCTGATGATCATCAGCCTGATGGAACCATGATGAGGGTCATTAATCTTCCGTGGTTAGCGATGCCGCCTGGCCCGGTTCCGCTGCACGAGCCTTGAAGCGGCGTAGGCCAGGATTGCTGACCCGGGCACGACCATCGCCCCAGTCCACCAATGATCACGCGCTTCAGTGTGGGGCTCAAGGCATGGGGCGAGCGCACGGACCGTCATCACAGCGGTCGCTTCGTTCCCCCAGCCATCAGCCACGGTCAGCATGACTTCGATGGTTCCTGGGGTCGTCACCAAGAATCGGATCTCGCGCTCGTCGCCGTCGATCGTACCGTCGCATCCGATGTCCCATGAGTAGTCCACCACGAGCCGATCATCGCTGCAGCATCCCGTTGACAGCGTGATCCAATCACCGCAGCTGACTACGACCTCCGCGGAAGCCTCGACCACGGGTGCCATGACATCGGGGTACCAATCCAGCTCGAATGCGCTGAGCAGGTAATCGGCGACCTCGGCGGAGCGTACGATCGCTGCGAGCTCACGGTTCTTCGCGAAGGACGCATATACCCAGTTGTTGCTCGACACGACCGCAACTTCGCCGTCTGCGAGCATTCCCTTGTTGTGCGTCACCGTTATCGGTGAACGTTCGTGCATCATCTCGAAGACGCCACGGGTCGACTCCACCGATGCAACCGCTGTGAGTGCGTCCGCGACCTCGCTGTTTCTGTCCAAGTTGAACCACGTCGAGTCGAGAAGCATCCTGCAAGAGCCTCCAGCACGGAGCATCTCGATGATCTTGCCCAGAAGCGGGTTCAGAGACTCTGTCTCCGACCATCTCGTCGCCCAAAGGAGGTCCGTCTGGAACTGTTCTATGCATATGTCGCGCGACGCGGCGATCAGATCGCACAGGAACGGGACTGCGATGGAGCAGTCAGGAGACAGACATAGCTCCACATCTGCTGGTGAAGTGGAGACAAAGGGCAGCAGAATCCCTTCGGTGTGCGGGCTGTCCGCTTCGTCTCCGACCTCAATGGCGTTGTCGAATCGCTCGTCCATCCTCCAGTCCACCACATCGGGGCGTCCATGGCGCACATCTTCATCGAACACAGCGCTCATGTGCTGCGCAAGTTCGTGGTTTCGGATTGCGATGCCCCATCCTCGATTGCCGAACACTCTGTCAACCGGCAATCCAGCCTCCACGAAATTCTCAGACAGCACGACGAGGCCGTCTCCGTCGACGACGATGTATTTCGAATGCATCGCGGACACATGCTTCACGACACCATCTCCGAGATTCCCCATCAGGACTGTCACCTCCGCGCCGGCGTCGGCCAGTCGGGACAGAGCTGCAATCTCCTTCTGAGACATGCCGCCTACGGGGTTCCCTTCCATCAATATCCACACTTCGACACCGCGATCCAAGACGGCGATGAGCGCTTCGAACACCCTCGAGGAGTCCATTTCGTATGCGCACAGTCTGATCGACTCCCTCGCCGAGGCAATCATGTCTAAGACTGTGTCCAGGGAGCAGTCAGGGCTGACGAAGGCGGTCAGATTGCCGGGCCCAACGAGCGACCTCAACGGTCGATGTTCTGTATACCCGTACCTGAACTCCCTGAAGTGTTGCCAGTCCACAGCGGTGTCGGTGTCTGTGAGGGATGGGATCCGGCACATGACCTCTCCTTTCCGAGGGGCCGGCAGAGCGGGCCCGCTCCACGCATCAGATATCGACTCTGCGTCACCGAACAGAACGAAGTCGACCTCGACCCCATCTGAATCGATGAGCGCGATCGAATCCCCATCGTCTGCGAGCCTGAACGTCCCATCGACTTGGACAAGAGCGGCCCCGTCTGAGGGGTCGATCGAGTAATCAGGTTGTTTGCCGAAAGCAGACGAATACGAAGATGAATTGAAAGATGTGCAGACCTGGCCTCCACCGCCGATGACCGCGCCCTCCCTGAACACCAACGAGCCTTCGCCATCGGTGAGCGCCCAGCCTGCCAAATCAATCTCGTCGTCCCCTTGGTTGTGGATCGTCACGTACTCGTCGCCCAACGTTCCACTCGCATAGAACTCGCAGAGTGAGACAGTTGGTCCAACGCAGTCAGAGCATGTCGTGCCGGCGACCACCTGGCTGAAGAGAGGAGCGATTGCAGATGCGCAGAATATGAGCATGACTGCGGATGAAGTCACTCTCAAGGCTACGGACGAGGCCGACATGGCCTATGCCTGCACGCTTGGCAAACGCCAAAGAGTGGACGATTACATGCAAGCTTCTGGCTACCGTCTCATGCCGTCTGCGAGGTCGAGCAAGACCTTCCTCGGATCGCCCGCCTTGACAACTCCACTCGCCAGGAGGACGCCGTCCGTGCCGAGTTCCACCGCCTTCGCCACATCATCGCCGTTCTTGATGCCAGCGCCGCAAAGAACACCTATGCCAGAGCATATCTGTCGCGCCACACCCACGGAATCCTTGACGATTGCTGGATTGGCGCTGGTGACGGATATGTCGCCGCCTATCAGCTCCGGAGGCTCGATGGCCACGAAATCAGGCTCGAGCGACGAGCACGCCTTGGTAACGCCGATGTCGTTCGTACACACAATAGTGGACAGGCCAGCATTCCTGCATTTTCCGATTAGGCTCTCTATGTCAGCAATGCGCAGCCTCCGCTCAGAATGGTTCAGCAGCGTGCCAACGGCGCCACTTGCGACCACGCTCTCGAGCGGCACATGGCCAGTCGTGCTGCCAGCCTTCACATTGTCGATGTGCTGCGACAGCACGGGGATGCCCACGGACTCGACGACCGCGGCAAGGTCCGTCATCGGGGGAGCCACGGCGATGACAACGCCGGTCTCCTCAGCCACGGACTCGCATACCTTGGAGAGCGCGACCGACCGCGCCCCACTCGCCTCGGGGTAGGTCTTGAAGTTGACTACGATTATCGGCCTCGTTAGAGCCTTCAAGGTGATCGACCTCTACTATAGCGGTTTCATCCTGGGCTCGAGCTTCTTCAGTACCTCTGGCCTTGTCGTGTACTCCAGGTCGTCCGGCGACACTATGCCAGGCATGAACGGCCCGTGCCCTCTCATGTATATCGATATCTCCATGGCCTTGTTCCGGACAGTGTCCCACTCGGACCCCGCGAAGTAATCCACGGGTTTGTGCACGCCTGGCTTGCCACCCGGGTTCTCGAGCCCTTGTATCTTCCCGTCGCTGATCTGTATCCCGAGGGCACAGACCCGTGGGGGACCGTCGTGATACGAAGGGTCCGAACCATCGACACTGCAGGGAAACCATGCGCCATAGTGAGAGCCACGCATCCATCCGGCCACGAGCTGCGGGAACGCGAACGGCTGCAATACCTCGCCCACCGCAGGCAGGCCAGACTGACACCTCACGAGCATGACGGGGTCGTCCTTGCCGACGTACTTGCCGGCCAGCATGTTGAGCTTCTCTGTAGAGACGACTGCACTGACACCGATCTCCCTGTGCATGACCCTCTTGACAGCGAACCTCGTGGTGTCACCTATCAGCGCGAGGATGTCGTACATCTCGGCTGGAGAGCTCATGACGACCGTCTTGTGGTCGACGACGTCCACTATCTCGAGGTCGTATCCCTGATGCGCCCTGGGATCTATCACGAGGCCCGTCGTTGTGAACGGGTCCATGAATATCTTCGAGATGGGCAACGAATAGGCAGATGGGCCGCACTTGTCCGCCAGAAGGACCAGCATAGGTTCGGTCGGCCTCTCCTCGAACTCCATCTCAGCAGCGCCTGGGCCCTGCCCTCTGACGTTGCCTGAGAACGCATCTGAGAGAAGGTCTTGGCCAGCAGCGTACAGCTTCATCTTCTTGGCCTCAGAGGCAGCCGCCATGAATGCGTTCCATGCCAGCTCGTGCACTTCCTTGTTGTTCTCGCCGTTCCTGTGGGTCATCAACAGCTCCATATCGTCACCACAGCGCGTGACATAGAAGTCGTTCAGCAGTCCGTCCTTGAGACCCTTCTCCAGCGTGCTTTCGGCGATCTCCATCATCTTCGGATGCGGTTTGGAATGTCCAGCGACAGATCCAACATCCGCCTTGATCAGAGAGACCGTTATTTTTTCCGGCATAATATATTCCTCCAACCCTTCAGAGTTGCATTTTTCCGAATGCGAGGCATTGGATATATATTAACCGCTTTGAAGTGGCGGACTGGAGCAGCCAATGAGTAGCAGATGTGAGAGATTTAAGTACTGGCCAGGAGATATGCGTAACGGCGTTTACGAAATGTGGCGCCCACGGTCGGTTCGATTGGATGGACAGAATCAGCATGCAAGCTAATGACAAGATGCTTGACGAGGAATTATCAAGATTGCTCTCGAGCAACCGCGAGAGAATTGTCGGTCAATGGGCGAAGATCACTAAGACGGCCTCGGTCAGGTATTCGGAACGACCTCTCGACGAGATAAGGGACAATCTATCCGTCCTGTTCGACGGGATCGTCCAATACGTCACATCCGGCGACCGGAGACTGCTGGATGAACACATCGAACGTGTATCCCGGATGCGCGCGAAAGCCGGGTTCGAACTATCCGATACGCTGATGGCACTGTCTCTGGGCCTGCGCGTCACGTTTGAGATACTCAGAGACGAATGCGAATCTCCCTCCGACCCTGTCCACTGCTTTCACTTCGCGAGCACGATGTCCGATGTATTCTGCCAGATCTCGATGCTCCACGCGAAGGTATCCGAGGACGTGCGGAGGAAGGTGTCCATCGCGGGCGCCATATCCACCATATCCGAAGCCCATGTGCATCTCAACGAGGAGACGATTGCACGACACTCGGTGGATAGCCTCGGCGAGAGGTTCGGCATAAGGGCGGCCGCACTCCTGCTCGGAGAGGAGGGTACGCAGACTTTCGTGGGAAACGGAGAACCGACCGGAGAAGACGCTTTCAGGCTTGCATGCGAGGAGGCGGTCAAGAGGGGAGAGATGGTTCGACTTGAACCCGATGGGACGATGGTCTCCTGGGCAGACAACATCCAGGCATTGATTGGTGTGCCCATCGTCGCCAGAGGGCGCGTACTCGGAGCGGTCTCAGTCGCATCGAACGGCGAGACACGGATAGAGGAAGAGGAGATCGGCGTGGTCAATTCAATCGCTGATCAGATTGGCATCGCGTGCGACAATGCTCGGCGGTATCACGGTGCCGTGGGCCAGGTGGACAAGTTGAACACAGGCAATTCTGAGCTGTTCACGATGCTCAGCGCTCTGGAGGCATCGGTCTACGTCGCCGACATGGACACCTATGAGATCCTTGCGGTCAACCGCATGATTGAGGACGGCTACGGTCAGGACCTGGTCGGCAGGAAATGCTACGAGGCGCTTCAGACGGACCAGAACGGGCCTTGTCCGTTCTGCACGAACGATAGGCTGATGGTCGATGGCATCCCCACAGAGCCGTACTCGTGGAAGTTCAGGAACACGAAGACCGGCAGATGGTACAACTGCGTCGACAAGGCGATCCGCTGGCCCGACGGGAGGCATGTCCGAATAGAGTTGGCATTCGACATCACCGACTCGGAGAACGCCCTGGCCGCCGCCGAAGCAGCCAACAGGCAGGTTCAGCTGTACAACGACCTGCTGTTGCACGACCTCGGCAACTACGCAAACACCATCAAGGGGTACATCGACCTCGCCCTCGATGACAACGACCTCAAGGATGACCTCAGAAAGTCGATATCATCCGCGGGGTCCCAGGCGGCCAAATGCATGCAGCTGCTCGCCAAGATCAAGAAATTCTCCAAGATGCAGTCCGCCGCCGACGAGGCGCGCGAAGTGAAGGACCTGAACGACTTGCTGGACGAAGCCATCGCTGAGTCACAGGCGATCTCAGACGGCGTAACACCGAAGATATCGAAAGCATACGACAACGAACCTCACAAGGCCAGAGTCGGCGCATTCGCCAAGGAGATCTTCCTCAACCTCCTGACGAATGCAATGAAGTACGGAGAGGGGAAGGATATCGAGATCAGCGTCGACGATGATTCCATCGGTGGAACACACGCATGGAAGGTGACCGTCTCCGACCACGGCCCTGGAATAGCACCGGACGAGAGGGAGAAGATATTCAAGAGGTACTCCCGTCTAGATATCTCGAAGAAGATGAAGGGAACGGGCTTGGGACTGTCGATTGCCAAGACTCTAGCCGACAGATACGGTGGCGACCTGAGCATGGGCGATCGGGTCGAGGGTGACTACTCAAAGGGTGCGAGCTTCTCAGTCCGCCTGCCGAAGGCGTAGAACCGCCTCACCGCGGGCAAACCCATGCAAAGGCTTATGCGAAGAGATGCCACTTTTCGAGCTAAGGTTGGACCATCATGGGGATAGTCGACGAGCTAAGACCGATATTCTCTCCGAAATCCATCGCGGTCATCGGGGCATCAAGGAGCCCGACCAAGCTCGGATTCGAGATACTGCAGAACATACTCGTCAACGGATACAAGGGCAAGGTGTATCCCATCAACCCGGAGGCGCCGGAGATATTGGGCTTGCCGGCATTGCCGAGCGTCATGGCCGTCAAGGACGACATAGACCTGGCGATAATCGTCGTCCCGGCTGATTTCGTCCCCAAGGTGATGACCGAGTGCGCCAAGAAGAAGGTCAAAGGCGTGATCATAATCTCCTCCGGGTTCGGCGAGGTCGGCGAACACGGCAAGCAGCTCGAGCGTGAAGTGCTCGATATCGCCAAGAAGGGTGGCATGCGAGTCGTCGGGCCGAACACCCTCGGATACAAGGACGCGATAGACAACCTCGATGCCGCCTTCGTGTTCGGCATGCCAAAGCCAGGGGAGATCGCGCTCGTGAGCCAGAGCGGAGCGCTCTGCGTCGGCATGATATACTACGCCAACGGAGAGCACATCGGACTCTCAAGGGTCATCTCGGTCGGCAACAAGGCTGATGTGGACGATGCCGACCTCATAGACTACCTCGACCAGGACAAGGCAACGAAGGTCATCGCCATGTACATCGAGGGTATCAAGGACGGCAAGAAGTTCCTTGATTCTGCGAGACGATGCAAGAAACCCATCGTCGCAATCAAGGCGGGACGCACACCGGCTGGATCCGCAGCCGCATCCACACATACAGGGTCACTCAGTGGCTCGGACGTCGTGTACGATTCCGCATTCCGACAGGTGCACATACAGAGAGCCTACGAGGTCGGGGAACTATTCGACTTCGCAAGAGCCCTTGCTTACCAGCCCTGCTCCCCGGGGAACAGGGTAGGGATAGTCTCGAATGGCGGCGGGGCCGGCATCATGATCGCCGACTGGTGCGAGTCGATAGGGCTGAACGTGCCGCGCCTCACCAAGAAGACCTGCGACGCGCTTAGGCCGCATCTGCCGTCGATCACAACGGCGAGGAACCCTCTCGATGTGACGGGCGACGCCCGATTCCACAGGTATCATGTCACTGGTAGCATCATGCTCCAAGACCAGAACATTGACGCATTGATAATGGCCTGTGTTCACGCGGGGATAGCGCGGCCGAGAGAGTATGTGGGCGCGGTCATCAAACTCGTTGAGGAGAACAAACAGCTCAGGAAACCCATCGTCGCCTGCTGGGTCGGAGGGCCCGAAGTCGACGAGGTGGTTCAGGAGCTGCGGGTCAAGAACATACCCGTGTATCCATCGGCAATGAGGGCAGCCAGAGCCGTCAAGTGTCTGTACGATGAGGGGAAGCGGCTGGAGGGGACGCGCCGGGGTGCGCCCTGCAGGATCAAGTGACAGTGTCGGCCTGCAAGATGTTTTATCCGTCCTGCGCATCAGCCCTCTGTCAACGGCGTCCACCATGAAGAAGATCAATTCGTCCCTGGCCGCCATCACCGCCGTGGCCCTCTGGGGGCTGGCATTTCCGCTGATCCAGGACAGTCTGGAGTTCTTCTCGCCTATAATGCTCGGTTTCCTGAGGTTCGGCGTCGCATCCATCATGATGACCGTCGTGCTGCTGCGCCTGTATACGCCCCGCGAGATCAAGTCGCTCCTGTCGCGCGAATGGAGGCCGATAGTCGTCCTCGCAGCACTCTACGTGACGATACCGAACATAGCACAGAACATCGGGCTCCAGGAAGGCACTTCCTCCGTGGCGTGCGTCATCCAATCATCAAGCCCGGTCCTGACTCTGCTATTCGCCGTGGCATTGCTGGGCGAGAAGCTGACCCGGGCGAAGGGGATTGGCACGCTGATCGCCATGGCAGGCACCATCATCTTGGTCACGGACGGGGGTATCTCGCTCGAAAACGAGAGCTTCGTGAGCAGTGCTATCATCATGGTGTCCGCCGTGTCCTACGGCCTGGCATGGGTATCCGCGAAACGCGTGATAGAACGCAACCCCCCGATGCTCGTAATCGGGTTGGCTATCATCATCGGGACTCTGTTCCTCGCGCTAGCTCTCCCCATGGAGACAGAGCTGAGATTCGATGCGACTCCAGTCGCGGTCTTCGACCTGCTTGTCCTCGGGACATTATGCGCTGCCGTGTCCTCCATACTCTACCTCTCGGTTCTGAAGACGGAGGAGGTCTCCCGGATGGCATTCTTCATCTACATGATGCCAGTGTTCGCATCCCTCTTCGCCTGGATCCTGAGGGGTGAGATGGTCGAGGTGCTGACGGTGGCGTGCGGGTTCGTGATAGTCGTCGGGATCGTCATCGCCACGAGGGGACCGAGACAGGCGTACTCCGGCAAAAGTGTAAATATCCACGACTGGGTTACGCGACGAAGGTGAGACTAACTTGCCCTCTTGGCAGCACATAACCTATTCTGACGAGATCACCGCCGAGCACACAGGAAACGTTGTCACCGTCGGCGGATGGGTGCAGGAGATACGCAACCTCGGAGGCATATCATTCATCCAGCTCAGAGACCGCACGGGCGTCGTCCAGGTGACGGCCCTGAAGAAGAAGGACCCAGAGCTGTTCAAGGAGATCAACTCTCTGCAGAGGGAGTCCGTGATCACGGTCAAAGGGCTCGTCAAGGAGAGCAAGGAGGCGAAGAAGGGATACGAGATAATCCCCGACGAGTTCACTGTTCTGAACGCCGCCGAGAGCCCGCTGCCGCTCGGAGTCGTTGACAAGGTGGGCGCGGACCTCGACACAAGGCTGAACAACCGTTTCCTGGATCTCCGAAAGCCTGAGATAAGGGCGATATTCCGGGTGAGGGCGAATACGCTCGCCGGCATCAGACACCATCTCACAGGCGAAGGGTTCATCGAGGTGACGACACCGAAGATAGTGGCAGCGGGGGCCGAAGGAGGCTCGACCCTATTCCCAATCAAGTACTTCGACAAGAGCGCCTACCTCGCGCAGAGCCCTCAGCTCTACAAACAGAACCTGATGGCCTCGGGATTGGACAGGATATTCGAGATAGCCCCTGCGTACCGAGCGGAGGCCTCGGACACAGTGAGACACATAGCCGAGTTCACATCACTGGACGTTGAAGTTGCATTCATCGAATCCTCCGAGGATGTCATGGCGGTCGCAGAAGGAATCGTCCACAACAGCCTGAGACATGTCGTTGAGACCGCGAAGCGGGAGCTGGACATCTTGGAGGTCGACCTGAAGGTCCCAGAGACGCCTTATCCACGGGTCACTTACGATGAGGCGATAGAGATGCTGCGGTCCAACGACATGAAGGTCGACCATGGTGAGGACCTGGGGACCGAGGGCGAGAAGCTGCTCGGTGACATCATGCTCAGGGAGCGCGGTTCCGAACTGTACTTCATAACGAAGTTCCCGACATCTCTGAAGAGAGGCACGTTCTATGCGAAGCGCGATGACGAGAACCCTGAACTGACAGGCTACTTCGACCTCGACTACCGAGGCCAGGAGATCGTCTCCGGAGGACAGAGAGAGCACCGATACGATGTGCTCGTGGAGCAGATGACGGAGAACAACCTCAACCTGGAATCCTTCGAGTTCTACCTCAAGGCGTTCAAGTACGGCATGCCCCCGCACGGCGGTTTCGGTTTCGGTGTCGAGAGATATGTGCAGAAGATGCTCAACCTGCCAAACATACGCGAGGCTGTGCTTTATCCAAGAGACAGAGTGAGGCTGATCCCCTGAACGAACGGTCTCTCAGGATGCTTCTCGAGCTGCCCACAGCGGACGAGATAGACGACATGGCGGCACGTGTCCCTTCATTGACTGTCAGGAGGTACGAGTTCGACCTCCTGGACCATAAGATAGACCTCAACTACACACCATGCAAAGGCGAGGTCATGATCGTGACCAGAAGGGACGATGGCGTCGTCCTCGTCAAGTCCAAGGGTACGGTCATGTGGACGCTGCCAGCCGCGAGGATCAGAATGGACGAGGCACCGGAGGACGCAGCACGCAGAGTGGCCAAGGAGCGTTGTGGGCTGGACTTGACAGAAGCCAATCTCAAAGCACTCTACGACGTGACGAGACACTACCAGAACGTCTCCGTCAAGCGCCTGTTCGTCGTATACGGCTGCTCGACGGAGATGGACCCTGACGGATCGTTGGCGATGTCGACCGACGAGTGTGCAGTGCACTTCGACGACTTGGACAAGCTGGCCCTCGAGGAGATAGATGCGCAGGCGATCGCCGACTGCCTGTAGAAAGAGGTTATATCCAGCAATGCCATACAGACCATAGGCGATGGGATGGGAAAGGTTTTTGAGCGGGAGCTCAAGGGCATCCTCACGGCGAACAAGGACGTCTTGGCGAGGGTCACCAAGACCTGCGATGTCGTGGAGAAGGCCGGCTACCGCAAGATAGAGGAGAAGCCGTTCATGGTCGTCCGAGGAGCGGGCTCGCTCGGAGTGGACCTAGTAGCCATAAGGGAAGGCCTCTCGCTGCCCATCGAGGTGAAGAGCTCCGCCAGCAATGTTCTTAGGTTCAGCAGGAGCGAGAAACTCACCATCCAGGCACAGGAGATGGTGGAGGACTGCAGGCGCGTGGGTCTCATGCCGGTGTACGCGTTCCGGTACAAGGGCCAGCGTGGTGATGCCTGGAGGATATTCACGATCGAGATGGGGCCAATCAACGGCAGGCTGCGGTTCATGTACGACCGCCTGCCCAAGATCGAGTCGTCCAAGGAGGGGAACCTCATAATGCGCTGGAAAGACGGCATGCCGCTCAACAAGTTCATCGACTACGTCGTGTCCATCCAATCGTAGGGCCGTTGTGACGCCCGCAAGCCCTCTGCCCCACGGACCGAATCGTTTAGGGGTGGGATACTTATGGTAGCAGTCCGTTCACTATTTCCGAGGGAGAATCTTGAGCAAGACTGAAGAGAATCTCAAAGCGGCTCTGTCAGGGGAAGCCCAGGCGAGAGCCAAGTACATGAAGTGGGCCGGAGCGGCCAAGAAGGAAGGTCATCAGGCGATCGCAAAGATCTTCGAGGAGACCGCGGAGAACGAGTACGAGCACGCTGCGATGATAATGAAGTTGCTGGGCGTCTCCGGGACGACCGAGGAGAACCTTAAACACGCCGTCGAGGGCGAGACCTACGAATGGACGGAGATGTATCCGACGTTCGCGAAGGAGGCCAAGGAGGAGGGCAACGCTGAGGCGCTGGAGTACTTCGAGCACGTGATCGTGAGCGAGAGGCACCACGCCAAGAGATACCAGCTCCTTCTCGACAGGCTGAAGGACGATACGCTGTACAAGTCGGACAAGGAGGAGGTGTGGTTCTGCACTAACTGTGGATACCTTCACAAGGGCAAGGAGGCCCCCGACGAGTGCCCCAACTGCAAGCACACCAAGGGGCACTTCAAGCGCACGTCCGACGTCGACTACGGCAGCATCGAGATCTGATTGGACGACGGCATGCGCAGATGGATTGCGTGCCATAGCCACCAGAGGCCATGCACGCCAATCTCGTAGGTAGAGGACTGCGGCGAATCGCCGCGGTAGAGCCGCCCTGATATGCGCCAGGACGTTCAGCACTCATAGGGCTCATCATCGGGCACGACGCCCTCAGCTGACCCTCTTGTCATCATCGTCAGTTGCATCGCTTTCCTGGTATATTGTGATTGGGCAGCTCAGACGCATCCGAGGAAACCGATTATATAGTCGATTCTGCGTGATTGTTACACGTGGATCTCCTCACGGACAACATCTGGGTCTTCTTCGGCATCGCTGTCCTGGTGTCGTTTTCCGGAGTGATGATGCCGGGCCCAGTCTTCGCGGCCGCAGTGGCAAAGGGGTACGAGGACGAGAGGGCAGGCATCAAGATAGCCCTGGGCCACGGCCTCGTCGAGTTCCCGCTGATGGCGGTGATCATCCTCAGCCTCGGATACGTCTTCACGGACGACCGTGTCATGACAGCCATCGGGCTTGTGGGCGGTGGCCTGCTGATATTCCTCGGCGCGTCAATGGTCAACTCCAGAAAGATGGCGATGACAGACGGAGCGAAGATGTTCCCGTACAAGCCAATCGCGGCGGGGGCGATCACCACCTCTGCGAACCCGTACTTCTTCCTATGGTGGGCCACGGTCGGCGCGCTGCTCATAGGAGCTGCTCAGGAATTCGGGCTGATCGTCGTCGTGATATTCGCCGTCGTGCACTGGAGCTGTGACCTAGTATGGTACACTTTCACGTCCTTCGCTGTGTTCAGGACCAAACACCTGTGGACGCCCGTCGTCCACGAGGCCGTCTTCGGCGTGTGCGGTGTGCTGATGGCCGTCTTCGGGTTGTATTTCATCATCGGCCCGGCTAGCGAGTTTCTGTGATCTCCGCCTGAGCTCGGGAGGATTCAGTCCTGTCTGCCTGCAGCAATCATGCGCTCCAGCGGCGCCTTCGCCTTCGCGATGGCCTCATCAGAGAGCTCGACGACGTACTGCGTCTTGAGCAGCGAGTCGCGCACATCCTCCAGGGTTATCTCCCTCATATTGGGACATGTGGCACCTTCGACGCCGTAGAACACCTTACCCGGCGCCTCCTTCTGGAGACGGTGTATCATGTTCGTCTCCGTGCCGATGATGAACTCCTTCTTGGGAGATGACACGACATGACGGATTATGCCCTCCGTGGAGTAAGCGAAATCTGCGAGGTCTATGACCTCCGGGGTGCACTCCGGATGCACGAGTATCTCCGCGCCAGGGTGCTCCTGTCTGAGCGCCCTCAGGTCCTCGACCTTGATGTTGACATGTGTGGGGCAATAGCCAGGCCAGAGGATGATCTCCTTGTCCTTGACGTAACGTTTGACGTAGAGGCCAAGATTGGAGTCTGGGACGAAGATTATCTTCTCATCCGGCAACGACTTGACGATCTTCACGGCGTTCGCAGATGTGCAGCAGATGTCCGTCTCGCCCTTCACTGCTGCGCTAGTATTCACGTAGGATACGACGGGCACGCCAGGGTTCTTCGCCTTCAGCGCCCTGAGAGCCCCAACGTCCGCCATTGCAGCCATCGGACATACCGACTTCCTGTTCGGCAACAGTACGGTCTTGAGTGGGTTGAGTATCTTGGCTGATTCGGCCATGAAATCCACGCCACAGAAGACAATAATGTCTGACTCCGTCTTGCTCGCCTGGACAGACAGGCCATAGGAGTCACCGAGGAAGTCAGAGATCTCCTGGACCTCCTTACGCTGGTAGTTGTGGCCGAGTATGACAGCGTTCTTCTCCCGTTTCAACCGTCCGATCTCGCTCTGAAGCGGGTTCATCTTCTCCGTTCGGGCCTATTCTGATGGCCCTATTAATTGTTTTGTCTCCGAGCTAATCACTCATGCGATTCGGCCTGGGAGTCATTCCGACGGAGCTCCTGGCTGACAAATCCCTTTGGACACGACACAAAAATGTCGAACGGCTGAGCGCCGATTGACTGTTTCGAGAGGCGCACGCTCTATATCTGATGCGTTATGAGGACCCAGAATGAACGTTATCACAGGCACGGCTGCGCCTTAGCGATTTATTTTATGTCAAATAGGTTCAAATATGAACCGCTTGTTTGAAAGGGAAGATAATCGATGAGGCCCGAGATCGATCTCAGATACTGCAAGGCATGCAACATCTGCGTATTCATGTGCCCCAAACAGTGCTTTTCCAAAGGGGCAGATATCTCCGAAAAGGGCTATTTCGCAGCTGTCGTGAGCGCCCCGGAGAACTGCTTCAACCATGAGCGTACAGAGAAGCTCATCTGCGAGCTGTGCATTCTCAGCTGCCCAGACCAGGCAATATCATGGAAACCAGAGCCCGAGGAGGAGAAGAAGGATGAACATAAAACCGGGTGAGTATTTCCTCCAGGGCAACGAAGCCTGCATGGAAGCGGCCATACTGGCAGGGGCCAGGTTCTTCGCGGGATATCCCATCACGCCTTCCACCGAGATCGCTGAGGGGCTCGCCAGCATGCTTCCGGAGGCAGGCGGCGAGTTCCTGCAGATGGAAGACGAGATCGCATGCATCTCAGCAGTGATAGGGGCCTCGTGGGGCGGCGCTAAATCGATGACCGCCACATCGGGTCCTGGCCTTTCGCTCATGCAGGAGTCGATAGGTTACGCCGCCATGACCGAGACACCAGTGGTCATCGTCGATGTGATGAGAGGCGGACCGTCCACTGGGCAGCCGACGAGGGCATCCCAGGGAGACGTGATGGCGACCAAGTATGGTTCGCACGGCGATTACCAGGTGATTGCGTTCGCTCCGGCAAACGTCCAGGAGATGTTCGATCTGACAGTCAAGGCTTTCAACTACGCGGAGAAGTACAGGGTCCCCACATTCATTCTGTCGGATGCCGAGATAGGGCATATGCGAGGGCTGTTGACGGTTCCGAACGAAATCAAGATCGTGACCAGGAAGGAGAAGGGTGTCCGGAGGACGGACGAGGCGTACGATGTGCCTGATGACCTCGTCCCGCCGTTCCCCACGTTCGGCAAGGGGCACAAGGCGACGGTTACGGGAATAACCCACACGCCCAAGGCCCGCATAGAACCCGAGGACCCGAAAGTCCACCATGAGCTGGTTAAGCGCCTCAATGACAAGATCACGAACAACAGACGGGACATCAACAAGTGGGAGATAATCGGGCCGGATTCCAAGACCATGGTCGTCTCCTACGGCTCCGCCTCGTTCGGCGGACGTGAAGTGGCTGCGAAGGACGACAGGATCGGTCTGCTGCGGCTCAAGAGCATCTGGCCGCTCCCGGTAGAACCCATCCAGGAAGTCGCCGGCAAGTGCGAGCAACTCCTCGTATGCGAGATGAACCTCGGGCAGCTGTACTGGGAGATCAAACGCGTCGCACTGGAAGCAGGGTGCAAGCGCATCGAGCTGCTGTCCAAGATAGGGGGAGACCCGCCGACACCGGGCGATGTCCGGCACAAGCTGAGAGAGATGGGGGCGATATGATGGACATATTCGATTTCTACAGGAGAGACCATTGGCCCCATGTATTCTGTCCGGGATGCGGCAACGGCACCGTGATGAACTGCTTCTTCAGGGCGTTCAACGAGGTGGGCTGGAAACTGGACAACACCGTCTTCGTGAGCGGGATAGGCTGTTCGTCAAGAATACCGCTGTACATCAACTCGGACGCCATTCACACGACGCATGGAAGGGCGATCGCCTTCGCGACCGGTCTGAAGCTCTCCCGGCCGGAGCTCGATGTCGTGGTGTTTACGGGGGACGGAGACCTCGGCGCCATCGGCGGCAACCATTTCATAAACGGCTGTCGCAGGAATGTCGACCTCGATGTCATCTGCATCAACAACAACATCTACGGCATGACTGGTGGGCAGGCGTCCATCACGACGCCTCACGACTTCAAATCGACAACGACCCCGATGGGCAATAAGGAGTACCCGTTCGACTTGGCGGAGATAGCGGTCGCAGCAGGGGCCAACTATGTCGCGCGATGGACAACGAGACACGTCCACGAGCTGACGAAGTCGATCAAGACATCGCTCAACAAGAAGGGGTTCAACTTCGTGGAGGTGGTCGCGCAGTGCCCGACCAATTTCGGCAGGAGGAACAAGATGGCGGAACCGTCCGCGCTTCTTGAATGGTTCAAGGAGAGCTCGGTGCGCAGGGACAAGGCGCGCGCGGCGGCGGTGGACCACGTGGACCTCAACCTGGCTGGACAGGTAACCATAGGCGAGTTCGTCAGCAGGGATCGTGCCTGCTACCATGAGAGGACAGGAGGGACAGCGCATGGAGATGGGCATTAGATTCACCGGATTCGGCGGCCAAGGGATCATCCTCATGGGCATCGTCCTCGCCCGCGCAGCCGCGCTCCACGACCAACCACATGCAGCGGATGGTAAGGTGAAGCGGAAGAGCGCCATACAGACACAGTCATACGGGCCGTCTGCGAGGGGCGGCCATTCCAAGTGTGATGTGAAGATATCGACGGAGGAGATGCATTACCCGTTCGTCGAGATACCAGACTACCTGATCGTGCTATCCAGGCAAGCCTACAGCAAATACATACACGATGTGAAGCCAGAGACCAGGATAATCATCGATCCCGACCTCGTGGCCGAGAAGCCCGAAGGGCATGTGTATCGCATCAGCGCCACGAAATCCGCCGAGGAGCTCGGCACGAGGGTCGTCGCGAACGTCATCATGCTCGGCGCCATGAGGGAGATATCCAACATCGTCAGCTACGAGGCGCTCGAGAAGGCAATGCTGGAGATAGTGCCCAAGGCCACCCACGACCTCAACAAGAAGGCGCTCGCGCTGGGCAGGAAGCTCGGCAAGGAAGCCATGCACGGAAAGGACAAGGATTAAGGCAGTCCATGCCGATAGCCGCAGGTGAGGTAAGAAGCGTGATTGTGGAGTCTGTCCTCAAGGAGGGGCGGAAGTCCCTTGCGGAGAACGAAGTCAAGATGCTCCTGCGAGAGTCTGGGATACCCACCACGGATTTCCAGGTGGTGGACAAGTTCGAGGACATCGACGTCAAGAAACTGCGGTTCCCCGCAGTGATGAAGGTGTGCTCACCGGAGATACTGCACAAGACCGACATCGGAGGCGTGGTGCTCGACATACAGAAGGACCAGTTCGAGCAGGAGTTCTCCAAGCTGAGGAAGAAGTTCCCGAAGGAGTCCATACTCGTCGAGTCGATGCAGGACCGGAGGGTGGAGGTCATCATCGGCCTGATAAACGACCCTACATTCGGCCTCACCATCATGTTCGGCCTCGGCGGGATCTACACCGAGGTGTACAAGGACGTGACATTCAGGATCGTGCCGATCAACAAACATGACGCCGAGGAGATGCTGAGCGAGATCAAGGCCGCCCCGATACTTGAAGGCTTCAGGAAAATCAAGGTGGACAGGGACGCCCTTCTGAACCTCCTGATGAAGGTCTCAGCACTTGGCGTCAAGTACATGGACAAGCTCGACCAGATGGACCTCAACCCTGTTTTCGTCAAGGAGAAGGGTGTGGTCGTGGTGGACGCCAAGCTCCTGCTCAGATGAAAACCCAGTAGACACGTGGGCACGCTCTTGATGCCAGACACGCTTCCCGAGCGGGCGCTGGTCGCCGACCAACCATTATATACGGCGATTCCACGTACCGCCAACGCGACTGTCCTGGCTATGGTTCTCATCCAAGGGCTGGGAGGACGATACATGAGTGACTCACGAGAGGAGACAGCTGACAGCTACTTCCAGTGCAGCGACTCGGAACGCGCCGCGTTCGAGGCGGGCATCAAGATGGGCACCATATATCATCAGTTCGTCGGTATACCTGTGAGCTCTGACAATGTCGAGACGCTCGAGAAGGCGATCGAGGAGGGTTGCAGGATCCAGCCCTTCGTCGAGAGCGTGAAGGTTCTCATCGACAAGTCCAGGCTGAAGACCAAGAGGGGCGAGTTCGACTACATATCTCTAACCGGAGAGATGCTGGACGTCGAGCTTGTCGTGAAGTACAGGGGAACCGTGGTGGAAGCCGGGATGCGACAGGTGAAGGAGATGAACTATCCGCTCATGTTCATCAAGCGGATAAACAGGCCGTGATTGCCAGGCCCGAGGTGTGAGGGAACATTTATGACACTCGTTATATATTTGAAACGCCATGCCACAGCCAGCATCCTGTTCTAGAGGTGAAAACGCTGCCGAGAGGTATCAAGGTCGGAATAACAGGGTTGCCTGGGGCTGGGAAGACTCAGGCCCTAGTCAAGGTCATCGAGATGTTGGAAGAGGAAGGGCTCGTTGTGGGCGGCATGATCACCGAGCCGATAATCGAAAACGGCAAGCGAGTGGGATTCTACGTCATGGACTGGCGAACGAAGAAGAAGGCCGTCTTCGCGCACGTAGACACGGAATCGAAGTTCTATGTGGGTAAGTACGGTGTCAACCTGGAATCCTTGGACACGGTCGGGGTCGAGGCGCTGGTCGACGCCAGCAACAACACCGACGTCATCGTCATCGACGAGGTCGGCAAGATGGAGGTCGAGTCCGAGAAGTTCGTCAAGGCCGTCAAGGAGGCGATGGAGGCCAACAAGCCGATGATCCTCACTCTGCACAAGAAGTCGAGGAACCCTCTCCTCCAGGACATACGGAGGAGGGACGATGTCAGGATACTGGAAGTCACGCCGATCAACAGGAACCTCCTACCCTACAAAATAATGAAGCTCATGAAGGGCGAGTACCTGTGAACAGCTCGAACCTTGTAAGGACCAAAGAAGGCACTACGGAATTGATGGTCCCGCAGGGCTTCTGCACAAGAGGGCCAGGCAAATCGTCAGGCGACGTGTTTTACAACGGGCAGATGGAGTTCAGCAGGGACATCTCCGTGCTGCTCGGGAGAGTGGTCCTTCAGAAGGGCGGGCGTGCCCTTGACGGACTCGCCGCATCTGGGGCACGGGGGTTGCGGATGGCAAGAGAGTGCGGCTCGGACTGGCATTTCGTTCTCAACGACAGGAACGAGAGGGCGGCACAGCTCATCCGGAAGAACGCCGAGTTGAACGGTCTGTCGAATGTGGATGCTTCATGCAGGGACCTGAGAGCGCTACTGGCAGAGGAACGATTCCAATACATCGACATCGACCCGTTCGGGACGCCCGTCCCATTCATAGACGCGGCGGTCCAGAGCGCACACGACGACGGCATCTTGGCGATCACGGCAACGGACACGGCACCGCTCTCGGGCACATATCCGAAGACCTGCGTCCGCAGATATGGCGCGCTGTCCGCCAGGAGCCCCTTCTCACACGAGTCAGGGCTACGCATCCTGATGGGATACATGGTGCGCGAGGCGGCGAAACACGATCGCGGATGCGAGCCATTGCTCTGCTTTCACGCGGACCACTACTTCAGATGCCACATGAGGATCCGGAGAGGCGCTGGAAGAGCGGACAAGTCTCTGGCCCGTATGGGCTTCGCGACATATGACCGGAATACGCTTCGCCGCGGAGTCTCTACCGAGCGACCATCTGGAGAAGTGGGCAGTATGGCAGGACCGCTGTGGTGTGGGGAACTGCACTCGTCGGACGTCCTGGACCATATCGGCCTCGACAGCGCTCTGGGCACGCACCGGCGATGCGAGAAGATGATAGACCTGTGGCGCGGAGAGCTCTCTGCTGCCCCGCTCTACTATCGTGTGGACGAGCTCGCGCGACACACGAAGAGCCATCCGCCGAAGTCGGTCCGCCTCATAGAAGGTCTTAGAGAGAACGGTGCGTCGGCTTCACCAACGCACTTCGACCCGAAGGGGATCAAGACGAACATGCCCCTCGATGAGCTTCTGGTGGTGTTCAAGGCCGTCTCGGAAAGATAGCTTCGGCAATGTGTTCTCAGAAGTTTTAATATCGTACCTGGCCATGACGAACGGAGAACATGCCGGGATTGGTAGTCGTTGGCTCGCAATGGGGAGACGAAGGAAAGGGCAAGATCGTCGACTACCTCGCGGAGGAGGCACACGTTGTCGTCAGGTTCCAGGGCGGCAACAACGCCGGCCACAGCGTGAAGGTCGGCGAGGAGCTCTACAAGCTCCATCACCTGCCATCGGGCATACTCCGCTCGGACAAGCTGGCGATCATTGGCAACGGCGTGGTCATCGACCCAGGCGTGTTGCTGGAGGAGATCGACGGACTCGCCAAGAGAGGTAAGAGCGCCAGCAACCTAAGAATAAGCGACAGGGCCCATGTCATCATGCCCTATCACAGACTGCTCGACGGTGCGGAGGAGCAGCTGCGCAAGGGTGGTCGTGTCGGAACGACCGGGAGGGGCATAGGACCCGCGTACTCGGACAAGGCTGCGAGGCTAGGTATCCGGATGGGCGAGCTTGTCGATGAGGACCTGCTCGCGGAGAAGCTCAGTTTCCTAGTCCCACTCAAGAATAAAATGTTGCACGTCTTCGGGAGCGAGGCGACCGTTGATGAAGAAAAGACGCTCGAGGAATTCAGACAGTATGGACGCGCCCTCAAGCCTCTCGTGACCGACACGGGGGCAATAGTGGACGAAGCACTCTCAAAGGGCAACAGGGTGTTGTTCGAGGGAGCTCAGGGAACGATGCTGGACATCGACCACGGCACATATCCGTTCGTGACGTCCTCCACTACGGTATCATGCAACGCCGCCTCTGGCGCGGGCGCATCCCCGTCAGCACTCGACGAGGTGATAGGTGTCACGAAGGCGTACACCACGCGCGTGGGTGAAGGGCCGTTCCCGACGGAGCTGAGTGGCGATTTGCAGGAATGCATAGCTGAGAAAGGCGGCGAGTTCGGCACAACAACTGGCAGGAGCCGGCGCTGCGGATGGCTGGACATGGTCGTGCTGCGCTACGCGCACACGTTAAACGGTTTCACCGGTCTAGCGATGACGAAGCTGGATGTGCTCGGAGGATTAGACGAAGTGAAGGTCTGCACACACTACGAGATCGATGGAAAGAAGCTCACACGGTTCCCGTCCGACTTGAGGATTCTGGACAAGTGCGTACCGGTCTACGAATCGTTAGAAGGTTGGGAGGACCTCGACAGCGCGCGCCTGGAAAGCGTCCTGAAAGGGGGATTCGACAGCCTGCCGCAGAATCTCAGGAACTATGTCCGATTTGTCGAGAAGGAGTCCGGAGTGCGTGCGGCTCTTCTCGGACTCGGCAGAAGGAGGAACGAGCTGCTGGACCTCCGGAAAAAGAGATGGTGACCGGGGACGCAGAAGCCATCGAACTGCGAATGGCGAGCACGTTTTGCAGGCGCCCATCATAATTATATAAGTCCCCAATCATCTTGCCAGAGATGCGTCGGCTTATCATCTGCGAGAAGAATCATGCCGCGCGGAGGATAGCGCTCATCCTCTCTGATGGTTCCTATAACAGACGTTCCATCGCGGGCACGCCCGTCATGGATTTCGCGAAAGATTCGGACACTTACACCGTCCTGGGGTTGCGGGGACACGTCATCGAACTCGACTACCCAGACGCTTACAACGATTGGGAGGCAATCCCCCCGAAGAAGCTTGTCGCCGTCGAACCTGAGAAGTCCGTGAACCCTTCAGCGAAGAAGATAATGAACGCGCTGGGGGACGCCGCCAGGGCATGTGACGAGATAATCATAGCGACGGACTACGACAGGGAGGGGGAGCTGATCGGTGTGGAGGCTGTCGAGCACATCCACACAAAGATTCCAGTGAAGAGGGCCAAATTCAGCGCGCTCACGAAGGCAGAGGTAGAACGCGCGTTCTCGAACCTGGTAGACGTCGATTACAAACTCGCGACCGCGGCCGAGACCAGACAGTACATCGACCTCGCCTGGGGCGCATCACTCACTCGGTTCATGTCGCTCGCATCGGGCCAGAGAGGCAGCGACTTCCTCTCGGTGGGGAGAGTCCAGACACCAACACTGGCGCTGATCGTCACCCGTGAGAAGGCGATACGCGAGTTCGTCCCCACGCCTTACTGGTTGGTGACCGCTGACCTGAAAGACAGCAGCGAGTTCACCGCGTCGCACGCCAAAGGCCGGTTCGACGACAAAAACGAGGCGCAGACCGCAGCGAACAATGCGAGGCGAGAGAAGCGCGCGAAGGTCGTCGAGGTCGACGAGAAGCAGCACATGGAGTACCCTCCACCACCGTTCAACACGACAGTGTTCATCACAGAGGCCACCAAGATGGGACTCACCGCGGCAAGCGCGATGAAGATAGCGGAGGACCTGTACACAGACGGTTACATATCATATCCGAGAACGGACAACACCGTGTATCCGATTTCCCTGGGACTGAGGAGCATCCTTGAGAAACTCAGGAAATCCGAGTTCGCGAAGGAAGCGGATGAGATACTCTCACAGGAGTCTCTGAGGCCGTCCAGGGGCAAGGTAAGCACCACGGACCACCCACCTATACATCCTGTCGAGGCTGCGACGAAGAATGAGCTGAAGGGCGGGAGATGGACCGTCTACGAACTCGTCACGAGGAGATTCCTCGCAACGATGGCGCCATCCTGCGAGACCAAGAAGACGAAGGTCGACCTCGACATCGGCGGGGAGCCGTTCATCGCGGAGGGGTACCAGATAATATCCCCTGGCTGGAGGAAGTACTACCCGTACTACAGGGTGAACGAGGTCTTTGTTCCAAAGCTGATGCCTGGGACCACTGTAGATGTTGTCAAGATCCATTCGACTGAGAAGAAGACGAAACCTCCGGCGAGATTCTCACAGGGTACCCTGATACAGGAGATGGAACGGTTCGGCCTCGGTACCAAGAGCACGCGTCACGAGGCGCTGCAGAAGCTGTTCGACCGGCGGTTCGTGAAGGGGCAGAAGATGATCGAGCCCACTGAGAGCGGCACTGCAGTCATATCGGCGCTGGAGGATCACGCGAGGCTCCACGACGAGTACAAGATAACCGATGCGAAGATGACCGCCCACCTCGAGATGGAGATGGACCTCATCGCGAAGGGAGAGAGAGAGCAGCCCGACGTGCTCGAGGAGAGCCAGGCGATGCTCGAGGACATCATCGACGTCCTAGAACGCAACCGGCAGGAGATCGGTGACGACATCCGCCGGGCACTCAGGAAGCAGCGGTCCCTGGGGAAGTGCCCCAAGTGCGAAACCGGCGAGATAGTGGAGATCAAGACCAAGGGAGGGGACACATTCGCAGGCTGCTCATCGTACCCCGACTGCAACAACACATATCCGCTGCCTCGGGGCATGCTCGTCCTTCCTGCGGAATCGAAATGCGAGACGTGCGGAGCGCCGAAGATCAAGACCGTGGCCAAGGGACAGACGCCCATAGTCCTCTGCATAGACCCTAAATGCGACGGGGCGAAGAAGCAGAGGTACATAGGCAAATGCCCGGAATGCGGCGGGGATGTCACGACGATCCAGTCCAAGAAGGGTAAGCGGTTCGCTGGCTGCGTGAACTACCCTGACTGCAAGAAGATGTTCCCGCTCCCTCAGATGGGGAAGATCGTCCCGACAGGGGAGTCCTGTGATGCTTGCGGCTCACCGATCATCAAGGTCTGGCAGCAGAAGAGCCGTGCGCCATGGGTGCTATGCATCAACATGGATTGCCCCAAGAAGCAGAAGAAGTCGGCGGAGGCCAAGTCCAGCAAGAAGCCCAAGAGCTCCGGCAATTGAGAGTCGGCATCTTGGTGCAAGGCACTCCGTGTAAGTGCGATTCATTCTACAGGTGGTGGAGGCTCCTCGTCCGACTGCTCCATAACCTCGACGGCGGGGTACATATCCTGGTCGACCTCTGGAGCCACTGCTGGTGGCGCCTTCTGAGCGGCCATCATCCTCTTCTCGATCGACTTCAACTTCGCCATCACGTCGTCCGTTGTGTGGACACTCATCTTGAAGCTCAGTACGATGATCAGCACAGCATCAACGAACAGCCATGCGATGACTATCCAGATTAGGATGCGCAAGAGGTCCCAAGTCCATTCGAACGACAGGTTGAACTCGTCGGCCGAGGCGCGCTCCATGTCGTCGACCAATCCGTCGGCGTAGAGCAGGAGCACGATTCCCAGTAGGATAAGGAACACGGCCTTGACCCATCTGCTGGTCATCTGAGGTGTGATATCCACATGATCGCCTTCGAAGAGTAATGGGCAAAGTGCGTATTTACAGGTTCCTCAGGAGCACGGTCAAGCGACGTCTTTGCCGGTCAACAGGTGCCGCAAGGCAGGCCCGAACTCGAAAGTCTTCATCTCCACACAGTGCTCGAGAGACATCAGCGTCATCTCCGGCTCCGATTCGAACGCCCTCTCCTTGTGGTACCATGCGAGTCCAGCGTCAAGCTCGTGCGTGTAATCGTGGAATGTGGATATCATGTGATTCGCTATCGCCTCGTCATGCTTCATTAGTGAGAAGAACGAGTAGTTAGTGGGCTCGGTCGGCTGCTGATTGAACTTCTCACTCCACGCAAAATCCGCTGTGAAGTGCACATGCAAGACCGAGTATATCTCGAACCCCCACCTGTAGAGCCTCGGAACGCATATCGGCGTGTAGTACTCCCCCTCCCGCAGCTTGTGCCTTATGCGGGTGACCGCCTGCCGCGACAGGCCGGCGACTGACGCGATCTTTCGGTCCGGCTCGGTGGGGTGCTCGATGAGCGCCATGAGCACATCCTGCTCGTTCTTGCTGAGGTCCATGGAAGTCACTTCCACAGACTCCTGGGAACGTGGTCTCGGCCGTGGGCGGTCGAGGCCGAAGAACCGGTGCACCAACGGCGCGAAGTTCGTCGCGTAAGTGCCTCTCGACATCCCGTACGGGAACGATGTCGTGGTCAACTTGGCTTTTGACACCTTCTTTCCACCCGAGAAGAAACGATTGTGCCTCTGCATCACGTGCTCTAGTTCCGCCGCGTTGCGGAGCACGCTCATGAACACAAGAGACTGCGTGCCTATGATCGCGTCGAATATCTGGGGAGACGAGGCACAGAACTCCATGTAATCGGAGGTCTTGATGTCGCTCGACACGGCGGGGTCTAACGTTCCCTGGCTGAAGGCCATCATCTCGCACCCGAGCTTGTGGAACGAGGGCACGTTGATGTAGTACACAGCACCTGCGTCCAACAGGCGTCTCCTAACGGACGCCACTGTGCCCACGTTCATGTTGTTCAGCTCGGCCACCTCGGCATCGGTTCTCGAGGCGTCCTCAACGAGAGAGAGTATCACCAATTTCTCGAAGGGCAGGAACTTCCACATCGCCACGGTATAGCAAAATTGCAATAAATAGATTCCAGTTGCATTATTGTCATGATAACTGTGGAATATGTTGCCATAAACACAGACGGAATTATCTCCAGGGGGTAAGTGTTAAGAACAAAGGATGCGAATCACGCTTGCCGATTTGGCACACACTCTTTTGTCGAAAAAGGAGGAGAGGTGTAACCAAAGGGTGATGCCCAACTGCGGTGGAGTCCCCTCCACCCTCTTTTTCCCTTCATTTGTCTAATGCGTGGTCTGAGTGGAGTCTTCTCTGGATGTCCACAGATGAATCAAGCCTTCTTGGCCTCTCTCGTCTTGAGCCTGAGACCCTTGTAACCGCATTTCCTGCACCTGGTCGCCCTAATCGCGTTGCGAGCATAGCAGTTCATGCAGATCTTCTTCATGAGATTCCTCGCCTCTGCCTCTGGGAATCGAGCCAAATCGTGTACCTCTGGCGCCTCAAACATGAAAACGATATATAATCCTATGTACGAGCCGGTCCCAAAGCGTCAACCATGATCCTTACGGGAGACGCTCCTCCCCTCGTTTGCGAAATGAGCGAGCAATGCCTCCAGCTGGATCCGCTCGTTCGAGCCTGAGATTATGCGGAACTCCGCCTCACCGACCCTGTCGACAAGGCGTATCTTCGAGTCTTCGTCGACAGGGAGGTCGAAAACCGCCTTGTGGATACCCTTCACGATATCCTCGCCAGAGAGTCCGTGCCTGACGATGAGGTCGTCCAACCTGGACCTCGCACCGGTGAAGTTGCCCTTCAGGGCGGTCTTCAGCAGCTCGTCGACCTCCGAAGGGCGCATGCTCTCTGTGCAATCGTAAACGACATCCTGATCTATCGCCTGCTCGCTCGATGCCGCGACCTGGAAGATGTTGGTGGCCTTCCTCAAGTCTCCCGCGGCTATCGATGTGATGGCGTCCACGCCGTCCCCCTTGAGGTCGACGCCCTCCGCCTCGGCTATCCGCGTCAGATATTCTTTCACATCAGTCTCCAGCAAGGGTTTGAACCTGAAGACCGCGCACCTCGACTGGATCGGCTCGATTATCCTGGATGAGTAGTTGCACGAGAGGATGAATCGACAGGTGGCGGTGTACCTCTCCATCGTCCGGCGGAGGGCTGCCTGGGCATCGCCAGTCAGCGAGTCTGCCTCGTCGAGGAATATTATCTTGAACTCGTTCTGGCCGATGGTCGCCGCTCTGGCGAAATCCTTGATCTTGCCACGTACGATGTCGATACCCCTCTCGTCCGAGGCGTTCAACTCTATCATGTTGTCGCGCCATCCATCGCTGTAAAGCTCTCTGGCAAGGGCTATCGCGCATGTCGTCTTGCCGCTCCCTGCGGGGCCAGCGAACAGCATGTGTGGCATGCTGCGAGTCCTGACATAGGACGACAGCCGCTCCACTATGGCTTTCTGGCCAATCACATCAGAGAGCTTATGTGGCCTGTACTTCTCGACCCAGACGGTGTGCATCAGCTATCGGCGACTCAAACGCCATAGGTTTACTAATAACTATTCCGGGCCGTCGGCCGAAAAAGGAATAAATACAGATCTCCGGAATGACGCCAACATGAGTTCTTGCGACAAGTGTTCCGAACCGGCGGCCATACTCATCAGGTATAGCGGAGCGCGATTGTGCAAGAATCACCTCTGCGAGTTCATCGTCAAGAGGGTGAAGCGTGAGCTGCGAAAACAGGTGGATATCGGGCGCGACGAACGTATCGCAATCGCCGTCTCAGGCGGGAAGGACAGCACCGTGGCGGCGTTCTTGGTCAAGGAGATACTTGGAGCTAGGAGGGATATGGAGTTCTGTGCCATCACAATCGATGAGGGGATCGATGGATACAGAGGCAGCGCCATCACGATCGTCGCGGACAACTGTCGTGCCCTCGACATGGAACACATCGTCGTGTCTTTCGAGGAAGCCTACGGGTTCACGATGGACCAGGTGGCGGAGGCGGAGCGGAACATGTCCACCTGCACCTATTGTGGCGTAATGCGAAGAGCTGCCCTGAATCGCGCGGCTAAGACGTGGGAGGCGACTCGATTGGCGACTGGACTCAACCTAGATGACACCGCACAATCCATACTGATGAACATCTCGAGAGGTGATGTGGAACGTCTCGCCAGGCTAGGCCCACATAGGAGATGTCAGCCTGGCTTGATACCGCGGATCCAGCCGCTGAGGACGATCCCCGAGAGCGAGGTTGCGTTGTACGCGTTGGCGAAGGGCATACGGTACCATAACCTCGAGTGCCCATACGCTTCAGAGGCTCTGAGGAACGACTATCGCGCGGTCGTGGCACAGCTGGAGGACAAGTATCCGGGGACGAGGCACTCGATGCTCAAGAGCTTCGATGAGATACTCGATGCGATAGAGCGGGTATATCCTCCGGCGAATCTGAGATTCTGTGGGTGCGGCGAGCCAACCGTGTCGCCATCCGGCATGTGCAAGGTGTGCGAACTTGTCGCCTCGTTGAAGCAGGATCGCGTCAGCTAGAGCTGTCAGCCGAGAACCATTCCCCACAGTTGCGGCACACGTAATCCTTGGCTGCCGCCTCGGCGCCGCATATCGCGCATACCTTCTTACCTTTGGCGAGTGGTCGTGGAGGCATCGCTGGCGCATAGCCTATCTCGTCGTCAGCCGTCACCTCGAATTCCTCACTCCTGAAACTCGCGAAGTCCTTCATCCTTGGCTGTGGGGTCGGTAGGGGCCTGCTGCCATCGGCCCTCTTGCGGGCAATATCCGCCTTCCGCTTCCTCACCCGTTCCTTCTCCGCGTGTCTCTGGTCTGCGAACACGGACATGACCATGAGCCCCTTGAGTGACAATCCGACTATCACGATGTACACGATCTTTGTGATGTCGAAGCGCACGAAGTACGGGCCATAGGTGAGCTCAGCTATGCCACCTCCGAAAACGACGAAGAACCACAGGCAGACGAAGGCCACCGCCGTCAGGCCGAAGAGGAGGCGCTTCCAAGTCCCTGGACGGTTCGCCGCCTCGAGCGTGCTCGATGCCACAATCATGCCGCCGAAGAACATGATATACACCTCTATGTTGGCCATGAAGGCGGTGGCCAGCTGAGGGTAGTTCTCCACGATCATATCGACGAGGACCAGTGGCACGATTATGAATCGGATAGTCTCCGTGAACGCCGTCCACACGGTGTCCGGGATACGCCCCTTCCGAGCTATAGCGTCACCCCCAACGGAAACGAATACGTCACTATGCCGGGGATGCCGGGGATTTCTATCTCGACGGTTGCTGTGTCCGGGATCGTGCCAAGAGGCACATCGAAGTCGAGGAGCCCAACTGCGGTCCGCCCAAGTGCAAACGTATCGTTCACTTCCGACACAGTTGCGCCGTCCTCCAACAGAGTAACGCGGAGCGTTGCAGAACCAGATAGAATGGAAGATGTCGTGATGCTATAGTCGACCATGAGGGTCTCAGGGTTCATCGGGTCCACGAACGGGTCACCGACGCTGACACTCTGCACGAGCGCATCCCAGGGGATGCTGACCGAGTAGCGCGCGTCGAATTTGACGAGCTTCATGGTGTAGTAGCAGGAGATCTCCACGACGAAATCGAGCAGGTCATCGTTGAATATCATCCAAGTAAGGCCAGCGTTGAACATATTCGCCAGGTCGAACGAGAAGACTATCTCTCCCGATGTCACGGTCCCCGCCTTCATCGTGCCGAGCTCGATCGTGTCCTCCGCGATGAGGACGTCGGAGTAGTTGGAGACGTGGTACCATAGCGTGAGCTCCTCGACGCTGTAGTATCCGCCATTGTCGATTGTGAACGGCGCCGTAACCGTGACCTCACCGGAGTCGTACGTCCACTCGACCTCGCTGGGCGACGGCAAGTCGACCTTGAAATCGCCTGCTGGAAACGGGTATATGCTCGTGAACGCCAGTATGAAGATGACGACGTTCACCGCAGCGATACTTACGCCCAGTGCTTTCGTACGAGCGGCCATCAGCAATCCACGTTACTGGATTGTACTCAAGGATATAAGAAACATTGAGATGTGGCAGTCGGTCAGAGGTCCCCGTCGTGACGGGGATAGTCGTACGCCTCCTCACCATCGAAGAAGCAATATCGAGCCTTTGTGAAATCCTTCTTGAACGCCCTGACATCGGCGCGCACATCGTCTGCAGGCTCGCCCTTGACTACCACGCGAGCGATAAGCTCAGCGACCGCGACCATGTCCTTCTCCTTCATGCCGAGCCGCGTTATCTCCTGGGAACCGATCCTGAGCCCGCTCGGTCTGACTGGATCCGAGTCCCAGGGGAGCAGATTCTTGTTGACGATTATGTTGGCATCCTCGAGGGACTTGGCGACCTTGGCTCCGCCCTGGTGCTCCTCGACGTCGACGACGAGCGTATGAGATTCTGTGAACCCCTTCGGTTCGCACAGCACATCGAGTCCGCGCTCGAACAACGCCTGAGCGAGCGCCTTCGCGTTCCGGATAGTCTGGTCTGCGTATGCCTTGCCGAACTCCCTGGTCTCAGCGAGCGTGACCGCAAGGGCGGCGACAGAGTGAAGGTGATGATTGCTTGTGACACCGGGAAAGACGCCTCTCCTGAGAGCGGACTCCAGGCGTTCCTTGGTAAGGTCGGACACGATTATGCCGTGCTGCGGACCTGGGAGAGTCTTGTGCGTGCTTCCAGAGATGACGTCCACACCCTCCCTCAGAGGGTCCTGGAACCGCTTGCCAGCGATGAGACCGAGCACATGGGCGGCGTCATACCAGACGGCGCATCCGATGTCCTCGAGGCAGCTTCGCATCTCCTCGAGCGGCGTTGGGAACAGGTAGACGGACTGTCCGAACAGCGCGATCTTGGGCTTGACCTCCTTGATGAGACGACACGCACCCTCGGGGTCGATGTTCATCTCCTTCTGGTCGAACGGGTAGTTGTGTGCCCTCATGCCTCTGAGCCCGATGGCGCCCATCTTGGCATGCGACAGATGACCTCCGTCGGAAAGACCAACGGCAGTTATCTTGTCGCCTGGCTTGCCGAGGGCCATCAGCACCGCAAGGTTCGCGACCGTGCCGGACACGGACCTGACATCAGCGAACTTGCAGGCGAATACTTCGCGCGCGAGTTCCTCGCATGCGCGCTCTATCTCGTCCACATATATGTTGCCCTGGTAGTACCGCTTCCCAGGGAGTCCCTCCGCGTACCTGTTGTGCAGGTCAGAGTTCATTACCTCCCGGGCTGCCGGGCTCATGAAGTTCTCGGAGGCGATGAGTGGTATCGATTCCTTGAACCAATCGTTGTGACGACGCGTCACATCCCTGATCTGTTGAGCCATCTCTATTGAGGATCTCACGAGTCGGGGGAACTCATCGGAGATTAAAAACATATTGCGACTAAGAGAAGGCCCAGAGACTCGCCCTCATACGGAGCTGTCGACGGACATGCATGCTAACTGCAGCCGGTGGATACTTCCTCGGAGAAGCTGATGCCTCATTTCCACCGGAAATGATGGTCGCCTGAATTCGCGATACCTATTTATACGCTGTGTGACAATCCGTCATACAAGGCACCGGGATCACATGTCAGCCAGGTCAGCACGTCTCAATATAAGACTACCAGAAGAGGATGCTCAGGAGCTCGAAGCCATCCGTGAGAGGACTGGCCAGAGTTCCGTTTCCGACGTGGTCAGAGACGCAATCGCATGCTACCTCCACGAGGAGTCCGCAACCTGGAACTCCGAGAAGGTATCCGCGATTGTCCCTGCAAGCCTGGCGGAGGACCTAGAGATGTTCATTGCGAGCGGCGACGCCACCGACGTATCACAGGCAATCACATTGGCTTTGACTGCCTGGGTCGAGGAGAGGAAGCACTACCACCTCGAGGGCAGAGAGGAGCTCCGGAGGAAGATCGCCCAGGCGGCAATGGAACGCGACACGAGGAAGGGGATGTCCCGTATCGCGTCACGAATGAAGATCCAGTGAAGTGAGCACGAAGCCCTCGGTTTCGGAAGCCTGGCTCTGCTCATCGAAGGCGTCGAACGTCTCGATGCGCCTACATACAGAAGGGAAGGAAGGACCTGCTTTCGCAGGTAGCGGATGGGATGCACAACACGGGGGGGCACGGCCCTCTCAACGCATTTTTTTCATATACGATGCTGAGAGACATCGAACGATATGAGGCTCATGCGCCCTTTTTAGCGATAATTCTCTTCAGCTCATCGATGGGCTCCGTCGTAGACGGGTCTACATTCCTCAGGAAGGCGCTGTACAGGCTGACGTAGTCGCCCATCATGACAAGGGAGAACATCTTGTCGAGGTCCGTGTCTCCCATCGCGAGCGATGAGAACACGCGCATGCGCTCGCCCACCATCGCCTTGGTCGCTTCCAGCCTCCGGACCATCCTGTCGTCGCATCGGTCGTGCTCCAGGAAGACCATGGAGAACCCCTGACTAAGGCTGTCGCCGACCCAGCCCACTATGCCGTTGTGATTCATCTCCGGCAGCTGGTCACTGAAAGCGATCATCTTGGCGTTCTCATTCAACTGGTTCGCCCATCGTCTGGCGATGGGCACGGAGAGGTCGTGGCCGATCACGACAGGGATAGTCTTGTGCAGCTCGTGCGCCAACCTCTTCGCGGGGTTTTCGGCTGTGTCCGACCCCAGACCGCAATCGGCGCGCACGCGTTCGAGAACAGGAACCAGGCCCTCGACCTGGGAAGCGCCTTCCGCGACTCCGGCGCTCTGGAGTATCCCCACCAGCGAGCCGAATACATACCCGATGGTCGCGCGGGGCACCAGGCCCGAAGGCATAAGACAGTGGGGAATGCCCCGTTCGCCCGCTATCGCCTGAAGCCTGCCGCCGGACGATATCGCTATCATGGTGGCCCCCATGTCCGTTACGTGGTCAGTCATGCTCAGCGTCTCCTCGGTGTTCCCCGAGTAGCTCACCACGACGACCAACGAATCGGCCCCGACATGGGCAGGAAGAGAGTACGACCTCACGACGCTGCAGGGCGTCTCGCTCGATCCAGAGAGCCATGCACACGCGAGGTCTCCACCGATTGCGGAGCCACCGAGGCCGCAGACGACTACCTCCTTGAAGCCAGACCTGTCGGTCGAGGTGCGGCTGCCCAGCCTGAACCCCTCCATCAGATGGTCAGGCAGAGCAGCGGTCATTCCCAACATGTCACGGCTGTCGAGTTCCTTTATGTGGCGGTCCGAATCCAACATCTGTTCATCGTGAAGGGAAGGGTTGAAATATAAAGGTAGTCCAGCATTGGTGCCCTCCCAGGAAACCCGACGCAAGGAATATAAGTGCGGGCAGAATTGCATCTCTGAGCCAGGGATTGCGTACGTATTGGCAAGCTGAAATCGAGAGGCGATCCCCTGACCGTGTAGGAGGAGGACCGATGCAAGCAACGGATGACAGCCAGCCAGCCGACGGTGAGAAAGGGAAGAACCCTATTGTCATTGCCAAGAAGGTCTTCAAGACCTACGACACCGGCAAGATAAAGGTGGAGGCACTAAAAGGCGTCGATTTCGCAGTACAGGAAGGCGAGATGGTAGCTGTCATGGGACCCTCGGGCTGCGGCAAGACGACCCTTCTGAACTGTCTGTCGGGGCTTGACGACCTCACGGACGGTCAGGTGCTCATACGTGGCAAGCTGCTCACAGAGATGACGGACAGGGAACGCACACGGTACAGGGCGGACAAGATAGGGTTCATATTCCAGGCGTACAACCTCCTGCCGGTCCTCACGGCCGCAGAGAACGTCGAACTGCCACTCCTGCTGTCTGGCACGCCTCCGAAGGAGGCTCGGAAGAAGGCTCTCGAGTCATTGAGAGCCGTCGGGCTCGAGGAGTGGAAGGACCACAAGCCGTCTGAGCTCTCGGGCGGTCAGCAGCAGAGGGTCACTATTGCCAGGTCCCTCGTGAACCGGCCCGAGATAGTTTTCGGCGACGAGCCGACAGGGAACCTGGATAGCGAGTACTCCAAGGAGATCATGGATCTCCTGAAGAAATTGAACAAGGAGAATCGGCAGACGTTCATCATCGTCACACACGACTACAACGTCGGTAGGATGACAGATAGGATCGTCATGATGAAGGACGGGGTAATCGAGAAGGATTTCGTCCCTGCCCCGTACTGAAGGTGGGTTCCATGGCCCTGCTCGTTCAACTGGCATTCCTCGTCGCACTCGTGCTTGTCGTCATTGGCCTGATGGCCGCGAGGAGGATGGTCTTCGCACGGATGGCCGCGAGGAACATCGTCCGCAGGAAGAAGTTCTCTGCCATCGTCGTCGTGGGTCTGCTCATAGCGACCGCCATGATCTCCGCGGCTCTGGTCGTCGGCGACACGATGGACTACATCATCAAAGACGATGTCTACACGAGCACAGGGGACATAGACATAGTCGTCGCCAGAGAGGACGATGCTGGCCTGTACGAGTTCTTCAACGAGAGCGTGGCCTACGACGTCATCAACATGTTCGAGGCGGGAGACCTTCGCTACATCGACGCCGTGGCCCCCACCATCAGGGAGGTCGCCACTGCCATCTCACCCGCTTCGGGCAACTCCGTCCCGTACGCGTACATATACGCCTACGACCCAGACAACATCGTGAACGGTCTGTACGACGTCAACGGGAACGCCATCACACCTGCCCAGATCACGGGCGGCATGACCGTCGTGAACGAGGACGTCGCGAGCTCGCTGGACGTTGTCCCCGGAGACACGGTCTTGCTCTATCCCAAGAACGCGCCGCCCGTGACCCTCGAGGTCTCCGCGGTGGCGGCAGACGAGGGCATGGCGAACTGGTGGTACGCCGACCTGCTGTTCGTCGATCTGACATTCGCGCAGGAGAACATCTTCGCGGCGCCGTCCATGATAAACGCGGTGGACATATCGTGCGAGGGACCGATGGAAGAGGGTTACCTCGTCACGGACGAAGCCATCCTGGAGTTCAAGTCCGTCCTCGACATCGGCGATGAGTACACATTCAACGACGTCAAGCGGAACGGCGTCGAGGAGGCCGAGAGCCTATCGGACATGATCTCACAGCTGTTCGTCCTCATGAGCTCATTCACGATAATCGCAGGCGTAGCTCTGATCATCAACATTTTCGTCATGCTGGCAGAGGAACGGAAGCCCGAGATGGGCATATCCAGAGCCGTCGGCATGCAGAGGGGGCACCTGACGCAGTCATTCGTGTTCGAAGGAGTTGTGTACGCACTGGTGGCCTCCGCTTTGGGCACGTTCGTCGGGCTCGCGATAGCTTTCGTCATGATCAACGCGTTCTCGGTCGTGATGGGCGGAGACGGAATCGCGTTCGAGTTGCACTTCGAGTGGGCAAGCCTCGCGACGGCGGCAGCGGCCGGATTCCTGATCACGATGGCCACGGTCGCCGTGGCGTCCTGGCGCGTCAGCCGGCTGAACATAGTCAGGGCGATACGTGATATCCCCGAACCAGTCCTCGCGAAGTCAGAGAAGAAGTACATCCTCATGGGGGTGCTATCGCTCGTTCTGGGCGTGCTGGCAATATACGGTGGGGCGTCCTCTCGCCAGGCGGCAGGGACCACCTCGGGGATGGCGCTGATATCGTTGGGGGCGGCAATGGTCGCCGTCAGATTCGTCAAGCCGAGGATACCGTTCACGGCTGCGGGATTCTGGATGATCTACTTCATCCTCGACCCGATCGGCATCGAGAGGATGCTATTCGGGGATCTCGAGGGGAACCTCGAGATGTTCATCATATCAGGGGTCATGATGGTCACCGGGGCCGTCCTCATGGCGATGTTCAACAGCGACCTCATGCTCACAGGCCTGGTGAGGCTGTTCGGGAGGGGGAGGAACCTGCTGCCCGTGTTCAGGGCGGCAATAAGCTACCCGATGAACAAGAAGTTCCGGACGGGGCTCACGCTGTTCATATTCGCCCTCATAATGTTCACCGTCATTGTCATCGCGATGATCGCCTCGTTCCAGCGAGAGAGCGTCGACATACTCTCGGAGAAGTTCTCCGGAGGGTTCGAGGTCATCGGATTCTCCCTCCGAGAGATCCCGGAGGAGAACCTCACAGCCGCAATGGACTACGTTGACGAGTCGCTCGGAACGGAGCTGATACAGAGAGTGGAAACGGTCAGCACGGCGCCTGCCACCATGTCCGTCCAAGGATCCGATACCCTTGTATCCAGTAGTCTGGTCGGATTCAGCGACGAGATGCTCAGCGACGGCAGATTCTCTCTGGTACAGAGGGCGGAGGAGTACGCATCCGACGAAGAGGCGTGGAACGCGGTTTTGGAGGACCCGAGCCTGACGATCCTCGATGGCTCAGTCGTGCCCTCGATGTTCATGATGAGCGCCGAGGCGTGGTACGTCGATGTGGGGGACACGATCACCGTGACCTCGACGCCCAACTCGAGCGTCAATCTCACGGTCATCGGCATCATGGACCAGATACTCATCACCGGCGCGTTCACGACGAAGGCGTTCGTGGAAGAGCACGGCATAGGGGTGATTGAGAACCTGCTTTACATAGACATAGCTCGCGACACAGGCATCACGGACGAGGAAGCGCTCGACCAGCTGAAAGAGGCTCTGGCAGAGTACGGCATGAATGGCGTGGTCGTCCGGGACATCATAGACGAGGCCATGACCATGTCTGCGTCGATAATGCAGCTCATGGAGATGTTCCTCGGCGTCGGACTCATCGTGGGCATATCTGGCCTGGGGATCATAACGATAAGGAACATAGCCGAGAGGAGACAGGAAATCGGAGTGATGCGCGCGATAGGCTTCCAGAGGAACATGATACTGAACGTGTTCCTGCTGGAGACATCCTTCGTCGCATTGCTCGGGATCATAATGGGCGTCGTGCTCGGCCTGCTCCTTTCATACAGGCTCTTCGACTGGGGAGGCTTCTCGGACATCTCAGAGTTCGTCATCCCATGGGGGGAGGTGCTCCTCGTGCTGGCGATAGCGTTCGCAGTCACGATGATATCAACACTCCCGCCGTCTAGAAGGGCAGCCAGGCTGGCCCCGGCTGAGGCTTTAAGAAGGATAGACTGATACCTTCAGGATGGTAGCTACAACATCCATATTATCGGGGTGAGGTATGCGCGAATCGATGGCTTCAGCAGCCGTGCTAAACGCACTGGATTCCCTGAGGAAAGGACGGCTCGTCCTTGTCTACGACGCAGATGGCAGAGAGGAGGAGACTGACATCGTCATAGCCTCAGAGCATATCACGTCCGATGCGATAAGGACTATGAGGAAGGACGGCGGCGGCCTGATATGCACGACGGCAGACGCATCGATACAGGATGCGCTTGGATTGCCGTTCCTCGCTGAAATCTTCAAGGACATGGGTGAGAAATACCCCGTGATGCACGAGCTCATCCCCAACGACATCCCATATGACGTGAAATCCGCATTCGGAATCACGATCAATCACAGGTCCACATTCACTGGTATAACGGACAACGATAGGGCACAGACAATAGGTAGATTCTCGAAGCTCGCCCAAGAAGCTGTCTCCAAGGGAGATGGATGGGGCGTCAAGGAATTCGGAAAGGGGTTCAGGGCTCCGGGACATGTGCATCTGCTCAACGCCTCGAGGAAGATACTCGAGACTCGATTCGGTCACACGGAGCTGTCTACAGCGCTCGTGATAATGGCTGGCCTCGTGCACTCTGCCACAGTGTGCGAGATGATGGGCGACGATGGCAACGCTCTGCCAAAGTCGCAGGCCATAGAGTACGCCAAGAGGAATGGACTTGGCTTCCTCGAAGGCGCCGACGTCATCTCGGCCTGGAAGGAATTCGATAAGGGGTGATGGGTTGGTCCGTGTTCTGGCCACAGGTGTTTTCGATATCATACACCTAGGACATCTGCACTTCCTGGAGAAATCCAAGAGCCTCGGGGACGAGCTCATCGTGATCGTTGCTACAGACAACACCGTGAGGAAGCGCAAGCACGAGCCGATAACCCCTGAGAATATGCGACTAGAGCTGGTGCAGGGGCTGAAGCCTGTGGACGAAGCCGTCCTGGGAAAGGACGGCGCGGACATATACGAGATAGTCACCGAGCTCCGCCCGGACATAATAACGATAGGCTACGACCAACCGTTCGAACCAAGTAAGCTGGAAGAGGAGCTCGCCAAGCGAGGTATGAATGTGAAGGTCGTCAGGATGCCACACCTTGACCACGACCTTGACGGCACCAGGAAGATCATCAGGAAGGTAGTCGAGTTCTACAACGTCGACAGGAAGCTCGCAGAGGTGGAGAAGCGATGAAGCACATAGGCATCGCCGATACGACCTTCGCGAGAGTCGACATGGGCAAGTTCGCGATTGACGAACTCAGAAAGACTGGGACGGGGTTCAGGATCGAGAGATACACCGTGCCCGGCGTCAAGGACCTGCCCGTCGCGGCCAAGAAGCTCATGGAGGAACGGGGCTGCGACATCGTGATAGCTCTTGGGATGCCAGGCGCGCAGCAGATCGACAAGACATGCGCTCATGAGGCGTCGACGGGTCTGATTCAAGTCCAGTTGCTCACCAACAAGCACGTGATCGAGGTGTTCGTCCACGAAGACGAGGCGAAGGACGACCGGGAACTCGCGTGGCTCGCCGAGCGAAGGGCGAGGGAACATGCAGTGAACGCTTACGACCTCATGTTCAGGCCGGAGAAACTGGAGTCCAACGCGGGCAGCGGTCTGAGGCAAGGGTTCGATGACGCTGGAACGATTCAGTGAGAGTTACACTAAGGAGGATGTGAAACATGGCTAGGAAGTACAGGATCGGCATCGTCTGCAGCGAGTACAACTACGACCTGACGAAGATGATGCTCGAGAGGGCCAAGGAACACGCGAAATTCTTGGATGTGGACGTGGCGAAGGTCATCACCGTCCCCGGTGTGTTCGACATACCGTTGGCGTTGAAGCGCCTCCTGAAGGACAAGGACATCGACGCCGCTGTCACCATCGGGGCTGTGATCGAGGGCGAGACAGAGCACGACCAGGTCGTGATAGGCCAGGCCGCGCGGAAGATAACGGACCTGGCTGTCGAGTACGAGAAACCTGTCGGCCTGGGCATCACCGGTCCGGGCATGAGCAGGCTCCAGGCGGAAGACCGTATAGAACGCTCGAAGGACGCCGTCGAGGCCGTCGTCAAGCAGCTGAAAGCGTTTAAGTGAAGCGAGCGACGAGCACACTGAAGGCTCACACCCGGTGCGAATCCCGTGGCTGCGGTAAGGTTAGGAAAGATACACCTGCGCTGGTGCGACAGCTGTAACGTCCCAGTACTAGAGCAGCCCAAATGCTGCAGATGCGGGGGGAAGACACGGGAGGTCAAGGTGACCCCTCCAGGGGACGCGAGACCAGCGTTCGAGCGCGATGTACGCTCGATAAGGGACCTCATTGACGGGCAATACGGTGACGGATGCGGAATCAGGGCCATTCCGGATGGCCAGATCGTTCTGCTGAACAAGGCGCCAGACCTGGACCGGATGGACGAGGTCATCATCGGCGGGCACGTCGTCGGAGCCGTTCGGTTCGACCTCGCCTCGGGGGAGAAATTCCTTTCAAGGCCACGGGCGGCCATCGCTATTCAACCCACCCTCTGCAAAGGATGGATCCAAGTCGACGGTGGTGCTGTCCGCGCAATCAGTGAGCGCAAAGCTAGCGCTCTCGCCGTCGGGGTGACCGACTGCGCCCCGGGCATACTCCCCGGCGACGACGTCATCGTCCTCGATGAAGAGCTGAGAACGGTTTCTGTCGGCATGTCCAAGATGTCGTCGGCCGAGATAGGTGAGAAGAAACGGGGGACCGCGGTCAAGACGAGATGGGTCGCGGACGCATCTGAGGGCGCCACAGAAACCAGAGAAGAAGTCACATGGGACGATGTCATCGAGGCGAACAGAGAGGTCATCGACAGACGAGCCTCTGAGGCGACGGTGTTCATCAAGAGGCTCGTGGAGGAGAGGGCGCTCCCGGTTGCGGTGTCCTACAGCGGGGGAAAGGACAGTCTGGCCACGCTGCTGCTTGTCCTGGAAAGCGGTGTCGTGCCTAAGATGCTGTTCGTTGACACCGGGCTGGAATTCGAGGAGACGAAGCGCAATGTATTCGAGACCGCGGAGAAGTACTCACTCGAGCTCATCGTCGAGAGCGCCGGAGACGCCTTCTGGAGGAACTTGGATCTCTTCGGGCCTCCAGCGAAGGACTTCCGCTGGTGCTGCAAGACCTGCAAGCTCGGGCCGGCGACAAGACTCATTCAGAAGAATTTTCCAGGGGGGGTGCTCTCGTTCATCGGGCAGAGATCGTACGAATCCGAGAGCAGGGCGAGAAAGGGACAGGTGTGGAAGAACCCGTGGACACCGAACCAGCTTGGAGCCTCCCCGATACAGAAATGGACTGCACTCCATGTGTGGCTGTTCCTGTTCGACCGCGATGCGGCTCACAACACGCTCTACGAGCAGGGGTTCGAGCGCATAGGATGCTTCCTCTGCCCTTCGACGGACATGGCGGAGCTGAGGCTTGCTGAGAGGCTCGAAGAGGGCTACGACAGGTGGGACCAGGCGCTGAGGTCATACTCAGAGGCGAAGGGCATGCCAGATGAGTGGCTTCGCTACAACTTGTGGAGATGGAGGAGGGTCCCGAGATCCGTCCTCGGTTCGATCGGGCTCGACCGCATCGTGGGTTCGAAACCTGATGCACTTGCAGATGCGGACTCACCCATAGAGTTTCACGGCACCGAGGCATACAGTCCGTGCGTCGAAGGGCTCAGCATGGAGGGAGTCTTCACCAAGGCGCTCGACATGGAGCGGGTCGGAAACCTGCTGAACGCGATCGGGCCGGTCACCATGTCTCCCGATGGAAGGATAGCAGAGGTCCAGAAGATCACAGTCTTCTCCGAAGGACCGGTCATGATCAAGGCCAAGGATGAGCAGGAGCTGAACTCAAAGGCGAAGATGCTGAAGGAGACGGTCCTCAGAGCGATGGAATGCGCAGGATGTGGGATCTGCGTTGCCAGATGCCCCAGAGACGCCCTCACGCTCGACGGCCGCGTAAGCATATCCGAAGAGCTCTGTGACCACTGTGGGTCTTGCTTCGGACCATGTCCAGTCGTTCAATTCAGAGAGGATCAGCTCGACATCTGAGAAGTGCTTCGATCGCCGCAGCGACGTCCGTCGCCCTAGCACCCCATGGAACTATCGCGACATCCCCTCGCAGGTCACAACCTTCCTTCACTTTGCAGCACTTCGTCAGGACGGGCCCCGTGACACGCAGCTTGCTGAGAAGGTCCACCGGACACATGTTTACCAACCTGGGTTCGGCTCCGTACATCGCCTTGAATATCCTCGCCGAGAGGCTGCAGCCCACCAACGACACGCTACTGATCTGTTCGGGAGTCAACGACGGCGTGCCATCCAAATAGCCCAACATGTCCTCGTGCTCAAGGCCCGACGCCCTGCACGGAAAGAGTACCGGGCCAGAGCCCGCGGCGTCAAACAGACCGTTGATGTCCAATTCCACCACGTCGTATTTCACATAGATGTCCTGCAACTGCGAGTCGAGGACGTCATCGACGAGTCCCACGAGTTTCGATGGGGACGGGGGTACCACGTCTACCACAGTCAATTCGAATGGACGTTGGTCCACGAAGAACGATATATGTTCAGACCTTCCCCGGACCACGACGCACTTCGTGCCTTCGGACTCCCTCAGCAGCCCCATCTTCGAAGCGGAGAGCACGTCGAGGTCTCTGTCGTCTATGAATGAAGTCTCATCGGGTAGCGACACGATGTCGACGGATGAGATAGGCTGGAGCACTCCGTTGAACGCTTCCTTCTCGATCCGGACGACCGACCACTGGTGACCGTTGGTCATGACGATGTAC
>DATKWQ010000073.1:0-71494 GCA_035529455.1 Thermoplasmata archaeon
CCAACGCGTGGTTTGTCGGTACCTACGCGTTCACTGGCACGGTGACAGACCCAGTTGCCAGCTCGACAGAATCCTTCTCATTCATGCCATACCCCGCGATGGAATCCGGCGACCAGCGGGAGAGTCTCAAGGTCGAGATCATCGGCATATCTGTCCCGAGCCCTGACATCTCTCAGTGGCTGGTCGTGCCCTACGCGACTGAGTTGGGCGACCTCGTGACCACCCTGGTCATCGAGGACATGAGCTATTATCACGCCGGCGATGTCATAGTCGCATCCGATGGCGAACTGACGGTGCTCAACTCTGAGTTCCTGCTCGTGCAGGATTACGCCAACGAGCGGACCATATACGTAGATGGCTACGGCGTACTCAGGTTCGAGAACGCCGTTGTCACCAGCGAGCTGCCGATTGACATAATCGTGCAGGGCCATGGCACACTCGAGGTCATCAACTCCGAGATGGATGGCGTCAGCATCTATGCAAGGGAGGACGCCACGATATTGCTGGACGGCTCGACTATGACCCGCGGAGGGATAACTACCTCGTGGAACTCTCGTGCGACAATGGCGGTCTACGACTGTGAACTGGTCGCGGCGCCAATCCTGTCCGGAAGTACCATGGGATCGTTCACCAACACCAGTGTCCCAGCGATAACGGTCGAGGACGACGCAGTGGCGCTCATCTACAGGTGGATACACGTGACCGTCTGGGATGGCAACTCGAACCCGCTTCCTGGTGTGGACGTGTTCGCGAGGTTCTTTGTGAACCAGACATTCTGGGCGACCGCCGTTTCTGACTCTCTCGGCGTGGCCCGGCTCAACTCGCTCGGTAGCATACTGACCGCATCGGGGTCGACGTTCGTCGGCAACTACCGCGTCAACGCGACGTATTGGTACGATTTAGTCGCCTACGAGTCCGACCAGGAGGTATCCGTCGGCGTGGCACCATACACTGAACCGTTGGGCATGAACGCTACATACGCACTCCTGACGATCAGCTCGGCTCTGCCGGATCTTGAGATCAACAGCATGACTGGCGTGACCTGCGACCCGGAGTCTCCGTTGAACGGAGAGGAAGCGATTATAAACGCGACCGTTTCGAACACCGGCACATCGGTCGCGTACAACGTCGGCGTGGACTTCTACGACGACAATGAGATGTTCGCGACCGTGGTGTACTCGAAGATCCTGCCGGGAGAGACGGTGTATGTGCTCACTCCTTGGTTGGCGGGCTTCCCGTTGGACCCGGAGTCGCACACCATCAAGGTTATCGTCGACCAGGCGGATGAGGTCAACGAGATGGACGACTCGCTCGCGGTGAGCTACTGTTATGTGACCGTTCAGAACCTCCCAGACCTGGAGATCCTTGCCGACTACGGCATCGATTCGATGCCGTTGCACCCTGTGGTGGATTCGGAATGCGTCATTTCCGTGACCGTGTACAATGGTGGAACGAACACCGCGTACAACGTACCAGTGGCCTTCTACAACGCGTCCCTCGACCTCGTGGCCCCTGAGAACCTGATAGGGGTCGCTGTCATCGATGTTCTGACGCCCACGTCACACGTGGACGTGTCAGTTCCGTGGACGCCTGAGATCGTTGCGACTCATATCATCTCCGTTAGAATCAATGAGAACCTGACGATTCCTGAGAGCGACTACGCCAACAACAACGCCTCGTTCGACCTGCAGGTCTACGACTATCCTGACCTCTGGCTCAGCGAGTTCCAGTTCGCCTCCGGTCTGTCGACGGTCGCTGGAGGCGATTCCGTCACCATCTGGGCGACTATAGAGAACTTGGAACCGGCGCCCGTGACGAACCCTGTGGTGGGACTCTACATTGACGAAATCGTCGGTGACCCGCAGATGATAACGGTCGTCCTTGGCACGTTCAGTGAAGGCACGAACGTCGGCGTCGCTGTGTTCACATATGACGCCCCGATGGTGTCAGATGACACGGATATACTCATCATACTCGTGGCCAACCCCGACCAATCGTACATGGAGCAGTCCTACGCGAACAACGTCGTCAGCGGCACATTGACCGTGACCGATGTCCGTCCGGACCTGTACATCGCGACGAGCGACATATCTGTCACCTATAACGACAACCCGGTCACAGAGGCGATGTTCGGCAGAGAGGTGGTAATTAGCGTTGATGTGACGAACCTCGGTTCGAGGCCAGTGACGGACGTCTCGGTGGAGGTAGGCATAGACCCACCAGGCGGCATAATCACATACTCGCTCGGCACGGAAGACATAGCGGAGATCGCTTCAGGTGCCACAGAAACCGTGAACATCACATGGCTGATCAACCTCACGACTCCCGATGTCTACTCGATATGGGCCGATGCGGACCCGAACGGCGCCATCGGCGAGTCGAACGAGACCAACAACCGAGCGGCGATCGACTTCACGGTCGTGGAGTTGGCGGTTGATGTGACCATCCTACCCGAATTGACCGAATACGAGGCCGGCGCATTGGTCATAACGGTTGTATTCGTCAAATACGAGGGTGAGGAAGTCGCCGTGAAGAACCTGCCGGAGATATTCGTCTCTCTCTACGATTCGTCAGGAGCTCAGGTGGGTACGCCAGTCGGGCCACTCACCACGGATGCCGATGGCAGGGTGGTGGCGAACATCGAGTCGCCTGAAACCTTGGCCAGTGGTCAGTACACGGTGGGTGTCACCATACAGGACACACCCTATCAGTCTGCACCTGTCACCATCACCGGCGAAACCGGTGGCGGAATACCGCTGATCATATGGTTGATCGTCATCGCCGTGATCGTGGCCGTCGTGGTAGGATTCACGCTGTACACCTACAAGTACGGTCTCGGGAAGCTGGTTGAGTGCGGCGAGTGCGGCGCCTTCGTGCCCGCGGCGAGCAAGAGGTGCCCGAAGTGCGGCGTCGAGTTCGAGGCAGGCACGATGAAGTGCTCCGAATGCGGCCAGTGGGTCCCATCGAGCGCGTCCGAGTGTCCGAACTGCGGCGTCAAGTTCGTTGGCGAGCCCGAGGGCGAGGACCTCGACTACCTGGACCGCATGCGCACCGAGTACGACTCAATGGTGTCCGAGTACCGTGAGCTGTCGAAGAGCCAGCTGGGCAAGAAGTTCAGCGACAAGCGCTTCGAGGAGTGGTGGAAGCAGCACCCCAACTACGTGAGCTTCGAGGACTGGCTCGCGAAGGAGGAGGAGAAGCGCAAGGATGGCCCAGTGCCATGCACGGTCTGCGGGACGCTCAACCCGCGCGAGGCGACGGTGTGCCACAAGTGCGGCACGATATTCGCTCCCGCCGAGGGAGTGGCTGCGGATGAGGCTTTGCCCGAGGCTTTGCCCGAGGCAGCCGCCTTGGAGCAGCCGTCACAGGCTCCACCCAGGAGGCCACCAGAGGGCGGGGCAGGCGGGGCCGTAGCGGCGCCGAAGATGGTCGTTCGAAGGCCGATTGACCGCAAGGTCGTCCCGAAGAAGATCGTCCGGACGCCTGTGGACCAGGACGACCAGGGCGAATCGTGAAAACGCCGGCCGCTACGAGCGGCCGACTTCAAACCTCTTACTTTCCCTTTCCTGTTTTTCATACCCTTTGATGCATCAGTATGCGTCTTCCACCAGGGATGTTCGTTGCGATTACCCCTTCCGTGAGGGGCAAGTGTCGAGGCGGAAGGGCACGGCGGTCACTGGCAAAGGTGCCATCGGTCAATCAAACACCGTTTGGACCGGAGATGCTGCGGCGCTGCCGATCACTGGGCTACCGCGGAGGCTGGGGCGGGACGTGGCAGAACCTTTACGATATACCTCAGTGCGGGAGTCCGTAGAATATGGTCACGCAGGCGGGCCCTGCGTCCCCTCCGCGAGCTTCGCCCGGACCTCTTTCATGACCTTCTCGGGGTCCTTGTAGTATGCGGAGATGATCGTCGCCACCTTCTTGTGGTGGTCTATGCCGGCCTTCTTGATGTACTCCAGGATGTCCACGCGTCGCTTGATCTCGCGCTCCATCTCCCTGGGCGCCCAGTTCCTGGCCATCCTGACCTTCTCGTAGACGTAGCTGTGGCCACTGTAGTTGAAAGTGTCGTCCGCAGGGTTCCAGGAGTACACGGAGTTGGTGATCAGCTCGTTGGTTTCCGGGTCTATGCCCACTATCTCGGTGAGTGACTTCACACGCCTGGTCATCTTGGTGCCGACCTTCACCTGCGCCTGCAAGAGGACTATGTTCAGCGCGGTGACCAGCGCCCTCGGGAGGTTGATCGGGTCGTTCTCCATCCTGTGGACCATCGCCTGGACGTCCTCTGCGTGGAATGTGGAGTAGCAGGTCTTGCCAGTCGCCATGGCCTGGAACACGACGTACGCCTCCTTGCCTCTGACCTCTCCAACCATCAGGTACTGTGGCCGCTGCCTCATGGCTGCGGTCAGCAGGTCGAACATGTCTATCTCACCGGACGCCTTGCCGGTGACGGCACTCTTGCCTCCGAACCCCTCCCTCGTGAGGCCAGGCACCCAGTTCTCGTGCGGGAGGTTCAGCTCACGCGTGTCCTCGATCGACACGATCTTCATCTGCGGCGGTATGAACAGCAGCACCGCGTTCAAAGTGGTCGTCTTGCCACTCGCAGTGCCACCGCAGACGAGCATGGACTGCCCGTGCTCTATGCTGAGCCACAGGTACGCCATCATCTCCGTGCTCATCGTCTTGAACTTGAGCAGGTCAAGGGGTGTGAACGGGTTCTCCTTGAACCGTCTGATCGTGAATGACGACCCCCGCTTGGTCACATGCTTCCCCAGCGTCGCTTGAAGCCTCGAGCCATCGGGTATCGTCGCGTCGAGGAGCGGGTTCGCGACGGATATGTGCTTGCCGCACCTCTGAGCCAGCCAGACGACGAACCCATCGAGTTCCCGCTCGTCGTCGAACCTCAGCGTCGACCGTATGGACCCATACTTCCTGTGGTACACGTACAGCGGAACACCCACGCCGTCGCACGATACGTCCTCCACGTTGGGCTCGATCATCATTACGTCGATGGCCCTGTAGCCCATGAAATCCCTGAGGATGTAGTACATCACCCTCTCCTTGGATATCGGGTGAAGCGTGATGCTGAGCTTGGCCATGAGCTCCTCGGTCATGCGACGGAGGTACTTCTCGCGGTTTTCCTCTCGTTCCTCCGTCATGCGCTCGACCGACGCGATGAGCAAGTCCTTCAGCAGGTCGAGGACGTCCGTCTCATCGGGTGTCAGCCTCGGCTCGATGACCTCATAGGTGTATTCGTTGGCTGTGTTATCGTACCTTATCCGGACGTAGGAGTAGTTCTTCTTGACCGGCAGGATCTCGACCTCGTCTATGTGCTGCTCAGTTATCCTCGGGATCTCCGTGATCTGGCTCATGTCCGTCCTGGCTTCGCTGGCCGATATGGTGATCTTCACTGGTCTGGCCTTGAACCTGCGGAGGAATCCATAATATGACGACCTGATGCCGGCGCGTCCCTGCGCCTGCTCGTCGATATCCTTCTTTCCGCCCTCGGCCGTCTCGCCACCTTCGACAATGGGTTGTACAGTTTCGGTCATCGGAATCACCCAAACATCAGTCTGAGCGTCAGGAACCCCATCACCAGCATGATGAAACTATGCCTCATGCCGATCGGGATGCTGCCCCTCTGTATCACTCCGGCCAGGATGCCGTCTCCAGCAGCATGGACTATGACTGAGAGCAGGAATATGAACGACACCTCAGGGATAACGGAAACCTGTATGTTGACGCCGGGTATCTCGGCCAGCCCCTGCTCCTCAGCCTGGTCGCTGACCGTCTGGCCCGCCTCCTCCATCTTCGGGAGGAACTGCCCCTGCAGGATGATGATCGTTGCGATGAACACGAAGAAGGAGATGTACACGACCATGACGTATGTGGACATCGTCACGCTCCTCTCCTCCTCGGTCAGGATGGTCTCCTTCGCGTCTCGTGAGACCATACTGAGGACGTCTGCGACGTTGCCGCCAGCGTCGTTCGCCTTGCGGATGATGGACGCCATCCTGTTGACGAGGGGTGTCCTGACCCTCTCGGACAGCAGCTGCACGGCCTCCGAGGCGGGGACCCCCCACTCTATCTGGGCAGCCATCTTCTTTATCTCAGGCGTCAGCCTGCCGTATCTCCCGGACGATGCGACGACAATCGAGTCTGCGAGGGTCATGCCGAACCTTCCGGCCTCGGCTACATCTCGCAGGAAGTCGGGGAGCCTCGTCTCAATCTCCCGCACGTGTTTCTCCTTTGTGCTGACATAGAAGCCGTACGGTCCGAAGAACGCCAGCATCGCGAATATCACGTAGTCGATCGGGTCAAGCGGCAGGTTCAGGCTCTCCATGTAGTCGAGCAACGCCATGAAGATGAACACCGCCATGACTGCGATGGAGCCTCCCAGCACGGTCTTAGTACGGTCCGCATCCTCAGACGAGCCAATGAGTTCCTTCATGGCCTTGTCCTTGGTGGCCTCCTTCCTGCTCTTCACCTCAGTGGCCATCTAGACGGCACTCTCCTTTGACATGTTCCATATGACGAATATGAATCCGAACTGCGACATCGGTATCATCAGGAGAACGACGACGTACAGCATCATGACCATGAAGCTCGAGTCGCCACCACCGACGATGGCCATGATGGCCATTATGAGCACAAGGAACAGCGGGAACGCGACGACGACGGTGACGAACGACTCAGCCAGCATCCCCAGGGTCTCCATCTGGGATTTGAGGGCGAGCTTGTTCTCCTTCTGGTACTCCTCCGCCTTCAGCAGGAAGTACGGCTTCAGTTGCCCGCCGGACGTGGACGTGGTGATCACGCCCTGCAGGAAATCCTGGAACTTCGCGGATGGCGACCGCTTCGCGGCGCCCTTGATGGCCGACAGTATGTCGGACCCGAGCAGCTCCGTATCTCTGGTGATCCAGGCGGCCTCGGCCGCTATCTCCCCGTAGACCTTCTGCCTTGACAGCTCCTTGAATATGACGTCGATGTTCACGTCTGCCGACGCCATCGCCGATATGAAGCTCATCGCGGGCGCGAGTCTCCTGTCGATATCGCGCGCGCGACCCTTGGCCTTCGATGCTGGTGAGCCAAGCAGCATGAAGTAGGTCATTATCGGCAGCAGGAATATCGCCAGCACGGCCACCAATATCCTGATGATCATGCCGACGCCGATAAGTCCCATCAAGACGATGCCGACGCCGATGCCCACGCATATGCCTACGATGGCCATCACGACCGTTGCCATGACGACGTAGGCGTAGTACTCCACTGGCCTGATCTTCATATGCGCCCTCTGGAGGTCATCGTCCAGGGCCTGGTTGTCCTCCACCTTCGGCGCCGCGTATCCGCCCATCACCCTCCAGCTCAGGTCCTGGAAGGGGGTAAGCTTGATGTACTCCGGGAGGGCGCCCTTGGCCATCCTGACCATGTGCGGCCCCATCTTCTCGCGTTCCTGGCCGACCTGGGTCCTGAGGTATTGCCCCTTCTTGACCTCGACGTTCTTGAACGGGTCCGTGACTTCAACCAGTGACAACACCCCCGGGCAGCTCATCCGCATCTGTCGCCATGCCCATCTCCCTGCGTGCTTTGTCTGCGGAAATCTTCGGGTTCTTGTAATAGGACCTTATCAGATTCCATATGTCGTTGTGGTCGGACATGTCCTTGGCGAGCATGTACTTCACGATGTCGACCCTCCTCTGGAACTCGTCCATGAGCTCCTCGTGCGTGAGGTTCTTCATCTCCATGATCTTGTCGAAAAGGAAGCTGTGGCCCTTGAACACGAACTTGTCCGATGCCTGGTCCCACTCGTAGACAGTGTTGCTGATGAGCTCGTTGGTCTCGGGCTCGAAACCGACGATCTCTATGACCTGCTTGATCCGCCTGACCATGGTCATCCCGACCCTCGCGTGCGTCTGGATGAGCACGTTCCTCAGCGCTGTCAGCAGTATCCTGGGGCAGTTGATCGGCGGGTTCTCCAGCCTGTTGACCATGCCCTTGACGGAGTCTGCGTGCATGGTCGAGTACGTGGTGTGGCCAGTCGCCATGGCCTGGAACATCGTGTAGGTCTCCTTGCCCCTGACCTCTCCGACTATGATGTAGTTGGGACGCTGTCTGAGTGCAGCCCTGACGAGGTCGTACATGTCGATCTCCCCGGCGGTCTTGCCGTCCGGCCCCCTCTCGCCGGCTCCGGACCTCGTGGTGCCGGGTATCCAGTTCTCGTGGGGAAGGTTGATCTCCCTGGTGTCCTCCATGGTGACGACCTTCGCCCCCGGAGGTATGAACAACGCTATGGCGTTGAGCGTGGCAGTCTTTCCGCTCGCCGTGCCCCCGCAGATGATCGCGGACTCACCGTGCTCCACGCTTAGCCACAGGTATGCCACAATCTCCGGCGAGGCTGTTCCGTACTTGATCAGCTCAACGGGCGTGAACGGCTTCTCCTTGAACCGCCTTATCGTGAACGACGCGCCGCGCGTCGTGACCTCCCTGGCGTAGGTGGCCTGCACTCTGTGCCCCTCGGGGGTCGTCCCGTCGAGGATGGGGTTCGAGACCGACAGCTGTTTTCCGCATCTCTGCCCGAGGCTTATGACGAACGAGTTCAGCGTGTTCTCGTCCTCGAAGATCACGTTCGACTTTATCGACTCGAACTTGTTGTGGAACACGAATAGGGGTATGCCCACGCCGTCGCAGGATACGTCCTCTATGTGATTATCGTTCATCAGCGCGTCGATCGGGCCATATCCGACGAAGTCGCGGCCGATATAGTACTTTATCTTGTCCTCGGAGATGGGCTCGAGCGTTATGCCCCTCGTCTTGATGAAGCTGTCAACGCTCTTCTCGATGTATGTCCTCTTGTCCATGACGTCGAGCTTGTCCCACTCGTAGTCAAGGGTCTTCCGAAGAGTGTCCTTGATCATATCGAGCGTCTCCTGCTCGTACTCGTCGAGGTCAGGTTCGATCGTGCTGAGTATGTAATCACTCGTGGACTGGTTGTAGGTCGTTCGGATGTAGCTGAACGGCTCGGTGACGCCGTAGAACCCGACCTCCTGGATCGCAAGGTCGGTTATCGGTGGTATCTCGGTGTACGCGGACCCTCGGCCGTGCTTCCACCGTCGTTTCCTCGCCTCGGCACCCTTCGCCTCCCTGACTGGCACTGGGTCGGCCCTCATCTTACTCAATGCGCTGAGGTATCCCCGGTATACCCTCGCGAAGAAGGGCTTCTCAGGCTTCTCTATCGGTATGTCCATCTTGATCTTGGTTTCCGCAGCTTGGCTCACTCGCTCACCTCATATCCCGAGTTCGCCTATCGACAGCTGGACCGAGGCCTTCGTGTGGTAGAAGGTGCCAACCCCGTAGACGGTTACTGTCACTTCGTAGTAGTCATTCATCGTGCCAGGATAGTCGTGCTTGACAGGATTCGGGACATAGAAATCCTCATTCAGGCCATATGTGAGGTCAGCAGCAGATGAGTTCAGGGCCTTCTTGAAGTAATTCGCCCACGCATTCCCATGCTTCGTGAGGATCGTGAGCGTAACATCTGTCAACGCGCTGCCATCGTACGGTATCGTCGAGGCGTACAACAGGTTGGCGTTCACCACCTTGGCCCCCGTGCCGCCGACGGTCCTGTTCGTCCCTACGAGGGACACCTGTGTCACCTGCAATGTCTTGACGCCGTTGTACTCCTTGACAGCCATCGGCATGCCGGCGATGATGAATTCTCCATCAGTCTGATTGAGGATCACAGCGCCAGACTCATAGATCACGTACTGTTCCACGTAGTATCTGTTCGGGCAGTACAGGCGGAGCGTGCCGCCAGAGTGGCCGTCGTCGGCCGTGAGGTCCACGGTGTAACTAGTGTTGAGAGTCGGTCTATTCGACCCCTCGTCGGGGAAGAAAGACAAGATGCCCGAGGTGGGCGCTGCGAAGACCGGTATGCCCGTCGCGCTCAGCATCACAGGGATGACGATCGGCGTCGGGGCTATGAGGCTGTTGGAGTAGTCGACTATGAGCCCGTCGATGTTGGACTTGATGGAAAGCATCTGTTCTATGCACTGGGACATGTGGGCGCTCTCGTTGTCGTTCATCCATGCGGGGACGATTTGGCTCGTGAACACGCCCAGGAACGTGAGGAATACGAGGATGGTCATTATCGTGCCGACGGTCGAGGCAACCGCCTCGTCACCCTCCCAACGCGGTGATTTTCTGATTTTGCTCTGCCTAGAGTTACCACAGTATGCAAAGTGCGAGGGTGACGAATCCATCCTACCACCGAAACTAGGGTGCCGAAGCAACCTAATCAGCGCCTGGAACATATTTATAAGTGTCGTTACTGGTATCGGGCGAAAAACAGTTCTGGAACCGCGCTTGGCCCGGCCCGTTTTCGGTACGTTTTTCAGTCGTGCGCAAAGCCCGACAAAGAATGCGAATCGGCCTCGATGTTCCCGTCGCCTAGACACCCCCCAAGGTTTAATACGGAGGTTTGCCTAACAGCTTCCCCGCCCGACAGAAGCCGTGGTAACTCAGTTGGGAGAGTGCAAGACTGAAGATCTTGAAGTCGCCGGTTCAAGTCCGGCCCACGGCACCTAAGCATCCAATGTTCTTATGGAGCCACACGGGCGATTCACGCATGCGGTGCATAGTTTAATGCACGTGAAAGCTGTTCGAGCGGATGACAGGGGGACGAGAAGATTGCCCATCAAATCGTTCGAACTCAATTCCTTAGACGCCAAGAGGTTCACCAAGCTCGGTGAGAGGGTCCCTCAGCTGAGGGTGGACCAGAACACTGCCATCACGAGCATCACTGCACTTTCCGACCGGGAGGCGACGATGGAGTTCAGGTTCGTCGTCAACTACGTCGGGGTGGGCGTCATTAAGCTCGAGGGGAAGCTCGTGTGGGACGGCGAGGCAAAGGCCATTGCCTCCCAGTGGTCGGAGAAGCACACGCTCCCGAACGAGGTGTTCGGCCCAGTTCTCGCAACCGCGTACGCCAACTGCATGCCCGCGACGGTGACCATCGCTAGGGACATCGGTCTGCCGCCGCCTCTGCCGCCTCCGCCAATGGCTGGGCGACCGGCAACGAGCGCTCCGGGAAAGGGCAAGGACCACCACTCGTCGATGGAAGTCGGCTGAAGAAACCGCCCGCTCGCATCCAGCGTTCCGCTCATCTTATGTGATCGAGTGAGAACGATCCGATGTTGACGCCCTGCTTTGTGGCTGAGTACCTTATGAACCCCCTCGACTGGACATCCGCTATGCCTCTCACGGCGAGGAACGTGTTAAGGTTCTCCACCTTGAACTCTATCATGCCATCCATCAGCGACCCCAGCATCTGGATCTCCTGCTCCCCGTGGACGCCCTTCTCTATCGTGTACATCGCGACGGCGCGGTCCCTCTTCCTGCGGCCCGCGATGGGGCTAAGGAACCGGAAGGCGGTGTTCGGGTCGAGATAGGCGATCATCGTGGATATGGAACGGAAGGCGAGCCTGTAGTACTGGTGCGTCTCCTTGAATTTCTTGGCTGCTCTCTCGACGGCCTTCTGGATCGCTTCGTAATCCGTCGGCGCGTCGATGAAGTCCGTGTACTCGTCGACCGTCTCGTCCCCCATGCTACGGGAGTACGAGTCGACGTACCTCACGAGCCCCTTCTTCTCGTACTCCTCGTATCCGGAGAGGAGGTACATCATCTCGTCCCTGATGTCCTTGGGCGGCTTTTCCGTGATGACCCAGATGACGGGCACGCCCATCTTGAGCCCCTCCGCGACGAAGGCGTTCACGAGGACCTCCTTGCCAGTGAACGGCGGTCCGTAGATGAGCACATTCGTCCCGAACGGTATCCCACCTAGGAGCAGGTCGTCCAGCCTCGACGTCCCGGACTTGACCTTCTCGATCTTCAGCTCGGCCATCCGGTCGAGCTCGCGCTTATCGATCTCCTCGTCGATGAGGCCCTGCTCCCTTAGGCGCAGATCCTCCTCCTTGAGGTGGAGGTACTTCTCCTTGTTCCGGATCTCCTCCTCCCTGATGGTCACCTGGCCCTGGAGCTCCTCCAGCCTCCTCTTGAGCGTAATCTCGTCCTGACTCCCCATCTCGTTCTGCATCTGGGTGAGCCTGCGGTTCTCCTCCTGCAGCAGCTTCTCGCGGTACATGAGGTCCTCTTCGCGGCGAAGCACCTCCTCCTCCTTGTAGGCGAGCGGCTCCTTGAGGCGCGCCATCTCCTCCTCGCGGATCTTCAGCTCCTCCCTGAGCCTCAGGACCTCCTGCTCCCTAAGGACGAGGTTCCTCTCGACCCTCTGCGCCTCCTCCAGCCTGCCCATTACATCTTTATCGATGTCCTTGGAGGAGCCCTTGGACATCTCCGTCTTCTCGTTCATCTGCTTGAGGTCGATTTGCGCCTGTGAGAGATCCTTCTCGAGCTCGTCGATCTTGCCACGCAGCTCCCGCTCCTTCGATATGTACTCCTCGGCGATGTCAGATGACGCGACACCGTCGCAATGGGCCGGTGTAGCGTAGCTGATGAGTCCGTCGGCGAAGGTCTCCTCCTTGATCCTCAGCTGTTTCTCCATCACGTCCAGCTTCGCCTGCCGCTCGGATATCTCCATATCCCTGCGCTTGAGCTCCTGCGCCTCGGGTGGCATCTCTGATAGGCCGATCTCGGTCTTCTCCCTGAGCGATGCCAGTATGCCCTCCAGCTCGTTGACTTTGTTCTGCAGGGTCTCCTTCGTCGCCATCTCCTGCGCGAGCTTGTCGGCGAGGTTCTCTCCCTTTATCCCCGCCTCCTGCTGCTTCTTGATGAACTTGATGACCGCTATGCTGCCTCTCTTGACGTTCTCGAGCTCGTCCTCGAGGCCCGCTGCCCTCCGTCGCTCCGCCTCGAGCTCCGAAGTCGCCTGGGCGATCTCGTCCACGAGGGCCTTGGCGTCGAACTCCCCGGAGTCGATCTGCTTGATCTTCTCCAGCAACACGTCCCTCAGCTGGCCGACCTCCGCCTCCCTGTTCCTCAGTTCCTTACGTGAGACTGGCTTCTCTGACCGAGCCATCTCGACCGTGTCCTCGAGCCAGCTGTCGATGGACTCCTCATCGCCTGCGAGCCACTTCGCGATGGTGGGATCGGGTTTGACCTCTGGGACGACGACCACCTCTTCGGGGATCGGCTCAACGTGTTCCTCCCCGGACAGCCAGGCGGACAGTCCGTCCTCCTCTCCCGAGAGCCAGTCAGAGAGGTTCCTGTCGTCATCGACCCTCGAATGCCCACGGGCGCTCACGATGATCTTCTTGGCGAGGCCGGGGCTGATCCCTTTGATGCTCGCGAGCTGTTCTGCCTCCGCCTTCTGTAAGTCCTCTATGGTACGGAAGCCTGCATCGCGAAGAAGCTCGGCCTTCACCTTTTTGATACCGGGCAGCGACATGAGCTCCTCGAGGTCCGTGTCAGCCACGGTTGCGGGTTCGGGACCGTCGGTCTCCGCAGCCCCATCGCTCCCTTGCGGGGGAAGAGGCTGTCCGCACTCCTCGCACTGGATGGAATCCACCGGGGACACGTGGTCGCAGACTGGACAAATGATGGTCTCGGCCCGCGTCTTCTTCTTGGTCATCTGGGCTCTCCGTTGTTACATCGATTAGTGACAGCGGCTCGTGGATGGGCCTTCGCGAGTTCTGCTAACACGGCATGTGCCGACGCCACACAGGCGCTGTCGTAACTCACAGTTCCAATACTGGCCTGAGCGCTCTTAATAGCCCAACTGGGATATATATAATTACTCGGCTCGTTGTGCGGCCGCGGAAGCCATATGGCCAAATGGCGCCATCGTCGTTCACCAAAAAGAAGAATAGTCGTCCGGCTCATCTCGCCTCATCTCTATGGGTGACGAATCCAAGAAATCCAAGGAGGAACGTGTTGGCGTTTTCGTCTGCCACTGTGGCACCAACATAGCAGGCACGGTGGACTGCAAAGCTGTCACGGAGAGCGCTCTCGACATCCCAGGCGTCGTCGTCAGCAGGGACAACCTCTACACATGCTCGGAGCCTGGCCAGAACCAGATAGTCGAGGAGATCAAGAAACACAAGCTGACCAAGGTCGTCATCGCGTCATGCTCACCGAAGATGCACGAGCGCACATTCAGGAAGACGCTGGAGAAGGCAGGGCTCAACCCATACGTGTTGGAGGTGGTGAACCTGCGGGAGCAATGTTCCTGGGTGCACAAGGACAAAGCCGCGGCGACTAGGAAGGCGAAGGCGCTCGTAAGGGGGGGTGTGCGGAGAGCGGCCAACCTCGAGCCACTGCATCCGACTGAGGTGGCCATCTCAGAGGGCGCACTCGTCATAGGTGGCGGCATCGCAGGCATATCGGCGGCGTTGCAGCTGGCCAACTCAGGTTACACGGTCCATCTGGTGGAGCGGGAGGCCAGCATCGGTGGCAGGATGGCGCAGCTGAGCAAGACGTTTCCCACGCTGGATTGCGCGCCCTGCATCCTCAGCCCCAGGATGGTGGAGGCCGGAGCTCATCCGAACATCGAGCTCCTGACGAGGAGCGAGGTGGTCCATGTGGCCGGCACACCAGGCAACTACGTGGTCTCGGTCCGCGTCTCTCCGAGGGGAGTCGACCCCAACAAGTGCACAGGCTGCGCGAAGTGCGAGAAGGTCTGCAAGGCGGTCGTGCCCAACGAGTTCGAGGAGGGGCTGTACGAGCGCAAGGCGATATACAAACCGTTCCCACAGGCGGTCCCCGCCTCTTATGTGATCGACTTCGAAAGCTGCGAGGACTGCGGCCGCTGCGAGAAGGTCTGCACGGCAAAGGCCATCAACTTCGAGGAGAAGGAGAGGACCGTGGACATCCAGGTGGGCGCCATCGTGATCGCCACGGGTTTCGACGTGTTCGACGTGAACGCCCTACACGAGTACGACTTCTCGCTGCCCGATGTCATAACCGCGACACAGATGGAGCGGTTGATGATCAACGAGTGCGGCGCTGGCATGGTGCTGAAACGCAAGACGGACGGCAAGAGGGTCAAGAAGGTGGCGTTCGTGCTGTGCGCTGGCTCCAGGACGAGGAAGGTCGGGGTGCCCTACTGCAGCAAGATATGCTGCAACTACGCCACCAAGCAGGCGGTAATCCTGCGCAAGACGTTCCCGTACATGCAGGTCTACGTTCACTACATCGACATGCGCACCGCCGGGAGGGGGTTCGAGGAGTTCTATGCGCGGGCGCAAGAGGAGTTCGGTGTCCGGTTCATCAACGGGAAGGTGGCCTCGATACAGGCTGGCAAGGACGGCATCCTCTTGACGGCAGAGGATGTCCCTCTTGGCGAGGTGATAGAGAACGAGTACGACCTCGTCGTGCTGTGCGCCGCAATGGTCCCGTCCCGAGGCACTGAGGAGCTGGCGAAGACGCTCAAGGTCCCGCTCGGAGAGGACGGTTTCATATCGGAGAAGCATCCGAAACTCGACCCCGTATCGACGCATCGCTCGGGCGTGTTCGCCGCGGGGGCTATCATCGGCCCCAAGGACGTCAGGGACAGCGTCGTGGACGGCCGCAGCACAGCAGCTCATGTGATGGAGTTCCTCGGGTCCGGCAAGATGCTGCTCGATCCGGTCAAGGCTCAGGTGGTCGACGGCTCGAGGTGCATCAAGTGCATGGCGTGCGAGGCGGTCTGCCCGGTCGCGGCCATCTCGGTCGGCGAGATGCCGACCCTGGATCCGATCGCGTGCATCGGCTGTGGCGCGTGCGTCTCCGAGTGCCCGACCGATGTGTTCGATTTGGCACACTACACAGACAGTCAGATCGAAGCAGAGGTGGATGGCGTTCTCGGCGAGGAATCGGACGAGATCAGGATACTCGGTTTCTTCGGGGACATCCTATCATACGTCGCGGCGGACTCGGCCGGAACTGCGAGGATGGAGTATCCGCCAAGCATCCACATCATCCGCGTGCCATCCGCAGCGCGGATCGCCCGGGCGGAGATACTGAATGCGTTCGCCGCCGGAGCGGACGGCGTGGTGCTCTCAGACGAGGAGGGAGGGGAGGCCGCGCATGTCACCGAGAGGCGCGTGGCGTCGCTGGTCGAGGAGCTGGACGCCTTGGGGATAGGCAAGGAAAGGGTCGCCTTCATACCGATGCTTCTGCCGATCTACAAGGTCCTGCCGAAGATGATTGAGACGTTCGAGAAGAAGGTGAAGGGCCTCGGCAAGCTCGGGCCCGAGGCGAAGGCGAAGGCCCGCGAGGCAGCTAATAGACAGGTGGATCCGGTCTTCGGGACCGCATGACGGTTCGCGCACGCGACAGCAGCGCGTGGGTATGCTGGCACTCGCCCGCATGCGTGGCTTGCCCCCGTGTAAACATATTTATACGGTCATGTCGCATTTGAAGACGTATCGTGCGCCTGGCTCGGGAATGTGGTTGACGATGCAGAAGAGAGTTCTCGTAAAGATAAAGAAAGACCACACTGAACTGAGCTTGCGCGAGGTCCTGGAGAAGATACAGGAGCTCCAGGCCCAGCACCCCGACGAGGATGTCTTCTTCGACGGCGACGAGTACGCGATATGCGTGCGTCCGAAGAACGCGTTACCGTAACCCGCGGGAAGCAGCAACGATTCTGTGACGAGGTGGTTTTCACCGATGCCAGGGAGAGCGACGATAGGTCTCTACAACTCGTACGATCCAGTCAAGTTCCACGAGGCGCACCGCAGAGCCATCGCCCGAGCCGGCCCCATCGCATTGGCGTTCGACTGCAACCTCGCGACCTTCGGTTTCCCGTTCGACAAGGACCTCTCGACACCTGCCGAGATATCGCGCTGGGTCGCGTCGACGACCAGCATCGGCGAGGGTGGGAAGTACTTCATCGAGCTTGCCGACAAGGGCCGGTATTCGCGCTTCGATTTCCCGAACAAGGGATTTCCCCCGCAGCTCGGGATGCCGGTCGTGACGACTCGCAAGCCGGATCCCGCGAAGGCGGTCACCGCCGACGACCTCAGGGACGCGTTGGACTCCGGGCAATCCGTGCTCCTCGTTTTCGGCCTCGGTCCACATGGGCTTCCGAAGGAGATATTCCACATGAGCAGGCAGCACCTGGACATAACGGAACAGGGGCTGTCACTGGAGACATGCACGGCGATGGGCGCGGTCATAGGCTCGATTCTGGGCAGATGATCACGGTGTCAATACCGGTCGTATTCTATCGCGAGTGACGGCACCGTCACGCTGCCGTCTCTTACCGCGTGCCCTATCCTCTTGGCACCTCCGCCGAGCGCGTCCACCATATGGTCGGAGTCCTTGTCGCTCACGACCATGGAGAATCCCATTCCCATGTTGAAAGTCTGATACATCTCTCTGTCTGAGATCCCTCCGAGCTCCTGCAGAGCCCTGAAGACGGCGTTCGGACGCATAGGGTCGTCTATCTCGAACCCGGTACCTTTCCTGAGTCGGAGGAGGTTCCGCAGACCGCCTCCCGTGATGTTCGCCATCCCATGCACGTCGAAGTCGTCGAGTACGCCCAGAACCCTCTTTACATAGATCTCAGTGGGCTCCAACAACTCCGCGCCTATGGATCTGCGCAGTCCCTTCACCTTGCTCTTCATGGTGAGGCCGTTGGCTTCCACCACTTTGCGCGCGAGCGTCAAACCGTTCGAGTGCACGCCCGTGCTGGGAAGACCTATAAGCGCGTCGCCTGGTCGTATGCCCTTCCCGGTTATGAGCCTCTTCTTGTCCACGATCCCGAGGCATGTCCCCGCGAGGTCGAATCCCTTGACTATCTCCGGCAGGACGGCTATCTCGCCCCCGACAATGGTCATGTTAGCCATGCGAGCACCGGCCTCGAGGCCAGCGCCTATCTGTACGGTCACCTTGGGGTCTGGCTTGTCTATCGCGATGTAGTCCACAAATGCCACGGGCTCCGCACCCACGCATATCGTGTCGTTGACGTTCATGGCTATGCAGTCGATGCCGACGGTGTCCCATTTCCTCATCTCATCGGCCACGATCAACTTGGTCCCTACACCGTCCGTGCACAGCGTCAACGCGATATCGCCGAGGTCGATGAGCCCTGCGAAGTGTCCTTCGAGCTTCAGAGGCTTCCCCAGCCCCTTCCTCCTGAAGGCCAACTGTCCCACGAGAGCGGCTATGCTGTCGGACTTCTTGTCTATGTCAACTCCCGCTTTGGCGTAGGTCATCTGCTTCGGCAAGCTCCATCACCTCGGACGCGGTTGGTCGATGGATGAGGCAGCCCTTTACCTTTTGCGTGGGCGCGCCCGGGCGAAACAAATATATGTGCGTGGGCGCGCATGCGCACTCCGTGACCAAGAGCTGGCGCTCGGCGAGACGGAAGGACCATTACTATCGCAAGGCCAAGATGGAGAACTACAGGAGCAGGGCCGCCTACAAGCTGAAGCAGCTCGACTTCAAGTTCGATATCATGAGCCCCGGGTTCACGGTGGTCGACCTGGGAGCCTCGCCCGGAGGATGGACTCAGGTCGCGCTCGAACAGGTGGGGGAGGAGGGCAAGGTCGTCGCACTCGACATAGATCGGTTCCCACCCATCGAAGGCGTCACATTCATCAGAGGGGACATCAGGAAGGACGAAATCCTGGAGAAGCTCTTCGAGGTGCTGCCCGAGGGGGCCGATGTCGTCTTATCGGACATGTCACCGAACATAAGCGGGAACTACTCCTACGATCACGCCCTCTCCATCGACCTCTGCGAGAACGCCCTGAGGTTCGCCTCCAAGGTATTGAAGCCGGACGGCAACTTCGTGGTGAAGATGTTCTTCGGGGATATGAGCAAGGGGTTCGTGTCGCTGGCGAGGCGCAATTTCCACGAGTTGCATGTCACCCATCCCGAGGCCAGCCGGTCGACGAGCTCCGAAGTGTACGTGGTAGGCCTTGGCTTCAGGGAGAAGCGTCAGTCCCAGAAACGCTTCGTCCGTGCATAGTTTACTTCCGCCTCGAGGATGTCCTTGAGGAACTCATACTCCTCGACGTGATACCTCGCCAGTATCCGTCCGGCGGTGTCGGGTCCGATGCCTCTTCCGACCAGCGCCATCGCGGCTTTCCGCCCGTGCGCCATGACCAGGTTCGCGTTCTTGTATATCCTCTTCAGGACCTTCATCTCGTCCTCGCTCGCGGCGCCCTTCTTGAGGACGGCGAGCTCCTGTTTGGCGTAGGGCCGTATCGCTGCTATGACGACCCCTCCGCACTTGGCGCATGTGATGCGCTCCGGCAGGCTCCCGACGTTCCCCCTCCTGTTGGTTCTGCAGTTCATGCACACGAGCACGATATCCTCTGACATCAGCCTCGTCTTGAGCGCCGACAGTATCGTCTTGTCCGCCCTTCGGGGCTGCATGAGCTCCTGTCTCTTGCCTATCGCCTGGTCGCCTATGGGGGACAGCGGTCCTGTCGTCACCTCTATCGCCCCGTCCTGTATCCGCCGCAGGACGGCAGCGGTCATGTCGACGTCCATGTTCTCCCAGAGCGTCTTCGCGATCGCCTCCTCGAAGATCGGCGTGTGCTCGAACACATCCATCAGCCGCGAGATGTTGAGCATCTTGTAGTCCGCATCCTTTCGGACGGCGCCGAACTTCTTGGCGACATGGATGAACTGCCAGCGAAGGTACGACGAGTTGCGAAGGACTATCCTCATGAGCTGTCCCAACGTCTCCGGGTCGGTCTCCTTGAACACTCTGAGGACATCATCCGCCCTCAGCCCCCTCGGGGTCTCCAGGACGATGTAGTATGGCTCGGTCTGAACGCCGATGCTCTCCCCGAATCGAGCGGTCAGGAGCGATGTCAGCAGCTTCGACAGGGTATCGTTCACCTTCGATCCGAAGCAACAGTTGACCACTATGACGCCGTCGCCCTGTTCGATGGTCACTCGTTTGTCGGTCGGCAGCGACAGCTCGCCCTGAGAATCAATCCAGCTGATGACCTCCTCCTTTGCGTGTTCGTCTGCTGGGTAGATGTCGAGTGCACGGAGGCGCCGCATCGCGCCGACCTCCTGCGCTACCTCGAACGGCACCGGTATCTCCTCCCCAACCCACGACGGTGTCGCGCCTATCTCCATGACCTCTTCCACGAGTACCTCATCCTCCTCCACCTCGACGACCCGCCATGTCCTCCCGCGCGCCACGAAAGTCGCGTACGGTTCGGCATAAGAAGCGACGAAGCTCTCGTCCAGAGTACCGATGATCCCGCGAGAGGACACCTCGCGTATCATGTAGGTCCTCTCGTCCGGTATCATCGAGATGTTGTCGTAGAAATATCTCCTGCCGGAGGTCTTCCGCCTGAAGCTGCCGTCGTCGTTCCATATCATGTGCAGCTCCGACAACAGCCTGAGCACTTCGTCGAAGTCCACCCTCTTCAACTTTCTGAACGGATAGGCCCTGGTGACGATGTCGAACGCCCAGTCCTTGTCGACCCTCGGCTGTGTGAGAGTAATCGCGACGAGCTGGTTCGCCAGCACGCCCATGGGGTTGTCCCGGATGGCGAACTTCTCAAGCTCCTCGACCATCGCCCTGCGGGATATGACGAGGCTCTCGGCCGTCTCCATCGGGGCGGTGTTGATGATGGTCCCATAGGAGACCGCGTCGTGTCTGTGCCCCGACCGCCCCACCCTCTGAATCAATCGCGTGACCTGTCTAGGTGAGTTGAACTGTATCGTGAAATCCGCCGAGCCGACATCTATGCCCAGCTCCAAGGATGAAGTGCATATCAGCGCTCTCAGCCGCTGCGCCTTGAAATCGTCCTCCATCTGCACTCTGATGGTCTTCGACAGCGACCCGTGATGCACGCCGACTGGGAAGGAGCCGTCCCAGAGATGATATCTCACGCCCAACGCTTCGGCCGAGTCACGGGTGTTGACGAAGAACAGAGTCGATTGGTGTGATTCTATGAGCTCCCTGCACCTCTTCATGCACGCAAGGTGCCTGGTGTCCGTCTGCAGCTGGTTGGCGAGCTTCCTGTCCTCCGTCTTCTCGGGAGGGCTCTCGACGATGATCCTCATGTCCTTGACAGCGGAGACCTTCAGCGTGGTCACTTCCCGACCTCTGCCCGCAAGGTAGCCGGATATCTCCCCGACGGAGCCGACGGTGGCGGATAGGCCTATCCTCTGATACTCCCCCGCGACATCGACGAGCCTTTCGAGTGCGATGGACAGCTGCGCACCGCGCTCGTCCTCGGCGAGCTCGTGTATCTCGTCGATGACGACATGCCGCACATGTGAGAGATGCCTCCGCAGGTTCTTCCCAGTGAACATTATCTGCAGCGTCTCCGGCGTGGTGATGATGATGTCTGGAGGATCCTTCGATTGAGCTGTCCGCTCAGCCTGTGTCGTGTCCCCATGCCTGACGGCCACCCTTAGGTCCAGCGCTCCGCAGAACTCCTTCAGCCTGAGGAGCAGGTCGCGGTTGAGCGCTCTCAACGGGGTCACGTAGACGCATCTTATGCCCCCAGTGCTCCCCTCGCTGAGGCGGTGGAGTATCGGGAGCATCGCCGCCTCGGTCTTGCCTATGCCGGTCGGCGCGACCAAGAGCACGTGCTTCCCCGACAGGATTGCGGGTATCGCCAAGCTCTGCGGCTCGGTCGGCTCTGTGATGCCTTTCTCGGACAGGCTCCTCTGCAGCCTGGAGTCGAGGTTCGCGAACTCGTTCATCCGGTCATATTGCAGAAGTGGGTTCGTATTAATCCTTTGGGCCGATGCGAGGCGAGACGGATGGCCATCCGTGTTAACGGCATATATATCGGGGACTATGGATGGATAACATAGCTGCACATCTGCGCGAAACGATTATATAGGGCAATATTGTAATTGGTGCCATACTCGGTCCTGGTCAGTATTGCCTGTAGCCCTTCTTTGGGCAATGGGTTCGGATCGAGCACAACAACGGGGGGAAGAAACAGTGAGAAGGAGATTTGTATCGGTAGCCCTCGCTGGCCTATTGCTCGCTTCGGCGTTCGCGGCGATCAGCGTATCCACGCTCGGAAAGGGCGATTTGCTGGGCAACGACAGGCCAAACGAGGACGAAGAGCCCCTTGAGTGGACCATCATGGTCTACCTTGCAGGGGACAACAATCTGCAGTTCGAGACCGTCAGCGACCTTGCTGAGATGGAGGCCGGAATGGCGGCCGCAATGGCAGCGGGTGCTGACCCGGATTATGTGAATGTAATAGCGCTTGTGGACACCTTTGACCTGACTGTGAACACACACTACCTGATAGTGGAGGACCAGGGCAAGATCAACGTCGAGACAGGCGAAATCGCCTGCGACTGCGCTGAGGTCCTCGGCGGGGAGTGTCCTGAGTCAGAGCTGAACATGGGTGACCCCGCTACGCTCCAGGCGTTCATCGAGAACTCTGTGGCATACGCTCCGGCGGACAGATACATGCTGATCCTCTGGGACCACGGTGGTGGATGGTACGGCGCCTGCTGGGACGACACTTCCGTGAGGACGGAGATTGACGGCAGAATCGACAGGCTCACTGTCGACGAGATAGGCAACGCGATAGGGGCGGCTGTGGAAAGCACGGGCGTACACCTGGACGTAATCGGCTTCGATGCTTGTCTTATGGCAATGATCGAGGTCGCATACGAGGTTCGTGACTTGGCTGACTACATGATGGCGTCGGTCACGGGGATTCCGTTCGGTGGATGGGCCTACATCCCGTTCATAGAGGAGCTCGTGAAGAGGCCCGGCATGTCGGTCGAGGAACTGATGGACATCATCGTCGATGGATACGTCGACTACTACTCGATCTGCGCTGGCTATGGCCTTGGTGGATGGATCGGAGTAGGGCTTTCGGTAATAGAACTATCACTCGTCGATGCCATCGCCAATGCCGTGGACGCTCTTTCGTACGGGCTCGGCGACGGCCTGGAATCCGGCGAGATATCCAGAGGCACGATTGCTACAGCGATTAAGTCGAGCACGCCGGGGATACAGATGTCCGGCGAGCAGTTCGCTTTCCCGGATCTCGGCATTGCCGCATCGAGATTGGCCGATTTGTGCCCAGGCGTGAAGACAGAAGCGGAAGCAGTCGCTAGCGCAGTGGCCGCAGCGGTGACCTGCGACTGGGTGAGCCAGCAGAACACCGAAGTGTTTACCACGACGGGCATGACGATATACTTGCCAGTAGCCTACTACTACACGTATGTCGACTACTCCTACGAGACGGCGGAAGATGCTGCCGACTTCGGCGAGTTCATCTACTACGGCCTGGACTTCGTGATTGACACGAACTGGGACGAGTTCATCCTGGAAGACTTGTGCTTCGCCTACGTGGCGGAGTGATCGAGTCTAGTGGATGCGCGCCGGAAGGATCAAACCCTAACCCGGATTTGGGGAGACTCCCCAAATCCCTTCGTGATTTCTCTATGCTATGCAGCCCAACGTTCGGACTGAACCTATCATCTCAGAATCGAGCCCGTTCTGGGATTGCTTTTTAGACTTGACCGCGATTCGCTATCGGATAAGATGGCTACGATCAAGGCCGTTAGAGGACGCGAGATAATCGACTCGAGGGGCAACCCGACGGTTGAGGTCGACATAACGCTCGATGACGGATGCGTCGGCCGCGCGGCAGTGCCTTCCGGCGCGTCGACCGGCACAAGGGAGGCGCTGGAGCTCAGGGACGCCGACCCGAAGCGCTTCATCGGCAAGGGCGTTCGGACGGCCATCCGTAACGTCAACGATATAATCGGCCCTGAACTGGTCGGCCGGGATCCCACTCGCCAGAGGGAGATAGACGAGCTCATGCTCGAGCTGGACGGCACAGACAACAAGTCCAAACTCGGCGCGAACGCGATACTGGGCGCGTCGCTTGCGTTGGCTCACGCTGCTGCCTTGAGCACGAAACAGCCGCTCTACAGGTATCTCGGCGGGCCAGAGGCGGACACTCTGCCAGTCCCCATGATGAACATCCTCAACGGGGGGGCGCACGCCGACAACAACCTGGATTTCCAGGAGTTCATGTTCATACCGCTGGCGGACACCTTCAGCGAATCCCTTAGGATGAGCGTCGAGGTCTTTCACACGCTGAAATCCAGCCTCAGATCACAGGGTCTGGGTACTTCGGTGGGGGACGAGGGAGGGTTCGCTCCTAAGCTGACATCCCATGCCCAGGCACTCGATCTAATCGTCGGATCGGCGGAGCAGATCGGGTTGAAGCCGAGGGATGATTTCCTTCTGGCAATGGACGCCGCCGCGAGCGAGTTCCACGAGGGGTCGAGCTATGTCCTCCGCAAGAGCGGCGGCGACAGACTGACGAGCGAGCAGATGATAGACCTCTATTCGGACCTGTGTGACAACTACCCGATAATCTCCATCGAGGATCCACTCTCTGAATCCGACTGGGATGGGTGGGTGGCCATCACGGAACGCATGGGGCGCACGGTGCAGATAGTCGGTGACGACATCTTCGTGACCAACAAGGCCATCCTCGAGGAAGGCGTCCGCAGGAAGGTCGCGAACTCCATCTTGATCAAGGTGAACCAGATAGGGTCGTTAACCGAGACTCTGGACACAATGTCCCATGCCCGTGATTCAGGGTACAGGTGCGTGGTCTCTCACCGCTCCGGCGAGACTGAGGACACAACGATAGGGGATATCAGCGTGGCGACCGGTGCTGGGCAGATCAAGACTGGCGCCCCTTCGAGGGGCGAGAGGACTGCGAAGTACAACCGCCTCATAAGGATAGAGGAGGAGCTGGGCGGAAATGCCAAGTATCCGGGCAGGAAGGCATTCGGCCTGTAGTCTTCAGGCTGTTACAATTGTCGCCTTCTCGCAGCTCAACCGACCATATGATGGGCACTTGACTGGTCATTTGACCAGTATCCGAGTCACAAACCAGGCACTATCGTGACAAACAGTCCGAAATCGAACACAATGGTGATTTAGTCTTCACCGGATTCTTTACTCAGTAGAGGCAGGACGGGTAGACGGGGCGCGTCGATTCGAATTTCACTCATCGACCTCTTCAATCTGGAGTAAACGGTCGAACTTGCCAGGTGGCGGTCATCTCGGATCGTCCATCGTCGGTCGCGCCGGCGAAGCCGTCCATGAGCCAACAGATGGTCAGTAGGTGGTATCAATGAATATGCGTTACAATGAGGCGGCTCTGTGCCCACTCCCGATGAACGATGACTTTGCCTTTATGGAAGTTGCCTCGACCGAGAAGAAGAAGCTCGGCGACGTCCGTCTGGTCGACACGACCTGCAGGGACGGCGAGCAGATGCCAGGGATCTCGTTCAACATCGGTGAGAAGCTCGAGATCGCTCGTATGCTGAACGACATGGGTGTCGAGCAGCTGGAGACGTTCGCCACGTACAACGAAAGCGACAGGAAGTGTGCCAGGCGTATGGCTCAGATGTGTGGCGACATCTCAATAATGGGATGGAACCGGATGGTCAAGAAGGACGTTGAAGACTCCCTCAGCAGCGACATCGATGCGGTCTCCGTCTCCACCGACACATCCGACCTGGCACTCCGGCAGAAGCTGAAGATGTCCAGAGAGACGCAGATCGAGAAGCTGATCGACTGCGTCGAGTTCGCGAAGTCCCATGGCTTGTACGTATGTTTCAACGCCGGTGATGCGACACGGACAGATGTGAACTATCTCGTTGACTTCGCCCAGGCGGGAAAGGATGCTGGTGCGGACAGGTTCCGGATATGTGACACCATCGGCGTGCTCACCCCGGCAGCTTCAACGACGCTCATCGACACGGTCATGTCCAACGTCGATATCGATGTGGAGTTCCATGCGCACAACGATTTCGGATTAGCAGTCGCCAACGCCCTCGCCGCATGCGAGGCGGCCGCGTCGTTCGAGGACAGGGCCCTCTGGGTCTCCACAACCATCAACGGTCTCGGCGAGAGGGCGGGCAACGTTCCACTCGAGGTCTTCGTGATGAACCTTCACGCTCACTATGGCGTCGACAAGTACGAGACGAGGAAGATACTCTCATTGTCGAAGCTCGTGGAGGCCGCGTCGGGCCAGAGGATACCGCTCAACTATCCGGTCGTCGGCGGGAACGTGTTCACGCACAAGTCAGGCATACACGTCGATGGTGTGTTGAAGAATCCGAAGCTATACGAGGCGATCGACCCTGAGATGATAGGTGCTGTGAGGAAGATCGCGCTGGGAAAGCACTCGGGGAAGGCTGCAATTAAACACAAGCTGGATCAGATGAACCTCGTTGCGAGCGCTGAGAAGATCGAGGCCCTCAGGCTGGAGATCAACGAGATCGCCGAAAACAGGAAATCGGACCTCTCCGATGACGACTTCATGAGTCTGTACGCGAGGGTGGTAGCATCGCCTAAGGGGTCTAGGACGACCGATGTAGGAAGAACTGGACCGCTCAGTGGCGGCAGATCACCCAGCCACTGAGGGGGCAAGTCAATGGGCAAAACCATCGTCGAGAAGATACTGTCGTCCCATTCGGATTCCGACTGTCGAGCCGGGGACATAGTCGTCGCATCCGTGGATTACTGCATGGCCCAGGATGGGACAAGCAAGCTGATGATCGACGAGCTCGACGCGCTCGGCTTCGAGGCGCCGAAGACGAAAGGCGGGATGGCAGCAGTCCTTGACCACAGCTCGCCAAGCCCATCGGTCGAGGTGTCCAGGATACATGAGGAGATACGCCGATTCGCCAACGGCCACGGTGTCACCATCCACGATGTTGGCGCTGGCGTGTGCCATCAGCTGATACCTGAATCCGGGACGGTGCTCCCAGGCAACCTGGTGGTCGGGGCCGATTCGCACACCTGCACCTATGGCGCCCTCAATCTCTGCTCCACGGGTATGGGTTCCGCGGACGTCGCCGCCGCCGCACATACTGGGAAGTTGTGGTTCAGGGTGCCAGAGACGCATAGGATCCGGGTGGACGGAACACTCGGAGATTTCACCGGCGCGAAGGACCTGATATTGGCGTTGATAGGCGAAGTCGGCGCTGACGGTGCGACGTACAAATCGACTGAGTTCTCTGGAGATACCATGACCTCGATGAGCATGGACGGTAGGATGACCATGGCGAACATGGTGGTGGAGATGGGTGCCAAGTTCGGCCCATTCCCATATGACGAAGTGACATCTGCGTGGTACAAGTCGATAGGCGTGGCTACGGGTGGTGGTGTCATCAGCGATGATGACGCCGAGTTCGAGAAGGGGATCGATATCGACGCATCAGACATTGTCCCGAAGGTCGCCGCTCCGCACAGGGTGGACAACGTCAGCGACGTCTCGGACCACTCGGACGTGGAGATACAGCAGGCCTTCCTCGGGACTTGCACGAACGGCCGCCTCGAGGATTTGACCGTAGCAGCGAGGATACTCAAGGGGCGGCAGGTCAACCGGGGCGTCCGGTTGATTGTCGCACCCGCATCCAGGAGAGTGCTGATCGAGGCCGTGAAGACCGGTGTGGCTGAAACTCTGCTGTCATCGGGAGCAATAATCATCGCCCCCGGTTGCGGCCCCTGTGTGGGAACGCACGCAGGCATACCCTCCGATGGCGAGAATGTCGTGTCCACGGCCAACAGGAACTTCATGGGTCGCATGGGCAACAACAATGGTGTGTCGATCTATCTGGCGTCTCCGCAGACAGTCGCCGCTTCAGCAATACGCGGACGGATAACCGACCCGAGGGAATTGTGAGGTGAATGTCATGAGATTGGAGGGGCGTGCTCACAGGTTCAAACCCAACGACGACATCAACACGGACTACATCATTTCCGGGAGATACAAGTTCAAGATAAGCGACATGAACGAGCTCGCAAAACACGTGATGGAGGACATCTCCCCTGCCTTCGCCAGCGAAGTGCGCGACGGGGACATGATCGTCGCAGGACGCAACTTCGGCTGTGGCTCGAGCCGCGAACAGGCGCCGAGGGCGCTGAAGGCGGCCGGTGTCGCCGCGGTCATCGCGAAATCCTATGCGAGGATATTCTACAGGAACTCGTTCAACATAGGCCTTCCGCTGGTCACTTGCGACACCGACTGGATACTCGGCGGAGAGACCGTGTCCGTCGACTTCGAGAATGGCGTGGTGTCCGGGACAGATTCCGGAGGGAGCGCCGAATTCCATCCGTTGCCCAAGACGATGCAGGTCCTTCTTGAGGACGGGGGACTCATACCACATATCAAGAAGCACGGAGGATTCTCCTTCGACGAATGAGAGGTGATATGCATGGGCGACGCTGCTAGAGTGATGACTATACCGTACATCCCCGGGGACGGCATCGGACCTGACATCATGTCCGCGACTGTGCGCGTCCTCGACGCCGCAATCGAAGTCGCTACTGCCGGGGGTGTGAAGTTCCAGTGGGAGGAGCTCCTGGCCGGGGAGAAGGCCTTCAAGAAGACGGGTTGCTGGCTGCCCGAACAGACCCTATCGACAATCGAGGAGCGCGGCGTCGCCATAAAGGGTCCGCTGACCACACCGGTCGGGGGAGGCATCCGCAGTCTCAACGTCACGATACGGCAGTCACTGGATCTGTACGCATCGGTGAGACCATCGAGGCATTACTCCGGCATCCCAAGTCCGGTCAAGCACCCGGAGAAGCTGAATGTGGTCATCTTCCGTGAGAACACCGAGGACGTGTACAAAGGCATCGAGTGGAAGAGGGGTTCGGAGGAGGCGACACGCCTGATCGCGTTTCTGCGCTCGGAGCTGGGCGTGGAGCTCGGGTCCGACTGTGGCATCGGCCTGAAGCCGATCTCGGAGTCCGCTACGAAGCGCCTGGTACGGGCGGCTATGGAATACGCAGTGCGCAAAGGTAGGCGAGTCGTCACATTCGTCCATAAGGGTAACATAATGAAGTACACGGAAGGGGCGTTCAGGGAATGGGGCTACGAGTTGGTGCGAGATGAGTTCTCGGACAGAGTCGTACTCGAGAGCGAGATGCCAGTGAAGGACCTGGCCTCAATCCCGGAAGGCAAGATCATGGTAAACGACAGGATCGCCGACAACATGCTCCAGCAGATACTCACCCGTCCCGATGAGTATTCGGTCCTTGTCGCTCCTAACCTGAATGGCGACTACCTGGCAGATGCGTGCGCAGCTCAGGTCGGCGGACTGGGCGTCGCCCCTGGCGCGAACATAGGGGATGGCGTCGCGGTGTTCGAATCCGTCCACGGTACCGCCCCGAAGTATGCGGGCAGGAACGTCGCGAACCCATGTGCATTGATATTGTCGGGGTCGATGATGCTGGAGTATCTGGGCTACGCCAACGCGTCGTCTCTGGTCGAGAAGGCCGTCGAAGACACACTGTCGCGGGGTACGATGACGAGGGACCTCGCGAAGCTGGCAGGTCTGCAGAAACACGTCGGCACGAGCGAATTCGCCGACGCGGTCATCGATAGGATGGCCTGAGATCCTCGATGCTGTTGACTTCCTTGTTCATGTCGTTCATGAGGCTGCCTCTCAGGTCCGTTCTCTGCTTCTTGTCGATCTTCTTCTCCGTCATGAAGCTGAAGATCGTCGCGAGCAGAGTCGTTCCCAGGATCACGACCAGCGTCGTGTTCAGGAACAGAACGCCCAGGTCGTAGCTCCAGACGTCAAGCCCCGCGAGCTGGACTGCAGGCAGCGTTGCCAGCACTGCAGCCGCCAGGCCACGGGGCATCATTGCGAACACCGCCATCTCCTCTGATTTCTCGAGTTCCCCCATCCTCGAGGCGATGTTTGCGGTCAACCTCCTTGACAGGACTGTCAGGCTGATGACGAATACGCCGACGATCAGATGCTCCGCGGTGAACGTCGAGAACCTGAACGACAGGCCAAGATAGACGAAGAAGAAGGTCCTTACGAAGAAGGTGATCTCCGAGTGGAAGTAGTGGATGTGTTCGTCGGAGAGGGTCGACAGTGAGAGGGACGTGAGCCGCTTCTTCACGAAACGACGGTTGCCCATGGCGAGGCCGAATGTGAGGGCTGCTACGGCCCCGGAACTGCAGATAGGTGCGAGCTCCACGAGCGCGGCGACTATGAACAATGCCGCGACGGTGATCATGTAGGACAGAGGCTGGTTCTTGAGTTTCTCAAGTACGAATAGCCATCCCACGCCTGCTGCGAATCCCGCTATACCACCGACAAGGAACTTCACGGACAGTTCGCGGACCACCGTCCAAATGCTGAACTCGTCGAGCTTGATGATGGAGATCAGGCTCAGAGTCGCGACTATCACGAGGACGTCCGTCAGGACGCTCTCCATGATGAGCATCGTCTTCGTCCGCTCCTTGATCCTCATCTTCCTGGCGATAGGTATCACGACGGCTCCAGTCGTGCCGCCAACGATGGAACCCAGGGTGAGTGCCACCAGGAAGTCTATACCCATGATGAAATGGAGCGACGCGCCCACCGCGAGCGCGAGGAGTATGAAGTTGCTCACCGCGAGCAGGACGGAGAACTTCATCGACGCTGCGACGGCCTTCAGGTCCAGGGAGAGTCCTCCGTCGAAGAGGATTATCACGAGGGCAGCTGAGAGGAAGACATCCTTGAACCGGTCGATGTCCGCCATGACGTTGTAGGTGACGAGGTCAAATCGTGTCCCGAGTATCTCGGGGCCGATGATCATGCCGAGCGCGATAAGCAGCAGAACATCGGGAATCTTGAACCTGTTGAAAATGGAGTTGCCGAAGAACCCTATGAATATGATAGAACCTATCGCCAGAAAGGCCGTTATCGTGCTCTGGTCCATCTACTAGCGCACCCCATCCATCCTCACGCTGTCAGTCAGACTACGCAGTCCACCGGAGGTGGAAAACGTCACTGCGAGATTGATTCGGATACTATTTCATAATATTGCATGCTGCGTTGGCCGGGGGTTCAGCGCGCAACCAATTGTTTATACGACCTTTGCGGATTTCCCTGTGCTATGGCAATCACAGACGACACTGGCAGTTCCGGCGAGCAGAGCCCGCATAGCGACTATGACCTGATTATCATCGGAGCCGGACCTGCGGGTTTGTCTGCGGGCATCTACGCCCGAAGGGCGGGGCTGTCGTGCGTGATACTTGAGAAGGGCGTGCCTGGTGGTCAGGTGCTGACCAGCCCAAAGATCGAGAACTATCCTGGGTTCCCGGAGATCGAGGGGATGAAGTTGATGGAGGCCATGGCAGAGCACGCTCGGGCATATGTCGATATCCGCGAGGGCGAGGAAGTCGTAAGAGTGACGAGGACGGACGATCGGTTCGAGTTCTCAACAGCGACGGGCAAGTTCTCGTCGAAGGCGATAATCCTAGCAACGGGATCGTATCACAGACATCTCGGAGTACCCGGAGAGGACAGGCTCTCAGGGCGGGGGGTCAGCTACTGCGCGACGTGTGATGGGTTCTTCTTCAAGAAGCGCATGGTAATCGTCGTGGGCGGAGGCAACACCGCTCTGACTGATGCCCTCTATCTGCATTCCATAGGTTGCAGCGTTACCGTCGTGCACAGACGGGATGCATTCAGGGCCGACAAGCATCTGCAGGACAGCGTGACGGAGAGGGGTGTGGATGTACTCTTCAACACGGTCGTGGACGAGATCATGGGGTCCGAGACTGTCGATGCCGTGAGGCTCAGGAACGTCAAGACTGACGCCATCGACACAAAGGCGGTCAACGGCGTATTCGTAGCCGTCGGCGAGGTGCCGAGCAGCCAGCTTGCAGCCGAACTCGGGGTGAAGATGGACCAGGGTGGCTTCGTCACCGTCGACAAGTCGTTCAGGACCAACGTCCCATATGTCTACGCGGCAGGCGACGTCGCTGGAGGTATCAGACAGATAGTCGCAGCCGTTCACGGGGGCGCCGCCGCAGCGCTATCGGCCTTCGAAGACCTGGCGAAACCGTACTTCTCCCGTTCCGCCTGATGATCATTTCACTATGTGCTTGTCTAGGAACCGCACCGACCTCTCGTACAGGTCCTTCAGGTTCTTCCGCTTGCGCGGCCAGTGCCCCTCGTCCTTGTACTCGTGGTACTCGTGCTCCTTACCCATCTTCTCGAGCCGTCTAACGACCTCTCTGGTCTCCGTTGGCGGGCATCGGACGTCCCGCGCGGAAGCCGTGAGAAGGATAGGTGCCGTGAGGTTCTCGAGGAAGTTTATCGGAGACCGGTCCCACCACAGCTCAGGGTTGTCCTTCGGATCACCCATCTTGGCCAGATCGTACGCCTTGAGAAATCCTCTCTCGCCCTCGAACTCCGTGATGCAATCGAAATAGCCCACGATCGACACTCCAGCGGCCCACATCTCCGGGAACTTCGTCAACGCCAGCATGCACATGTATCCGCCGTAGCTAACTCCCCAGAACCCGAGTCTGTCCTTGTCCGCGAAGCCCGACCTCACGAGATATCTGCCACCGTATATGACGTCCTTGAGGTCCCCTCCTCCAAGGTCCTTGTTGTGCAAGTGCAGGAACTCGCGGCCGTATCCAGTTGACCCGCGGTAGTTGGGCAGGATCACCGAGAACCCCTTGATGACGAACATCTGGACGATCTGGTCCCAGAGGTTCAGAGACTGCATCTCCGGCCCACCGTGAGGTATCACTACTCCGCGTCCCGTGGGGCCGCCCTTCGGGACGAACAGCATCGCCGATATCCGCCTTCCGTCGAATGAGCGGTACTTCACGAGCCTCGGCTGCGCGAACTCCTGTGTCGGAAGGTCGCCGCGCTGGAACTTGGTCAGACGCTTGGGGTTTCCCCTCCTAACGATGAACATCTCCTCCGGTCTGACGGAGGATCCGTTTATGAAGACAATGCCGGAACCATCTGGTAGCCAGTGGTGGCTCCTCGAAACGCCGGTCTTCTGAGAGACGATGCGTGTCCGTCCTCCGTCCTTGATCATGAGGACGATGTTCGGGTCCTGAACCTCCAGATAGGCGAGCTTCGATTCATCAGGGGACCACAGCGGGCTGTACTTGTCGTTGGCCGAACGCACGAGCCAGCGTTGTCTCCTGGTTGACAGGTCCAGCACGCCTATGTCGTTCGAGTCGTATTCGTTGGAGATGAACATCAGCTTCGACCCGTCGTTGGACCACTGAATGGGCTTGGCGCCCATGCCCCAGATGCCGTAGTCGACGTTCTTCTTGGACAGGATGCGTCGCGTCTTGCCGCTCGCTGTGTCCACGGTCGAGATGTAATCTCCGTCGCTTATGCCGGCGCAGTATGCGATGGTGCGCCCATCGGGAGACCATGCGAACTCCCTGACCGGCAGTTCCTCGTTCGTGAGGCGGATGACCTCGCCCCCTTCAGCATCCACGACGTAGAGATTCTCCATGTCGTCCTTTCGGGTGGAGACGAAAGCTATCCTCTTGCCGTCGGGTGAGAACTCAGGGTTCTCGTTGTCGGCGACGCCGTCCGTTATCTTCCTCGGGTTCTTCCCGCTGGCTTCTATCACATGTACGTCGTAGTTCTCATTTCCCTCGAAGTCCGCCTGATAGGCTATCTTCGTCCCACACGGTGAGTACGTCGGAGATAGAAGCGCCTGGTCTCCGGATAGGATCCTCCTCATCTTCCCGTCCTTGAGATTGACGACCGCGAGCTCGTAGTTACGCCCCTTGTTCACGGAGCATGCCGCTCTCGCACCGTCTGGGTGTATGCTGTACTCCTGCATCTCCACGGCCTTGAACAGCGTAGAATTGCTGATCCTTTCCGCTCGTCTGGATGACATTGTGATTGACCCCGACTGGCGAAAGGCGCTCTTCTGATTTGACACTTTTCACAGCGCGGGTCTGTAGGTCGCAGGGGCAATAGAAGCCTATGCGCCTCGCATGTTGCCTTTCCGAGGAGGGCGTATGAAGCCAACGTCACTCTTTTGGCGCAAGTATTAACTCGCCACAGCCAATCTTGACCCCGGAGGAGGTGAGCCATCTGGTTAAAGGAAAGCTTGGCAAGACCTATCACTGCGACATCTGCGGACAAGAGGTCAACGTGACGAAGGAAGGTGTCGGTGTTCTCGTGTGCTGCAACAAGCCCATGAGAGAGCTGTGAATTTGGCGCGCAGCGCGCCCTTCCAAGGTCAGAATGAGTGGGCCCGATCGGATTCGAACCGATGACCAATTGGTCACTCAGGGGCGAAACCGCCCCATATGAGCCAATCGCTCCGCCGGACTAAGCTACGGGCCCGTGTGGAATCTCCTAAACACCCGAGGTCTTATTAGGGTTTCTGTCTCCCCCGCAGCGTCGAGTACGGGGCCAGCGCCGTTCAGTATCTGTATGTCCTGGCCCTGCCTTTCTCCAATTCAACGCCGAGTCCCAGGGAGATTCGGTTTGACAAGTTGAAATACGCAGCTATGAGGTTCGCCCTCAGTATCTCCTCGTCCGTTAGGCCTGCTTCACGCAGGTCGCCTATGTCTTCCTCTGTGATGTCTTTCGGGTCGAGGGTCAGCTTCGCGGAGTATGCCAGCAACGCCTTGTTCCTAGGCGACTCGTGCTTGGACAGGTACTCCTCCAGGAGCTGCCTCAGCGCCTCTGGGTCTTTGCCAACGAACTCAAGTGCTTCGGAGTGGTGGACGACGCCATAGGCGCATTTGTTGGCTGCGGACACCACCACCGCGATCATCTCCCGCTCCTCTCTAGAAAGCGGACCTGGCCCCATCATAAGGTGTTCGTAGATGTCGATCTGGCGGTCGAGGACCTCGGGCTCCATCCCCTCCGCGGCGAAGACATTGGCAATGTGCCCCCGCTCACTAGCGATGCGGTCGAAAACCTCTCTCGTCCTGCCAGTTGCCGTTTCCGGGTCTGCTGTTTTTATCCAGGCCATCTTGCTCCGCCTCAAACGACGTTGGGTCAGATGGTACAGATGCGGACAGGCTAAAAAGCCTTGTCGTGCGAAATTCAGCGGACGGTTACGACAGTGACGTGGCTCGACGAGAGAATGATGGCGCCGTCGAACGGGCTCGAACCGTTGACCTTCCGCTTAACAGGCGGATGCTCTACCGACTGAGCTACGACGGCATAAGAGTGCGAGCCGCAGTTAATCTGACGTGGATAATAAGTCTTTTGCACGACCCTTCGCACTTCTGGCTTGGACGATGGTGGCGGAGGTCTACTCCAACGACCCCCGCAGCTCATTGACCGTATTGCTCATGCTCTCGAGCGTGCCCTTCAGATTGTCCAAGAACTCCTGTATCTTCTCCGTCGTCACGGCTCCGTCCGGCGAAGGCTCTATGAGTTCCTCCTGTTCCAGTATCCTGAGGGAGTACCGGACTTTGTGCTGAGGGTACTGTAGCATCTCCGACAGCCGTATGATGCCGATCGGCTCGCTGTCCATGATCGCCTTGAGCATCTCGACATGTCTCTGCAGAAGCTCCATCTCTGCTTCTATCTTGCTCGTCAGAACCGATTTGCTGGTCTTCGCTGCCATCTCTTATTCCTTCTTGCGGCCTCGGCTGTGGCCCGTCAGGTCGTGCTACTTGATAGCACTTGGTCCTATATAACCCGAAAGGCCGAACCAACCCGCTGGTAGCCTCCCGCCCAGACAAGCTTAAAATAACATCTCAGGATAGTGTCTCTCCTAATGCCCGTCATTGAAGCGAAGGACATCATCAAGGATTTTGGGGCGATGAGGGCGCTCGACGGCGTGTCGCTCGAAGTGCGTAAAGGGGACTTCTTCGGATTCTTCGGACCAAACGGCGCGGGGAAGACCACCCTGTTGAGGATATTGACAGGGCAGCTGCAGCCGTCATCGGGTTCGGTGCGCGTGCTCGACACTGACGCCATCGAGGACCCGATAGGCGTGAAGGAGCTCGTGGGGATCGTTCCCGAGGTCGAGAGCCCGCCGACGTATCTCACTGGATACGAGTACCTGTACTTCGTCGGCAAGGTGAGGAAGCTGGGGGACCTGGACGACAGGATAGAGAAGTGGCTCAAGTTCTTCGACCTCGAGAGCAAGGGGGGCGTCATATGCAAGGACCTGTCGAAAGGCATGAGGCAGAAACTGATGATAGCCTCCGCGTTCATCCACGACCCTCAGTTGGTCTTCATGGACGAGCCGTTCATCAACCTCGACCCGATATACCAGAAGATATTGAGGGAGTTCCTCCAGGACTACGTCTCGAGCGGAGGCACAGTTTTCATGTGCTCCCACATACTCGAGATTTCCGAGAGGCTCTGCAACCGTCTCGCCATCGTCGACTCGGGCAAGGTCGTCGCCTACGGCGACAAGAGCGAGCTCGTCAAGGATGGGGAAGGCCTCGAGGAGTTCTTCCTGAAGTCCATAGGGGGCGGTCGCAAACGAGAACCCTTCTGACGCTGATGCTCAAGGAGGAGTTCAGGAGCCACGCCACCTACTCCGGCAAGGAGCGCTTCCTGACATTCCCCGTGTTCGTCTTCTTCCTCGCCACGATCGTCGGGCTGACGCTCGAGAAGATATCGGAGACGGTCTCTCTCGAGGAGCTCGCGACGTTCGCCCATCTGTCCGCGTTCATCTACGGGATCAGCGTCGGCGCGTTCGGACTGATGGGGCGACAGTACCTCGAGAGGAGGTACGGGAGGAACAACTACCTCGTCACTCTGCCCTACCTGTTGCCGTTCTCCTTCAGGACAGCGTTCCTGGGGATCTTCCTGAGGGACGCGCTGTTCTACGTGGTCCTCCTCCTCGTGCCAGCTACATGCGGCCTCGTGGCGGCCATCCCCGTCATGGGCTACTCGATAGTCAGCATACTACTGTTCTTCGTGGCCGTGCTGGTCACATTCATGATGGGGTTGTCGCTGAGCTTCCTCGCGTCGGTGCTGTTCATCCGAAGCCGCGCTCTGTTCCTCGCAATAACGGGCGCTGTCGCCGCGGTGTTCCTCACGCATCTCGTCACGGGCGTGCCATCGCTCCACACGATAATCCCGCCGCTGGAGTTCCAGATGAGCGTAAGACCGTTCGGAGATGACACCTACGCGGCACTCACGAGCATCGCTCTGGCCGTCGTCGCGACCGTCGTGATGACCTGCGCCGCCTGTGCAGCGGTCTCCGTCCGCATAGAGACGTCGAGCCAGATGCACCGGGTCCTGCTTCCGTCGTACGTCTCTCGCGTCCCGCTGGTGAAGGGCATGAATCTCGTGCTGGTGGCGAAAGAGTTGGTGGACCTGCGCAGGAGCGGCACGGTGGCGAAGATGTTCTTCTCCTTGGTGCTGCCGTTGCTGTTCCTCTCTTTCGCAGCGTGGTTCATCAACAATGGCCTCGCGATCCCGGTCGGGTTCAACACGGTGTTCTACGCGGCGATGGTGGGGTTCGTCGGCATACTGATGTACAATTGGCTGAACAACATCGACCTCTCCGAATACTACTCGCTCATCCCGGTCACTGTGCCGCAGCTCATCAGGGTGAGGGTCATCGTGTTCCTGGCGCTGACGCTGGGTATCTCAGCGTTCTTCGTGATAGGCATCTCCATAATCAACGGCGACACCGAGCTGCTCTGGCTGGCCCTGATCGTCATGTTCGTGACATCCCTCTACATGGCGGCGCTGACCGCCTACCTCACGGGGCTTAAGACGAACACTTTCCTCTTCGACACGAGCGTGCTGGCCAAGTTCAGCGTCATGTCGTTCCTGCCGGATGTCTGCCTGACGATATTGTCCTTCAGCATCCAGTCCGATTGGATAACGGCGTTGACCGGAATCCTGATAGTGCTGTTCTCGATGTTGCTTACGACACTGATACTCTATCGGGGGATTGAGACGAAGTGGTCGAGGTTCAGTTTCGCGACCTGATGACGCGACCGCTCGGAGCGGTCGTTTCGGTGTGATGAGGAGGTGTTGAAGACGGACAAGGGCGTGATCCTGAGGCGTACGGTACATTCGCTCATAGCGCTGGCGCCCCTGTATTACCTGCTCCCAATCGATATGCCGTTCTCGCCGGTCAAGAGGTGGCATCTCCTGATAGCCTTCTTCGTCGTCATCATGCTCTTCGAGGCGGTGCGGTTGCGGAAATGCATCACGTTCCTCGGACTCCGCCCGCATGAGACTCACTCGATAGCTTCGTTCGCGTGGGCAGCGGCTGGAATCACGGTCGCTCTGTGGCTCATGCCCATGGAGATAGCGACGCCAGTACTGATCGGCATGGGCCTCGTGGACCCGCTCCTGGGCGAGCTGAGGCGAAAGGGCACGAGGCCTGCGGTCTCGGTTCCAGGGCCGTTGCTGGTATATGCACTGATATGTGTCGCAGCGTTGCTCGTTATTACAGAAGAGGGAGTCGCCGCAATACTGACCGTGTCCTTCGTTGGCGCGTTCCTCGCTATAGGGGCGGAGCGTCTCGATCTGCCCGTGATCGACGACGACTTCCTAATGATAGTCGTCCCCGGCAGCCTCATGAGCTTCATGTGGCTCTATATGCTGTAGAGCCCGTCGCCGGTGCCGTTCACTGGTCGAGTATGTCTAGTTTGCCGTATTTTCCAGTGCTCACCTGGAGCTGGTTCTTGAAGGACGACACCCACCCATTGGTGATCTTGATCTTCGCGTTGACTTCGACTCTGTCGATGTCCTCGTTCCAGAGGGTGAGGTTCACTTTCTCGCCTTCCTCGTCCGTTCCTACTGCGTCGCAAACCCTTCCGGAAGCGCCGCTCCACTTGGACTGGAACTCCCTCGGCTCGCTCTTCTCCACGATTGTCAGAATGATCTCCTCGACTTTCGCCCGGTCCTTAAGGTCCTTGGCCAACATGGTTATCGCCTGTGGTCGCCCCCAAGGAACTCCTCCTCCTAAAAAGCCTTTCCCCCCTCCGGACACCGGCGCGCGGTGTCGAAGAACGACTGCCAACCATGGTTTTCGTACCGAGCCAGACAGTCGCACGATGATGATTTCTCCCCAATTAGTCTTATATTCTCGCACTCAGATAGGGGCCGTCTATGACTAGGATTAAGGTCATCACCGAACCGGCTGAACTCGTACCGATGTTTCGGGCGGTGGACACCAAGGTCAAACGTGAGGTCCTTAAACTGGTCACACTCGAGTGGCATTCAGTGCGGGACATCGAGAAGCAGTTCGGGCCCGAGGGGAGGGATGCCCTTCTGTTCTTCGAGAAGATGAAGTTGGTCGAGACCCGTTGGCAGACGTCAGCCGATCAGCAGCCCGAGAAGGCCTATCACACATACTACACGTCCTTCCACATAAACGCGTCATGGCCTGTTTATGAGATCAGCGACGTCCTCGCGGCCGCAGTGATGCCCGAGAAGGAGTTCCTGAAAGTGGAGAAGCAGACGTACGACCTCGTCGGGGCATCAGGCAAGTTCGCCGGTGATGTCGCCGAGGTCCTCGGCGTGACTTTCACGATGCTGAAGAGCCTGGTGAAGAGGAGCACGAAGCTCGACTACCGCGGCCACAGGATCGAGCGCGTGAAGGATTGAGTGATGTGCGGGTGAGATCCGTTTGATAGTTGTTCTGAGGCTCGGCCATCGCCCTTCGAGGGATAAGCGCGTCACGACGCATGTGGCGCTGACCGCGCGCGCCTTCGGCGCCCAAGAGGTGTGGGTATCGACGAAGGATGTCCCCCTGGAGAAGACCGTGGAGTCTATAGTGACTCGGTTCGGAGGAGACTTCTCGATAAAGACCGGCGTCAAATGGCGGGAGGCCATCCGCTCCTGGAAGGGGAAGGTCGTCCACCTGACAATGTACGGCGAACGCCTGGATGATGCGCTTCCGTCCATCCAGGGGCAGGATCTGCTCGTCGTGGTTGGTGCCGAGAAGGTCCCGAGGGAGGTCTACGAGCTTGCCGACATGAACGTCTCAGTCGGGAACCAACCGCATTCCGAGATAGCGGCTCTTGCTGTGCTTATGCACCGGCTCACGGATGACGATACGCTCTACAGGGACCTTGATGGTCGACTGACCGTGTTGCCGAACCCCAGGGGGAAGACCGTAGTTGACAACGCCAAAGAGAAGCAGAATGCCCGTACCTGATCACGATGAATGCATCCACATACTCAGGGAATGCGGTTGCGATGAGGCTGTGATAGCGCATAGCGAGGCGGTCTGCCGGGCGGCTTTGAGCGTAGGCCGACGCTGCGGGGCCAGGATGTCCATCGTTGAGGCGGGCGCGATGTTGCACGACCTGGGCCGATGCAAGACGCATTCGATTCACCACGCAGTCGAGGGCGCGGCCATCGCCTCGGCGCTCGGTTTGCCCGATGAGATAGCATTGATCATCGAACGGCACATAGGTGCTGGCCTGACGATGGCGGAGGCCGCCTCTCTTGGACTGCTTGAGAAAGATTATCTGCCCGAGACTCTGGAAGAGAAGGTCGTCGCTCACGCCGACAACCTCGTGGACGGCATCCACAGAGTCAGCGTCAGAAAGACTGTCGTCGATCTCGCCAGACAGGGTCTCGACGAGGCGGCCAAGCGGACCATCAAGCTCCACAACGAACTCTCGAGAATAGCCGGGGTCGACCTGGACGCTCTGCGCTGACGCACTGGTATTCATTCGCAAGGTTCTGTCGGGCGGAATCGTTCGAACTCCCCTCTCTTGTGGGCCTGGGCGAGTGCGATGTACTCCTCGGCGTTCCTCTTCGCGGCTTCTATCAGGGATGGGTCTCTTTCCCTGACGATTTTGGCGGGAACGCCAACCACGAGGCTGCCATCCGGAACGACCATGCCCTCCCTGACGAGCGCGTTGGCACCGATTATCGAGCCTTTGCCGACTTGGGCGCCGTCCAGGATAGACGCGTTCATGCCGACGATGACATAATCCCCTATCCTGGCCGCATGGACGATTGCGCCGTGCCCAAGGGTCACGAAGTTGCCGATTATCGTGGGTCTGCCCGGATTGCCATGTATCTGGCAGTGTTCCTGGACGCTAGAACCCTCACCTATCCTGACCTCTGACAGATCGGCTCGGATCACGGCGAACGGCCAAACGCTGCTATCACGCTGTATGACGACGTCACCGATCACTACTGCCTCTGGAGCGACGTAGCAGCTGGGGTCTATCACTGGTGCGGTCACAGCGTGAGAAAACGCGAGACGGGGTAAAAAGCCTTCACTCGTCTTCAGAGGATTTCTGAGCCTTCTTCGGCTTGGCACCCTTCTTCAGCGCGACTCTCTTCGGGAAGTACTTCAGGATGATCACATCCCCGATGGCTCCGATCCATCTATAGGGGACGTTGACCGATTTCGACCCCTCGACCAGCATCGGGTTAGTGTTGCTGATGAACAATCCCTGGACCTTGTTGTCGTCGACTTCGACGACCAAGTTCGATACACTCCCCAAGAATATCGCTTGGTTAGTGTAAACCTGCAGACCTATCATTTCAGAAGCTTCTTCGAGCATCCGGCATCCCTGTCGACCGTATCGCAATCGAATCTTTAAATAGTTTGTCTTGTCCAGTCTTTTCCAGCCTTCCGCCCGGGCGCACGCTCGGGGGCGTGGCGACCCCCGCCGCAGTTCGTCGCTATGCTTAAGTATCGCGGTCACAATCGTTATTGCGGATATAATGCACAAGCGTGCATAAACGGTGATTAGGAATGTCGGACGAGGTCGAGGAGATACGGCGCAAGAAGCTCGCCGAGATGATGGCCGATGGCCACTCAGGCAATCCATCGAACGGGTTTCCAGAGGCGCCCGTGAAGCTGACTGATTCAGATTTCGAGAACTTCATAGGCAAGTACGAGACAGTCGTGGTCGACTGCTGGGCGCCTTGGTGCGGTCCATGTCGCATGCTGTCGCCGACGATCGACACAATGGCGAAGGAGCACAAGGGCAATGTCGTGTTCGGCAAGCTGAACACGGACGAGAACTTCGAGACGGCCAGCAAATTCGGAATCATGAGCATACCCACGCTCCTTTATTTCCGGAAAGGCGAGTTGGTCAACAAGACGATCGGCGCTCTTCCACGCGATGCGATAGAGGAGCAGATTCGCTCGTTGAAATCATGATGATGTGAGAGTCTCCCCACTCTCACATCCCCCCTTTTTTATTTTTCCAGACATCAGCCTTTGGCATGTCTCCCACGACACCACTCTTAGAGATGCAATCTATAAATCGCCGGACATCTGTTGCTCGCGCGATGCCAACGGATTTCGAGACGACCGTCGAGTGGAACGGGGGTTACCCTGCCAAGCTCTCGTGCCAGAACGGACTCAGTGCCGACTACTCATACCCTGTCGAGTTCGGAGGATTGAAAGGATATATCACGCCGGAGGATGCCTTCGTGAGCGCGGCCAACATGTGCTATCAGATAATCTTCAGCGGAATAGCCAAGAGCCTCGGGATCGACCTCGCTGGGTACCGCTGTAGGGCCGTTGGCAAGCTGGATACGATCGACGGCATCAGGAAGTTCGTGAGCATCGACCTACATCCGGAGATTCGCCTCCGGAAGCCAGTCGAGCCGGAGAGACTGCAGAAGGCGTTGGATGCCACGAAGAGGAAATGCCTGGTTACCAACTCGATGGACCTCGAGATACGGGTCTTTCCCATGACCGTTGAAGGAGCGTAGGAGCGTCCCTTCGATGTGCAGGATGGTCGGTGTTGTCTTCAATGGGAAGTTCCCCATGAGATCGCTTTCAGACCTGAGGCACGTTGCGGAGATCGGCAAGGTGCCAGAACAAGGCGATGAGGTCGACGGCCACAGGGACGGATGGGGGATGGTGTCTTTTGGCAACGGTTCCCCGTACTATCTTGGAAGGAGCCCTCGCCCTATCCACATGGACCCGTCCTTCGACTCCGCACTGACCGGCATCGCGGCGCTGGAGCGCCCGAATATACTGATTTGCCATGCCAGGCGTGGGTCGGAAGGCGAGGTGAGCCTCCCGAACACGCACCCGTTCATCAGTGCTGGCGTCACCTTCGCGCACAACGGTGGCGTGAAGGAGTTCCATCCTCAGACGTCGTACATGCCGAGGGGCAGCACCGACAGCGAGAGGGTGTTCGCCCTCTTCGTGGACAGATACGAACGCTTGGGCGATGTAGGTGATGCGATCGCATCGATCCTCGAGGACGATGTCCGCGCGCACGAGTTCACAGGCCTGGTGTTCCTTGCTTCCGACGGCAGGGCACTGTACGGGTACCGGGAGTATGGGAAGGGCCGCGATGGCAACTACTACAACCTGAAGTACGTCGTCGGAGACGACTGCGTGGTGCTCTACCAGGAATCACGCTCCGATGACGACGCCCAGGCAACCCAGGTGGACAATGGTTCTCTTATCAGAATCGGCTTGGACCTCAAGGTTGAGATGAAGCGACTGAACTAGTCATATCTCGGACTTCTTCGCGGCCAGCCTTATCGCCTCAGTGACGCTGTCCCTAGGCATGATAGTCGCTATGGGTATGTCGACCACGCGCTCGATCGTGGCGCTGACTATTGGCGCGCACACGATCGCCTTCGCACCATCCCTTTCGGCACGGACTGATGCGACAAGTGCGTCCTCCAGTGTCGTCGCGGGGTATTCGATTGTCAGGATCTCCTTCCCATCTATCACAATCGACCGTTCCACGACCTCCGCAAGCACGTGCCTGGCCGCTATGACCGCGATGAAATCGCCCGGTCTGCCCCTCTCGATCCCTCCGATGGCGGCAAGAATCTTCCTGAGGATGTCAAGGCTGGGTGAACGCTCTCCGCCGATTATCTTGTAGAGTGTGCTGGGGGAGATCTCCGACGTGCCTGCAAACTCCTTGGTGGTCATGTTGAGCTCTGACAGAACCTGCCTCAGCATCCTGCTGAACGCCTCATCTGATTGCGCGGCGGCCTTCAGCAATTTACCTCTATTGTCTATCAAATTGCCCTCAAAAGGCAAATGAAGGGGGCCATATTTATACAATTGTGCAATTTACTTGCCAATTATGTGGCAAAACTTATTATCCGCTTTCGAATAACCAATCACAGGGCTGAGACTATGGAGATGAAGATCAAGATTATCACAGTTGCCGTGGCCGTGACAATCATCGTCGGTCTGTTCGCCGCCTACGTCGTCTTTGATCTGGGCAATAGAAACGAAGAGACCAATGTGGTTTACTACACTGTCGAGGCGCCAGCGACCATGAAAACCTCGCTTGCAGCTGATCGCATCGATGGGTACATTGCATGGGAACCTTTCGTCTCGGATTCGGTCGTAGGTGGCGTAGGCACGGTTCTGAAATGGTCCGAGGAGATCGTTCCGAACCACCCGTGCTGCGTCGTAGCGGTGTACAATCCCTTCGTGTCTGACGAGAACGGCCAGGAGCTGGCAGCGCGCTTCCTCAGAGCGCATATGGATGCGACGGATTGGATCAATGCGGCTATGGCCGACAATGAGAGTGCGGAGTACGACCTGCTGATTGAGATTGCCGTCGAATTCACCGAGAGGAATGAATCAGTCGTCGAGGAATCGCTGCAGCATATGAAGTACGGATACGCGATGAACGACCAATTCTCGGATGCGCTGGTGAACTTCACGGAGATGTACATGGATATAGGTGTCATAAAGGAGGACGAGATCTCTGGCGGTGGCTATGACAATGTCACCGATTTCGTTGACCAGTATGCCGATGAGAGTTACCTCGAGCTTGCAGAATCCGTGGAGCCGAGCGAGGCGATATTGAACCCGGATGATGCCATACGGCTCGGCTATCTTCTCGGAGACATCCACCAACTTGCTCAGGCGGTTGCCACCAACATGGACGTCCTTGGCAACGGCAAGAGCATGTTTGAGGACTACGGCCTGAATGTTGTGAACGCGATTGGCGCCCCGTTCGCAAATGGAGGCGCCGTCATGAACGCCTTCGCCGGAGGCTATGTCGACATCGGTTACCTCGGTAGCCCGCCTGCCATACTCAAGCACCTGAACACCGAGATAGACACAACTATCATCGCCCAGGCCAACAGTGAGGGGAGCGCGATCGTTGTGAAGACTGGCTCCGGGATTACGAGCATGGCCGGACTCGAAGGAAAGACGATTGCCACTCCCGGCGAGAGTTCGATTCAGTTCCTCCTCCTGAAGATGGCTCTTCAGTGGGAGGGGATGGAGTTGAAGATCAAGACCTGATTTTCCCCCAAACATCTAATCTCGCTCGCCCTATCTGGGCGTAGGAGTGCGCATGAAGTCGATCATTCGTGTAGCAAAGGAAGGGGTCATACGCCACTGGAGACGCATATTCCTGAGCACGCTCTCGATAGCCCTATTCGTCATCGTTTGGCAGGCGTACGCTTGGTACCTGAATGCGAACGACCCTGGATACGCCGGCTTCATCCCTTACCCCGGTGAGACCGCTGAAGCCTTCATCGACTCATTCGTTACAGAGGACCCGACGGGTCTGTTGATGACGGACCACATCTTCGCGAGCCTAAAGAGAATATCCCTGGGCTTCTTACTGGCATTCGCCATCGCCCTGCCAGCCGGACTGCTGATGGGTAGCAACCGGATCTGTGAAGCCCTGGGTATGCCTATTGTCGAGATCTTCAGACCCATACCTCCCCTCGCATGGATACCGATTTTCCTGGTCGTCCTCGGCCATCTCTGGGGGCCTGTTGCTATAGTCTTCCTCGGGATATTCTTCCCGATACTGTTCAATGTGATGCTTGGCGTCAAGAGGGTGGACCCGCTTCTTATCGACGCGGCTAGAACGCTGGGCGCCGGGAGGCGCCACATGTTCTTCAAAGTGGTCCTGCCATTCACCACGCCTTACGTGATGACGGGTATCAAGGTCGGCCTCGGCATCGGATGGATGTGCATAGTAGCTGCGGAAATGGTTGGGCAGTACGGTGGCGGCGTGGGCTATTACATCTGGAACAGGGGCGAGTTCGGGCATTATGACTATGTCTTCGCGGGCATTGCGATAATCGCCATACTCGGGATACTGACCACGGGCGTCGCGAGCCAGGTCGAGAGGAGGTTGTACATTTGGATGGGGATGAAGTAAACATACGCATGGAAGACCTCCTCAAGGTGTTCAAGCAGGACAAAGGGGAGATTGTCGCGCTCAAGGATTTCAACCTGGACATGGCTGACGGCGAGTTCGTCTGCCTGCTGGGGCCATCGGGCTGTGGAAAGACGACGGTTCTGAGAATCGTGGCGGGCCTGGAGACAAAGAGCGGCGGGCATGTTTTCGTGAACGGCAAGGAGGTGTCCGGCGCGGGACCGGACAGAGGAGTGGTGTTCCAGGAATTCGCCCTCTTCCCATGGCGCACCGTTAGAAGGAACATCGAGTTCGGTCTCGAGATCAAGAACATCTCAGCTGAAGAGAGGGAAGCAGTATCGTCGAAGTACATCGACCTGGTGAACCTCGAGGGGTTCGAGAACGTCCACCCTCATCAGCTGTCTGGCGGTATGAAGCAGCGTGTCGGGATCGCGAGGGCGCTTGCGAACGATCCTGCTGTCCTGCTGATGGACGAGCCGTTCGGCGCCCTCGACGCGCAGACCAGGAACCTCATGCAGAAGGAGCTTCTCAGGATATGGTCCGCGACCAAGAAGACGGTGCTTTTCGTGACGCATTCGGTCGACGAGGCTGTGTTCCTCGCGGACAGGATAGTTTTGATGACCGCGCGGCCAGGAAAGGTCAAGAAGACCATCACGGTGGACCTGCCTCGCCCTCGTGAAAGGACGAGCGCCGACTTCATCTCGATCCGCAGCGATGTGTTGCAGGTCCTCGATGCCGAGTTCGAGAAGACTATGATGCGTGAACGGTCAGACGTCGGAGTGGAGCACAAGGCTTAATTCTTCTATACCCGATGTAGAAATTCATGAGCTTCGAGCTAAATGTGGTCAACAACACGCCGCTGACACCGTTGTCCGACATCGAGGAGGTGGCGATTCTGTTCCTGAACCAGATAGGCTACTTCCCAAAGGGCTACGATCCCAAGACGGAGGCCACGGACATCCGCGACAGCGTCCCCTACCGCCTTGTGATAGACCATTTCCTAGGACGGCCGGACAAGGCGTGGGTGGTTGAGGACCTCGCGACGTCCCTCGGAACGACGAAGACGACCGTATATCGGCACATCAACAAGCTGAAGGGCTTCGACCTCTTGGAGGAGGCCAGCGTGGACCGGCCGGACGGGTCTTCGAAGAAAGGCTACAGGATTCGGTACGGTAACCTGAGCAAGGCCTGGAACTTCACAGAAGCACACGTTCAAGTTGCGATGGAGAACTATCGCAAAACCGTGGATCATATGCAGGAACTCATTCAGAAAAAGGGGTATAAGCATGCCAAGAAAAGATGACGCGATCACCCTCACGGAAGGGTCCGAGTACAGGGTCAAGAGCCTCGAGGCACGGGACAAGCCGATGGAGACAGTGGGGGTGTTCAAGGGATACGCTGCAATCGCACATGACACCGCCATGGTCATGGAGGTACAGTCCCCCGTCGGCGAACACAAATCGATGTTGAGGCTGATACCTTCGCACATGATACTCTCCATCGATGTGCTCAAGGCCGAGAAGGAGAAGAAGGAGAAGAGCCAGCAAGGAGACACAGTCTACTTCGGGTGAGAGCGGCGCGTGAAATGACCGTAAGACTGAACACGATCGAGGCCCGCATCGTGGAGATGCTCAGGCAACGGTATCCGATTACCGTGGAGGAGCTGCGTGAGGAGCTATCGATTCGGCGCGACACGCTGACACTGACGCTGAAATCCCTCGCGTCGAAAGGCGTGATCGCCCTTGAGCCGCTCCCGGACAAGACCTATATCAGGCTCTTGGCGGCCGCTGTCGGGACAGGAGCGGCATCTGATTCACCGGGAGATGGGATCCGCAACAAGGATGACGATTCCATCGCGTACAGATGAGATCTGCCAGAGGGCGTGTTTGACTGATGGTAGTGGAAGCTGAAGTCGTACCAGCCGCTTATGTCGACGATTTGCTGGAGATGCTCGCTCGAGGCGAGATCGTCAGCAGAGATGGGGTGCTCCGGGCGAAGGCGGCGCTATGCAAGAAGTACGGACTGTCGCGGGTGCCGACAAATTACGAGCTCCTCGAACAGGTCCCCGACGACCTAAGAACGGCGGTTGCACCGTTGCTCCGGAACAAGCCGGTGAGGACCATAAGCGGCGTCGCGCCAGTGGCGGTCATGACGAGCCCTTTCGACTGTCCACACGGGCGCTGTTCGTACTGTCCAGGTGGCGTAACGAACGACAGTCCTCAATCCTATACTGGCAGGGAACCCGCGGCGCTGAGGGCAGCGATGTATGAGTACGACCCTTTCAGACAGACTAGTGCCCGGCTCAAACAGTTGGCTGCGATCGGTCACAGGACCGACAAGGTCGACCTTATTGTCATGGGTGGGACGTTCACGGCACGCCCATGGGAGTACCAGGAATGGTTCGTCAAGAGATGCTTCGACGCAATGAACTCGCAGGAGTCCCAGGACCTGCAAACTTCCCATGTCGCGAACGAGAGCGCCCCATCTCGGTGCGTCGGCCTGACTGTCGAGACGCGGCCTGATTGGTTCTTGGACGAGCATGTCGCCAGTTCGATGTCCTTGGGGGCGACCAAGGTGGAGCTGGGCGCGCAGATACTGGACGACGATGTACTGGATGGCGTCAAACGAGGACACCATGTCAAGGACATAGCGGACGCCACTGCCCGCGCGAGAGAGGCTGGCTTGAAGGTGTGCTATCACATCATGCCTGGGCTTCCTGGCAGCAGCGCGGAGAACGACCTCCGCTCGTTCTCGTTGATGTTCCAGGACGAGAGGTTCAGACCGGACATGCTCAAGATCTACCCCACCCTGGTCATCAAGGGGACCGAGCTGTACGATTGGTGGAGGGCGGGCGATTACACGCCGATGTCCCTCGAGGAGACAACGGCCCTTGTGGTGGAGATGAAGAAGCGCGCCCCCTCCTGGGTGCGCATACTCAGGGTCCAGAGGGATATCCCCGTCCAGTTGATCGAGGCGGGTGTGCGAAAGAGTCATCTCAGGGAGCTTGCGTCATGGGAGCTCAAGCGTGCAGGCAATCGATGCGCCTGCGTTCGCTGTCGTGAGGTGGGACATATGGGGGTCCGCCGAGACGCCGTGGAATCCGAAGACGTTAGGTTCTCGGAGGTCTCCTACAGAGCGAGTGGCGGGACGGAGTTCTTCTTCAGCTACTCAACTGCGATGAGCGATTGCCTTGTGGGGTACGCCAGGTTGAGGTGCGCCGATGACCCATCGAAACACCCCGCCAGGGTCAGAGAACTGCACGTGTACGGCGAGATGGCTCCAATCGACGAGAGCCCTGCAGGTGCCTGGCAGCACAAAGGGTTCGGCGAGAGCCTTCTGACTCATTGCGAAGACAAGGCCGCGTCTCTGGGGTTCAGCACAGTGAGCGTCACCAGCGGAGTTGGCGCGCGCAACTACTACAGGCGACTAGGCTACGGCCTGACTGACTTGTACATGTCGAAAGCCCTCGGGAGAGCATAAACTCCCAGCGGTATGATTATATCAAAAAACCCTTATCCGTTTACATTGGAGGAGACACGGATTGTCATGTCTCAAGTGTGAGAGTGAATGCGAAGACGGCGCGCTTATATGCGGCGAATGCGCCGACGCGTGTTTCAGGGAATCGCGGTTCTTCTTGACCCCTGTTCTCATCGGCCCGAGCCTCTACGCCAGGCTAAGATCGGAAGGTTCTGTCGCCAGCATGTTGGGGCCGACAGCCGACCGCGACATATCGCTCATCGCCTCAGCAGATGTCAGGAGGACTCTGCAGGATACCGTGCTCGAAGGGCTGACCGAAGACGAGGCGAGAAGCATCATCGACCTATGCAACAGAACGCTCGCGCACATGGGTGTGCCAGTCAAATACGACCCACCGACGATGGCGTTGACCGAGGACGCCGCAGATACCATACTGATGGTCCTGCGGCTGATTGATGCGCTGTCGGAACGCGATGGCTCACTCCTTTCCAGCGACATCTGCCTGCGCCTCGGCGTTGTCCACTGGACAGCGTCGCACGGGGTTCTGCTAAGGACTGCCAGTCGGTCTTGGAGGGACGAGAAGAAGGCATATCTCCTGGGTCGGGCGAAGTACTACTTCTCAAGGGTCGATGAGCGCGATGACCTCTTCTCGATAGCCGTCTGGAACCTCGGTATGCTGTGCACGGAGGCAGGTGACTGGGAGGCTGCCAAGCAGCACCTCGAGAAGACGCGAATGCACTTTCCGAGCGACGACAGGGTGGCAGAATGCTTGGTGAAGGCGGAGCTCGAGCTCGGCAACCCTGTCGAAGCGCTGTCCATGGTGGACGAGATACTGATCCAATCGGTCTCAGCGCAGCTTTGGCTGCTGAAGGGTGAGATACTGCTGAAGGTCGGCAGGAGCGGGGAGGCACTTGAATGCTTCAACCAGGCTCTCTCCCTGGATCCTGGCTATATCGACGCCCACAACAAGTTGATTGCAACCCTCAGGGCGATGGGCCGGGATGAGGAGGCGACGATGGCTGAGAGGCAGAGGATGATCTTCAGGACTCCAGGTATCGAGGAGAAGATCCTGGACGTCATCGGCGAGCTCACCCTTACGCCATCTCAACCAACGCTTGCGAGGGCACGCGTCAGACCGATGGCCCGCGTCAAGAGGGACAAGGACGAGTCGATTCCGCCTCCCGTCGCTGAATCACCATTGTCTCTGGCAGCCGCCGCTCTCGAGGCGAAGGATTACGACATTGCGATTCAGCGCTCTCAACATATAGTGGACGCAGATCCGAGCTCGAGGGAGGCGAACCTCGTACTGATAGAGGCCCTGGTCGAGTCCGGGGACCTGCCGGGTGCGGCAGACCGTGTGCATGCGTTCTACGAGAGGAACAGGAACGACCCACACGCCTGGTACTGGCGCGGTATCGTCGCCGAGAAGGAGGGCAAGTGGGGCGCGGCGGTGCAGTACTTGAGCAAGGCCGTGACGATCGATCCAGAGCTGGCCGATGCCTGGGCGTCCATGGGCGACACCCTGTTCGCCAACGAGAAGTACAACGGCGCCGACGAGAGTTACTCGAGGGCCTTGCAGATCGACGCCGGGATTGCGAAGGCGTGGCTTGGGAAGGGCAAGACTATGCGCGCCCTCGGGAGATGGGGCGCGGCCATCCAGTGCCTCGACAAGTACAACTCGATCGCGCCCAACGACAGACAGGCATGGCTGCTCAAGGCGGACACGCTCCTGGAGAAGGAGAAGTACCGTCGAGCCGTTGACGCTTACAACAAGTATCTCGAGCTCTACCAAGATGACTCCTACGCGCTCGGTCGAAAGGGACAGGCGTTGAATGCGATAGGCATGGTCGATGAGGCCATAGCGTGTCTCGAGGAGAGCGTTCGGCTGGATTCGAACAACAGGGACGCGCTCAAGCTGCTAAGGGCCATATCGAACGGGGGTGGTGTGTGATGGTCGAGTTGGACCGCATCCTGAACGAACGGTCCGATGAGCGTGTACTGGCCGCGCTTCACGCGGTGTCCGAATCGGAGTTCAACAGGTTCGCCGACCGGATGCTCGGCTACATCGGCCTGAAGGTCACCAAGAAACGGGCCAAAACCGATTTCATCATCGCGGACTGTGTCCATAGACCAGATGGCGAGAACTATGTTGTTTTCCTGTCCAGACGCCCTGAGCCCGTGTCCAAACAATCTGTCGACAGCCTCGTCTCATACATGGGCAGAGCTGGCGCGTCGAAGGGATTGGTGATGTCGTCTTCGCCGATATTGCGCGACGCTGTGAAGGTGGCAGAGGCGAACGATGTGGAGATCGCCGATGGCCCGAAACTCGCAGCCTTGATGCGCCGGTTTGACCTGGACCGGGAGTTGATCAGGGAGGCAGAGGCGGCCAGTGAGCGCAGCGCGAGGTTGGGAGGGACCGAGGACCTCGAGGAATCAGCCGCCCAGAAGATGGCGGACGGCTACGGAGCTCTTTCCAACAGGGATTTCCTCAAGGCACTGGAACACGTCGACCAGGTGATACTGTCCAACGATGACCTGGACACGGCTTGGCGATTCAAGGCAACGGTCCTGGACGAGATGGGTTATCATGAGCAGGCACTGGAATGCTACAGGCACGCCCTGGACATCAACAGGAACAGCGACGAGACCTGGTTCGCGCTGGCCAACTGCCTGTTCTCACTTTCAAGACACGAGGAGGAGCTGAAGTGCTACGGCCACGCGCTCGACATCAACCCTCTCAACCTCAGAGCGCTCGTCAACAAGGGATCCACCCTTCACAGGCTGGGTAGGTATCAGGAGGCATTGGACGTTTATGACGAGGTGCTCAGGAGGAACTACCGTCTGGAGAAGGTCCACAACAACCGAGGCGTCACGCTGCATCGGCTGGGCCGCCTCGAGGAAGCCCTTGAGGCATACGACCACGCCCTTGCGCTCCGACATAGATATGTCGAGGCGCTCGTGAACAGGGGCAACCTGCTCTTCGAGATGGAGAGGTACGAGGAGGCGTTGGCCGCATTCGATCAGGTGACGGATGCCCAGCCGGATATGCCGCGGGGATGGCGTTTGCGAGGCACCGTTGCCCTCAAGCTCGAGAGACGTTCCGAGGCGAAGAGGTGTTACGAAGAGGCGCTCAGACTCGACGAGAGTGATGCGGAGTCCAGTAATGCGCTGGAGACGCTTAAGGGGTCCAGCGAGGGAAGGTTCGCAGAGGCTCCGAGACTCATGGAGGAGATCTTCTCGCCGAAGACCGAGGAGGCATCATCGGCGCCTTTGGAGCCAGAGATAGTCGCCGAGGACATGGTGTCGGAGGAGAAGACAGAGACGGTCGAGCAGCTCGCAGAGGAACTCTACGGCGACCGCGCCGAGCTGTTGCTCCTGCTTGGCAGGTTGGATGAGGCGCACGATTACCTAAGCAAATCCCTCAGGCTGGAGGGAGAGAACCCGCGTCTGTTGACCGCGGCAGGAAACGTCCTCTTCAGACAGGGCAGGTTCGACGCGGCGATAAAGACATACGAACAGGCATACGCAGCCAGCCACAGCTTTGCACCGGCCCTCTACAACCTGCACATGGCCCTAATGGTCGCGGGCGAGAGCGAGTTGGCCGTCAAGGTGAGCATGTCGCTCAGAGAGTCGTCCCGCGGATGGCAGGCACGAGCGGCATCCGCGTTGGAGGCGGTTAAGCGCAGAGACTACCGCCTTGCGATCGAGGACGTCGAAGTCGCCCTCGCGGCTGAGAACCTGTCCACTCTGCGAAACTTCAAGGGAGTGCTCCAGCTCCTGTCAGACGATTACGACGGCGCGGTTGAGACATTCACCAGGCTCACGAGCGGGGCCTTCGACCCATCGGAAGCACACAACAACCTCGGGGTTGTGATCCTCAAGAAGGGCGATTGGGAGGAGGCTGGCACACAGTTCGAGAGGGCTATGAAGATGCGCAAAGGCAACCCCACGGCGTGGAACAACCGCGGATGCGTGCTCTACAAGGAGGAGAGGCTCAGAGAGGCGATAGCCTGCTTCGAGGAGTCTCTCGTGATAAACCCGACGACTGTCGCTATGAACAACAAGGGATTCACTCAGCTGTCATTGGACCTGCTCGATGATGCGGTCACTTCGTTCGAGCAGTCCCTCAAGATACTGGAGACACCTGAGGCTTTCAACAACAAAGGCATCGCCCTGATGAGATTGAATCGCGTCGACGAGGCGGTGGTGGCGTTCAGGGAGGCGCTGAGGATCACGCCTCAGTTCGAGGACGCGAGCGCGAACCTGCGCGAGGCGCTCGCTCACAGGTCCACGCCAAAGCCAGAAGAGGAGGAAATCATTCCGCCACCGCCACCAGCGCCCGCCCCTGTCGTGGACGAGGCCGAAGACGAAGTCGATGACGACAAGGCGAAGCTGCAGCTGCTCAGATACGAGAACGTGAAATCCCTCAAGGATAAGAAGAAGTCTGAACTCGAAGCCATCTGCATAGCGCTCGACGCGAGTTCGAGGGGCACCAAGAAGGAGCTCATAGGGCGCATACTGAGAGAGAAGAGGCGACTGCTTCGGAGGCAGTCTCCATAGCCCGTTGAGGCTACGGCTTCCATTCCAGTGCCTAAGCGATGTTCATCACGACGACGTCTCGAACTGCCCGCATCTCGCTGAACGGCAGCACGAGTCTACCATCTGAATCCGTCTTGAACAGTCTCGGTTCTATCTCCTCGGCCGGTATGACGAGGACGTTCTGCAGCTCGCCAGACTTCGTGTCTATGAGGAAATTCTCTATCATGCCGAGTATCTGGCCGTCGTTTGTCATCACAGTCTTGCCCTTCAGCTCGGTAATGAACTTGCGCATTGTCATCCCATCTCCATGCTACCTGTAGTAGCCAAGGGAGTTATCATCTTTTGGCCTCTTAGACATTGCGGTCGACATCTCCTGGACGAGCGATTCGTATACTTTTGCAGTCTCATGGTCGGTTGAAGCTCTTACGAGCTTCATGGCTTCCTCGAAGTGGTCCGAAGTCACCAATTTCGCCTCCCTATCCTCGCGCAAGGCGATCATGGCAGCTTCTCGGCACAGGTTCTCGATGTCCGCGCCCACGTATCCCTCGAGGCGGGTCGCCATGGCCTTCAAGTCAACGTTCTTCAGAGGCATATCTCGAGTGTGAATCTCGAGGATCTTCAGCCGTGTCTCCTCATCGGGGAGCGGCGTCAGAAGTAGCTTGTCGAACCTCCCCGGACGCAGCAGCGCCTTGTCGAGGATGTCGGGTCTGTTCGTGGCCGCTATCACGAACACTCCGCTCATGGAATCAAGGCCGTCCATCGAGGTCAGCAGCTGATTGACCACCCGCTCGGTCGCGCCGGAGCCGAAATGGCTGCCGCGCCGAGGGGCGATCGCGTCGATCTCGTCCAGGAACACAATGGACGGGGCCACTTGCTTGGCCTTCTTGAATATCATCCTTATCGCTTTCTCGCTCTCCCCAACCCATTTGGACATTATCTCAGGGCCCTTGATCGAGATGAAGTTCGCCTTCGATTCGTTTGCGACCGCGCGGGCGATCAGTGTCTTGCCCGTTCCAGGTGCACCGAATAGCAGGATACCCGTTGGTGGCCTGATGCCAAGGCGGGAGAACGCATCAGGGTCCTCCAGTGGCAGTTCAATCGCCTCGTTCATCGCCTCCTTGATGGTGGCCAAGCCTCCGACGTCCTCCCATGACACCTTGGGTATCTCCACAAGGACTTCACGCATCGCGCTGGGCTCTATCTCCCTCAGGGCGTCCGTGAAATCCTGGCCCGTCACACGCATCTTCTCCAGTATCTCAGTGGGTATGGGTTTGCCGAACTCGATGTCTGGGAGATAACGTCTGAGCGCGCGCATGGCACTCTCCCGGGCGAGCGCAGCCAGATCCGCGCCCACGAATCCATGAGTGATGTCCGCGATCCTGTCCAGCTTTACATCCTCCAAAGGCATGCCCCTGGTGTGGATCATCAATATCTCCAGCCGCCCCTCCGCAGTGGGGACGCCTATCTCTATCTCACGGTCGAACCTTCCGGGTCTTCGAAGGGCAGGGTCGATCGCGTCCTCTCTGTTCGTCGCGGCTATGACTATCACATTCCCCCTGGATGTGAGGCCGTCCATGAGAGTCAGGAGCTGAGCCACAACTCGACGCTCCACCTCGCCCTGAACCTCATCCCTCTTGGGCGCGATTGAATCCACTTCATCGATGAATATCACAGACGGCGCGTTCTTCTCCGCCTCCGCGAACATCTCGCGGAGCTTCTCTTCACTCTGGCCGTAGAACTTCGACATTATCTCGGGGCCCTGTATCGAATGGAAGTTGGCTCCCGCTTCGTTCGCCACAGCCCTGGCGATGAGCGTCTTGCCCGTTCCCGGGGATCCGTATAGCAGAATGCCTTTTGGCGGGTCTATGCCAAGCCTGGAGAATATCTCGGGGTGCTTCAGCGGGAGCTCGATCATCTCCCTTATCCTCAGGAGTTCCCCCTCTAGCCCGCCGACATCCTCGTATGTGACCGATGGCCGTGTGAGCTCGGTGACCTCGATCGGCTCGGTCCGAACCGACAGTTCCGTGAAATCACCGATCTGTACGATTCCGTTCGGCGTCGTCGAAGCGACGACGAACGGCAGAAAACCACCCATCAGGGCTATGTTGGGGATTATGATCTCGTCGCCTTTCACGACCGCGCGGTTGAGAAGCCCCTTCTTGAAGAGTCCCTCGACCCCCTGTCCGAACCTGACTCTCTTTCCGTGCGGTATCTTCGGCGCGACTATGACCTTCTTCGCCGAGTTAGCATCGGCCTTCTTCACAGCAACCTTCTCTCCGATGGACACGCCAGCGTTGCCCCGTATCATGCCATCGATCCTGATGATCCCCTTTCCCTCGTCTTCGTGCGCCGCGCGGAAGACCTTGGCCGCCGTTCTCTTCTTGCCGATTATCTCGATGATCTCTCCGACGTCGATGTTGAGCGTCTTCCTTGTGTCGCCGTCTATGCGCGCGCGCCCAAGACCCACTTCTGATTGATGATGTGCACGTGCCACCTTCAATGTGACAGCATCCACGGGTTTCTTCGTCATCTGACGCGTAATCCTTCGGCCTGTCCAAAAACCTTTCCTTTGAGAAAGGGTAATGAAGACGAAAGGGAATCGGGAACACAGTTGAGGGAAATGGTTGGCCTATCGAAGCACTCAAAAGGGCTTTTGGTCTTCACATGCGTGGCGCTCTTCCTTTCGGCCATCTCAATGGCAAAGCCTTAGTATGGCTACACAATCGTTGGATACAATCATGGTTCGGCTGAGTTCTACACAAGCTTCTATGAATACAACAGCAATGGCATTTCGAGCTACCAAGACCTGTATGAATCACCCGTGGCAAACACAATGGGCGTCGAATGGTTTCTAATAACCGTGTGGTTCATTGTCGGTTTGTACGTAATCTGGTCTCTGACACGTGAGGAAGACCCATTCATTCCTGCTGTGCTGTTGGCTACCGTTAGCGCAGCTTTCGTGCTGAATTTCTCACTCAGATTCGCCGGCGCACTTTATCAGGATTTTGGCATTCCAGACTCAGAAGGGTTCTTCGGAGGCACGATAACCGTAAGCAGCGCGTCTGGAACTTCAACCATAACATTAGGTCCAGAGAGCGGTTTCGCGCTTGCTCTTGCTGCATCGGCAATTCAGATTGCTGCAATTGTGCTCTGGGTCTCAATGACGCATGTTCGTATAAGGAAGAACCGCCCCGAACCATACGAAGCCCCTGTGAAGCCTCAGTAATCATACGGTCCCAATGATGCAGAGGAGGTTTAGGTGGGGTCATGATATCGCCATCAATGGACCTCACGAATAGCGTTGGTCAACCTCATTTGACCGTAATCAGAAAATATGAAGAGGTTTGGGGGACAGGCAGTGCTTTCTCCGAGGAAACGCCTCTTGTCAGCGCAGCTTCTGGGCATGCGAAACCATATAGTCAAAAACCTTTGGATAACCTGTAGCCCCTCCGGGGAGCAGTCGCAGGCCCGTAGTTTGACGCCTCTTGATGCGTGAAATTCGTCAATACCGGCGCGCGATTCTGTCGCAGTATGTCGCCCGCCATTACAGGCGCCCGAGAAGTCGTTTTGTCTGCCCATTCAGGGTTGGTTAGAAAGTCTTAAAATGCTACCCACTATTCGAAATCTCACGAGGCTTTAGGATGTACGAAGTTCGTTTCCATGGCCGAGGTGGCCAGGGCGCGGTGATGGCCGCGCAGGCGCTCGCGAGCGCGGCACACATGGAGGGGGGATACGCGACTGCCTTCCCCTTCTTCGGTGCTGAGAGGCGTGGGGCACCTGTCCTTGCTTTCACGCGTATAGACGAGAAGAGGATCTATCGGAAGACGCAGGTATATGAGCCTGATTTCGTGGTGGTCCTCGACGAAGGCCTCCTCGAGTCGGTCAACGTTGTCGAGGGGCTCAAAAAGGGCGGCGTGGTCGTCGTCAACTCCAATAGGAAGCCCGAGGAGATTGATGTGGGGATCGACACGAAACTCGCGACCATCGACGCGACCAGTGTCGCACTCGAGGTTCTGAAGCAGCCAGCGATAAACTCATCGATTCTTGGGGCATTGTCCAAGGCGACCGGCCTGGTCTCGATAGAGTCCGTCGAGAAGGGGATTATGCAGGTCTTCGGTGACAGGCTCGGACCGAAGATCGGGGAGAAGAACGCAAAGGCCGCACGCGTCGCTTTTGACAGGACGATCGTCGGAGAGTCTCATGGTAAGAGGGTCCTGAAGACCGCCGCGAAGTGGCTTCCGGATGTGAATGAACAACCAATGGGCGTCGCGGCCGTGTCCAAGAAGACGAACGCTGGAGCGGTCGGCCCGGGCTCGTTCTTGGAGAACAAGACTGGCAGTTGGAAGGTGTTCCGACCCGAATACGACCCGGAGAAGTGCACCATGTGCAATTTCTGCTGGTTCTACTGCCCTGAAGGATGCATTTACAGGAAGGGCGACCGGATGGAATTCGATATGGACTACTGCAAGGGTTGTGGAATCTGCGCGAACGAGTGCCCCGTCGAGGCGATAAAGATGGTGAGATAGATGACTTCCAAGATCTGCACCGGGAACTACGCAGCTGCCTACGGGTCGATGCGGTCAAGGGCGAGAACCGTCGCAGCGTATCCGATAACGCCTCAGACGTTCATAGTCGAACATATCTCAGAGTTCGTCAACAACGGAGAGATGGATTGTGAGTATATCGAGGTGGAGAGCGAACACTCCGCGATGAGTGCATGCGTCTCAGCGAGCGCAACGGGAGTGCGAACGTTCACAGCGACATCTTCTCAGGGGCTCGCGCTCATGCACGAGATCCTGCCGATAGCCAGCGGCATGAGGTTGCCAGTGGTCATGGCCGTTGTCAACCGGTCGATCGCTGCGCCCATCAACATATGGGTGGAGCACAACGACATCATGCCCGAGAGGGACTCGGGCTGGATACAGGTGTTCTGTGACAACAATCAGGAAGTCCAGGACATGATCCTGCAGGCGTATAGAATCGCGGAGGACAGGCGCGTGTCACTTCCGATGGCGGTCTGTCTGGACGCGTTCATCCTGTCTCACACGGTCGAGCCTGTCGACTTGATCGAGCAGGACGCCGCAGACAAGTTCGTTCCTGAGTACAGACCGACTGGCGCTATACTGGACCCCGATGATGTGGCCGCGGTCGGCGTGTTCACACCGCCGGATTACATGATGGAGTGCAGGTGGCAGACGGACAAGGCCATGAGGGACGCGGTCGCCGTCATCGAGGAGGTCAACGCCGCATTCGCCAAGCAGTTCGGCAGGGACCACGGTGGCATGATCGACCCGTACATGGTAGACGATGCCGACGTGGTTCTGATCACCATGGGCACCGCGAGTTCGACCGCCCACGAGGTCGTTGACACCATGAGGGCCGAGGGAAAGAAGGTCGGCCTCGTCAAGCTGAGATTCTGGCGTCCATATCCCACAGATGCGCTCAGGGCGATCGCCGAGAAGGCCAAGGCCGTCGGTGTTTTCGACCGAGCCGTCTCATATGGTGTCGGTGGCCCATCGTTCGTGGAGTTCAAGAACGCCGCGTTCGGCCTGAACCTGCCAGTAATGAATTTCATAGGTGGATTGGGTGGCAGGGACGTGTCGTTGGAGGATTTGCGGTTCATGTACGAGCAGCTGCTTGAAGCGGCGAAGAGCGGCAAGGTCAAGCGTGACATCACATGGATGGGGACGAGGGGGGTGGAGCAGTGAAGCTGAAGGAACTCCCGGATGAGGAGCTGTTCACACGTGGACACACGGCTTGCGCAGGTTGCGGTGCGGCAACCGCCGTTCGCAACCTGATTAAGATACTCGGGAAGAACACGATGGTCGTCAACCCCGCATGTTGCCTGCTCATATTCGGCGCGACATACCCGTACTTGGCATGGAAGGTGCCGTTCCATCATGTCGCTTTCGAGAACACCGCAGCGTGCGCGACCGGCATGGCCCGCGCCATGAGGGTCCGGGGTAAGGAGGACACGGTCATCATGGGCATCGCTGGTGACGGCGGGACCGCCGACATCGGCATACAGGCGCTCTCCGGTGCGGCCGAGAGGAACGAGAACATGCTGTACGTCATGTACGACAACGAGGCCTACATGAACACGGGGATACAGCGTTCAGGCTCTACTCCATTCGGTGCGTGGACGACTACGACGCCCGTCGGCAAGGTCAAGGCGGGGAAGGCGAATTTCAAGAAGGACATGCCTCTGATAATGATGGCCCACAACGTACCTTACGTCGCGACGGCCTCAATAGGCAATATACAGGACTTCATCAACAAGTTCGAGAAGGCCAAGAAGATGAAGGGGTTCAGATACATCCAGATATTCACGCCGTGCCCCACGGGATGGAGGCACGACACCGCCAAGACGATAGAGGTTGCCAAGCTGGCGGTCGAGACTGGCATGTGGACCCTTTATGAGTGTGAGAACGGCAAGGTCACGATAAACCGCAAGCCCAAGATGACACCGATATCGGAGTATCTCAAACTTCAGGGCCGTTTCAGACACATGAAGGAGGAAGACATCAAGACGCTCCAGGACTGGGTCACACGAAAGTGGGAAGCGGACGAGAAGTATGCCCAGTGCAGACAGTAGATGCCGGCCGATGCCCAGGTCATGATCAGCGGATGGTCTTCCTCATCTCAGACTGTTTCAGGGTGACCGCGAAATCGAACTTGTCGAGCATCCTACGCGTCACTATGTCGTCGTTGACGTTGTATATCGCGATCTTGAAAGCGCCAAGGTCCCACAGCCTGTTGATCGCGAACTTGGTCAGTGAAGTGCCGATCCCCTGCCCCCTCATGTCAGGGAGTACGCCGATGAACGGTGTGAACCCGGTCGTCCCGATACGTCTCAGCATGACGAACCCTCCGTCGACGGCATAGGTTTCGCAGGTCCTTGCGGACTCGGCCAGCGCGGCGGGTTTCCTCCTCTGCCAGCAATGGTCGGCGTAGATGGTCCGGTGGCTCTCCTCGATGTCTTCCAGACATGCTCTCTCAGGCGCTTGGCCAAAACCGGCGAAGTGGACCGCCCTGCCCTCTCCCGATAGGTATGTCCTGTGATTCCTGTATCCTATACTGTGATACAGGCTCGATGCTGGCACATTGCCGTCGATGACCTCCAGGAGGACTTCTTCAACGCCTCTGCCGCGGACCTCCTCCTCAGCAGCCAGCATCAACCGCCTGCCGATGCCCAATCCGCGGTACCCCGGCGTGACTCCGAGCCCTCCTATCCAGGCTTCCTTGCCATCGACGACCGGGTTGACGTAACCAACAATCGCCCCATCGTGGGTCGCGATAATGACATCGTCGATGCGGCCTCCGACAGACCGAGTGAAATCCTGGAAGAACTGGACCGACGATTTCAGAGGTATGACGTAGTCTACGAAGATGTCGTTCTGGGCGACCACTAGGTCCTCCAGGCGACCAGGGTCTAGATGAGCGATCTCCAGGTCATCCGCATTGATGTCACGAGCCATCATACGACGTCCGGCCTCATGTGGGGGAACAGTATGACTTCTTTGATCGACGGGGCGTTCGTCACGATCATGGCGAACCTGTCGATGCCTATCCCCAGTCCTCCAGTCGGTGGAAGTCCGTATTCCAGCGCCCGCACATAGTCCGCGTCTATGGGGTGTGCCTCCTCATCGCCCTCTTGCTTGAGTCGGTCCTGCTCCTTGAACCTCATCTCCTGCTCGACAGGGTCGTTGAGTTCGGAGAACGCGTTTGCGAATTCCCAGCCGTTGATGAACAGCTCGAAGCGTTCCACCAGGTGCGGCGCTCCACGCTTCCTCTTGGCCAGAGGAGACACTTCGACCGGGTGGTCGATTATGAACACAGGGTCTATGAGCTCGGGCTGGACTTTCTGGTCGAATATCTGCGAAACGATCTTGCCGACGTCCGAGCAGCCGTCGCCGTCCCGGACCCCGAGACTCCTGGCGCTCTCCTTGGCCTTGTCCAATGAGTCGAGAGTCGAGACATCCAATCCCGTGTGCTTCTGTATGGCCTCTCCCATGGTTATACGGGGCCACGGTTTCGCGAAGTTCAGAGTTCTATCCCCGTACTCGATCATGTCAGATCCAACGATGTGCATAGCGGTGTCGTAGAGAAGCGATTCCGTGAGGTCCATTATGTCGTTGTAGTCGACGTAGGCCTGATAGAGCTCCATCGATGTGTATTCCGGATAATGCTGCGCGTCGATGTCCTCGTTCCTGAAGTTCTTCCCTATCTCGTAGACGGCCTCGAGCATGCCGACTATGCACCTCTTGTGATAGAGCTCCGGCGCTATCCTGAGATATAGGTCTATGTCTAGGTAGTTGTGGTGGGTCACAAACGGCCTGGCCAGCGCACCTCCGTACAACGGCTGGAGGACTGGCGTCTCGACCTCGATGAATCCCTTCCCATTGAGCCAATCGCGGATGAAGGCTATCATCTTGCTCCTCTTGATGAATCTCGAACGCACGTCCTCGTTCATGAGGAGGTCAAGGTACCGCTGCCTGTACCTCATCTGCACATCCTGAAGTCCATGGAACTTCTCGGGCAGAGGCGTGAGCACCTTGCTGAGGACCAGGAACTCGGTGACGGCCACAGTGATCTCGCCAGTCTTCGTCCTGAAGACGTTCCCCTTGGCTCCCACGATGTCCCCACGGTCCATGGTCTGAAAGAGGCTCCACTGATTGTCGCCGATGTCGTTCATGCGGAAGTAGAGCTGGACCTTTCCGTCCCGGTCCACAAGATCGGCGAAGCCGGCCTTTCCGTGAATCCTCTTGGCCATGACTCTCCCCGCGACAGAGACGACATCCGAGCTCTTCTCGGAGCCTATGTCGACGTACTCCTCCGCGACCTTCGCCGAGGAGTGTGTGCGGTCATATCTGTAGGTCGTGTAGGGATCGAATCCCGCTCTCTGCATGTCCTCAAGGTTCTTCCTCAACTGTGCCTTGAGGTCGCTCTCCTGCTCTGGCATCAGGAATCTCCTCCACTGGATACGCTCTCATATCCTGAGGGCGTACTTAAAAGTAATCGCCCCCCCTCCTCCGTCGACATCCATGTTGCTCTCCGTGTGACTAACATCTTACTCACCAGAACTCGGTCGAAACCCGGGCTGTTCGCGCGGGCTCCGCTAAGGCTTCTTCTTCATCATCTTCTTCTCGGCGTCTTCGATGGCCGCGAGAAGCTCTTCGATCCTGAATGGTTTTAGCAGGAATCCTTTGGCACCGGCAGCGAGCGCCTCCTTCTCTATATGGAGGTCTGCACTTCCGAAGAATATCGTCGCGTCGGGGTCGATGCGTAGTATCTCCTGAGTCGCGCTGACGCCATCCCTGACCGGCATCCTCTGGTCCATGATGATCACGACCGGTTTGTCCTTCATCTTCTTGTACTTCCTGATGGCCTCCTCGCCGTCCGAAGCCACATCGATGACCTCGTGACCATGGGCTTCGAGGATGTCTCGGTACAACTCGACGATGAATTTCTCATCGTCTACAAGAAACACGGTCGCGATTATACAACCTCCAATCGAACTCCCTCAGACGGCACGGTCAAAGACGCCCCGGCGGCTACAGAGTGTTATCAGGCGCGGATAGCCAGTTAGGAATACGCTAATTATACTGTGACTTATATAATGATTTTCCTAATGTCGCAGAAGGCGCTGGACACTTGGGGCTGCGGGCGCTGACGCTGCTAAACCCTTAAATATGAAAACTTGCAATTGAGCATGCGACCATCATGGCGAAGAACAAGAAGAACGAAGGGTTTCACTCGGCCGCGGGATTGATACGGTACTTCGATTCCGAGGACGACAAGGCTATCAAGGTCAACCCGTGGGTCGTCGTGGGCCTATGTATCGGCGCGTCCGCTCTGGTGCTCGTGCTCGGTACCATCTACCCAACCTGAGACGGTAAGGGGCCGATCAGCCGCAGACCAGAGGCCATCCAGTCTTTTCACCGCCCACTTTTGTACGTCGTACGTCCGAAATCTGACGAAATCAATAAATATCATCCCTGCCCTCGCACGACCGCTCGAGGAATTGAACATGGTGCAACACAAGGCCGTGTTTGGTAGTCTTCATGCGTGATCTCGCATGCGCTAGTTCGATTCCTGGAGTTTTTGATGACGCACTGACTGAGCCGAGCGAAGGCTACGTTGAGGAGCGCAGTGCGTTCGTCTTGGAACCCGAGGAGGAATGTCGTTGACTCTGCTGAGGATAGCCATACCTAACAAGGGGAGACTGAACCTGCCAGCTGTGCGATTGATGAACCGGATAGGCTTTCCAGTGCCCGACTCCAACAGCCGGACTCTGATTGCCGAGTTCAGGAAGGGCAGATATCAGATACTCTTGGCGAGGGCCCAGGACATACCTGAGTTCGTCGAGATGGGCGTTGCTGACCTGGGGATCACTGGGTTGGACCTCATACTCGAGACGAAACGGGATGTTGCCAGGATACGCGAACTGGACTTCGGCCGATGCCGGCTGGTCGTTGCGGTCCCTGACGAATCCGATATCGGGGACGCGTCCGAAGTTCGGGACGGATCCACGGTCGCCACCTCGTTTCCAAGGCTAACGGAGGAGTACTTCAAAGGGCTCGGGAAGGACGTCAAGATTGTCACCGTCTCAGGCGCGACGGAGATGACTCCGCAGATTGGCTTGGCCGATGTCATCACCGACCTCACCGAGACTGGGTCGACGCTGAAGCTCAACCACCTGAAGGAGGTCGGTCTGGTTCTGGACTCCGTCGCGGTGTTGGTAGCGAACCGCGGGTCCATGTCCAGCAAGAGTAGCCGAATAGAGGAGATCACGAGCGCGATCGACAGCGTCATCGGAGCGTCGCGGAAGAGATATCTGATGGCCAATGTTCCAAGAACCACGCTGCCCAACCTCGAGAGCCTCCTGCCTGGCATCTCAGGCCCGACGATCATGAACATCATCGGCCGTGATGATATCGTGGCAATTCACGCCGTCGTCAACGACGACGAGGTAAACGGGATCATCGCGGTGCTCAAGGAGATCGGAGGGACTGGCATACTGATATGCCCGATCGAAAGGATGGTACTCTGACATGCTTTCATACGACATCGAGTCAGCGACTGCCGAGGCGGTCAAGCGGATCATCGAAAGGGGAGGGGACGTGCTTGCCCCGTCGATCGCTCGCTCGCGCCCTATAGTCGATGCCGTGCGCAAGGAGGGAGACGCCGCCGTGACCCGATATGCCAGGGAGTTCGACGGCCACATGGGCGACTCATTCCTAGTCCCAATCGATACAATCAGGACCGCCCCGTCCCGCATATCACCTGCGTTGATGTCCGCCATGACGGAGAGCAAGCGCCGCATCGAGACATACCATTCCAAGCAGAGATTGAAGGACTTCGAGTTCAAGGACACCTGCGGCGTGTTCGGCCAGAAGGTGGTCCCTTTGGGACGTATAGGTATATACGCCCCTGGCGGGACCGCAAGCTATGCATCATCTGTGTTGATGGCCGCCGTGCCAGCCAGGGTCGCGGGTGTCGACGAGATCGCACTGTTCACCCCATCCAAGAGCGGGGTCATCGATGACGCCATCCTGGCTGCGGCGGACATCGTGGGCATCGAAGAGGTATATGCCATCGGGGGTGCCCAGGCAATCGCTGCCATGGCCTACGGTACAGAGACCGTGCGCCGAGTCTCCAAAATAGTCGGCCCAGGGGGAGCCATCGTCACAGCCGCTAAGCTCCTGGTGAGGAAGGACTGCGAGATCGATTTCCTGGCAGGTCCTTCTGAGGTCCTCATAATCTCCGACAGCAGCTCTGACCCTGCGCTTATTGCTGCGGAGATGCTGGCGCAGCTCGAACACGACCCCAGAGCCGTAGCGCTGACAGTATCCACATCCACCAAGGTGATCGAAGAATCAATGGCCTTGTTGGGCGAGATGGTTCGGACTGCGAAGAGGAGAGCCATCGTCAAGGCGTCTGCCGAGAAAGGCGCCATATTCCTGAAAGTCCGCAGCCTCAAACAGGCTGTGCAGATATCCAACGATTTCGCTCCAGAACACCTTCTGATAGATACCAGGGATCCAGAGGCCCTATTGGATGGGGTCAAAGCCGCTGGGTCCGTGTTCTTGGGCAGATGGTCATCCGTCGCCTTCGGCGACTACTGCGCGGGCACGAACCACGTTCTGCCGACCATGGGCATGGCACGGTCCCGCTCGGCCCTGTCCGTTTACGACTTCGTCAGGACGATCCCATATCAACGGCTGACCCGGAAGGGCGCGGAGAGGTTGGCCCCTGTTGTGGCTGAGATGGCCAAAGCCGAAGGACTGCCGGCCCACGCCTCGGCAGCCAATGCCAGGACTGGCGGTGCTGACAAATGACATCGATTGGTGAGCTGAGGAGACGGACGCTGGAAACGCTGAGTCGTCCGTCATATTCCCTTGTGAACGAGGAACTGTTGATACTGAACAACAACGCGAACCTATTCGGCATCAATCCCGCCGTTCAACAGGTAGCCGAGTCTTTCGATTTCAGTAGGATGTGGGCGTACCCGAGCGAGAACTCCGACCTCCTCAGGGAGCGAATCGCCACTGAGCTCTCTGTTTCCCCTGACGAGGTCATCGTCGGCAACGGGTCCGACGAGCTCCTGGACATCGTGTCGAAAGCGTTCATTAACCCAGGAGACCTTTTCTGTCAGGCATCGCCGACGTTCCGCATGTACAAGTTCTACGCGATGGTGAACATGGCGACCGTCGAGGAGAAGATGTTGCTTGATGGCTTCTCCCTGCCCACTGATGATATCCTGAACGAACGGGCCAAGATCGTGGCGTTGTGCCAGCCCAACAACCCGACAGGCAACCTTCTCGACAGAGGCGGCATAGAGCGGATCCTGGCCGAATCCAAGGGGTTAGTGCTCCTGGACGAGGCCTACTGTGATTTCTGCGACTCGGACATGCTTGGCGAGGTTATGGCATCCGAGCACGGCATCGATGTGAGGACATTCTCGAAGGCCTATGGAATCGCCGGCCTCAGGGCGGGGTTCGCCATGGCCAGAAAGGATATGGTGGACGAGTTGAGGCGCGTGCGCACACCATTCGGGCTGAACTCGTTCACAGAGGCCGTCGCTGTGGCGGCGTTGGACAACAGGGATTGGGTTGACGCCAAAGTGCGGGAGATGAAGTCCGAACGACAGTATCTCGCAGGCAAGATGAGTGAGCTCGGCTTCAAGGTGTATCCATCCGAGTGCAACTTCATACTGTGCAAATCCCCTGTCAAGAGTGCCGATCTGGTTAGCGCCCTCGTTGACAAAGGTATCGCCATCCGGGATTTCGGAGCATATCCGCTTCTTGAGGACCATGTCAGGGTGACGATCGGACCGAGGGAATACATGGACATGTTGCTGGAGGCCGTTGCGCCGCTCGTCAGTGGAGATCTATCATGAAGATAACCGTCGTAGACTATGGAGTCGGAAATCTGCACAGCATCTCGAAGGGCCTCGAACGAGCGGGGGCGAGCGTGATAGTGTCGTCATCGCCGAGCGATATCGCCCGGGCGAGATGCATCGTCTTCCCAGGCGTCGGGGCGTTCGGAGCAGCAATGGAGGTTCTCCGTCCGGAGATAGCCGAGCTTCGGTCCGCCATCGCTGGAGGCGTCCCAACACTCGGCATATGCCTTGGCATGCAGGTACTCTTTGAGAGGAGCGAAGAGTCGCCTGGTGACGGTCTCGCTGTGCTCGGAGGGTCAGCCGTGCGACTGAAAGCGCCTCGCGTCCCTCACATGGGCTGGAACAACGTGTCCAGCTTGGATGACGACCTCTTCGAAGGCGTCAGCCCCGACGACCAGTTCTACTTCGCCAATTCATACGTGTGCCGACCGACCGAAAGAGTCACAATCTCTGAGACAGAATACGGTGAGAGGTTCCCTGCAGCAGTAAGGAAGGGTGCTATATGTGGAATGCAATTCCACCCCGAGAAGAGCAGCGCACCTGGCCTTAGGTTGCTGTCGAACTTCATCAGGATATCGGAGGAATCGGCATGAAGGTGATACCCGCGATCGATGTGATGGGCGGCAAGACCGTCCAGCTCATAGGTGGCAAGCCCGGGACGGAACGCTTCAGGATTGAGGATGTTACTGGAATCGCCCGGAGATGGCAGGACGAAGGCGCTGAGATTATCCACATAATCGACCTCGATTCAGCCATGGGAGTCGGCAGCAACGAGGAGCTGATCGAGAACATCATCGGAGCGCTGTCGATACCGGTCCAGGTAGGCGGGGGTATCAGAACCGCAGAGAAGGTGCACAGACTATTCGAGATCGGCTGTGAGAGGGTCATCGTCGGCACAAGGGCCATTCAGGAACGGTCATTCGTCGAGGAGATGTCACGGCAGTATACCGACGGCATCGTGGTCGCGCTAGATTCCGCGGCCGACAAGGTATTGATCAAAGGCTGGCAGGAGAGTTCGGGGAAGGACATCTACGAAGTTGCCAAGGACCTTGAGAGCCTCTCGATCTGGGGTTTCCTGTACACGAACGTCGAGGTCGAGGGCCGTCTCGAAGGGATAAACCCTGCACCGATCGAGAAGCTCATCAGGGCTACGAGCAAGCCAGTCATCGTCTCTGGCGGCGTCACCACCAACGGCGACCTCCTGGCGCTTCAGCGGATGGGCGTGGACTCTGTGGTCGTGGGCACTGCCATCTACACGGGGCGTATCCATTTCAAGAGGGCCGTGAGGGAATTCTCATGAGCCAGGATTGTCCCGAGCGCATCGCAAGCGTTACGAGGGAGACTCGTGAGACGAAGGTGCAGGTCAAGCTGAATATCGATGGCCCAAGCAGGGCGGAATGCGCCGTCACCGATGAGTTCCTCCGCCACATGGTCGAGACATTGGCGAGATACTCAGGCGTGGATCTGGATATCTCTGCGAGGGGGGACATCGAACACCACTTGATCGAAGACGTGGCGATAACGCTCGGCCGTGCCTATAGGGAAGCCATCGGGGAATCCCAGATCAAGCGGATAGCCAGCGCGGTCGTGCCCATGGACGAGGCGCTTGTTCAGGTGACGGTCGACCTGATAGATCGTCCGTTCGTGCATTTGGAGTTGCCTGATGAGATGTACGCTCACTTCGTGAGGTCGTTCGCGATGGAGATGAGGGCGACGATCCACACGCTCGTTCTGAGGGGAAAGGACAATCACCACATCGTGGAGGCGACCTTCAAGGCCCTCGGAACTGCGCTCGGACAGGCGATGTCGCGGACGGGTTCGACCCTGTCCACCAAGTCGTCGGTCAGATGGGGTGTAGGCTGATGCCGTTGACCAAGAGGATAATCCCCTGTCTCGACGTTAAGGGCGGTGTTGTGGTGAAGGGTGTTCGATTCAAAGGACTGACAGATGTGGGCGACCCTCCGACGCTCGCGGTGAAATACCAGGAGCAGGGAGCAGACGAGATAGTGTTCTTGGACGTGAACGCGACCGTCGCGGGAGCGGAGACACTGAGGGCGGCCGTTCAGAAGACCGCAGAGCAGCTGTTTGTCCCGCTCACGGTAGGTGGCGGCGTCAGGACTTTCGAGGATGTCAGAAGGATGTTGCGTGTAGGGGCGGACAAGGTGTCCATCAACACCGCAGCCGTCGCCAGGCCATCGCTCATAACCGAGTGCGCAAACGCCTTCGGAAGCCAGTGTGTCGTGGTGGCGATAGACGCCCAACGCTCCGACGACGGGTGGGAGGTGCACACGCATTCGGGCACCAAACCGTCGCAGAGAGATGCCGTCGAGTGGGCAAAAGAGGTCTGCGAGCTCGGAGCTGGAGAGATTCTGCTTACAAGCATGGATTGCGACGGCGTCAAGGAAGGCTACGACCTCGACCTCACCAGGCGAGTTGTGAGAGAGGTGAGCATCCCAGTCATCGCATCGGGCGGATGCGGCACTATTGACCACATTGTGCAGGTCCTTTCAGACGGCGAGGCGGATGCCGCATTGGCCGCGTCGATATTCCATTTTGACGAGCACACGGTCAGAGACGTCAAGAATAAACTGGCCGCGGAAGGTATACCTGTGAGGTGGTGCGGATGAATGCAGGCAATGCTCTAATACCCGTGGTAGTTCAGGATGTCAGGAACAACAACGTTCTGATGGTGGCTTTCACGAACGACGAGGCGCTCGAGCTTACCAAGAAGACGGGATATATGCATTACTGGAGCCGGTCGAGACAGAGGATATGGAAGAAGGGCGAGACCTCAGGGAACGTGCAGAAGGTGATCGAACTGCTCACCGATTGCGACGATGACGCGGTTCTCGCGAGGGTGGAGCAGACAGGTGTCGCTTGCCACGAAGGCACTTACTCTTGCTTCATAGATCGCCCCATTGCTCCGAACGACATCATCTCAGAGCTGTGGCGGGTCTTTGACGATAGGAAACAGGGGCAGTGCGAGTCCTCGTATACCTGCCGGCTGTTCAACAATCGTAATCTCCTGCTGAAGAAGATCGCCGAGGAGAGTTCGGAGGTCATCATCGCGGCGAAGGACAAGAAGCGAGAGGAGATAGTCTACGAGGCCGCAGATCTGATGTATCATCTTATGGTGCTGCTGTTCGACGAGGGGATTCCGATGCAGGACATCTACAAGGAGCTGGAGGGCAGAAGGAAATGAGGGCGAGACGGTGCGATTTCCACACGCACACGTTTTTCAGCGACGGTTTGCTGTTGCCGATGGAGCTCATACGTCGCGCGGCGGTCGCCGACCACCGTGCGATTGCGATAACCGATCATGCCTCCTTCTCGAACATCGATTGGGTCGTGCGACATGTCGCGAAAGACTGTGCCAGGGCGGACGCGTGGGGTATAGAGGCCATCTCCGGCGTTGAGATAACGCATGTGCCAGTGAAGTACATCGACGAGGCAGTCAAGTTGGCAAGGGATTCGGGGGCGGAGCTCGTGGTCGTGCACGGCGAAACACCCGCGGAGCCGGTCGAGCAGGGGACGAACTGCGCCGCAGTCTCCAACCCGGACGTCGACATCCTGGCTCATCCAGGCATGATCTCAGAGGAGGATGCCAGGAAGGCGGCTGAGAACGGCGTGTACCTGGAGATATCCTGCAGGAGGGGACATTCGACTGCGAACGGCCATGTCGCGAGCGCAGCCAGAGCGGCTGGGGCGAAGATCCTCGTGAACACAGACACTCACGCTCCTGAGGATCTCAGCAGCATGGCGACCGCCACCTCCATCGCGAAAGGGGCCGGTTTGGATGCGGACTCCGTCAGGCAGGCCTTGGTCACCAATCCCGAGACTCTGCTGCGCAAGCTCGGAAGGCTCCGAGACACGGATTAATACGTTCAGCGCACCGAGTTAATAACAAAAATATAGCGCGTGGGCGGTATCCGTGCCGAAGGACATGATCGTCAGTCTGTCGATACCAGAGGAATTGCTGGGGCGGTTCGACGAGGTGCTGAGGTCGAAAGGCTTCAACTCTAGGTCCGATGCGATGAGGGAGGCGATACGCTCCTTTGTCGACGAGGCCGAGTGGGAGAGCCTGGACGGCGAGAACCAGCTCGTGATAACCGCGATTTACAATGAGCATGGGCCCAGGGGGGAGCTGTCGGTGCTACAGCACAGGTATGAGGAGATACAGATGATGCTGCATCTTCACCTCGAGCGTGGGCAGTGCATGGAGCTGATAATCGCCAGGGGCCCCAACAACGTCCTCAGGGAGATACTGGGAAAGGTGAGGAAGATCAGAGGCGTCCGCTCCATCCGCTTCATATCTACCTCTCGT
>DATKWQ010000074.1:0-30682 GCA_035529455.1 Thermoplasmata archaeon
GAAGCCGACTCCACCGCGGAGGAAGGTGAGAGAAGCCCCAGTCGTCGAGGAGACTCCTTCAGAAACTCCGAAGGTGAGGCAGGTCAGGAGCGTAAGGGCGCCACCGCAGTCCGCCCCGAGGAGAGTAGAGCGGGGACCTGAGCCAGTTCGTGCGGAGCCGCCCGTCCGTAAACCAGCGCCGGAGCCGGTTCGTCAGAGGACCGTCAGGCGGGTGAAGACAGATTCGAATACGCCGCCCGCACAGGAATCTGAGGCGAGCCCGCCTGCCGCAAGCACGCCTGCGCCTGAGACGCCGATGAGGAAGACTCGCGTCGTCCGCAAAGTCAAGAAGTAGGCACGCTGGTTTTGCGATTAGGGCGCGTACATGCTCGGCGGACCGTCATCGATGTCAATCCGCGGCGAATAGCACGCGTCGGCTGTGTTAAGTACGGGTTTTGCGATTAGCGCAACAGGGGACAGAGTCAGTTGCATATTAGATGGCATGGCCACGCATGTTTCGAGATAGCCGGAAGCTCGGTCGTAGTGACCGACCCTCACGATGGCAAATCCATCGGCATCCGGCCGCCCAGAGCGACGGCGGACGTCGTCCTCGTCTCACACGATCATTTCGACCATAATTGCTCGCGTGTTGTCAGGGGACCAGAGACCACTGTAATCGACTCACCTGTGATGACTGTGGAGAAGGGCGTCCGCATCGAGGGCGTCGAGGCGGCCCATGACGAGCAGGGCGGGGCCAAGCGCGGCATGGTCACCCTGTTCAAGTTCGAGCTGGATGGCGTCACGTTCTGCCATTTGGGAGACCTAGGCCACGTGCCGGACGACGTGCAGGCGGACAGACTCATGGGTGCGGACGTGTTGTTCGTGCCCGTTGGCGATGTATTCACAATAGGCCCGCAGACCGCGCTTCGCGTCGCGGAGCTTCTTCAGCCCAAGATCATCGTGCCGATGCATTACAGGACTCCTGGCCTGTCACTATCCATACGTCCCGTGGGGGATTTCCTGAAGCTGTTCGCCACCGAGCGCATCGTGAAGGTCGGCAACGAGATCGAGTTCTCCAAGGACGACATGCCGGAATCGGGAACCGATGTGTGGGTCTTCTCAGAATAGTCAATCGAGTTACTGCTGTGCTAGTACAGGCCCAGGCCGTCTTCCACCCTGCCGAGTTCAATCGGCGTCGAGCGGGCACCGACATACGCGCCCTTGCTGTTTGCGACGGCACACGCCCCCAGATACGCCGTGCCGTAGTTCAGAGTGGCGAGTGTGGCGGGCACTCCGAACAGTTCGGAGAGCGACTTGAGCTCATCCTCACCCGTGCGCGGGTGGCACAGAAGGCCTTTGGAGGTGACTATGCAAGCGGATCCAACCGTGTCGATCCCCGCTATGGAACGTTTGTGCACCTCGACTTCGAAGACGTCCTCCAGCATCTTCACCGTTCCCTTCGACGCTAACGGGTGTACGCACGCCGCCTTGTCGTTGACGAGTATGTTGTTGCCAGCGGCGTTAATCCTGTCTGGCATGAATCCTATGTTGAGGGATGATGGCATCCTTGCGATCTCGTGTTCCTCCGCGAGGCTCGACATCACTATGCCGTTCGAGTTCAGCGACGCCAATGACCCCACGACGCTGGAGCCGGCGACCGTCGTCAGTATCACTTCGACGCCGAGCGTCTCTGTCAAGTCACTGACCACGACATCGTCAACTGGCTCTGACACCAGCGCGATGTCCTCGCTCGCAGCGCAGTAGACCCCGAGGTGCGGATTGCCATCGACATTACCTAGTCTAAGCATCGGGGCATACTCCGCGGAGCTCACTCCTCTGGGAGAGAGACTTCAATGAGGCCATCCTCGAATCGAATAGCCTTGACACGTACCCTGCTCGGGGGATGCTCTATGCCGTTCGCCCAGAGCTTCTCGTTGAGTTTGTTGTCTATCCATACATCCTTCTTGAGCGATTCGTCTTCCTCGCCCGCGGCGCCCTTCTCCGCCATGTGCTTCCGGACATAATCCTTGATTTCCTTGATAGCCCTGGGCGCCCGCTTCGTCCTAGGCACGTGTCTCGTGACGGTCAGAGGGACCGTGAAAACCCGCTCCAGCTCTTCAACCATTGTAAACCCCTCACACCTTCAGCTTGTTACGGCGCCAGTGCCGCCTCTTGGGATGGCGCACGAATTTCCTGTTCGTCCTCATCATGACCCACGCTGGAACGCGTCTGTTGCTTCTGAGGGCCTTCAAGAGCCTGATCTTCCTTGCGAACGGTTTGTGTTTGGACAACGTCATCATCTCCTTTCGATCTTGATCTCCCTCTTTGTTGGCATCACCTTTCGCAGGATCTGTCTCAGAGTGTAATCGTCGATCTGCTTTGATACGCGCCCCGATTGGACGAGCATAAGCAGCTGGTTCTCCACCTGCTCGACGGCGTCCGGTCGAGTCATCCTCAGGTTTGCTAGGCGCTCTCTGGCCTCGGGCGTGAGTATCTGCCTCATCATCATCGCCCTCTGCGCATCTACCTGCTTCGACTGCTCCTGAGAGACGGCTTCCTGCTGAGCCCTCATCTGCAACTCCTGCAGCTTCCTCTGCCTGAGCGCATCCAACTCATTATCGTTCGCCATAAGCCCATCACTCAAAGATACTTCGTGAGTTCAGGGTTCTGCACCGCCATCTCCTTGAGCAGCTCCGTCGATAGCCCGTCGACGAGCTTGCGGCCTTTTCCGGTGACGACCCTGCCTCCGTCCTTGTCCCTCTGTATCAGCTGACTTTTCTCAAGCTGCTGGATAGTCATCCTGGCAATCGCCCTCGAGCCACGAACCGCCTTGTTCGGTTTCGAGCCCCTGTCGGCCTTGCCGCCGAATGCGGCCGCGACCCTGGTCGTCCCGATCGGTCCGTCCATATAGACCTTCCTCAGAACGGCCGCGGACCTCACGAACCACCATCCCTCTTCTATGGGGCTCTTCTCCTTGTGCCTGCCAGTCTTCACGAACATCGCCCATTCGGGCGCCTTCACTGTATCCAGCTTCTTGAGCTCCTCGGCTAATCTAGGTACAAGCTTCTCGGCGGGTATATCGTAAGCAGTCGCCATTGAACTACCTCAAATGACATGTGACACGTCGGCTAATCTGGACAGTCGCCAAAGTAGCGACAAATCGCGGATAAGCTGCTACTTATATATAAATGCGCCGCCAGCGACCAGCACTGTGTCGCAGACTCCTGACGATATGGATGGCGTTCATGCTCAAAACCTTTTATGTCCCGGCGCCGATTGGGGCGTCCGTGCATGTGGTCGTCGGCATCACGGGCGCGTCCGGCATCAGATACGGCGTGCGGCTCTTGGAATGTCTCCCAGGACACACCACGGCGGTCCTGTCGTCCGAGGCATCTCGGATGTGTGAGGGCGAGACAGGCCTCACGAAGAATGAGATCGTCGCCAAGGCAGATGATCACTGTGAGAACGACAACCTATTCTCACCCCTTGCATCTGGCTCGATACGATTCGACGCGTTCGTCATCGTCCCGTGCAGCATGTCCACGATGTCCAAGATAGCCTCGGGCGTGGCGGACAACCTGGTGACCAGGATCGCCTCTGTCGCGCTTAAGGAGCGACGGAAGCTAGTAATTGTCTCGAGGGAAACGCCACTGTCGACGATCCACCTCCAGAACCTGCTGCGGCTGTCTGAGGCCGGGGCCATTGTCATGCCTGCCAGCCCCGCTTTCTACCCTCGACCACAGAACGTGGACGAGATAGTCGATTTCGTCGTTGGCCGTGTCATGGACCAGCTGGATATCGAGCACGGGCTCTACAAGAGATGGAATGGTGAGTACGGGCGCGATCAGAGGTAGTCGTGGATCTCGTCGAACTCGTCCGTCAGGGCCTTGAACTGCTCATCTTCCATGCCCGATTTGTCGGTGTGCACCAGTATCGTCGAACCATGTATGGCTGCTAGGTCGTTCAGCCGCCGGATGTACGCCAGAACCTTGTCGAACCCGTTGATGTCTATGAGCGAGCCCATGCCGTCTATCATCAGGCCCGCCCGCTTAGTCGTCATCAGGAATGTCGAGGCGGTCTCCATCGCGTCCCCCTCGAGATCGTGAGGGTTGACGTTGTCGATGTCGGTCGTGCTCTCTGAGAACCAACGCACATCGACCTCGTCGCCAAGCTCGTGGGCCTCCCGTATCTTGCCAGGAAACTCCGACGTTATAATCATGGCAGCCCGGCCGGAGGTGCCCATGGCCTTCATCATCCGATAGACCATCAGCGGGTCGTGGTCAATGATGATGTAGTTCTTGCCCGCCTCGACCTCCTCCTGGAACGCCCCACACCTGGTGCACTGGATCGAGTACGGGTCCTCGTTGCCTGTGTGCAGGAACGATTCGCCGCAGGTCTTGCACTGAATCGAGCGCGTATCCTGCGGGAACAGTATCGTCCCGCAAGTCGGACATGCCTGCACCCTGTCGCCGCAGGCGATGTGCATCTCGGTCTGACAGACCTCGCACACATGGACCTCCTCCAGGTGGTCCATGGGCTTGTAGCAGATAGCGCATAGGCCTAGCGCCTCGGCCTCATCAGGGGCGAGGATTGCCTGCCTGACCTCTATGACGGCGTCCTCTGGTATGTCCAGCGCCGACCGGTCGTACACCGAGCGGGACACCGCGTACTGCGCCATCACGGCAACAGGCCCTATGAGGATGAAGTATATCGAGTAAAGCATGAACCCGTTCACGACGAACCCTGGAAGGAAAGGAAGCGAATAGAGGGCCCACACGGCTGCAATGAGCACGATCGCCACCACGCTGACGGAGCGCCTTGGGGTGGCGTACTTCCTATACCGTTTTGGATGCAGCTTCCTGAACTTCTCGAAGCGGTGGGCGGGCATCCTCGCAATCATCAATGTGCAGATGAGCAGTATGATGAAGGCGACCTGTTGGTTCTCTACAGGGGAGAACTGCTCGTAGGAGATGGTCTCCACGTCTACGCTACTCGCGTTTATCACATCGAACTCGGAGGTGTACCAGAGGACGGCGCCAGCGGGCGTCCTCAGCTCCTGGATCGTCCCGTTGCTGAGCTCGGGCGCGGTGAAGCTGCCGATGCCGAGCGCCACCGTTCGATGCTCCATACGCATCACGCCACTGAAAGTGTATCCGGTGGAGTCACGCACAGCCCCACATATCGTGTCGGCCGCGGTCTGGGTGAGGAATATGAGCTTGGAGAACCCCTCGCCATGGCCATCGAAGTCCATCCACAGCGCCAGGTCGTCGGTCGAGTCCCATTCGTGCAGTATGAGCCCGCTCGAACTGTCAGCGATGTCGGTTATGCTCATGTTCTGGAAGTCAGCGGTGGGCGACAGCGTCACTCCCCAGTAGGGGCGGCCTTCGAGCTCGGACGCCAAGGACGCCATGAGTCCCTTGGCCTCCTGGGCCTCTATGAGCTGGTTCATGCTCGTGTCGAACTCCGACAGGATGTACTGCCTCAGCTCGCGCGCGGGCTCACCCTTGAAAGTCATCTTGACGCTGCCTGTTCCGTCGAGGTCGCCGATGCTGGTCAACTGCATCTTCGTCTCGACGACCAGCGTCGGCTCGGCAGCATGGTTATCCTGGGAGACCGCCTGCCCGGGCAGCAGCATGACAAACACAACGAATAGGGTCAGAACTCCAGCGGTAACAAATCTCCTCATCGTGCCAACCAGTGGGTCTGATATCTCTCAAGCCTGGTCTTAATCCTTTGCCTCGTCGTTATCACAGTCGAGACAATAGCGAATATTCAGGCCAGCTGTATCAAGAGATAGCTGACGCGGTCCAATCACTCGACATAGACTGCCGGACGCCCAGGCTTAGCATGCTTCGCCTTGTTCTTCGGATCGGTCCGGCCAGGATCGTCTGCTGAGAACACCGAGACATCGCACCCGAACTGACCTTCCAGGAACTCCCTAGCCGCATCCAGCACCGACCGCTCGTCTATGCGTACCGACCCTCTCGCCCTCTCCTCCTGGGACATCCTGCCGATCTCCGTGGCAAGCGATTTAGCGAACGCTGGGGCCTCATTCTTCGCCTCCGGCGGCACAATGGGCAAGACCGCTCTGATGAGAGCTCCTATGTCCACAGTCCTCTCGCCTCCGGAGAAGGCCTTGCCCTGCATCTCCATCTTCCAGGCAGGGGCGGTCATAAGCACCAGTCTCGACGGTTTGATAGATGTCACCTTAAGGATCTCCGACACGTCCGTGATAAGGGTGGAGAGCAGCCGTTCCTTCGCCTCCTCCGACTCGGTCTCTTCGGACAGGACAGCCTCAGGCAGCTGCGAGTTCGAAACGAACCTTGGCATTCCGAGCCGTTCCCACATCTCCTCGGCGATGTGCGGAGTGACAGGGGCCATCAGCTGCGCCCACAGCTTCAACACATCCGTGATGACCTCCTTCGAGGCGCCTCCTCTCCTGACGTACCATCTGATGTCCTGAGGGAACTCGAAGAAGACGTCGTTGGCATATGACCTCAGGTCGAACGATCCCATGTATCCGTGTGCCTTGGCGAGCCGGCCCTGCGTTCTCGCGCGCAGCCAGGAATCCACATCAGAGGGAGGGCCGTCTTCGAGAGATAGCAGGTCGTCGAAGAACGCCCATACACGCTCGATCCTGTCTCTGTAGGATTCGACCTTCTCGTCCTCCCACGCGACATCGACATAGAGGGAGGCTATGTGTGCGTAGAATAGTCGCATGGCGTCCACGCCAAACCGCTCCGCCGCGTCGGGGATTGGCTGGGCTCCGCCCTTGGATTTGGATATTTTGCCACCCACGGCTGTGATGTACCAGTTGACGATGATGCCCCTCGGCCAGTGTTCCGGTCGCAGCAGCCCCACATGGTTCATGAGGAAGACCGGGAAGTGTACGGTCATATGCTCCTTGCCGCCAAGGTTGATGTCGAGGGGGTACCAGTACTCGAACTCCGCCCTGATGGTGTCGAGGACGGCTGCATCTATGCCGGTCGCGCTCGCGACCGCCTTCAGATCGCCCCTGCCGAGGAGGACATAGTCGAAGAACTCCTCGCACATGGCCTCGGGCTGAATCGTGCCATCGTTCGCATATCTCGCCACCACATAATACAGCGGATAGAGCGTGCTGTCCGCTATCGCCTCCACTATCCATTTCGGGTCAAGGGGGAACCGTGTCCCTAGCCAGTTGCCGAGACGGACACACGCCCGCTCCCTGTACCACTCGAGGACATTCTGAATGTTATCGTGATATTCCTTGGGGAGTATCTTCATCGTGGTGGCGTGCTCCTTCGAGCGCTCCTTCAGCGCCGGGTTGGAGTAGTCGATGAACCATTGATCAGGTATCTTCTTGACGAGGACTTTGTTGCTGCAACGGCACAGTACCTCCTCGGAGAGGTCGTAGAACATCGTCGCCGCCCCCTCATCGATCATGCGCTCCCTGACCGCGTCTTTGGCGCGTTCCACCTGCCACCCGGCGTACTCGCCGCACGAGCTGTTCATCAGGCCCTTGTGGAACCCAGTCTTGTAGACTTCCTTCGTGGCCTCGTCGAGGCGCGGGTCCTGGAGCGAGTCGATGCCCATGCGCTCAGTAACCTCGACTGCTGGCATCGGCCCGTATCCCGGCGTTTCGATTATGGCTATCGGCGCTGCGGAGTCTATCATCTCGTCCGTTATGCCATACCGCTCCCTCAGTTCCGCGTCTCTCCTCAGTTCGATCAATCCGACCCAGTCAACAGGCGCATCTGAAGGGACGCTCATGACCAGACCTGTGCCCACCTCGGGGTCGCACAGCACCGAGGGGAAAATCGTTATCATCTTGCCCGTGAAAGGCGCCTTGCACCTCATGCCCATCAACGAAGCGCCGTCCGCTGCGGCCACCACTTCAACGGCGTCCATTTGCAGTGCCAGTTTCTCCGCGGCGGGCCTTGAGACGACCCATGTCTCGTCGCCCACCCTCACGTCCACGTACTCGACCTCTGGGTTGACCCAGAAGTTCGTAAGCCCGAACACTGTTTCCGGGCGCAGCGTCGCAGCGACCAGCTTCCGCCCGTCCTCGAGGGCGAACTTGAGGAGCGAGTACTCGAGAACCTCCGCGTTCCCGCCTTTCGAGATGTCCGTCTCAGAGGCGTCGATCGCGACGGGGCCGTGCTCGAGGCATGCGGCTGCGTAATACGGCTTCTGAATCAGTAGCCCCTCGGCCCTCAACTTGAGCATCTGCCACTCGATGAACCGCGTGTAATCGGGATTGGTCGTGCTAGTGAATCTTCGCCAATCGGACATGAACCCGAAGCGCTTCCAGTAGTCGTTCAGGTACACGCCGTTGAAGAACTTGACAACCTCAAGCGGATCTTTGAGACGGGGCAACGTCTCCTCTGGACATCCGTTCGACCTCAGAGTCTCGAGGGTGGCCGGATCGCCTCTCTCCACCTTGCGGGCGAAGCTGATGGCACCGTTCCCGGTCGCATGCGTGCCCACAGGGAAGAGCACGTTGTGGCCCGTCATGAGCTTGAACCGGACTATCGCATCGGAGACGGTGTACCCTCTCATGTGGCCGACGTGCATGTAGCCAGTGACCCCAGGGTAGGCGAATATCATGAAGAACTTGGGCGTGCCCTGCCTCGGCTCGGACTCGTTTATCCGCGCGTCATACCACGCGTCCTGCCACTTCGCCTCTATTCGAGGATAGTCAAGAGCCATCGGTCTCAGCCAGCTTGACATCGGAATGTGCATTCCGCATAAATAGGTTGAGGAGACGCAGACCCGACGAGAGGATCAGGCGTTCCCATGGGTGCGCCGTATGAACATCGCCGCAGGTATGACCGTGGCCAAAACCACGCCCATCATGCTGAGCGCGAGACCGACCAGCAGCAGAACGCCGTCCGCACTTGAGTCTGACGATCCACTGGAATAAGCGTCGCTTGCATCCGGATCCGAGACTCCTGTCGCCCCGCCGTCCGGCAGGCTCACGAGGGTCATGGCAAAGCCCGCCACGAAAAGTACGATGCCGGCTATGACCGCGACGGCTATGTATTGTTTCGAGCCCGAACGTCCTTGTTCGTCGTTGTTCTCAGGGTCCATGTGTGCATCAACCGTATCATTGGGCCGAATTGCCATGATATTGATTTGCTCTTTAAGCCTTTCCATCAACAACCTATGCATCAGCATGTGGTAGCCAGTAGATGCATGTCGTAAGGGCTCACGGGTTCCACTCCAGATAATATGACCTTTTCATACAAAATGTGACATTTCGCATATCTATATATACAAATGTATGACATATCATCAAATCGCGTCAAAAAGCCGGGATGGGATGCACACATGTCTGACGGATTGGAGAACGAGAGAATAACGATGCGGCTCGATTCCGACATCCTCAAGCTGATGGATGAGTTCGTTTCGAGCAGCCGCGAGTTCTCCAACCGATCTCAGCTGGCCCGCGCGGCCGTATCCGCATATCTTGAGGCGAAGGCTGCGGGAGCTGAGGAGGGAACGCATGGGAAGCCGAACGAGGTGGTCGTGCTTATGCCGCCGCTCGTATACGACACGGTTTCCCATCTGGTGGACGAGGGGATATACACCTCGATATCAGATGCACTGGCCGACTGCGCCAGGCACCAGTTCCTCCACGAGGAGCACGTGGAGGCGGTGAAGAGGGATGCCGTCCAGCAGAGAAGCGCCATGAAGGTAGTTCCCAAGACATAACAAAGGCACCGCTTTGAGGGCGCATTGTCCGAACACGGGGAGGTCTCTCGCACGGGGGACTCTCTCTCGCGGTCGGCCGATGAGAAAACGGAGGCCAGCAGGAAATGACAGAGGAAGGGAGCAAAGTTGGAGATCTGATCAACGCACTTGGTGTCAATCTGGGAGAGCCGTCGATCGCTGTTGTTGGATGTGGCGGAGCAGGGTCGAACGTCGTCCACAGCATATACTGGGGCTCGAACAGGATAGAGACCGTTGCAGTGAACACTGACGAGGAACACTTGCGGAAGGTAGACGCGCACAAGAGGATCCTGATAGGCAAGGACGTCACATTCGGCAAGGACGCGAACGGCTTCCCCGAGATAGGGGAACACTGTGCCGAGAAGGCGCGTCAAGTCCTCCGTGAGGCGCTCAGGAACTACGACATCATATTCGTCGTCGCAGGGATGGGCGGCGGCACGGGCACGGGCGTCTCGCCCGTGGTCGCGGCAGTTGCGAAGGAACTCAACGCGATGACCTTTGCGCTACCGATAATGCCCTTCGCAGTCGAGGGCAAGGAGAAGACCCGCATAGCGGAGGACGGCGTTGGCAGGCTTAGGAGCGTGGCGGACTACACCGTTGTGCTCGACAACAACAAGCTCGCGGAGATAGATGGCGCCAAGGACCTCCCGATGTCAGAGGCCATGAAGGTCATAGAGCGCAGCGTGGTCAAGATCGTCCAGACCATCAGCAGCGAGACGAGCTCGTATGTCAACACGCTCATGCACGACATATCCGGATACGCGGATGCGGTCGAAGAGCCGCTCGTCATGCCTCCAAACGAGATCGCGGAGGAGCAGATGATCCACGTCGACCTGATGCCGACGTTCGATGACTTCGGCCCACACATGTTCGGCTGACGCAAAGTCCGCACCAGCACATGACCGACGGCATGAAGCGGCCTCCGAAGGCGTCGGTCAGCTGACGAGCGTGACAGAAACCCCTTCTCGATTCTCATCATAATCATTTATCCGCACGCTAAGCGATGTTCGCTCGAACCGTTTTTATCAGCACATGTCCTTCACTTGTCCGTGACCCTCAAGATCGGTTTCGTGGTCAACCCCATCGCCGGGATGGGCGGTCGAGTCGCTCTCAAAGGCACCGACGGCGCCGATGTACAGGATGAAGCGCGAAGGCGCGGAGCGGTCCCATGGTCGCCCGAAAGGGCGAGACTGACCCTGAAGGCACTTCTCGAAAAGCAGCTCGACATCGAGATACTCACGTGCTCCGGCGACATGGGTGAGCTCCTCCTTGAGAAGGAGGGGTTTGAGATGGAGGTTGTATGCAGAGTCCCTCCCGAGACGACAGCTGATGACACCAAGAGGGCTGCGAAGGCGTTCCTGGACGAGGGAATCGAGCTGGTCCTCTTCTGCGGAGGCGACGGCACCGCGAGAGACATCGTCGAGGTCGTTGGGGACCGTATCACCATCGTCGGGATCCCCGCAGGCGTCAAGATGCATTCGTCCGTGTTCGCATTGCGCCCCGAGGACGCCGCAGACCTTGTCGAAGATTTCGTCAGAACAGGGAGGGTCAGAGACGCCGAGGTGATGGACCTCGACGAAGGCGACTTCCGACGAGGCATCTCGAACCCAAGACTCTTCGCCCTCGCTTCGGTTCCAGATGACGAACGACATCTCCAGGCAACGAAGTCGGCGTTTCATGGTCTGGCCGCGTCCGAAGAGGCGAACGAACTGGCGGCCTACGTTGCCGAGGTGATGACGGACGGCGTCCTGTACATCCTCGGACCTGGTGGTACGACCCAGGCGATCGCCAAGGCGATGTCCCAGGACAAGACGCCTCTGGGCGTCGACGCCTACCTCGACCGCAGGCTTGTCGGCGCAGACCTGTCGGAGAAGGAGGTCCTCGCACTGATTAACGAGCATCCTGAATCGATGATCATCGTCACGCCCATAGGCGCGCAGGGGTTCATATTCGGGCGGGGGAACCAACAGCTCTCAGCGGAGGTTATAAGGGCGGTCGGGCTCGAGAACATCATGGTCGTCGCGACACCGACCAAGCTCCAAGGTACTGCGGCTCTGCGTGTGGATACGGGCGACGGCGCCTTGGACGTCAGCCTCAGAAAGCCTGTCAAGGTCGTGACGGGCTACAGAAGAAGGAAGCTCGTCAACATCACCTGAGAGGCGCGTCACTTCTTCGGGACTGCCCTCTTCTCCAACTCCGCGTACGCCTGGTCCACGCCCCGTTGGATGTCTGCGACATCCTCATCCGACAGGTGGCTGAACCTTCCCTGGATGGACAGATAATCTGACACTGGGACCCCTTTGCCCTTGCGCGTGATGGTCAGATCGCCGTCGACTATCTCATAGAGAGGGAATATCCTGGAATCGACTGCCAGCTTCGCAACCTCTATCGTCTTCATGGGGTTCATGCGCCAGCCTGGCGGGCAGGGGGAGTACGCGTGGATGAATCGGAACCCCTTGACCTCTTTCGCCTTGCGGATCTTCTTGACGAAGTCCTCGGGATGGCCCACTGACACTGTCGCTGCATACGGCACGTCGTGCGCCGCCATTATCCCCATTATGTCCTTCTTCGGTTCTCGCTTGAACCCCTTGGCGTCCTTGACGGGTGTTGTCGTGGTCCATGCACCCCACGGAGTCGACCCGCTGCGCTGTATCCCTGTGTTCATGTATGCCTCGTTGTCGTACATGACGTATATCGCGTCGGTCTGCCTCTCCGCTGCACCCGAGAGCGCCTGCAACCCGATATCCACAGTGCCTCCGTCGCCCGCAAAGCCGACGACGGTGACATCCTCCTCGCCTCTGACATCGAGCGCCGCCCTGATACCCGACAGCGAGGCGCCAGTGGCCTCGAATGCGCAGTATACCATTGGTATCTTAAGGCAGTGGCTGGGCCAATAGCCTGGCATGACGGCCCAGCAACACGCTGGTATCGTGATGATCGTCCTGTCCCCCAGCCCCTTCAGCAGGTATCTCATGACGAGGTTCGCACCGCACCCGGGGCAGCCGGTGCTGCCTGGATGGGCGTACTCCTCTTCAGGTATGGTCGTCGGGGACATCAGCGCCACCTCCGTTCAAGACCAGCGACGTCGACCCACTCCGGCCCAGCAACCTCACCACGGTCAGTCGCATCTATCATGTCGGAGAATATGCCCTCGATTATGCCGGGCGTTATGTCCCTGCCGCCCAGGCCGGCGATGTAGTTCTTGACGAAGGGGCGCTTCGCCTGCGGATATAACGAGCCGCAGGTCTCTGTGTAGAACGCGCCTGCCGCGCCGAAGGTGTAGCTCCTGTCGAGGACAGCGATGCCGCGAACCCTGTTCGCCAGAGCCCTCAGCTCCTCCTGCGGGAATGGGCGCAAGGCGCGGAGCCGCGCAAGCCCCACGCGAATCCCTCTGTCCCTCATGGAGTCTACAACCTCCCTTGTGGTGCCCGCGGCTGAGCCAGCAACGACGAGGACGACCTCGGCGTCCTCGCATCTGTACTCATCCAGTAGCCCACCGTAAGATCGACCGAATGTCCGTCTGAACTCGTCCTCGACGGAGGCGATGCGTTCGCGTGCAGATTCCATCGCCTTCATCGCCTTGTATCTGAATTCCATATATTGGTCGGGCCTCACGAGCGAACCGAATCCCATCGGATTGCCCACTTCGAGCTTGACCGCAGGGTCATACTCCGGCAGGAACGAGTCGACCATATCCTGGTCGGGCACATCTACTGGCTCGGATGTGTGTGACAGTATGAACGCGTCCTCGATAATCATCGCAGGCAGCATGACATGCTCGCTTTCGCAGATCTTGTATGCCATGATTATCGTGTCGAGGACCTCCTGGTTGCTCTCGCAGAAGAACTGCATCCAGCCGGTGTCCCGCTGGGCGACCGAATCCATGTGGTCTGCCCACACGCTCCAAGGAGGAGCCATAGCCCTGCTGACGTTGGTCATCACGATTGGCAGCCGCGCGCCCGAGGCCCACATGAGCACCTCGTGCATCAGCGTGAGCCCGTGTGAGCTGGTCGCAGTGTATGTCCTCGCACCTGCTATGGATGCGGAAACGCATGCGGCCATTGCGCTGTGTTCGCTCTCGACGGGGATGAACTTCGCCTTCATCTCCCCGGCAGCAACGAACTCCGCGAGCTTCTCGACAATCGATGTCTGCGGTGTGATGGGATACGCCGCAATCACCTCGGCCCTCGAGACCTTGGCCCCGTAGGCAGAGGCGTAGTTGCCCGTCATTACTTTCCTCATCACTCGCCCTCCTTCACCATGGTGATGCACTTGGCGGGGCACTCGTTCGCGCATATACCGCAGCCCTTGCAGAACTCCAGGTCGATCACTGGCAGGCCATCGACCAGCTGAATCGCCGCATCAGGACAGAACTTCCAGCATAGCGTGCACTTCGTGCACTTATCGAAGTCCACGACAGGATAGAAGACCCTCCAGAGACCAGTCTTGTTCATGGTGCTCGGAACGCTCGAGATGGGCGTCAACGGTATGTCCTCGTATGACTTCGTCATACGACGACCTCCTTCGTGCGGTCGTAGGCCGCGCGTGCGGCTGCCACGTTGGCGTCCTTCTTGACGGGGGCCTTGTCGCGTATGCTCTCGAGCATCGATTCCAGCGATATCAGGTCGCACACCCGGGCGAAGCCGCCCATGATCGCGGTGTTGACTATCGGCGCGACCTTGGAGCCTATCATGTGCTCTGCAGCGATGGAAGTGGCGTCCAGTGTGTAGTATCGGTACCCTGATGGAAGCGCTGGCAAGCTCTTCCCGTCTGGGTAGTTGATGAGGACATGGCCTCCAGCTTTGAGGCCGTCCAATAGGTCCACGCCCTTCATGAGCGAGCTGTCCAAGACGACGACATAGTCTGGCTCGTATATGCTCGACCTGAGCCGTATGGGTCGCGTGTCGAGCCGGGCGAACGCAGTCACTGGAGCGCCTCTGCGCTCCACGCCGAAGAATGGAAACGATGCGACCTCGAATCCTTCTCTGAAGGCCGCATTGGCCAGGACTTCGGACGCGACAACAACTCCCTGGCCGCCTCTTCCGTGGAACCTGACCTCTATCATGATTGCACCCTGGTTCATGTGTTAGCGCTTTTGAGATATTAATCATTCACCGAACTACAGGCATGAAGGCGTTCTGGACGGCACTCATCGCCACCGCCCCGCATAGCGAGGCTATTACATACTGTGTCGACTTTAGCTGAGTCGTGAAAGGCCCGTTCTTATCTGTGCATGCACGCGCCCTCTGTCACGCGACCGAGAATGTAGAGAGCGTGAAGTCGGCTGTCCAAAACACGGTGGGCGAAACGGACTTTGAGGTCACGCGCACGTCGGGGCACCATGGGAACGAGATACTCGTGATCGAGGCACACCTCAGAGGAGGCAAGTGCGGAATCGAGTTGTTAGACAAGTTGAGTCCCTCTGACAAGGATGAGGTGCTCGACACCCTGGAGAGGAGGATGGACGAGTCGTGCAACCTCTTCCTGAGAGTGGACAAGCAGAGGGCGTTCCTTGGTGAGTTGACCCTGGCACAGAACGACGACGCCGTCGCGATTAGGATGAAGGTGGCGGCGTTCCCCGCTAAAAGGGAAACAGCATTGCGAGCCATCCGCGACTTCCTATCGGCCGCCGAGGGATGATACGCTCGCACGTGTTTCCACAGCGCGAGTACGATTCATTCATATATCGTTGCATTTATCTCACACATCCAACATCCGACTCGTCCCAGCAGGGGTAGCCAAGCCTGGTCAACGGCGCAAGGCTTAGGACCTTGTCCAGAAGTGGTTCCGCGGTTCGAATCCGCGCCCCTGCACCTCTGACCTTCATTTTGAATCTCCCTGACTTCCCCGATCAGAGGCACGACTGAGGCGCAACCGCATGTGTGAACGAACATCATCGCTCGCTCAGGCGCTTCGAGTTCAGGGCATACCACGCACCTGCGATGGCAACGAACACAGAGGCGCCGACTGCGATGATCACGCCATTGATTGAGGGGGCATCAGACACTGCAATGTAGAGCGTCGCAATCATGCTGATTGTCGAAATCGCCAAGAAAATCAGCAGAATCACAAAGATACGGCGGATGTTAACAGCCACTGAGAAAAGTGATTGTTCAGAAGTGATTGTCTCGTGTGGACTATTCCAGATGGAGTCAGGGGATTCTGAGCTCAATGCGGACTCCCAAAGTGTGTCCAATCTAGTCCGAGAGTCAGGCAGCGCTTTGGAGCCCTCCGACTGCGGCCTCTCCTTGGGGATAGCCGCACCACAGTTGCCGCATTTCTCAAGATTCGGGGAATTCATAGCCCCACACCTCTCGCATTCCACTCCGGCCACCTTGACCTCCGGATTAAAGTCACAGTTCATAAACATTGTCGCCCAGCTCTCCAGGCCCATTGCCATTTCCTCTCTGCGAGATAATCCGCGCCCCCGCACCATAGACAATTCCCCCGAAAGCCCTCGGAGCTCAGGAGAGGATGGCGGGATGCATGGAATCCCATAATAACATTTATTGCGGACGAAATGGCTGGAGCATCAGTGGATGATGGTTCATGCAATCACGTAATCTGCCCAGACGGATCACGCACAGAACTCCGCGTAACATCCCAGAGAAACCAGTACTGCCGAAACCACCGGCGTGGACCCTCTCGCGACTGCTTCTCGCAATCTTGATTGCGCTGAGCATATTTGCCGGATTCAAATATCCATCGCATTTCCATCTCCCCGTGATCGCAGCGAGCGCCACCGCGTTCATCATGGTCATGTTCAGCCACATCAAATACTCCAGGGAGACCGTGCATGCATTCATTCTCTTGGCAATCGCGGCCAACCTTATGATTGTCTACTTAGCGTACTTCATTGGAGGGCGTCTATCCGTGTCGTACGCGGCGGCCGGCGTGGCCCTGTTCACAGGCCTGATTGGAGTGATCATCTTCACGAGAACAAACGCCAGGTCGCCCCTGAGAGCCAAGGCGGCCATGATGGGCATGGTGATTGCCTTGAGCGTTGCTGGCCCCGCATTGTACTTCTCTACGCCCGAGGGCGGGAGCCTCAGAGGAGTCGCTGAATATCTCGTCTTCATAAGCATACCGATGACGTTCGCATCTTTCGTGACATTCCTTGTCCTGATATCCTATCACAGATCTGAGATTACCTTGCCTTCCGACAAGTGGACCTAAGATCGGGCAATTCTTGATTATATGGCGAGGGCATCGCCATCACGAGGCGCAACAATGATAGGTAGTATACCGGAGGATATGCTGCGAGCAGTCATGGAAACGCTCCCCGTGGAGTTCTCAATCGTGGACGAGAACGACAACGTCGTAGCCTGGAACAAGCATGCCACCAGGATATTCAAGAGGCCAGAGGCAGTCTTGGGCAGGAACGTCAGCGACTGCCACCCGAAGAAGTCTGTCGACAGAGTCATAACGATACTGACGGAGATGAAAGAGGGCAAGAGGGACAAGGCCCGCTTCTGGATCGACCTCGGCGAGGGCGATGCGAAGCGGAAGGTCATGATAGAGTACTACGCTCTGCGGTCCCCCGAGGGCAGGTACATTGGCTGTCTCGAAGCCTCGCAGGATATCACAGACATCGTGTCAATAGAAGGGCAGAAGAGGATACTTGACTGAGAATGGAAGGTCTATGGCCATTAATCCGCTGTGTCTCGCTTCGCCTTGAACGAGTCGCAACCAGCTTCGAACTCAGAGGCGGAGAGGAACTTGCGGTACTTGCCATCGGGGAAACAACCTCGGTGGCTGCCCCTTTCGCTGTACCATTCACAGCGCCTGCATGTCCGGCCAGTCGACTTCCTTAAGGACGCGAGAATCTTCCGCTCCTCCAATGTGTAGTCATCCTGCCCCGCTGCCATGTCCATCGCCCACAGTGAATGGGCGATGAAGGATAGAATCATTGGCATGACCGCCGCCGGCCATAAATACCAATGCCAACAATAACCGCCCCCGTGAAGTTCATCTACTGCCCCAAGTGCAAGGAGCTGCGCATCAAACCCTGGTACAGCACACGCCCAAGGTGTTCGCGCTGTAGGGACAATGCGAGGGAGTTGAAAGTACCACGCACGCCCTTGACTTTCGTCGCCTACGCGCTCATCCTATCGATATTGGTCCTGATATTCCTCTACACAAGGACCGACGAGGCGATATATATGTACGGTGGCATCGCCGCGCTGGTGGCGTGCTTCATCGTTCAAGCCATGGATATTTCTCGCGGAGAACGGGCTGCTCGCGCAAGGATAAAGACCGCCCGGTCAGACGTCGAGGCCTTCAAGAAGAAGGGCTGGCTCTAGCTGGAATGATACCGTCAACCTCACATCGCCGTCTTCTGGCAGATCGCAGCAGGCCGCGAACAGGTCCTCGGATGATGGCGGCCATCGCTCTATCCGAAGCAGAATTGTCATATCGTCATCACACTCGTGATAAAGCACTATATGGGGGGCTAGGAGAGGGTGGGAGATGTTTGCTGCAATGCCCAGGATCACGCCGTTCAGCACGTCGAATGGATCCAAAGGCGCGCCTCTCATGACCGCAACGGCCTCCGCAGCAAGGCACTCTGACACGGTGGTGTATGCCAGTACTTCCAGCTGGCTCTCCAGGCTCACGACGCATCGCACGCCGATTGAAGCTTTGAGGAGGACTGGCAGTACAGATTCAGGGTCGCTCCTGCCGGCGAGATCCAAGTGCATATCATCGTACACTCCATCTTCTCGGCACATGCTCAGCTGGAGCGAACATATCAACAGCATCACGGCGAAGAACACCATCGCATCCATCAGGGCTAGCTGTCCCCTGTCGGAGGATTCACGGCGAGGAGACACACACCACCACCTCAGCGACAGCGCATCCCGAAACGCCATACCTCAGGTTTAGCAGCTGGCTGTGCCACCCCGTGTAGGCGTCTGATGACCACCCTTGAGCGCCCAGAGCGAGCACCAACTCCCTCCAAGGATGAATCACTGTGACTGATATCCTCCAGGGCTCCGGCAAGGTAGCCTCCGTCCCTATCGAAGACACGTTGACAAGCCTCATGGACTCAACGGTGACGTCGTCGCCGGACTCGTCAATGAGTGCGAGCATGAAAGATGCTGCCAAATCCTCAGCTAGCTCCTCAGCCATTCGGGACTTTTCCAGCGTGTCCTTGCCCACTGTGATCCAAGCATTTGTCCCGATCAGAAGCATCGAACCCGCGAGCACGAACAGCAACACGGGCAGATCCTCGAAGAACCCGCCGATACCACGACAGTCGTTCCGCATGGGCGACGAATCGCATGCTAGGGGCATCAGTGGGGCTGCTACACGCAGTCTACACAGACAGAATGGGTAGATGCACGTCATGGTCCAATCGGCTTCCATGGATGGAGGATCGACGCCCATAGGCAGGAAACAGCTGGTCCCTGCACTCAGCAGTGAGGTCAAGTGTCCCCACGAATACCGGAATGACGATGAGTTGCGTCTCGAGGTCGAATGCGGCGACTGCCCCGGGCCTCAAGATCTCACCAACAACCGGTGTCTGGCTGGGCTCCTGCAGATTCTGTGCTCCGAGGCCATGCCGAACACGATAATCCTTAAGCGTCACATACACAGGAGATACAGGGAATCAACCCTTCTTCCTGTGTTCGAGACAGCATTGGAACTCGCCGCGATGAACCGGGTACTGTCAACGCATCCTGAGCCGTCAGACAAGAGGTGTCTGACATGCGACGCCAGTACCGCAAAGCTGGTCAACAGGGTCCGGCGAGAACTGCTAGAGCGTCCTGTCGAATTCATCGCCGACAGACATGCCGCAATATCTCGGACCCGTCGGGGAACGGAGAACATCGACTGCGCACGCGCGCACGCCTGTGCGCAGCGCGCATTTGGTGGGGACAACGGGCGAACGGGGACATCCTAGATGCCATCTCAACGGCGCTCACCTCGCATAGTTGGCAACGATCGCCAAGAAGAGAATCCGGGGAAGACCCTACCAGGCCATACGACACACAGGCAGTCACACATGCAGAACCTCCACAAAGGCGATACGAAGCCGTGTTTCGCCTCGTCCTGGCTCATGAACGAAGAGTACTCGGACCGCGACATAGCAGATCGATATTCGGTCGATGGCGTGGAAGTCGTGGTGGTTTCCTCAGGGACCCGGAGCAGCGGCTCGTACCTCATCTACCCTCCCGAGTACCGCATGAACTCGAGGCAGCTCCTCGTCCTCACCGAGGCGATGAACCACCTCAGCCGTTTTCGGCCCGGGGAGATGCAGGTCGATTCGATTTCAGTCATACGCGCGCACATGAAGACCATGGCCAAGGATGTCGTGTACTCAATCCTCGCCCAACGGGAGGGCGACGCAGACACGGATGAGCTGGAGAGGGAGGCGGAGGAGCTCTCGACCATCATATGCAGGTACACCGCGGGGTACGGCGTTCTGGAAACCATGCTAAAGGACCCTAGGGTCCAGGACGTCTACATCGATGCGCCTTCGAGCCAGGCACCGGTCCATGTCGTCCTCCGGTCTGATGCGCTGCGCGCCGTCAGACAGAAGTGTCGGACGAACGTATTCGTCGGCAGACGCGACCTGCAGGCGTTCGTGTCGAGGGTGAAGTTCGAGACGGGGCTGCCGTTCTCGGAGGCGGTGCCAGTCCTCGAGGCAGACATCAAGGACCTGCGCTCCCGGGTGACCCTTGTGTCACCGCCCCTGAGCGACAGAGGAGTTTCCGTGGCCGTCAGGAGGCATTCCGAGCGGTCGTGGTCGCTGCCCCTCCTGATCGCCAACGGCTCGCTCTCGCCGCTCCTCTCGGCCTTCCTTTGGGCGTGCACGATTGGCAGGAGGGCGGTGCTGATAGCAGGGAGCAGAGGGGCCGGGAAGACGACGCTCCTATCCGCGCTGATGCTCGAGTTCCCACTCTCCCAGAGGATACTCCTGATAGAAGACACGCCTGAGATCCCCGTGGGCAGGATGCAGGAGCTCGGATACGACATCCAAACACTCAGGTTCTCCCATGGAGGCACTACGGGAAGAGGGCTCGACGCAAAGGACGCACTCAGGGTCAGCCTGCGCATGGGTGAGAGCGCGATCATAATTGGGGAGGTGAGGAGCAACGAGGCGAGTGTGTTGTACGAGAGCATGCGAGCCGGAAGCGCCGGCTCGTCGGTTCTGGGAACCATACATGGGAACTCGGCAAGGGGGGTGCTTGACAGGGCGGTCGAGGACCTCGGCGTATCGGAGAGGGCGTTCTCGTCCACGGACATCGTTGTGGTCATAGGCCTGCTGAGGTCCCCAGATGGCGCGCGCTTCAGCCGGCGCGTGGTCGAAGTGGCCGAGGTCAGGCAGGATGGGGCGTCCGTGAGGCTCGTGAACCTCTTCGAGACGGCGCCTGAATGCTCGTGCGCCAAACCCACTAAGGAGTTCTCAGCCGAGTGCGACACGGTCGTTGGCATCGCTGGTGCGCTCGGGAGAAGCCCGGCGGACCTGATGGATATCATAAGAGCGAAGGCACACGCCGATCAAGTACTCGCGGACGCGCGAGGAGGCGCGGACACTCGACGCCCAGAGTGCACTGACGACATGAGAGTGATAACGAACGAACTCATCACCAGGGACCTCTTCAACTCCGCATCGCCTGAGGCGGGTTTGAGGCAATGGATGGCATCACATGAGGCGCGAGTCGACTGGTCGTAAGCCAGTGCAAGGGTCGTTCTTGCGAGCCTGCAGCTTCTTCGCCTCGCTGGACCGAAGACTTCCTCGCTCCCGTAGAATGGGACATCACACGGACGCGAGGAGCGCGGGTCCCGAGGCGGATGTAAGACGTCGGGCAGAGCTGTCCGCTGATCTGGAGAGGGCGTTGTTCACAACAGACACCGATGATGTGCGTTCAGCCGCGAGGGGTATCGCTGTGGCGACAGGGGCACCTCTCGTCGCATTGTCAGCGCTTCTGTTCATGTTCGGGCGATCGGACCTGCTTGCGCTTTCGGTGTCCTTGTCGGTCATCTTTCCGGTTCTGAGCAGAGAGGCGTTCTTGTCGTATCCCAGGATCGTCGCGACCAGAAGGGGGGCACGTGTCGCGCGGACCTCGACAGACGACCTGACACTCATGATCATGAGCCTGAGACACGAACCATCCCTGCCAAAGGCGATGACACTCGCGGCGAGGCGCGGTTCGGAATTCGCTGCCGAGCTCAGGGAGAGTATTTGGTCGGTGATATCCGGGGTGCATTCTACTTTCGAAGAGGCCCTCCACGACCTCGCGAGGAAATGGGCGGGTTACTGCGGCGAGCTCAAGCCAGCGGTCAGGGCGATGATAACGGCATCCTGCGAGGCAACCGAGGCAGGCAGGAGGAGAGCGCTCGACAGGGCGAACGATGCGTTGGTCACAGGCGCGAAGTGCCGCATAGAGGAGTACACGATATCGCTCTCGGTCCCGAGCATGATCCTGTTCGGAATCGGCATACTGCTGCCCCTGATGGTCGGATCGTTCCTTCCCATGCTGTCCTGGGACATATGGTCGACGGACTCGATGCATGCCCAACCCAGCGAGACAGGCTCTAGTGGCATCCTGCTCCAGACCGTCGTCCTGATGAACCTCCTGTTCCCGGCAATAGCGTTGATCGTGGCGTTCGACGCGATCTCCAAGCATCCGATGGCAAGGGCGTTCATCCGCAGCCGCAGCATGGGCCACACGAGGCTCGCGGTAGAGATCTGTGCGACGTTCTCCTGCTCCCTGGCTGGAGTCGTAGCCTCGCTCGTGCTGCTCGACGGCCCTGCGGAATACGTGTCGTGCGTCCTCTCCGCCTCGGTCCCTGCCTCGCTCCTCCTAACAATCCACGGCTCGCACGCACTATCGCGAGGTGACCTGGACAAGAGGGAGCAGCTAGAGGACCTCCTGTTCAGCGCCGGCGCGAGGATGGTTGACGGCGAGAACCTGGAGGCCGCCCTGCACGGGTCCCGCTCCGACCGATACAGCCAAGGTCCGATGCGAATGGCAGGGGAGGGCATTCACATTCCTAGCGGTGAGCGGCAGCCGTCCGATGAATGGTCGAACGAGGAGAGGGCGCTCGAAGTGGTGATCGAGGCGGCCTCGAAGGACGAGGTTCAGGCAGGGATACTCGCAATGGATCTCGCTGGCTACGTCAGGGATGTGGCCGAGCTCGAGGCGGTTCTGAAGAGGCGCTTGAGACCCACATTGTCCATGATGCGGCTGACGACACATGCACTCGCCCCGATTATGCTGGGCGTGACGCACACGATCTACGTGTCGCTCGCGTCGATCGGGGGAGGCGCTGGCAACCTATCGCCAGGAGAGCTGTTCGTGACGCTCGCTGCGTTCCTGATCGAGATAAACGCCGTGGTGGCATACTTCGCATGGGGGATAGGCGACCGAAGGCGATTGGGCACGTTGGCATACTCGATAGGCATTTGCACGCTCATAGCAGTCCTGATACTCTCAGCCGTCGTGCTCTTGACCGCGTGACATACGAAGGCCGGCCTACGCCAGCTTATCCATGTTCCTCATGAGAAGAGCGAGCTCCTTCGGGTCGAAGGCGCGCGGGTCGACGGGCAGTATCAACCTGCAACCACTCTGTGTGATGTGGTCGTTGACCTGGTCCACCATACGAAGGACCTTAGTGAAATCGTTGTTAGAGACGAGATACTCGATCCCATCGAGGAGGATGATGCCGTCGCTTGTGTCCTCGGCAAACTTCACGAGCAAGTGAGCGAGAATGCCCAGGTTCGTGGGCGATATGACCTTGTCCCCGGCCCGGGTGGCCAGCCAGTAGACCGGCGTCTCTTCAAGGCCGTACTTCTCCCTGACGATCTCCGGGTGCTGGCGGGTCACCGCCAAGCCCACAGTCTTCCCAGCACCACCGGCGACGGGGTTGGTGGAGACGATGTTCACGAACGCGTCGAAGCTCATGTGCGGGGGCGATTCCTGAACGATGTAGGATCTCCCTGGCTTCAAGTCGTATTTCCTCGATACGGACAGGCGGGACTCCTTCTGGCTGGAACCAGACCTGCTCTTCTTGAAGAAGAGACCCATCTATTCACTCCACATCGTAATCACCGAGCTGAGAGCTATCTCGTTCGTCGGCTTGAGCAGGAAGTCCTTCGCTCCCGCCTCGAGGCTCTGCTGGATCATCCTCTTGTTGATGATGGAGCTCATAGCGATGACGACCGCATCGGGGCTCATCGCGAGTATCTCCTTAGTCAGATCGACCCCAGACTTGTCGGGAAGTATCATATCGACAAACGTGAACTTCGGGCGCGACTCCTTGAACGCGCTGATCGCCTCCTTGAAGTCGCCAGCCTCGATCACATCATGGAAACCCGCCCGTACCAACAGCTCAGTGAGCACTCTCCTGAACGCCCCTGAGTCGTCCACTACTAGAATTTTCATAGCACCATCCCACGTATTGACCTGTTAACGCACAACGAATTAATGACTTTGTTGTTTGAAGGCGAGGGTGAGATGGGCAGGCAATCGAGTTCCTGGCGCCAGGCCCGTCCTGCAACTTGATTTTGGAGCACGGTGGCCGGAAACCGGTCTGCGTGCTTACTTGGAGGGGACTTACAGGCTACCCATCTCGATGATTCAATTGTTCATCATGCGCCATAAAACTTGCCCATGCCCTCTGGCAGGACGAGTTTGAGCGGACAAACTGTTATATATGGGCACCGTCATACTTCGAATCGTATTTTAACATACAAGTTTTCGCCGATGGTGTCATTTCATGACCACGAATGAGGAAGTAAAGAAGGGCACGACCACGATAGGCATCGTGTGTGAAGACGGAGTCGTCATGGCGACAGAGATGCGCGCGACCATGGGGACGTTGATTGCTCACAAGACAACCCAGAAACTGTTCAAGATAGACACTAACCTGGGCCTTGCGGTTGCAGGGGTTGTCGGAGACGCCCAGTCCTTGGCTAGATATATCACGGCCGAGGTGGAATTGTACAAGTTGAAGAGGGGACAGCAGATGACTGTGAGGTCTGCGGCCACCTTGACGTCGAACATACTCGCAGGGAGCAGGTACTACCCGTACTGGGTCGGCCTGATATTGGGTGGCGTGGACAAGGACGCAGGGCATGTCTACGCGTTGGACATGGTCGGAGGGGCGATCCCCGACGAATATGTCACGACGGGCTCAGGTTCGCCATATGTATATGGCGTTCTCGAGGACCACTTCCAGAAGGGGCTGTCGGTGAGCGACGGAATCGACCTGGCTATCAGATCGCTGAACGCAGCGATGAAGCGCGATTCGGCGTCCGGGGATGGCATGTCTATTGCGTCAATCACGAGTGATGGATTTACCCCAATCGACGAGAAGGAAATCCACAAGAGACACACCAAGATGAAGCTCTCATCTTGAGATGTTCTGAGATTCGGTCACTTGCGATAGCCTGCAATCACTGAGATACGTTAGCCTATTAATCGAGTTGAGTGAAGCCAATGGGCGTAGAGAAAGTTCTAGAAGACGCAAGAGAAGCGGTCAAGAAGACAATCCCGTCGCACATAGAGGTGACGGACGTAGATTTCGAAGGTCCAGAGATAGTCATCTACACCAAGAACCTGGACGAGTTCGCCAAGAACAACGACCTCGTGAGACAGCTGGCGCAGTCGCTGAGGCGCCGGGTCGCCATACGGCCCGACCCATCGATGCTGGCTGACCCCGCGAGTGCCGAGGAGCAGATACGCAAGATCATACCTGACGAGGCGAAGATAACCAACATCTACTTCGAGGACGACACGGGCGAGGTGACTATCGAGGCGATATCGCCCGGTCTCGTCATAGGAAAGCATGGAGCGATCCTGAACGAGATCAAGAAGGAGATCGGCTGGGCACCGAAGGTCGTCAGGGCGCCACCGATACCGTCGAAAACGGTCAGCGAGATACGCAACTACCTCAGGAAAGTGCAAGACGAAAGGAAGGATTTCCTGAAGAGGGTCGGGCGCCGCCTCATGCGCCAACGGATGAACGATGAGACGTGGCTCAGAGTGACCGCTCTTGGAGGATTTAGGGAGGTCGGGAGGAGCGCATCGCTGCTTTCCACGAGAGAGAGCAAGGTCCTGATAGACTGTGGCGTCGCAGTGTCCGCCGACGATAACGGCTCATCGCCGTATCTGAACGCTCCAGAGCTGTTCCCTCTGGATACGCTGGACGCCGTTGTGATAACCCATGCGCACTTGGACCATTCAGGGCTCGTGCCAGTTCTCTACAAGTACGAGTACGACGGCCCGATATACTGCACACCGCCAACGAGAGACCTGATGTCTCTCCTGCAGCTGGACTTCATAAAGGTGGCTGCTGGCGAGGGCAAGAAGGCTCCGTATGAGTCATCGCACATACGAGACGCGGTCGTGCATTGCATACCACTGAAGTACGGCGAGACCACGGACATATCGCCAGATATGCGGCTGACCCTCCAGAATGCGGGCCACATCCTGGGATCATCCATCGCGCATTTCCATGTGGGTGATGGATTGTACAACATTGCGTTCACAGGCGATATAAAGTTCGAGAAGTCATGGCTGTTCAACGCCGCGGTGAACAAATTCCCGCGGCTGGAAACCCTGGTCACGGAATCCACTTACGGAGGCTATCGCGACATGCAGCCGAGCCGTCAGGAGGCCGCCAACCAGATAAAGGAGGTCGTTCGAGCCACGCTGGCCCGCGGCGGGAAGGTGCTGATACCGGTGTTCGCCGTGGGGAGATCCCAGGAGGTCATGCTCGTTCTCGAGGAGCAAATGAGGAACCACCACATACACACCGTCCCCATCTATCTGGACGGCATGATCTGGGAGGCCACGGCCATCCATACCGCGTACCCCGAGTATTTGAACAGCCAGCTCAGGACGCAGATATTCCAGATGGGGGAGAACCCGTTCCTCTCAGAGATATTCAAGAGGGTCGACAGCCCGAGCATGCGGGAGGGGATCTGCCACGATCCCGAATCGTGCATAGTCCTGGCGACGAGCGGCATGATGAACGGCGGACCTGTCATGGAGTACTTCAAGTCCTGGTGCGACGAGCCGAACAACACGATAGTGTTCGTCGGGTTCCAGGCCGACGGCACCATGGGCAGGAAGATCCAGAAGGGATGGAGCGATATCACTCTCAACGAGCGCGGCAAGCAGCTGTCCCTCAAGATGAAGATGGACACCGAGACTGTCGATGGATTCTCGGGACATTCTGACCGCAGGCAGCTGATAAATTACGTCAGCACCCTGGAGCCAAGGCCAGAGCGGATCATAATCGGCCACGGTGACGACCACAAATGCTCAGACCTGGCCAGCGCAATCTACAAGAAGTTCGGCATAGAGACCCGCGCACCGCTGAACCTTGAGACGATACGTCTCAAGTGACTTCCTCGCTCATCTCGGCGCGAGCCTTGGACGCGAACCTGCTTTCCCGACGAGGACCACCCGGCTGTCCTCCCGCTCCATGATGAGCTCGAGTGACAAGCGTTCAGCTATTCGCTGTGAGAACTCCCTGATCTTTGAGTGCGACGGCATGTTGTCCAAAGTCATCCTTGACCTCGAGTCGCCAACGAACATGTAGCCTTTGGGTTCGATGAAGGTCGGGTCAGCCACCTTATCCAGCTTAGCGTATTCATCCTCCCATCCCAAGTTCCACCCGTCAACAAGCGTATGTCGCACGACAACGCGGGTGTCCAAGGAGGGCATGAGGGCAAGAGTCTCCATCAGGCTGTCCCAGGCCCTCGGAAACTGGGGTATGCAGAGCCGCTCGAACAGTTCCCGGTTCGGCGCCGCAACTGTGACGTACAGTTGCGTGGGAAGGTTGTCGAGGTTCTCAATAGCCTTTGGGACAGAACCGTTCGTCACCAGGAAGGTGGTCATGCCCTTGCGCTCACAGAGCCCAATGAAATCCCCGAGATACGGATAGAGCGTCGGCTCGCCCGACAGTGATATCGCTACTTGGTTCGGCAGTCTCGCCTCCTCCCACATAGCTGGATCGCACCTATCATCACCCTTGAATCCGGACACCAGCAATCGCTGCTCTCTTATACAACCCTCCAGCAGCTCCTCGGGCTCGGGACAGCTCGATCCCTCGAACCCGGTCATTCCGTGGAAGCGCCAGCAGAAGAGACACCTGAAGTTGCATATGTTCACCGACGGGGTCATCTGAAGGCATCTGTGCGATTCGATGCCGTAGAACTCCTCTTTGTAGCATGGCCGACCGTATATCAGCTTCTGCCTCATCCAGTGGCACAATTTGACGGCTCCCGTACCACCGACGATGCGGTATTGTTGCTTCTCCAGCTGATCCAGTGCGCCTGTGCCCATTTCAGGGTCCCCCTAGAAATCCGCAAGGCTTCTCGACCGGCGTCCGCCACTCTTGCCCGCTTCATTCTTCTCGTGGAATCCCTCTCCTGTGCTTACGCGCCGAATGTTGGTCATCGCCTCGCCGACCTCCTCGGAGGCCGGGTCGGTCCCAAGGAGATAGGCGACATCCCCCTCATCCAACCCCGCCTCCGCGCCCATGTTGGCCAGCAGCTCGGGGTCTCTCTTCGCCATGGCAGACAAATAAGGCAGCATAGAGCTGCCCACCTGCTTGCCGGAAGTGTGGAGGACCGGAGACAGCTTCGAGCACAGCGCCTTACGCGATGCCCTGATGGATTTGGACCTGGACATGACGATGAGATAGCTTGGAAAACCATACCTGGAGGCAGTTCGTCTTCTCCCGCCTTCCCGGGCAAGAGATACACCGGCTGTCATGAACTCCTTCGCGTAGGACCATAGACCATAGTGCTGGAGCGTCCTAGTTCGTCTCAGGTATATGTCCGCCTTTGACAGAGCGTCGAAGGCCGCGGCCATCTCGGAGGACGTCTTGAACTCCTGTGGGATGCTTTCGTCCACCCACAGGATTAGTTCGTCTGGCGTCTTATCGAGGTCCAGGGTCGCGTTCCTGGCATCCTTGGCGGACCGGGCTTCATACATGTCGCCAAGAGCGATCTGGAGCTCCACTTCCTGATTCCTCTGGCCCAACGCGCCAGCATCGCCCTCGCCCAAGGACCGGCGACCCTCTATCAGCATCTGCAAGTCATTTATGGCGCCTCTCATATCGCCGCCGGCATTTCTCGCCACCTTCTCGAACACCGATGCATCAACATCGAGCGATTCCTCCGAGCATATGCCCTTAAGCACCCTGATCACGGCCTTGTCGCTGAGCCTGGAGAAGTCAACCGCCTCTGCCAGGGTCTTGACGGCTGAAGCCTTCCTCGTGAGAGCATAGTAATCGTTCACTATGAGGATTATCGGCTGATCCGTCGCCCTTATCGTCTCTGTGATCGCCTTGGCTCCGCCATAGTCCTCCCTACCGAACAGGTTGTCGGCCTCGTCGAGGACGATCAGCTTGCGTCTACCGTCAGCGGTCGACAGGAACTCACCGCTCTCCGAGAACGTCTGGCTAATGGAGCCGACCCCGGCAACACGTCTTATGGAATCTGCATTTCTGTGATCGGATGCGTTCATCTCGATCACGACCCATCCATAATCGTTGGCGAGCGCAAGAGCAGAGCTCGTCTTGCCGGTTCCGGGTTCCCCCCTCAACGCGAGCGCCTTCTTCTTTGGGGTACCGTTCTTCCAGGACTCCGCCCACCGTCTCATGGATCGGACCGCGTTGTCATTGCCGACAACCTGGGAGAGTGATGTCGGCCGATACTTCTCAGTCCACTCTTCGCTCATTTTCGCGAGATGTATAGACTACTAGTATTATAGATTCCCACGGGGGGTTTATGCGTCAAAAATCTTGGAAAATCACCGATAACAGCAGAAATGATGAAAAGTTAAGACGGAAGAGGTTTTAGCGCAAAGAGTTTATGTCATAGCTAAACATCGCTAGATAGGACATAGTAGCTCGTGTGACTTGAAGCCATTCCGCTCGACTGCCTGTCCGAGCCATCCAGAGCATCTTGGTCTTCGGAGACTTCCATGCCTGCCAACCTGTGTTTGGTGTACTCCTCCTTGCGGTCGTCGATGTCCATAGTGAGGTAGATCGCCGTGACCTCTATGCTGGAATGTCCCAGGTTCTGCTGCAGCGTCCTCAGATCTATGCCCGATTTCAGCGCGTGAACTGCGTGAGTGTGGCGCAGCACGTGCGGGTGCCGCTTGTCCTTGTCCAGGCCGACGAGAGTTCCATAGTTGTGTATGAGCCGTTCTATCTGGCGTCTGGACAATGGCCCTCGCTTGTTGGAAACGAAGAGCGGATCCTTCCTGTTTTTCCGCGTGCCGATGTAGTCACGCAGCATTGTCTTTGTCCAACTATTGACGATAGGCACCTTACGCCCCTCGCGATGCCTCTTCGCATGCTGCACCGTAATCTCACCAGACTCGAGATCCACGTCACCGATTGTCAAGGCCTCTAACTCGCCAACCCGGATCCCCGTCTCGTAGAGCATCTTGATGATCAAGCGGTCTCGCATGCGCCTAGGCGCCTCGAGCAAGCTTTTCAATTCGCTTTCCTTGAGATACTTTCGCATGGTGGGTCCCATCCCTTACGTCATGCTGACGATTGTCCGACAATCAATCAGTCTGTGCCTATTTAAAAATGTCGCATTTTGCCCGGAAACCGCCCTGGGCCGCATCCGCCCCATCCGTAACCCCAAAAAATCGACAACAAATGGCCGATTTGTCGCCGTTTTCTCCGGTTAACCGATTTCGAGGGCCTTGTCCAGACATTTGGATATACGCATACGGTGACACGGTTTGACATGGTTAGCGAAAAATCAGTCAAATCACCAGGGGGTTACGCACAAAAACCCAAGATCCGAAGGGGATTCTTGCTGATTGCCCCCTTAGGGGCAATATGCAATCTATAAAATTAGCTACTACGTGCTATTGTTGTGCGTGATACGCCACCAGCTACTGTTTGTATTGTATATTGCTAATATGCCGTCCGCCGTTGTCGGACGGCATGTCATGCTATCACATATCACGCAAAGCTCGACGTAGTATTGCAGAGAAATCCG
>DATKWQ010000075.1:0-10397 GCA_035529455.1 Thermoplasmata archaeon
ACAAGTGCATGATACATCTCGCGTGCGCCAGGGACAACAAACTCGAGGGCGTCCCGAAGGAACAGGTGGATGTGCCCATCAAGGACCTGAGTGTCGTGATCGCAGAATCGCTAGAGTGATAGGATTGGAAGGACGAAGGAATGTTAAGATGACCGCCAATAAAGTGGAGAAGAAGGATTCGAAGGCCAAGGGAGACAAGGATACTGACCAGAGGTTCCTGCTCATAGAGCTGTCGTGCAAGGACAATAAGTGTTCACCATGCACGTACCCGAACTGCCAGAGGTTCGTCAGGGAGACGAAGCCAAAGAAAGTCCCCTACGAGACGAAGATGGCCAAGATGTTCGAGATCAAGAAACCGATGGTCAAGCCAGACGATACGCGGGAGAGACTCGTGCTCATAGAGCTTTCGTGCAAGGACAAGAAGTGCTCGCCTTGCACATACCCGAACTGCCAGAGATTCTCTAGCGAGGCCCTCCAGGGGAAGAAGAAGGCTCCGTTCAAGGTCAAGGTCACCGAGATCAAGAAGGACGCAGACGTGAAGAAGGTGATGAAGAAGGGCAAGTCCGCCGGTTGACCGCGGACTTGGGAACATGGTGCAACGACGGGCATGTCCTGATGGACCGCCCTCAGAGCGCCTGAGAGGTCAACGAAACAGATAATACAGAGTAGGAGTTACGGAAGAAGGCAGTTTGACAGGGGGGTGCGAGGTCTCCCGAGGGGGGATCTGCATCGCGTTGAATGTCGAGGATATCAGAAAGGACTCTATGGAGGGCTTTGAATGGAGAAGGCAGTAATGGTAATAGGTGGTGGGGTCGCGGGCATACAAGCCGCTCTTGACCTCGCGGACAAGGGGATAATCGTCCACCTGGTCGAGAAGACTCCGAGCATCGGGGGCCGGATGGCGCAGCTGGACAAGACTTTCCCTACGAACGACTGTTCGATATGTATTCTGGCACCGAAGATGGCTGACTGCTTTGGTCATCCGAACACCAATGTGATCACCTACGCCGAGGTCGTCGGCGTCGAGGGGGAGGCGGGGGCGTTCAAGGCCAAGGTGCTTAAGAAGGCTCGATACGTGGACGAGAACAAGTGCACTGGCTGTGGTGAATGTCTCGAGAAGTGCCCTGTCAAGGTCCTCGACGAGTTCGAGATGGGGCTCAAGAACAGGAAGGCGATCTATGTGCCCTTCATGCAGGCTGTGCCAAGAGTAATGACCATCGACAAGGAGAACTGCATCAAGATCACGAAGGACAAGTGTGGCAACTGTCAGAAGAATTGCACGCGTGGAGCGATAGATTACGAGATGAAGGATCAGATGCTGGAGATAGAGGTCGGAGCAATCATCGTCGCGACCGGCTACGATGTCTGGGACCCGACCTCCGCGACGGAGTACGGCTACGGCAAGTACCCGAACGTGTTCACGGCCATGGAATACGAGAGGATGATCAACGCGGCCGGGCCGACACACGGACACATCAAGAGGAGGTCCGATGAGGAGAGGCCGAAGAAGATGGCGTTCATCCAGTGCGTAGGTTCGAGGAACCCGCAGGTGGGTCATCCGTACTGTTGCGCGGTCTGCTGCATGCACGCCACGAAGGAGTCGATGCTCGCCCGCGAACACTACGACGACATCGAATCCGTCATATACTACAAGGACATGCGCGCATGCGCGAAGGGATTCTACGAGTATGTCGAGAGGGCGAAGAGGGACTACGGCGTCAGATACGTCAACTCCGACGCCACCGTCCAGGAGAACGCGGACAACCATAACCCCATAGTCGTCTACGACGTCGGTGGGAAGCAGCAATCGGAGGAGTTCGACATGGTCGTGCTCGCCACGACGCTGGTGCCCAGGAAGGAGACGCTGGAGATCGCGAAGATGCTCGGGATCAAGGCGGACGAGTTCGGGTTCCTGGAGTCGTCGGATCGGGTCCTTGACCCGTGCAGTACCGTCGTTCCAGGTGTGTACCTGGCGGGCTATGCCGCGGGACCGGCGGACATACCGGAATCAGTCGCTCAGGGTTCGAGTGCGGCGGCCAAAGCCGTCGAGACTCTCGTCCAATCAGGGGGGGCGTGAACCACATGACAGAAACCGAGACGAAGAAGGAAGAGATCAGGATCGGCGTGTTCGTATGCCACTGCGGGAGCAACATCGGCGGCTTCGTCGACGTGCCCTCCGTGGCGGATTACGCGAAGACGCTGAAGGACGTCGCTTTCGCCACCGACAACCTGTACACCTGTGCTGACGACGGGCTCACGGCCATAAAGGACGCCATCAAGGAGCACAAGCTGAACAGGGTAATAGTCGCGAGCTGCACGCCAAGAACGCACGCGCCCCTGTTCCAGGCGACCTGCGAGGCGGCCGGTCTGAACAAATACCTATTCACCTTCGTAAACCTCAGGGAGCACTGCTCCTGGGTCCACATGAAGGAGAGAGAGGCGGCCACGAAGAAGGCGAAGGACCTCATCCGCATGGGCGTTGCCAGGGCGAGGTTGCTCGAGGCTCAGGAAGAGGTCAAGGTCGATGTCGAGTCCTCAGCAGTCGTCATAGGCGGAGGTGTCTCGGGCATGACTGCCGCGCTGTCACTTGCGAACATGGGATTCCCAGTGCACCTCGTCGAGAAGGAGAACGAGCTTGGCGGATTCGTGAGGAACCTGAACAACCTGTTCGCCACGGAGAAGAGCGCGGCCGACACGATCAAGCCGCTCATCGACAAGGTGACCTCTCACAAGAACATCACCGTCTACCTCAACTCGACCATCAACTCCGCCGAGGGGTTCATAGGCAACTACGAAGTGGAGATAGGCGAGAAGGACAAGGAGGCGAAGAAGGTCAAGGTCGGGACGGTCATCGTCGCGACTGGTGCAATAGAGTCCGTGCCAGAGGGGCTGTACGGATACAACCAGTATCCGAACATCGTGACGCTGACAGAGTTCGAGATACTCTGCAAGAAGAAGGCCCTGCCGAAACTCAGGAACGTGGCGTTCATACAGTGTGTCGGATCGCGTGGGCAGACTGTCTCGTACTGTTCGAGGATCTGCTGCAATGTCGCGATCAAGAACGCGGTGAACATCGTCGACAACTACGAGAACATGCTCGGGCTCGCCGAGAAGGAAGGCACGGTTGTCGAGGAGATACCAGTCGAACAGAAGGCGCCCGACGAGATCGTGGAGCGAAGGCGCAGACGGCGCGGCAGGGACCGCGGCGAGGAAGGCGCCGAGGAAGTGCGCCTCGGGCCGACTGACAAGATCGAGGTCACGGTGTTCAACCGGGACGTCATGTCGTACGGTGTGGAACACGAGCTCGCCTACAACAAGGCGAGGGAGAAGAGGGTCAAGTTCGTGAGGTACACGCCCGAGAACGCCCCCAAGGTGTTCATGAAGGACGACAAGCTGATGATCACGTACTTCCACGAGACACTGAAGATGGAGAGGACGATGGAGGTGGACATGGTCATATTGTCCACGCCGCTCGTGCCTCAGGCGGATGCGCAGGACCTGTCCAAGAAGCTGAAGGTGCCGCTCGGCCAGGAAGGATTCTTCCTGGAGGCGCACGTGAAGCTCAGACCTGTGGACTTCGCCACCGACGGCGTGTATGTCGCAGGGTCATGCAGGGGACCGGCGGACATAATGGACTGTGCGATCCAGGGTGGAGCGGCAGCATCGCGCGCCGCGATACCGATGGCCAAGGGATTCGTCCAGGCCGAGGCGCTCACATCTGTCGTCGACGAGACGAAGTGCAGCGGTTGCGGGACTTGCGTGACGGTCTGCCCGTATGGTGCACTCAGAAAGAACGACGACGGCATCGCTGAGGTAATAGTGGCCGCCTGCAAGGGTTGCGGCTGCTGCGGCGCCACATGCCCGGAGGGAGCGATATCGATGACTAACTACACCGACGCGCAGCTCCTCGCTGAGGCGAGGGCTGCCCTCGACGAGGAGGTGTGATACATGACAGACAAGAAGCACCACCACGAGAAGAAGCACGAGGGACCGTGGGAACCGAAGATAATCGGTTTCCTGTGCAACTGGTGCTCGTACGCCGGTGCTGACCTGTGCGGAGTCAGCAGATACCAGTACCCGACGAATATTCGGGCGGTCAGGGTCATGTGCTCCACGAGGATAAGCCCGCATCTCGTGCTGGACCTGTTCAGGGCCGGTGCGGACGGTGTGCTGCTCGGTGGATGCCACATCGGTGACTGCCATTACATCTCTGGCAACTTCTACACCGAGAAGCGCGTGAAGCTGATGAAGAAGCTGATCGAGGAGGCAGGTGTCGACCCCGCCAGGCTCAGGCTCGAGTGGGTCTCGGCATCGGAGGGTGAGAGGTTCTCAAAGGTCGTCACCGAGTTCACGGACCAGATCCGTGAGATGGGGCCGTGCAAGGCTCACGACGACGACATGGTGAAGACGAGGCTCGCGGCTGCCGATGACGCCTCCGTGACATTCAGGCTCAGGGCGCTGGTAGGAAAGGAACTCAACCTCGTCGACAAGGGTAATGTCTACGGCAACAAACTCGACCCCGAGGAACTGCAGAAGATATTGGACTCGGCGACGGAGGAGGAGTTCGAGAGGGCGATGATACTCGAGCTCGCGAAGATCAGAGCCATGTCAGTGAAGCAACTCGGCATGATCATGGAGGTCCCGACGGACCGGATCCTCAGGCACATAGTACTCCTGAGACAGAACAGCAAGATCGCGATGGAGCATCCGGATGGGTTCACGCCACTTTACAAAACCATCGAGATCGGAGGTGAGCAGTGATGGCAGCAACTGACAAGATCGGTGCAGTCATGGTCGTGGGCGGAGGCATATCAGGCCTGCAGTCTGCGCTTGACCTTGCCGATTCTGGATTCAAGGTATACCTGGTAGAGAAGCAGCCGAGCATCGGCGGCACGATGGCCCAGCTCGACAAAACATTCCCGACGAACGACTGCGCCATGTGCATCATGGCACCGAAGCTGGTCGCGACCGGGAGGCACCACAACATCGACCTGATCACCAACGCGGACATCGCGATAGTCGATGGTCAGGCAGGCAACTTCACTGTGACGGTGAAGCAGAGGGCGCTTAGGGTCGACGCGACGAAGTGCACTGGTTGCGGCTCATGCGCCCAGAAGTGCCCAATCGAGACCGTCGACGAGTACAACGAACAGACGAAGGTGAGGAAGGCGATCTATGTGCGCTATCCGCAGGCCGTTCCGCTCGTGTACTCCATCGACCCTGAGAAGTGCATAGGGTGCGGTATCTGCGCCGAGGAGTGCAAGGCGAATGCGGTCGACTACGATCAGAAGGAGAAGGTCTTTGAGATTAAGGTCGGCTCCATCATCCTGTCGCCTGGCTTCGACGAGTTCAACGCCCGCCTGAAGGGCGAGTACGGATATGGAGTGTACAAGAACGTCGTCACGAGCATCGAGTTCGAGAGGATATTGAGCGCGACCGGGCCGTACTTCGGGGCCGTCATGCGTCCATCGGACGGTGACATACCAGAGAAGATAGCGTTCATACAGTGCGTTGGCTCGAGGGACGAGCAGGTTGGCAACGAGTACTGCTCGGGTGTCTGCTGCATGTACTCGATCAAGGAGGCCATCATAGCCAAGGAGCATGGCGGGAACATCCAGCCAAAGATATTCTTCATGGACATGAGGGCGTTCGGCAAGGAGTTCGACGAGTACTACAACAGGGCTCAGAGCGAGTACGGCATAGACTTCGTCCGCTCCAGGGTCGCGTCGGTGTTCGAGGACCCCAAGACGAAGAACCTCATCGTCAAATACGTCGAGAAGGGCGAGCCGAAGGAGGAGGAGTTCGGCATGGTCGTCCTGGCCGTCGGACTGAGACCCCCGGAGGACGCCGAGGCGCTCAGCAGGGTCATGAAGTTCCAGCTGAACAAGGACGGGTTCTGCAAGACGGACGTCCTGAACCCCGTCAGCACCTCGAGGGCAGGGGTGTTCGTGAGCGGTGCGTTCTCTTCGCCGAAGGACATCCCGATGACCGTCGCAGAGGCGAGCGGTGCAGCGGCCAAGGCGGCCACCGAGATATCGTCCGCGAGGGACACGCTCGTCACGAAGAAGGTGTACCCGGCGGAGCTGGACATAGTGGGTCAGGAGCCGAGGATCGGCGTGTTCGTGTGTCACTGCGGAATCAACATCGGGGGCGTCGTCAAGGTGCCCTCGGTTGCGGAGTACGCGCGCAGCCTGCCGAATGTCGTCTACGCCGAGGAGAACCTTTACACCTGCTCGCAGGACACGCAGGAGAAGATCAAGGAGATGGTCAAGGAGCACAAGCTGAACAGGGTCGTCGTGGCGAGCTGTACCCCGAGGACTCACGAGCCTTTGTTCCAGAACACCATCAAGGAGGCGGGGCTCAACCCGTACCTGTTCGAGATGGCCAACATCAGGGACCAGTGCTCCTGGATACACATGCACGAGGCCGCGGCAGCCACGAAGAAGGCCAAGGACCTCGTGCGCATGGCGGTCGCGAAGTCGCGGCTGCTGGAGCCCTTGGAGAACCTCATGATAGACGTGAACCAGCAGGCGCTGGTCGTCGGCGGAGGCGCGACCGGCATGGTCGCCGCCCTCGAGCTGGCCAAGCAGGGAGTGAAGGTCTACCTGGTCGAGAAGGAGAAGGAGCTCGGCGGGAACCTTAGGAAACTGCACTACCTGCCATCAGGTGAGGACCCGGCGGAGTTCGCCGACTCGCTCGCCAAGGAGGTCAACTCCAACCCGAACATAACCGTGCATATTGGCAAGGGTATCAAGGACATCGAGGGATACGTCGGCAACTTCAAGACAACCCTCGACTCGGGCGAGACTTTCGAGCACGGCGCGGTCATACTGGCGGTCGGCGCGCAGGAGTACAAGCCGGAAGGCGAGTACCTCTACGGCAAGAACGCGAATGTGCTCACGCTGCTGGAGTTCAAGGAGAAGTTGAAGAAGGGCGAGGTCAAGGGAGACTCGTATGTGTTCATACAGTGCGTCGGCTCCCGCGAGGAAGGGCACCCCAACTGCTCGCGTGTGTGCTGCACGGGCACGATGACCGCAGCGATAAAGATCAAGGAGAAGGACCCGAGCGCCAAGGTGTTCGTCCTGTACAGGGACATACGGACCTACGGCTTCAGAGAGGAGTACTACAAGACAGCCGCCGACAAGGGCGTGACATTCGTCAGGTTCGAGGACGATGTGAAGCCCAAGGTCGAGGACAAGGGCGGCAAGGTCCAGGTGACCGTGACCGACGAGGACACGGGCAAGGAGATCGTCATGACCCCGGACTACCTTGTGCTCGCCTCTGGTACCAGACCGTACGCTGAGTCGGAAGCACTCGCACCGATGCTCAAGGTGCCCATGATCAAGGAGGGATTCTTCCTTGAGGCGCACATGAAGCTGAGGCCGGTGGACTTCGCCACTGAGGGAGTCTATCTGGCAGGTCTCGCACATGGTCCGAAGTTCCTGGACGAGAGCATCGGCCAGGGGTTGGCGGCCGTGTCGCGCGCGATGACCATCCTGTCGAAGAAGACGCTCGAGGCGGAGGGCATCGTGGCATTCGTGGACGAGACGCTCTGCGACGGATGCGGCATATGCGTCCCGACCTGCGAGTACAAGGCGCTGGAGATCATCGTCGACAAGAAGGACGAGACGAAGAAGATGCTTGACCTCAACATCGGCCTGTGCAAGGGCTGCGGGGCATGCGTCGGAGCATGTCCGTCCGGAGCGCTGACGCAGAAGGGATTCAGGGACGAACAGATCGTCGCCATGATCGACGCAGCGCTTGAAGATGATTCGGAGACGCAGGAGGTGAGGCAATGAGCAGCGTAACGCCCAACGCCGGTGGTCAGCCCAAGGCAGAGGAAGAGGATTTCGAGCCGAAGATAATCGTGTTCTGCTGCAACTGGTGTTCATACGCCGGCGCTGACCTCGCAGGGGTCAGCAGGCTGCAGATGCCCCCGTACTTCAGGGTGATAAGGGTCATGTGCTCTGCTAGAGTCGACCCTGAGTTCGTCCTGAGGGCGATCCAGAAGGGGGCTGATGGAGTCCTGGTCGCAGGATGTCATCCAGCGGACTGCCACTACATCGGAGGCAACTACAGGACGCGGAGGAGAGTCGCTCTTCTTCAGATGCTGCTCCAGCAGTTCGGCTATGACCCGGGCAGGCTGAGACTCGAATGGATATCCGCTGGTGAGGGAGAGAAGTTCCAGAAGACCATCGTCGAGTTCACGAACAAGATAAACGAGCTGGGGCCGTCCCCGATGGGTGGTGACTGAACATGACACCAAGGGACGCCAGGATCAGGGCGGCGCTGAGGACGCTCGAGGGCGAGCGCATCAGATGGCTGCTCGGAAAGAAAGGGTCGCTCACGACCGGCAAGAACGTGTTCGGCGAGACGATAACCGATGCCAGATACAGCTTCGTGCTGCAGAAGGCGGCGGCGGTCGAGCTGGAGCGGAACATGCTGCTCCTCCAGATGGAGGAGGCTTCGAGAACGGTCCACGAACTGCACGACGCGACGGGGATAGCCAAACCTGAGATCGTCCAGCACATCATAGCGCTGAAGCGGTGGAGGATGGTCGAGCAGGTAGGCACCAAGGGCCAGTCGCCGCAGTACATGGCAGTCCCAAGGAGTCAAGTTCCTGACAAGGAGGTGAGCTGAAATGGCAGATAAGATTAAGATAGCGCAGTACTGGGGCGCGGGCTGTGGAGGTTGCGACGTAGCGCTCCTGGACATAGACGCGAAGATACTGGACGTGCACGCCATAGCCGAGGTTGTGTTCTGGCCGATCGGGTTCGACGGCAAGCTCAGCGAATTAGAGGCTATGCCGGACAAGTCGATCACCGTGTCGTTCTACAACGGCGCCATCCGGAACAGCGAGAACGAGCATGTCGCGAAGGTGCTGAGGGAGAAGTCAGTGGTGATGATAGCGTTCGGGTCGTGTGCGTGCTTCGGTGGCACACCTGGCCTGGCGAACGTGACCAACAGGAAGGAGGTCTTCCAGACGGTCTACAAAGACACCGTTTCCACGGACAACCCCGACTTCGTGACGCCGCAGACGCATTGCACGGTTCCAGAGGGCGAGGTCGACCTACCCGAGTTCTATGACAGCGTCAAGACGCTCGACGAGGTCGTGGATGTGGACTATTTCATGCCTGGCTGCCCACCGACGGTGAACCTCATCGCATTGGCGATCGACGCGGTGGCCAAGTTCGTGACCGAAGGTGCGGCCCTGCCCCCGAAGGGAACGGTCATCGCCTCGGACAAGACTCTCTGCGACGAATGCGACCGTGAGCGGGTGGAGAAGGACCGACGGATCGACAAGATCTACCAGTCCTACGAGATCAAGGCGGACCCGAAGAAGTGTCTCCTCGACCAGGGCATCATCTGCATAGGTCCCGCCACAAGAGCGGGCTGCGGATCCATGTGTCCGAAGGCCAACATGCCCTGCAGGGGATGCATGGGCCCGACGAAGGCTGTCATGGACCACGGCGGAAGCATGCTGAGCGCGTTGTCATCGCTCCTGAACATCACAGATTCGGAGTCAAAGTTAAGTGAGGAGCAGATAATGGAACTAATGATGCAGGTGAAGGACCCGCTCGGGACCTTCTATGCATTCACGCTCCCGAAGTCGCTGCTCAAGAGGACTGTGACCGAGAAGCGCAAGAAGAAGGGGTGATTGCACATGCCAGGACCAATAATCAACGACGAAACCACGAAGACCACTGAGAAGAAGCTGACGATAGACCCGATCACGAGGCTCGAGGGGCACGGCAAGATAGAGATATTCCTGAACGAGCAGGGGAACGTCGCCAGAGCGTACTGGCAGGTTCCTGAGCTCAGGGGTTTCGAGAGGTTCTGCATCGGTCGACACGTGCAGGAGCTTCCCATCATAACGAACCGGCTCTGTGGAGTATGCCCGGCCGCGCACCACATCGCATCGACGAAGGCGCTCGATGCTGTGTTCGACGCGACACCCACGCCCACGGCGACCAAGTTGAGGGAGCTGTTCTACATGGGACAGTACAACCACAGCCACATAGCGCACTTCTACGCTCTTGCGGCACCCGACTTCGTCCTGGGCCCGTCCGCCCCGGCCAACAAGAGGAACGTCCTCGGTGTGGTCGACGCGGTCGGCGTGGAGATCGGCGGAGAGGTCATCAAGCACAGGTCGTACGGTCAAAAGGTGCAGGAGATAGTCGGTGGTAGAGCGACTCATCCATGCTTCGGTCTCCCAGGAGGCGTCTCCAAGCAGATAAGCGAGGAGGAACGCGCCCAGATGGAGGAGATGGCCAAGTCGTGCGTCGAGTTCGGCAAGTTCACGACGAAGCTGTTCCACGATGTCGTGCTGGCCAACCAGGACTACCTCGGCCTCATCCTGAACCAGGACGCGTACTACCTCGAGACATACTACATGG
>DATKWQ010000076.1:0-7187 GCA_035529455.1 Thermoplasmata archaeon
ACCAGCGCAAGATAATCGTGGAAAACATCAAAGGCGTATCGAGAGTGGTTCCGCAGACGACATTGGACTATGTTCCCAATCTCAGACAGTACCGTCCCGATTTTGTCGTTCATGGTGATGATTGGCGGGAGGGCATCCAGAAGAAGGCTCGTCAATCTGTAATTGAAACCCTTAGTGAATGGGGAGGGCAGCTTGTGGAAGTCCCCTACACTGAAGGAATATCCTCTACACAACTCAATAAGGCAATGCAGGAGATTGGCACCACTCCCGATGTCAGAAGGCGCAAATTGCGAAGACTGCTGAAGGCCAAACCTTTGGTGCGACTGCTTGAGTCACACAATGGTCTGACAGGATTGATAGTAGAGAATTTGTCAGTGGACTCTGAAACAGGACGGAAAGAGTTTGACGGCATCTGGGCAAGCAGTCTTACCGAATCTGCGGCTAAAGGGAAACCCGACACTGAGGCAGTAGATGTCACGTCCAGAGTGAACACGCTCAATGAAATCCTGGAAGTGACCACGAAGCCAATAGTCTTCGATGCCGATACCGGCGGAAAGCCTGAGCATTTCCAGTTCACGGTCAGGACTCTGGAACGTCTGGGAGTTTCTGCAGTAGTCATTGAAGACAAGATTGGCTTGAAGAGGAACTCACTCTTCGGCAACGATGTGCCTCAGACACAGGACACCATCGAGAATTTCGCAGCGAAGATAAGCGCAGGAAAGACGGGGCAGGTCACAGAAGACTTCATGATTGTCGCGCGTATTGAGAGCCTCATACTTGGAAAAGGCGTCGATGACGCCTTGGACAGAGCGAAAGCCTACATCGAAGCTGGCGCGGATGGCGTTCTAATCCACAGCAGGAGCAAGACTCCTGATGAAGTCATTGAATTCTGTTCCGCATACCGTAAACTGCAGGTGCAGGTGCCACTGTTCGCCGTTCCTACAAGCTACAATGACATTCTTGAAGAAGACCTGGCCAAGGAAGGCGTCGATGTGGTGATATATGCAAACCATCTCATCCGCGCGGCATATCCTGCTATGGTTGACATCGCCAAAGACTTGCTCAAGTATGGTAAGTCATCGCAGTCTGAGTCCAAACTCTTGTCAATTAGCGAGGTCATAGAACTCATCCCTGGGGGAGATTGATGATAGACCCTGCGGGTTTTCTCGCATCGGTCAGGAAACAGGGTGTCAATTACTTCGTTGGAGTGCCCGATTCATTGTTGAAGCACCTGTGCGCGTACATAGAGGATAATGTGGACCGGGGAAAACATGTGATTTCGGCAAATGAGGGGAATGCCGTGGGCTTGGCCGCGGGATGGTTTCTCGGCACCGGCGAGCCTGCATTAGTATACATGCAAAACTCGGGCATCGGCAACTCGATCAACCCGCTCATGTCCCTCGCAGATCCCGAGGTATACAGCATACCCATGCTCCTCGTTGTTGGCTGGCGCGGGGCTCCTGGAACGAAGGACGAGCCTCAGCACATCAAGCAAGGTCGAATAACGCCCGCACTTCTAGATGCCCTCGAAATACCGTACTTCTTAATAGATGGCACAACAGAAGATCCTGACAGTGTGATCTCCGAAGCATGCAATACTATGCGTCAAAGAGAAGCTCCAGCAGTCATCCTGGTGATGCCCGGCACATTTGAGAGCTATACATCTGTGACAACAGAAACCGATCCGTATCCACTATCGAGGGAGGACGCCATAAAAACTGTGGTCGGCTGCCTGAATCATGAGGCTTTTATTGTTTCCACCACAGGGAAGGCATCCAGGGAGCTGTACGAGCATCGTAGGTCCACAAAATCTGAGAATTGCAGAGACTTCCTGACGGTTGGCTCAATGGGCCATGCATCTTCAATCGCGATGGCGCTGTCATCGGCTCTGAGGAATAGACAAGTCGTCTGCCTCGATGGGGACGGCTCCATCATCATGCATATGGGTTCAATGGCTATCATCGGACAGAAGGCTCCCGGCAACCTCGTTCATATCGTACTGAATAATGGTGCTCACGAGTCGGTCGGCGGGCAGCCCACAGTGGGCTTTGGAATCGACTTCGTGGGGATTGCCAAGTCATGCGGTTACAGTTGGGCGATGTCCGTCAAAGATGAAGACGGCATCTTGAGAGCTATGAAACAAGCCTGCGATGCTCAGGGCCCCGGCTTCATCGAAGTGAGGGTCAATGGAAGCGCGAGAGGCAACCTCGGCCGTCCGAAGGAGAGTCCGATCCAGAACCGAAAGGAATTCATGAAAGCTTGTCGCTCAGATAGGATCGGGTGATTCCATTCCTTCCTGGTCTTTCTATAATCCAACACGAATCACCTTCGGCGAAAACAGCTTAGAGTCCATTGGAAGCATCGTGGCTGGCACTAGCGTGGTCGTAGTCACTAGCCCGGGATTTAGAAAGAGAGGTCTTGTCAACAGAATCGAGGAGTTACTGAATGAACGAGTTGCCTTTGTACTCGACACTGTAACTCCGAATCCAAGCTTGGAATATATCGATGACTTGCGGAACATACAAGAACTGGACAAAGCGGATTCCATCATCGCGTTGGGAGGAGGAAGCAGCCTCGATACTGCAAAGGCCTTATCCCGAATTCTCAAATCACAAAAAACCAAGCCATTATCCGACCTATTCTGGAAAGGCACTGGCATTGGAGCTGACGGAGCTGTTCCAATCATCGCAATCCCTACAACGGCGGGTACAGGATCGGAGGTGACGCCGACCGCTACAATCTGGGACAATCAGGCGGGAATGAAGCGTTCGTTGTGCGGGGATGATTTGTATCCGAAGGTCGCCATGGCCGATCCGACGCTAACATACAACCTCCCGGAGAGCATAACCGTGTCATCTGGGTTGGATGCAGTATCCCACGCACTAGAGTCTATCTGGAACAATAATGCTAATCCGGTGAGCCTGATGCTCGCGACGCAGTCTCTCAGGCTGTCTCTCAATGCTTTGCCGAGGCTCAAGATTAATGGTCATGACTATCAGGCGAGAAGTTCGATGATGCAGGCTAGCCTCATGGCCGGCCTTGCAATAAGTCAGACGAGAACGGCTTTGTCTCATTCAATGTCTTATCCGCTGACGATGGAGTTCGGTATCCCTCATGGCATCGCGTGCAGTTTTGCGTTGCCAGAGATACTTGAGTTCAATGCGTCCTCCGACGATGGAAGGCTTGAGGCGCTGGCCGCAGACATTGGTCTAAAAACGATTTCATCCCTTGGAATCGAATTGCGCCGGCTCCTAAAGCAGCTGTTATTTGACACCGATTATCGGAACGATATCATCGAAATCTCTCTGACTCGCGACCTCAGAAAACGGATGTTCACGGAAGGCAGAATGGACAACAATCTCCGCCCTGCAAAATCAGATGACCTCGACCATATACTCAGAGAGGCCTTTCACAGGTATGAGGTTCAGTGAAAAGACCAGAGCACACGTGGACTACTCAGACAACAGTAGATACATCTTCTAGAAAATAGTCGAAGGCTAGAACGGGAATACAGATGGCGGCGGCAATGCAGTGGATTCATTCTCCAGTCACAAATCCGACTCTGCTGGAGAAATTCCTATTTGAGAACCGTCTCGCCTCCAGCCTTTGCTGAAGTCGGCTACCATAGATTGTGAATCATTTCTAATCGATTAGAGTTGTCTCCGTACACCCCAAGCTAGTTATCTGGGAACCTTGTTTCAGCGGGGCGAGGGCACTAATTGCAGACAGCTGCAGCGAGAGCAATAGGCAACTTGGTCAGAGCGGGTTCTGACGGCGCCCGGGAGACCTTCGGATACTACTCCAAGAGCGGCAAGGACGAGCGGCGCCTCATCGGCGCGTCGTTTTTCATGGGGGCCGTAGCGGCCGCGTACTGGTACATCCTCATACTGTACCTCGACGCGCTCGAGTTCGGGTCTGTCGAGATAGGGCTCATACTCGGCATAGGCTCCATCGTCGGTATAGTGTCGCTCCTGTTCTCCGGGGTCCTCGCCGACAGGTTCGGCAGGAAGAAGCTCCTCATACTCGGCCTCGCAGGCGACGTGATCGGCCTCGCGCTGTTCCTGTCCGAGAAGAATTTCGCGATATTCGTGCTCGCGTCGTCGGTCGCCAACTTCAGCGCGTCGATCATCTCACCGTCGCTCATGGCGCTCCTCGCAGGCAAGACGACCACTTCGAGGGTCAAGTACCTGTTCGGCCTCCAGTCGTTCTCGAACCAGATGGGTATGACCATCGCCGCGCTCGCTGGCATGTTCCTGCCAAGCCTGATAGCCGTCGACGCGTCGACCGCCTACTGGTACGTCATCTTCGCGACAGTGATTATAGGCGTCGCTCCGGTCATCCTCACCGCGTTCACCAAGGACGAGCGCGATGACGGCTCCGACGCCATCACTTTCCGAGGGATCGTGCGATCGTTCGACTCACGGGTCAAGAAAATATTCGTTATGTACTCGATCCAGAACGTCTTCATCGGCCTCGGCGCGGGCATACTGATACCCTGGTTCCCGCTCATATTCAAGGAGGGTATGGCGGCATCCGACACCGAGCTCGCCATCATATTCGCACTCTCGAACCTCGCCATCGCATTCGGATGGTTCATCGTGCCCAAGTTCGCCGAGTTCAGGGGTAGCGTGATCCTTGTCACGGTCTGCCAGTTCGCATCGATAGCTGTGATGATGGCGATACCGTACGCGCCGTTCCTGGCGCTGGCGGCGGTGTTCTACGTTTTAAGGAACCTGCTCATGCTCGTGCCCATACCGGTCCTCAACGCGTACCTGATGAACATCGTACCCGCGAACATACGCGCCACGTTCCTCGCGCTGACGGCCATCGCATGGACGATACCGTTCGCCATCGCGGAGAGCGTCTCCGGATATCTGTGGGCGGACGACTACACGAGGGTGCTGCCGTTCTTCATCTGCTGCGTCCTCTACGTGGTCGCCACGCTGATATTCTACCTCTATTTCAGAAACATATCCGAGCCGGTCGACGCGCCCATGTCCGTCAGGGACGCGGGCAAGATGATCTGAACCGTGCCCGCGGCACGCATGAAATCGCTGTCGCTATAATCGCGTTAACGCTGATGCTGAAATCGGCTTCCACTCCGGAGTTCGAAATGGCTCACTCGCTCGAGACTATCATGCGACCGGCTGTCAATCCCTTCGCCGCCTCAGGCGTCTCTGCCTCAGGCTCGGCGGCCTGGCCCTTGAGTCTCAAAGCATCTTCTAGGAGCCTCGAAAGCCATTCCTCCTCCCAGTAGCGGATCCTCGCATCATAACACATGGATTCACCTGGCATGGTTTTCGCCCTCCGAGTGGTTATATACTATGTAACTGGCATTATTTCAATGTTGTTCGACAAAATGTGGACGATTGACCATAATTATGCATATATTGTGCACATATGACCGTTTCACTCGGGCATCCGTCTCGCCCGTCATGGAAGATATATATTCCGACCTGCGTTATGCCAAGTCTGATGAGGGCCGGCGTCAAGAAGGAAGTCGTATTCGAGCTGGACGAGACAGACCGAGACATTCTCAGGAGCCTGAACGAGAACGCCCGCAAGAGCTTCAGGGACATAGCGAAGGAGCTCGAGATATCACTCACGACGGTCTCCAACAGGGTCAAGATGCTGGAGAAGGCGGAAGTGATCAAGGGATACATACCGGTCTTGGACCCGTCCAAGCTAGGGTACGACATCAGTGCCATCATCGGCGTCAAGGTCATCCACGGCAAGATCGTGGAGACGGAGTGTGACCTCGCCAAGGACCCCGCCGTCTACGCCGTCTTCGACTCGACCGGGGACTGGGACGCCATCATCATGGCGCGGTTCAAGAGCCGCGCTGAGCTGAACGATTATGTCAAGAGGGCGCTCGACCACCCGAACGTCGACAAGACTTACACCCAGGTGGTCCTGAACATCACGAAGGACGAGAAGCGTGTGCCCCTCTGAGAGGCGACGTCGACTCCTGTCCACTGGGTCTCCCGTGCCACTCAGTTCAATTTATGTAGCGAAGCAGGGATTAAGGTACTGACCATCCCGGTCGCGGGGTGTCGGGGAAGGGACATAGACTTGGTTCGCCGGAGGGCCTTCGTATTCGCCATCGCATCATTGGCAGCGCTATCGCTGTCGCCGATGGCGTTCACTGCCGATGCCGCCGACGACGCGATGAATGTGATATTCTGTTTCGACCCGCCGAAGCAGGCGTACTGCCCGGAGGAGAACTTCACAATCATGATCACCGCGACGAACGCGCTGCCGTCCGGCGACTACGTCTACGAGCTAAAGGTGACCAACGTGTCCGTGCACTTCTCGTGGATGCCGCCGAACGAGTACTGCTGGAAGAACGTCTCGAACGAGTCCGCATGGCTGAACCCGGACGGCCCCGCCTCGGAGACCTACGAGCTCGGCATGTGCGTTCCTGGCGATGCGGTGTCGACGACTTACAGCTACAGCCTCAGGATAGAGTATCTGAGGCACTCCTGGTATGGTGACATCGAGGACGTCTGGGGGGTCGGCGACACGTACAAGGACTTCGTCGTGAGCACCGAGTCGGCGGCGACGACGGAAGGAGACGGTGTCGATGTGGCCCCGTATCTGGTGTTCGTCGCGGTCGTACTGTCTATAGGCGCCATCGGAGCCGTGATGTACCAGAAGTACGCAGGGGCGGCCGCCACTTCGGGCTCGACGAGGACGGACGGTTTCGTCGGAGGGGAGAACTATCCTGCAATCGGTCCGACGCCGGGGGAGCACTTCCCGGTCGAGATCGGCTTCCTGTACCTCGTGAAGGAGAGGAGACCCAGAGTCGCCTTCGACATGTTCAACGAGGCGGTGAGACACGGCGCCAAGGGCATGCTCGTCGCGAGGGAGCACCCGAACAGGCTGAGGCATTCCCACGACTTCGAGGCGGAGAAGATACTGTGGCTGACGAGGAGGACCGGCGTCGACCACATCGACCCGACCGAGCTCAGCCTGCTGAACCTCAAGATAACCAAGTTCGTCGAGGGCGCCGACAGGGCGGTCGTGCTGATCGAGGGGCTGGAGTACACGATCACCCAGAACGACTTCGAGAGCGTCCTGAGGTTCGTGAACCACCTGCACGACTTCGTGCTAATACACGATTGCGCAGTCATACTAGTCATCGACTCACGCGTGCTGACCACGAGGGAGCTGGCGCTGCTGGAGAG
>DATKWQ010000077.1:0-2291 GCA_035529455.1 Thermoplasmata archaeon
GGCTCCTCCACAACGCCGCTGGTCACGACGCGTACAGTGACCGGCCGGTATAAAACTGATACGGTGAGTCTGGTGGTTGGCTCGCGCTGCGCAGATGAGAATGACAAAATAAAGGGGTTTCACAGGGTTTTGAGCTCCCGACGGTGCTTCAGGCTGTCACGTTGCACGGGCAGGTCTCATAGGAGCTGTTGTAGTCGTATGAGTAGTCGTAGTTGTAGTCGTGGGGGCCAGTTCCCTCTCCGGACCACTGCCACGAGTGCTGATGCGCCCACTGATGAAGCGCCTCAAGCCCGACTGCTTCCGCGACAGGCTCCGAGGCGACAGCTGCGCCCGCGACTCCGACGACCGCAACGGCTGCGATTACTGCCAACAGCGCATAGGTCTTCATTTTTCGTTTCCCTCCTTCTTAGCGCCCCTTCGCACAGCGGCTTCTGTACCCGGGGCATCTTGTGTATATGTTTGGTTGAAAGGGTATATGGAACTACGCTGAAAAGTGCCTCCAAGCTTTTCACGTGGACGAAAAGTGAGCTGAAAAGCCCCCTCTCAGACATCCTCCACAGATATCTTGACCCTGTTCGTCGAGCCGTGCCTCTCCTTGGTGATGACACCCTTCTCCTGCAGCCGGTCCAAGACCCTCGAGACCTTGGCATTGGACATTTTTGTACTCTTGATGAGGTCCTTCTGCAGGGCCGCACCGCCGGCGTCCATGACGGCCTTGAACATGATGCGCTCGTCGCCGGTTAGGAGTCGCAGTATGATGTAGGTCTCCCGCTTCACCTCGTCAGGCGATGTCTCGGCGGCCTTGTCGACTGCAACCTCAGGATCCTTCGGGACAACCACTTCCGGCTCGATCGCCGTTCCCGGGTCGGCGGCTCCCTCCGCCGGTGGCGGAGGGGGCAGAGGTCTCATGGACGGGGGCAGGGGCACGTACTCCTCCCTCAGCAGGATGAACATGACCGCGATGGCGATTAGGAACGAGGATGCGACCATTATCGCGAGGTTCGTCGAGGTGTAGACGTGCTTGTCGCCCATACCTGGGGCCGTCGTGTCGTCCGCGGTCGGCTCCTGCGCGAAGAAGAGGGAGTAGCTGAGCAGTATGATCGCCGCGGCTGCCAACAGCGCCGCCGCGATCTTCGTCCATTTAGCCATCGTGATTCCTCTGGCGCCCTGGGCGCCAGCCGGATTAAATACGGCCGGCATATATCTATCCTTCCCAGATGTGATTTCTCCGCCGCTTCACAGAGGCGCAACTTAAAGAGGGAAAGCAACATTTCCGCCAGAGGAGACGGATCATCGTGGCCGATGACCACAACAGGCGCATATCGAAGGACAGATACTTCATGAACATAGCCATCGAGGTGTCCCGCAGGAGCACGTGCACTCGGAGGCAGATCGGGGCGTTGATCGTGAGCGATGTCGGGGAGATCAAGAGCACCGGATACAACGGCAACCCCCGCGGGCTGCCTCATTGCGAGGAGATGGGCTGCATAAGGGACAAGATGAACATACCGTCCGGGACGCGGCTCGAGACATGTACCGCGGTGCACGCGGAGCAGAACGCCCTCATGCAGGCGGGCACCAACGCGCGTGGCTCGACCTTGTACTCGACGATTGTCCCCTGCCCGATATGTGCGCGCATGATTCTCAACGCGCAGATAGCTCGCGTCGTCTACATAGGCGACTACTCGGACCTGTCCGGGCTGGAGCTGCTCGAGCAGGCAGGCGTCGCGGTCACCCGCATGGACGCCAAGGACTTCGAGGAGCGGCTCTCTAGGTAGGGTCGTCCACGCTCGCCCCGCTTCGCCGCCCGAAGGCGACTCGTTACAGCGCGCCTACTTCGACCTGGTGATGGGCACGCAACCGTACATCTTGACCGTGTATGCGTAGGCCATTAGCACAAGGTCCCAGCCCGAGTCCGTCACGAAGTCCAGTCCCACCTCATTGTAGACCCGTTCGTCGGCGTCCCAGTAGGCCTGGAACACCCCAATGGACGGGCATACGAACACACCGAGTCCAGTCGCGAGGCCTCTGAACCTCCAGCTGGCCCAGTTGTGAATGATCGCATCGTCGGCAGCGGCGACTATCCCGTCGCAAGCCTCGGCGACTTCGGGATGGCTCTCCCTGAGACTGTCACCGAGGGTCGTGAACATCACGATGACGTCCGGATAGTACCATGTTCCCATTGTGTTCATCCATAACGATACGTCCGCATACATCGAGGCGGTCTTGAAGGGCATGCCGATCGCGTTGTCCTTCGGAAGCACGGCGTCTCTGAAATCGCAGAACGCGGC
>DATKWQ010000078.1:0-7696 GCA_035529455.1 Thermoplasmata archaeon
CACGATCACCCAGAACGACTTCGAGAGCGTCCTGAGGTTCGTGAACCACCTGCACGACTTCGTGCTAATACACGATTGCGCAGTCATACTAGTCATCGACTCACGCGTGCTGACCACGAGGGAGCTGGCGCTGCTGGAGAGGGCGGCGAAGATCGTGGAGCCTTACGAGGAACCCGAAACGACACAGGAGAACGGGGCGGCGGAAGGGGCGAAGTAGGCCCGGAGATGGCGTGAGTCAGTATCCACAAAGTTCTAAATGAGCGAAGGCCTTCTCGGACGTTATATAGGCGTGGGAAGCGCCCTGCGCCAAGAGGGATCTCGCTCGCGGGTTCGCGGGCATCGCGGTCGTAGTGGATTGCATGCTTTGACCATCCGCGTGTAGGGGTTCGCACGGCGTCTCGTGCGGGGGAGGAGAGACGAGTGGATGCGCTCACAGCAGCCGCGATGCGAAAGGTAGACCGAACAGCGGGCGCCCTCATGGTCGTCATGACGCTGTGTCTCGGCGGAGTAGGGGGCGCTATCCTTTACGCGTCTGTCCACGCAACTGCCGACGACGCCTCATGGTCGTCCTGTCCATCGATGCTGTATCCGAGGGCGTGGCCAGAGGTCGTCACGCTCCCGAACGGCGACATATTCGTGATAGGTGGCTACTCAGGCTCCGGACCCACTGCGACGACCGAGATATTCGACGCGGCAGACAAGCAGTGGAGGGCCGGGCCGACGATGACTGTCAAGAGGGTGGGGCACACGGCCACGCTCCTTGACGACGGCACGGTGCTCGTAGCCGGCGGGGAGACGGACAGGGGCACGACGGACAGCGCCGAACTGATCGACCTGGAGAAGGGCGCCTGTCAGGTGCTACCCGAGATGTTCTTCGCACGGTCTGGCCATGCCGCCGTGCGGCTCCCGGGCGGTGAGGTGCTCGTTGCTGGAGGGACCGACTGGATGACGGGGATATGGTCCCACGGCGAGATGTACGACCCAGAGACGCACTCGTGGGTTCCGGGAGGTATGATGGCCCACGCGCGCGTGCTTCTATCACTTCAACTTCTACAGGACGGTCAGGCTATCGCCGTCGGTGGTGACTCCGACGCGACCAGCGAACTGTTCGACCCGTCCACCGGCGAATGGCACGGTGAGGCCGCAATGGCCAGGAAACGCTTCGATTCCGCCTCGATCGTCATGCCGTCGGGACACGTGCTTGTCGCGGGCGGCATAGACACAGGTACCGTGCTGAGATCCGCGGAGATGTACGATCCGGAGACGAACGTCTGGTTCTCAGCAGGTAGCATGCTCTCGCAGAGAGTGCAGTTCACTCTGTCCCTGCTGCCGGACGGCAGGGTACTCGCCGCCGGATCGTACAGCGAGGAACTTGGTACGACCAGCTCCGCCGAGCTGTTCTGCCAGCGCAGCATGACATGGAGCGCGACGACTCCGATGGAGAGGTCCAGGGGGGCGCATGGCGCTGCCGCGCTCCCGACGGGAAACATACTCATGATAGGAGGGATGAGCGGGGGGACCCCGACATCATCGACGGAGGAGTACACCCCGCCGACATCGCAGCCAGAGCCGCCGCCGCCACCTCCGCCACCACCGTACTGTCAGCCAAAGGACATACTGCCGTTCGTCCTAGAGGTGGCACCGCAGATGCCCGGCAACCAGTTCCACGGGCTCGTTGCCAAGGTGCTCGTCGCGCAGGTGTACTACGAGAACGGGATGATAGACGATTGTCTGTTCATACTAGACTCATTCTACAACGAGGTGAAGTCGTTCCTACTCAACGAACACGTAGACGAGGAGGGCATCGCATCGCTCTACACGGCATACGCCGCCGTCGTGGTATGCCTAGGGGGCACTCCGTTGCCCGAGATACCGTAGATCGATGATATTTACTAGTAAATATCAGGTCGCGAGGGCGCGCGGGAAACGCGCGCGACACGGGCCCGCGTTGATGGTTCTGTCCGACGAATACGGCTCTAGCCAGCGGATGCGCGTCTGACGAAAATGTTTAAAATACTAGGTCGTGCATATAGTATCCGCTCGCAAGGGATGCCGAGCAGGATAGAGGAGGTGAGCGTATCAGGCTAAACAAGCGTGCATTAGCCACGGTAGCTGCCGCCGCAGTACTCATCATGAGCATTGCGCTGGTGGTGTCGATGATTGGCGGCGATGACAAGCCAGACATCACGACGGATCTGCCAGACGCGCAGCTGCCAGACTCAAATCCTGACGAAGGTGTTGATGACGGTTCCGGCGACGAAGGCGCTTCTGACGATGAAGGAACCGGTGACGACGACCAATCGAGCGGCGACGACGACACGGGCGATGACGAGACTGGCGACGATGACGACGAGACCGGGGATGATGATGACGACGACGTCAAGGACGACGAAGAGAACCCCGACGACGACCAGCAGACACCGCCCTACAGACACAGGAACGCGGACCGTGCCGGTGAGACCGTCATGGCCAACGCTCCTAGCGACGTATGCTCCCAGCAGCAGGACGAAGTGCAGAGGGAGGCCACCGCAGTTGGAGACGGATGTCCCAACAGCGAGAACATGGGCTCTGCCGATGCTAACAACGGACCGGCTGACGGAGGCATGGACGACGCCGATGCCGAAGACGATGATGGTCAGGTAGAAGAGCAACACCAGGGACAGGAATCTGCGTCGCAACAGGCTGATGGCAACACGAACCAAAAAGGCCAATGATGAGCGTGTTTGGAGATAGGGAAAGAAGTGTACGATAGGACGGATAGGGATTCAGGATCGCGCTCGCCCCCTTGGTGGTCGCGAACGGCCATGTCACTATAAATCGAGTCTGTCTGAAGGTCCCCGTGCGTCCGAGCGTATATGGGAAACCCCGTCGTCCAGACGCCCATTCCAAACCTTTTCCCGTTTTCGAATTTCCTCATATTCTTCCGAGCAGCCACGGCCATGGACCGAGAGAAGCATTCCCAGGAAGTATCGTCGGTCGACGACTACTGGGCAGCCGGACCCTGGTGCGGCTGTTGCGGTGGCTTGCTGTGCGGCTGCACGACTATCTTCGCCGTCTTCCAATAGCCTGTGAGGTAGTAGTCGTAGGTGCCGGCCCTGTGGAACGTGACACTCCAGTAATCGCCTGGCGCGACCAGCAGACCACTGCCGAACAGGCCGTCCGGATGCTCACCAGACTGGTCGAACCGCCCGCTCTTGACCGCCACTCCAGGTGGTGGTGCCCATGCCCTGTTGACCCAGACTATCTTCGTCCCCTCGACCACCGTCAACACGGGCGGGACGATCTTGTCTCCCACGATGTCGACGTAGCTCTCGTACCTCGGGGGTGGCGGCGGGGGTGGTGGCATGTGAGCGGTTCCGTGCGCCGGCTGATACTGGTTCAGGTTTCCGTGCGTCTGCGCCGTCTGAACCCGAGCCGCCTGTGGCTGCTGCGCGGCCGCCCTCTGAACGGTCCGGCGGCGTTTCTTGGGGCGGGCCGCCGCGATTATGATAGGTATTGCTATGAGCACTGCGAGCACGATCAGGAAGTTGACCAGCCCCATATCGTCCTCTATGAAGTCCCGGATGTCTTCGACGAACTGCATGAAGATGTTGTCGGCAGGCGCGTCGTGGACAGGCAGCTCGACGATCTCGGACTCGTAGTCCGCGCCATCCACGGTGGCGAACGCCTGAAGGAATATCGTCCCGTTGTGCGGCAGCGACATGAGTCCCTCGACGGTGAACACCTGCCATGTCGAACCTGAGAAGCTCGTCGTCGCGGTGTCTATCGCGCTGGCCGTCTCGTCCCACATGAGCGTGGTGTCCTCGATGATGCCAGGGTCACCTCCGCTGACCATCCATGATATGGAGTATGTCGAGTTCGGCTCCACGAACTCCGGGTACTCGGTTATTGTCACCCTCGGAGAAGAGACCGTCTCGACAGCGTCGAATGCATTGACGATGCCCCATCCCGTCGTCGGGTCGTATCCCGTCTGTGAGATGTCCGTCGCGGTCGCGTTGATTGTCTCGCCTATCTCCTCAGGCGTCAACGCGGGATTGACGGAGAGCATCAGGGATGCGACACCAGCCACATGCGGAGCAGCGGCGGAGGTGCCTGAGAGATACTGGTAGCCGTCACCGCCCTGGGTGGAGTATATCAGCACTCCAGGTGCCATGACGTCGAGGTTCGCGCCATAGTTGCTGAAGCTCGCCCTTCGATTGGTCGAGTCGGTCGCTCCGACGGCGATGACTGCGCCATACGCCGCGGGGTAGCTGACGACGCTCGTGCCGTCGTTGCCAGCGGCGGCGACCATCACGACCCCGGCGTTCTTGGCGGCGTTGACCGCGTTCCGGAGGGAGATGGACTCGCCATCCACTCCGAGGCTCATCACGATCACATCGGCGTGGGCCTCCTCGACGGCCCATGCTATCCCGCTGGCGACCATCCCGTCCGTGCCCTCGCCGCTCTCGTTCATGACCTTGATGGCGACCAGTTGGACCTGGGCCAGCCCCGCCATGCCCTCGGCGTTGTTCGTAACCGCGCCCACTATGCCCGCTACGTGGGTGCCGTGGTACGTGTATATGTTCGCCTGCCAGTCGCCCGAATCGTCGTATCCGTGTATGTTGTCATCCATGGGGAACCAGTTGTCGTCTATGAAGTTGTAACCGTGATAGCCCGCCTCGTTGGTCCAGATGTTCGCTTCGATGTCCGGATGATTCCAGTCGATGCCCGTGTCGAGAATGGCGACGATGACATCGTGCGTGCCCAGGCTCAGGTCCCACGCCTCGTACGCGTCCACTGTCGACAGCGCCCACTGATCGGGCGTGTCGGGGTCGCTCGGCGTGAACGTCGACCGCACCTTCCGCTCCGACGCGATGCTGAGCACGCCCTCGAGAGCGGCGATATCGCCCGACAAACCCAAGGCGTCGCCTTCCGGATCGAGCGTGACTATCCCGGCCAGCTCGCTCGAGAAAGGCACATGTATGCCCCTCTTCGCCGCGAACGACATCAAAGAGCCATACGAGATCGAGTCGGACACCTCGACCAACAGGTTGGAGTCGCAGTCCGTCACCTGCACGATCGGTTTCGTCGCCTCCACCAAGGCCGGCCCGTCGTCAGTTCCACCTACGCTCGGCAGGACCGACATGAGCATCGCGGCCGCTGTGAGAAGCACGAAGAAGACCTGCAACGGAGCGCTGTGTCCTTTCAATAGATCACCCTGTACGATCCTATATGCGACCAACATCGGTGTTCCCGAGACTTCAGTGTACTGCCGAACGTGCGCAGGAATACAATCAAGTCGTTCCAGCCGATAAATACATTTCCAAGTCATTATCTGTTTCGATGGATTGCCTAAGCCGTCGTGGGACGCACACAACATTCTTAACGAGCGAAGGATGTCGGGCTCCTGATGGAATTCCTCGAGGCGCTGTTGCTAGGCGTCGTCCAGGGACTGACTGAGTGGTTGCCGGTGTCGAGCTCGGGCCACCTCGTAATCGCGCAGGAGCTGCTTGGCATGACTGCGGGCGAGCACCTGCTGTTCGACCTCATGGTCCACCTCGGTACAGTGTTGGCGGTCTGCGTCTACTTCCGCATGGAGCTCTACAACATCCTCCTCGCTGTCCTGACCAAGAGGGACTGCGGCCCCAGGAGGGACGACCTCAGGCGCCTCGGTCTAATGATACTGGTCGGCACGATACCGATCGCGGTGGTCGGGCTGATCGTCTCGCAGGAGGTGGAGGAGGTGTTCACGCTGCGCATGGTGGGCGCCGCGTTGATAGTCAACGCCTTCGTGCTGATCATCGCCGAGAGGAGGGCGTCCAATGCGAGAAAGTCGGTCCGGTTCGTGGACGCGGTCGTCATAGGGGTGTTCCAGGCGATCGCCATCATACCCGGCATCTCCAGGAGCGGCTTCACCATATCGGGTGGGCTGCTGAGGGGCATAGAGAGGGAGGCGGCGGCGGCCTTCGCGTTCCTCCTGTCGGTGCCCGCGCTCCTCGGCGCGTTCGCCCTCGGTGCGGTCACGTTGGACTCGAACGACACCGAGGCGGCGATCATGGCCGTCGGGCTGGTGTCGGCCTTCGTCGTGGGGATAGCCGCGATAGGCTTTCTTCTGAAGGCGATAAAGGCGGGAAAACTCTGGGTGTTCGGGGTTTACTGTCTCGCCCTCGGCGCAATCGTGCTATTGTTGTGAGCGCGCACTCTGGCCGCTCACTCCTCATCCAGCGCCCTCTGTATCTCGATTGCGTACTCGACCCTCCTGAGTTCGGCCTCTTTTCTCCTACGTCTATGGCGGCGATACACGAACGCCGACACCACGACGATTGCGCTCGCGATGACTGCGAGCTCCCTCCAGTAAATCTCCAGAAGGCCTTCCCTCTCGACGGGGTCGGGCACCCAGGGATCGGTATCGTGCACGTACTCGTAGAGGTTGGAGAAGCCGTCCTCGTCCGGGTCCTCGTCCGGCAGTGCGTACAAGCCATCGAAGTTCTTGACCTCCCACCAGTCGGGCATGCCGTCCGAGTCCGAATCGACCACGGAGTAAACGGCGGTGAAGTCCACCCCGGTGTTGTTGTCATCGTCGGTGACGGTCAGGCGGATCTTGTAGAGACCAGCCTTGATGAACTGATATGTTTCAGTCCTGTTGGTCAGATACTCGAACTTGTCTCCGTACTCCAACTCCCACTCCCAGGCAGTTATGTTCCCGTCAGGATCGTACGACTCGACGGCGCTCAGTGTGCGGATTGTCCCGTTGGAGACGGAATCGGGAAGGTAACCTATCACGGCGATCGGAGCATCTCCAATCTGTGACACCGACGCACGCAGCTCCGGCTCGGACGCTTTGTCCATGACTGAAGCTGTGAGCGACATCGCCGACAAGCACATCATGACGACGATGCTCAGAAGCGAAAGCGCCGCCAACCATCGAGGGAACGGAGACATCGGTTACTCACCTCACGACGCCGCACACGACCTTCGCGTGCCGATAAAAGACACGCGTTCCGCGGCCGGGAGCGAGCAGACCGCGTCCAAGGACGAAGCTCGCGGACGTGAATTGCGTCGGTGTTGAACGTGCGAACCAGATATATTATTTGCCGTGCTGGGTTGGTACAATCGTAGAACGATGGCCGAGGCAGTGAGGCGGGCCGCTTGTGCACCCGCACATACGACCGCCAACAGCCCCGCTAACATGACGTGTCACAGAAAGAACTAAGTTTGAAAAGATACATCCAAAATCTGCGGTTATTCACCTCTGTCTCGATTTGTCAACGGTTTGGACGGTCTCAGCACATGGCGCCGGATAGGAAGAAATTGTTTGGATGCCCGTCATGCGGGTTCAGGGTCACTGGCACGGAGGACGCGTGCCCGAGGTGCGGCGCGAAGTTCGGGGCTGAGGCGCGGTTCGAGTGCCCGTTCTGCGGCGAGGTCGTGACGCCATTGACCAAGGAGTGCCCGACCTGCCACATAGGCTACGACGACTTCGTTTCCAAGGCGGAGGAACGAGTGACGGACGAGAGCATCGACTCCCTCCTCACGGAGATCATAGAGATCGAATCGAAGAAGGTCAAGGAGGAGGCGAAGAAGCTCAGCTGTCCGAAATGCTCTTGGATGGTGGACGGCACGGAGGACAAATGCCCTCGGTGCGGCATCACGTTCATGGACTTGGTCGCATACCAGTGCCCGATCTGTGGCTCGCTTGTCCATTACGACGCCGAGA
>DATKWQ010000079.1:0-16407 GCA_035529455.1 Thermoplasmata archaeon
ACAGTGCCGTTCCAGCTATTCGGCATGCATTACACGACACCGGAGGGACAGGACATCTTCATCAGCGCGGTCCTGGCGTTCCTGATGGTGTTTGATGACACATACAATGGCACAGGGCCAGGCTCGAACGGACTGCCCGACCCAGGTCACGAGAATGTCTCTTACGTAATCCCGTTTGCGGTTGGGAATACCCTAGACGACGTATACCCACCAGAGGTGGAGGTGCAAGAGGTCGAGAAGCTGGGCGATGGGCACTATCGATTCGGTATACAGTACCGGAACCTCTACGCTTTCGTGACCCCCAACTTCCTGGCCAGTTTGGTGTTCCACACCGGATGGATCGCCAAGTTCAGCGAGCTCACGGTCAGTTACGAGATCACGATGGACAGCGAAACGGGAGAGGTCACAGCGGAGACCTGGTACACGATAGGTCAAGTGACCGAGCTCTGGGGGTTTCTGCTCGGAATCCCGATACCCCTTGATGTGGAGGATGACATCTCGGACTCCTTGGGCCTGAGCGTGGTCCACTTCGTGACTGTGTTCACATCGAAGTACCAGGGGCCCTCTGGCAACTCGACTGGCAGCACCATTGACACGGACATCAACGCCCCCCTCGAAGAGGACATCGTCCTCAAGGTCGGGGACAGCGGAGAGAGGGCGATGAAGATCGGCACGCGAGGGACATTCGACCTCATCAACGAGAGCTCGGACGATGTGGTCAAGGAAGACCAGCCCGCGATGAACGCCATCATCGGGGCGAAACTGGTGGACCTGCTACTTGTCGCCTGGCAGCTGGGCTTCGCCGCTGGGTCGATGAGCATATTCGCATACGCGCTCAGCGAACATGTCCAGGACTCATACGACAGCCCGCTCGACCTGTGCCAGAGAAGCCTTGTTCCGTCGAACGAGGAAGGATTCAACGCATATCCACTCTGGTATGCTGTATCTTTCCCCCAGTGGGAAGGTTACCGCGTCGTCCACGACCCGGTCTACACTGCTTACGCGGCCTTCGACACGCCTGTTGGTGATGAGACGGATGAATTCGACCCGGCGGGTCTTGTCATCTTGGTGCTGATCATCGCTGTCGCAATCGTGGCTATCGTCGCAGTGGCTACAAGGAAGAAATGATCTTCAGTCTGGACAATAGCCCGCGTCGCATGTATGGCCCTTGGCGAGGACCCGACGTAAATCGGGATTAGAGCGACGGCTCACTTGAACCGCCTGCCGTCTGATATCTTGATCCGGACATGTGGGTTCAGGAGGTTCCTCGCGACGACCGTCCTCGCCGTCCTATTCGTTATCACCGTCTTCACAAGTTCCTTGACGCCCTCCACACTCTTCCAAGCGTCCAAATAAGCTGTGTATCCACGATTGACAGCCGCCTCCAGGTCTGCTCTCGTGATGCCGTTATCGCTGTATTCGTAGATGCGGTGGTTCGTCTTCCAGTCGTCCGCCCCCACGGCCCCATCCCTTTCCAGCTCGCTCCAGATATCCGTGCCCACGAGACAATCCAGTATGTTGATCTGCACTCCGTGGGCCCGCATCGCCCGTATCAAGTCGATCGTCTTGTCCATGTCGTCCTTCGTCTCCACCGGAGCGCCCATTATGTACGATGTGACGACGATCATGCCCGCCCGCTTCGCGTCGGCAACCGCCCTCCTGGAATCGCCGACGTCTATCATCTTCCTGTAGTAGTTCAGAACATGCTTCTGGCCGCTCTCCACACCGAAGTACATCACATTGAACCCTGCCTGCTTCATCTGTCTCATCAGACTGTACGGCGTGTTGTCGACCCTTCCCTCGCAGTAGAACTGCATCTTTACCTTCCGCTCGCGTATCAGCTCGCAGATACGCTCCATCCTTCCCCTGTTCAGTGTGAGGTTATCGTCCACGAAGACGCAGCATTCGTAGCCGTCGCCGTACATTCGCTCGAGCTCGTCAACCACGTTCTCCGGACTGCGAGGGCGCCATATCCGCTTCGAGAATGCGGCACAGGAGCAGTAAGAGCATCTGAAAGGGCATCCGCGAGAGCTTGATATCGTGGTGAACTTGCCGTATGTGAGCCGAATGTTCTCGTGGGTGTACCCATAGTCTATGTCCGGGAGCAGTGACCTATCCGGGAACGGTAGCGTGTCGAGGTCCTCTATCAGGGAATCTGGCTTTACGGTGGGTTGGCCATTGTCCGTGAATCCTATCCCAGGAACATCAGACGGAGGCGTCCCTTCATCGATGTGGTTCAGGAGTCTTGGAAACGACTCCTCACCCTCACCGACCACGATGTAATCCACGAACGGATAATCCCTGAGGATCATCTCGGAGGCGAAAGTCGCGTGCATGCCGCCGAGCACGAGCTTGGTTTCCGGCATCGCCTCATCCACAGCTCTGAGAGTGCTGATGGTGTCGAGAAACGTGTGGGTCGAGCAGTTCATCCCCAGAACATCTGGCCTCTCGCTCCCGATCCTGCTGACAAGCTCTGCCTCAGTCAGGTTCTCGCAGAACGCGTCAATGACCTTGATGTCGTCCGAGCCCTCCCGCCTCTGCAAGCACGATGACGCGACATACAGCAGACCGAGCGGCGGCCAAAGCTCCGTAGTCCGTCCCGGAGGCGTGGACAGTACCACCTTCATGCCATCTCCCACCTTAGGCGCATAACGCCGTTGAAAAGGACGTGGCTCAAGATATTAAGACTCTTGCAGATGGCGCGTGTCATCTCCGCTTCTGCCAGGCGCAGAGCTGCCGTTCACCGACGCTCAGCCTTTCTCGTAGCGAGTGACGATGGCGTCACCCTTTTCGAGCACTCCTTTGTCTAGTTCCTCTGCTTTGTGTTCGGATATGATCTTCTTAGTGATCGCCCTCGCCTCTGGCACCATCTCGCGTGACCGCGTGGCCTCCCATCGCAACACCATCTCGTCCCTGTTGAAGATGGAATCCCTGAAGTTCCTCAGCGTGTGGGGGTGTGAAATGAACGTGCCTCCGTGGCCGACATCCCTCAGAGCGTCGAACGCAATCGACTGTTCGTCGACCGGCATACTCCTGAGACAGGGGCGGAAGTTCTTCCATGTGAAGGCGTCGATGACGACCTGCTCCAAGGACGCTCCTTTAGCGCCGTCCAGCGCGCCGAAACCGCAGGTGAGGTCGATGGCGCCGAACATCTCGGCGCCGTAGCTGATGACTTCGGACAGCGACATGGTGACTCCGGGTCTGGTGTCGTTAGACAGCCCCCAACCACCCATCATGCAAGGGAGCCCATATCGGTTGGCCAGCTGGCTGAGTCCGGCCGCCAGAGGCGGGGACTCAGCGGCGCCCGATGGGACCGTGCCCGTCCTCATGTCCGCAGGGACCCCTGCCGAGCTGTACACGAACGGCGAACCCTCCGCTGCGGTCTGCGATATCACCAGACTCGCGAGGTTCTCGACGTTGATGACATTCATCGTCCCGGCGACTGTGACTGGGGACGTGAAGCCCGAAAGGGGCATCGTCATGCTTACTATCGGGATGCCCGCCCTTGACAGTTCCACCTGGGCCTCGGCCGCTCCCTTTTCGAAAGAGAGCGGCGAGACGGGAGACGACACGACGGAGAATATCGGCCTCTTGCGCAGCTCCTCCCTGCCACCGACGACCAGCGCGGCAATGTCTATCTGCGTCCTCGCGTCCTCAGCGTCGATGACCTCGACCTGTTGCACGTGCTTGGTGGTGTTCTGTAGAGACGTCCAAAGTTGATGGACCGCATGTGACCTGTCCGAGACGTCCATCGGGACGACGACCGTCCAGAAGAAGTCCACCACATCCAAGGCGTCCGCGAGCTTTGCGAAGTCTGCCAGATCGGACCGCGTGGCGTTCCTCCTCTCCCCTGTATCCAGATCGGTCATGTAGTTCGCGAGGCCGGTCGTCGCCGCATATGGCGTCCCGGAGACCGGTATCTTCATGTCTTGTTTGGGATTGCGGGCGCAGAGAGTGAATCCCCTGGGAGCATTCTTCACAGCTTCGTCGACCATGCCCTCAGATATGCGCGCGATCTGCCTGTCGCGGTCGACCCTGGCACCGGCGTCCTCCAACATCTTCAGGACCAAAGGGCTCCTGATCATCACGCCCAGTTCCTCAAGGCATCTGATGCTCTGCCCATGAACGAGTTCTTCTTCATCCGCTGACAAGAATTTCAGTTGTACGCGAGCCAATTCGAAACCATCCTAAGCCTTGTGCGCTGCCCGTTGAAGGAGCGCCTTCGTCGCTTCCGCTATAGCTACATCATACATAAGCATGACTCCAACAGTCGGGATAGGCGCTGGCTCGCTCAGTTATCGAGCTGGGCACTAGTCCGCTCAGCCCTTCTCTTCGCGCCCTTCTCTCTGGAGCCTTCCTGGGGCCCACCATGCCCACTTGCCGAGCAGTGTCATCATGGCGGGGACGACGTACGTCCGAACCACCATCGCATCGAGCATTATCGCGAACGCGAGGGCGAACCCCATCTCCTTGAGCATCATCGTGCTTGAGATCATCATCATGCTGAAGGCGGAGCCCATTATGATCGCCAAAGCTGTGATTATCCCGCCAGTCCAGTCGAGGGAATCCACTATCGCTTGCCTGTCGGGCTTGCCCTTGTGCCTCTCCTCCCGTATCCTCGTGAGTATGAAGACGTTGTAGTCCATGCCAATCCCCATCAGCATGATGAACAGGATGAGTGGGATTATCCAAAGGATAGGCTCATCCAGGGCGTATCCGAATATGCCTACCGTCGCCGCGAAGGCCCACGAGATGCTGAGCAGAATCGAGATAATGGCGAAAGCGGACAGCAGTACTGCCCCGAGAACTATCAGCAGCACGAGAAAGATGCCAATCACGACCACGATCTCCATGACCGTGAACTGCCGGTTCAGATCGTTGGCGAGGTCGTATATCACGGCCGTGGCGCCGCCGACGTAGACATCAGAGGTCGACAGTGTCGGGTCCTCGCTCGACAAGGCAATCATCAGGCCTCTAAGGACCTCGACAGTGTCAAGGGACCCCGGAGCCATCGGCGCGCCTTCGAGGACGACCGTTATCAGAACCGTCCTGCCATCGATGCCGATGCTCTGGAGCATCAACGCCTCAGTGTTTGCCCTGGCCTCCGCGGAAAGCGCGCTGAGGTTCCTGTAGTCAATGAAAGGACCTTGTGGATTTGTCGTGCCTGTGACCTGCTTCACATCGTCGACCGATGCCACCGCTTTGGTCACGCCTTCTATCGTCTCCAGATTCGCGATGCTGAAATTGCCGTCTTCATAGACTGGCGAGTCCATCACGACGACAATCTGGGTGGGCATGATCCTGCCAGCTCCGAACGCATCGGTCATCGCCGTGATGCCCTCGTTGCTCTCGACGCCGGATGCCATGCCGCCTATGAAATCGAAGCTCGTCTCCGCGGTGATGAAGATATAGGTCGTTGGGACGGATATCAGTATCGCGGCTGCCATCACGACCTTGGCGTGGCGTATCGAGAAATCCGCGGCCTTGTAGAAGTATCCACGGTGCCCCGCCTCCCTCTTGGCCATGAACCTCTCGGCGTACTTGTACCATCTCTTCTTGTTGTTTGGCCAGAAGACACGGTTTCCAAGGACCATGAGTATGGACGGGACCAGGGTCAGCGCGACCAACAGCGCTATGCCGATCGCCATCCCCATGACCAGGCCCATCGTCCTTATCATTGAGAAGTCCGCGATCGCCAACGCGAAGAACGAAATCATGACCGTGGCGCCGCTTGTCGAGATGCTCTCACCGGCCCATGTAACCGAGGTCCGCACAGCATCCTCCCTGATGTGGCCCTTGATACGCTCCTCGCGGTACCTCGCGACTATGAATATCGCATAGTCGGTGCCGACGCCCATCAGGATGCTGAAGAGCATCATCGTCACCGAGTAGTGAATCTCTGCGACGTACGAACCTATCACGAAGACGATGGCCTGGCTGACCCCCAGCGCGACCATCACGCTTCCCAGCGGCACGAATTGTGCGACAACTGACCGGAAGAAGAAGCCCATGAGGACGATGATCATGATGATCGTCATCGGCTCTATGAGCATCATCTCGCTCTCCATCGAGCCTTCCATATCGGCTGTGAGCGCAGCGTCGCCGGTCACGAATGTCTCGTAATCGGACGTGAGATGGCTTGTCCTCGCCTCCGCAACAAGACCGCGTATCACTTCGACGTTGTTGACTATCGGCTTGCCATCGTCCTCTAAGTATCCGGAGTCCTTGGAGAATGTAGCAACGACTAGCATCGCACCGTTGTCAGGGCTCAGGAAGCTCGCCATGTACTCCTCTGGAAGAGCGACGGGATACTCTGCGATCGTACCGGACGACACCACCTGCCTGGCGAGTGCGCCCACCTCCTCGTAGGTGTACTCGGGCCCGAGGGCGTATACGTCCTCCAGGAATGCCAAGTCGTCGATCCCTGCCATCGATGCGATCATCGACACAGAGAATGAGTGCACGAGCGTGGTGTTGGAGTACGACACGATGTCGAACGTCGAGAGGACGCTCAGCATGATTGCCTTCTGATCTTCTGGATACAGGAGGTCGCCAATGAACGCAGGTGCGGCGATTGATATGGAACTTGTTGCACGAGCCTGAGGGTCGACGGTCAATGTCGCATTGGATGAAGTGGAGTTCCATTCACCGGAGAAGGCGGACAAGTATCCCCAGCTATCTGATGCTATTGCCCCGTCCTCGGCCGCCAACATCTCTTCGAGCGCGGCTGCAGTGAGAGCATACGCTTCCCCGTCTGTCTCGGTCGCGTTCAGAGTGGGGTTGGTCGTGTTCACGTACAACCAGTTGGCCACATGCATGGCTGGGATGCCGTACAGCAATGACGCTGTGGAGTTCACCTGGAACTCAGTCTCGTAGATTATCGGACCCATCTCATGGGCGAGGCCCGCAATCATCGATTCGTAGACGGAATAGATGGATGAGACCTCTTCGAGATAGGCTATCTCATCGGAACCCGCGATCAGGTCTCCGAGCTCCAGAGAGAAGTCCCTCGCCTCTGTGGAGGTCATGTTGGGACCGACCACGATCACCATCAGCGTGCTGTTGGCCAGCGTCACGGGGAACTGTTCGTCTATTATCCCCTGGGCGACTAGCGACTCGATGTCACCCTCGACCATCTCGGATTCCTGGTAGACCAATACATCGTTCACCTTGGCGACTGCAGGGATGGCCAATAGAAGGACGAGCAACCATAGAACGAGTATCTTCCTGTGGTGTTTGACGACCACGTCTGCGAGCTTTGCGAATATCATGAGAACATCCCTTCCTGACAGCCTGCGTGCTACATCTGGTATTTGGGCCGTTAATCTGCTCCGCACTTAAGTGTGTTTCGCAATATCCACAAAATCACCAGCGACGGATTCGTCCCGCCCAACAGGCGAAAATCTTAACTACACGAATGGAGTTTGGCTATTTCGATCACAGGATCAGGAGGTTCCCGGTTATGATGTCAGAGAGGGTTTTAGTAGCGGCGCCGGGAACCGTTTGAATATCTTCGGCACACCTGGCGTTCGAAGACATTTGAGCTTGCTTTGTGAACGCTGTAAATCGAAGCCACATTCAACACTAACATGCCAAACGACCCATATCTGGACGCCAGCGTTGTCTGGCGCATAAAATCAGGTAATTTGGACTTCAAGGAGTCCAGTTATCAATCAGTGAAGGAAGCGATCCTGACCTCCGGGCTGGCCACTGACGTCATAGGCCTGATTAGTTCTGGGAAGGAAGCTGACGTCTATCTGTCCACTTACCGTGGAGCGCCCATCGCGATCAAAGTATACCGACTCTACAAGACGAGTCATCGTGGTGGTCGACCCATCAAGCTGGATTCCATAGGCTGGCTTGCGGCCCACGAGTTCGAGATGACTCGCCAGGCCTGGAACGGCGGTGTGCGAGTCCCTGCTCCGGCACGGCGTGTCGAGAACATGTTCTCGATGCGCTACCTCGGCAGCGAGGACCGGCCAGCGCCGAGGCTCAGCGATGTCACGCCTGACGACCCGGCCGCCATGCTTGATGAGGTACTGATGGGGGTGGAGGAGTTGGCGCGTGCAGGCGTCGTTCATTCCGACCTGAGCGCGTTCAACATACTCGTCCACGAGGGGCAGCCCTGGTTCATCGACCTCGCCGAGGCGATACGGGTGGACCGCACTGGCGATGTCCCGTGGAAGAGGCTGCATGAGGCTTCGGTCGCCCTCGACCGCGGCCTGAGCGCTCTGCAGGGATACTTCGGAAAATACGGGCTAAGCATAGAGAAGGACTCGCTGACGCACCGCATAGTGAAATCCCTCGACAAGTTCGATGTCCTCGGCTGAGCGCTGGTCGCCATCGGCCTGCAGCGAATGCGCCGCACGGATGAATACGAAAAGGCTTATCAGGCCGAGCGGATTAGCTCTGCTGGTCGCTGGCCCTATGCTTGGATCCCTGAATGAGAACTCCGGACGCTGTCATCCGCGCGGGTTTGAAGAGCCGAGCAGGCTGAAGCGCGGCCTATGGAACACAGCAGGCACGATTGCCCTTGCTCTTGGCATCATCGGCATCGCGATTCCCATCATGCCCACGACTCCGTTCCTGTTGTTGGCCGCCGCATGCTACCTGCGAGGCTCGAGGCACATGTATGACTGGCTATTGGGGAACAGATGGTTCGGCACATACCTGCTCGACTACATGGAGGGGAGGGGGATTCCGATGATGACTAAGGTCCTCACGCTTTTCGTTCTGTGGTCGTCAATAGGGTTCTCGATGGTCTTCATCGCCACGAGTACCTTACTCAGGATCATATTGCTCGCAATAGCTGTCGGCGTGACCATCCATCTCGCCATGGTAAAGACGAGATGTAATGAATCCAAAAAGGAATGATTCAAGCTGTATTTATCCGAAATGTTCCAAAAATACGCAGAATAATCGTCCTTGAAACCTCATTCGGCAGAATGCAGTCGAACCAGCGCCGATCGCATCGCATATTCTGCCCAATCTCCGTCCCCTGACGGAGATACTGACTGACCACAACACTTAAGCGTTGTTAACGGCCGACAGCGCTCGTCCTAAAATAGCATGACAGCAATTCACCCGCCAGTAGCTTAGGGGGAGGTAGCTTATCTCATGAGGGAGGGGGCTCTATTCAGAACACTGTGTCTCTTGTCAGTGATCGCCCTGGCCGCACCGATGCTCGTTGGATCGGTCTCCGCCGGGAAAGGCAGCGGCCATCCAACAACTGAAACGACATACAACCTTTATTTCGGCGACCTGCACACTCACACGGGATACTCCGACGCGTACGATGACAGCACACCGTGGGACGCTTACGCGGCCGCGGTCGATGCGGGAGCGGATTTCATGGCTGTGACGGATCACGTACAGATCTGGAACGCCTATGACGCCTATGTCATGGACGAGGTAGAGTGGGCAGACACTCTGGATGCTGCGGCGTCTTTCACCTCGAAGGATTTCGTCGCCATGGCGGGCTACGAGGCATGGATGCTGGCAAACTGTGGGGAAGTCAATGTGTTCAACATAGACACCCTGCCTCCGAGAGAAACTCTCGGATACAGATACGACCGGCTCACGAACTTCTATCAATGGCTCTCGGAGCAGGACGGGGCGATAGGCCAGTTCAACCACCCGCTCTATGTCAGCGAGAACTTCATGGACTACACCGGGCTCTCGGAAGACAGTGATGGTTCCATGAACATCATAGAAGCGTACAATGATGAGGACTACGAGAACAGCTACATCATGGCCTTGGACCAAGGCTGGCACCTGATGCCATCGGCCAACTCTGACACGCATTATTCCGACTGGATTGCCTCCCACGAAATGAGGACGGTCCTGCTTGCCGAAAGCCTGACACCGGAGGACCTGTACGCCGCCATGAGTGCTCGGAGAGGCTATGCCACCCTCGACAAGAACCTGGAGATCCAGTACACTCTCAATGAAGCTGTCATGGGCTCGATCATTGAGGATTCACCCTCATCGTGTGACATCGTGGTTCATGTTGTCGACCCGGACGGTGAAAGCGACGCAATCACCAAGATCGAGATCATATCCAACAACGGAGTGATTGTGGACAGCAAAATTATCTCAGACGGTCCGCTGTCGGATGTGACATGGACAACCACAATCACGCCGACGGATGGCAATTACTACTACGTGAGAGTCACCACAGCGTCTCCCTTGGAAGGCACCGAGGCGGGTGTGACCGCCTGGACTGCTCCAATCTGGATAGCGTGATTAGTCACGACCTCACCATGCGAAATGACCAAGAGGACGGTCAGCTGAACGGCTCGATCGAGTTCATGGGCTGTCCAGCGGTTCCAGCCTCAGCAACGACTCATTGAGCCGGTTGAGGGCAGCGTGCAAATACTCTTTCGGCAGTCCCAAGCCAATGCGGAGGTAGCCATCCATCCCCATCTGGGACCCTGGTACAACCAGCACGGACTTCTCCTTTCGGAGGCGTTCAGCGACCTCCAATGAACTAATCTTCGAGACGTATCGGATGAAACACATCGGGCCCGCGACCGGCGGCCGGAGAGAGAAGGCGGGCTCGTTGGCCTTCATCCACTCCACCAGATGGCCGTAGCTCTTCTGGACGATTGCCCTGTTCTGTGCGAGTATCCTCTCCCTCCTGTCGGGCTCCAACACGAGCTTTGCGATCGCATCGCTCGGTTCCGCATGAGTGAGAGCGATGTAATCACGGTACGGGACAATCTCCTTCAAGATCTCCTTCCCGCCCACGAGCCAGCCTATGCGCAGGCCTGGCAAGGCGTACGCTTTGCAGAGGCCGTTCGTGACCAGCACCTTCTCGTAATCCCCCCAAAAGGATTCTGTCCGAGTGCCTTCACGTTCCGCTCCGACATAGACCTCGTCCGACAGTATCCACGCCCCGACATCCTCCGCAGCGTCAATCAGCGCCTTCCGCTGCTCGGCCGCCATGACCGCTCCCGTCGGGTTGTTTGGATTGCATATCTGGATAGCCTTCGTCTTCCGTGTGACCGATGCCTTGACGGCTTCGACGTCAAGCTGCCAGTCCAGGTCTTCCAGAAGGGACAACGGCTTCGTCTCAACGCCCCACGAACGCGCCAGATTCCAGGTCTGAAGGTAGCTGGGAACGATGGCCACCAGCTCATCGCCCTTCTCGAGGAGGCGCAAAGCCGCAACAAGATTCGCCTCCGTCGCGCCGTTCGTGACCATGACGTTTTCCGCAGACGCATCACGATACATGGCAGCGATTGCAGACCGAAGATGCGGCGATCCTCCTGCTGGGGCGTAGCCCTGAGGGACCTCGAACACGGCTTCTGCAGCATCCCGCGTGCCGATCAGCTCGCTCAGCTTCATGGAAGGGATTCCACTTCCAGAGAGGTCGTAGTCGACCTCGCGTTCGTATGCACATTGCATACGCACCATGTCAAAAACCTCGAGCCTCATCGATGTCGCCGTGGGCACATACGCGCTCAGGGATTAAAGCCCTTCATCCGCCAGCAACTTCTCGACCCACATCTGACTGGGGGAAGGGGCGGCTTGGGGACACTTGACCCAACGTCTCAACAAGCGGGTCTGAGAAGGAGATCGAAACAACCCATAGAGCCCAGGGCATGCAAGAGCACAGCTAACAGGGTGAAAAACTAAAAGATTAATGAATGGGTTTTCGAGTCAATACGAATTGAACGAATAATTCATCGAAATGAACTGGACGATCAGAACGTGTCTCTTCGGGGTGGTCTGTGCTTCTGGAAGCAAGTCTGGCAGTAAACGGGTCTTCCCTCTCTCGGCTTGAAGGGAACCTCGGACTCCGCCCCACAGTCAGAGCACTTAATCTTGTGCATCTCCCTTGGGCCAGAGTCGTATCTGCGGCTGCCGCCTCCGTACTTGTCGTAACTCATTACGCTTTCTCCTTTTGAGTGAGCACGGATTGTGCTCACCACACAGCAGATTATTCTGTTCAAGTACAAGTAATGATGCATCCCACACAGATACAGGCTCAAATAAGGGATTGCTTGGCACCGGATGAAGGCATCACCGGTTTGAGTCCGTGGCACTCGCTTTGAGCTCCGTTCCTGGAAAGACCCCTTTTCCTCGGCCGTTCACGTGAGCCTTAGGCTGAATCCCAATAATCTCGGACGCTCGCCAAATGAGCGTAGGATATATGCTTTATAAGCTAAAATCCGTGTAAGGCATATAAGTATATATATTTAATATGCTTTTATAAACACTACATGAATGAAAGCATACTAATTGCGCTACGTGATTCCCTCCTCACCGGGCATTCTCTGGAGAGCCTTCCCGAGGATGTCTGGAAGCGAACGAGTGCTCTGAACACGTGGGGGACCAATGCCATCGAAGGGAACACGCTCACCTGGCACGATGTCGAGGTCCTGCTCATCGAGAAGCGCAGCGTCGGAAACAGGCCTATCGGAGATGTTCTGGAGACTCTGCAGCACGAGAAGGTCTTCCGAGACCTCCCTCAGCTGAGGGCACAACCCATCACGCTCGAGACTATCCTTGAGCTGCATGAGACTGTGTTCAGAGGGGTAAGAGTGGATGCGGGCACGTGGAGACGCGTGAATGTCCGTATCACGGGCTCAAGGCACACACCTCCGAGAATGGAGAAGGTCGTTGACGAAATGCGTAGTATGCTGATGGACTACGAAGACAGGGATGTCAAAGGAGAGGATGTGTTCACGCTTGGAGCATGGCTCCATCACACGTTCGAGTCCATACATCCGTTCAGCGACGGGAACGGCAGAGTCGGCAGACTGCTCTTGAACCTGCACTTCCTCAAACACAATTGGCCACCTGTACACATTCTCCCGCCAGACAGGGAGAGGTACCTTGACTGCATGGACCAGGGTCATTCCGGGGACTTGTCATGCCTGGTCGACTTGGCGACGGAGCTCGCGGGCCGTTCGATTCTCGATCTGTTGAATCATGTTGGCACAGCAGAAGACGAGCTGAAACCTCTGAAGCAGTTGGAGGGCAAGTCTGGACACTCCGCGAAGTATCTGCGCCTACGAGCGGGACATGGGGAGCTTCCCGCACTGAAGATATCCGGGGACTGGCACACCAGCAGGCGGGCCATCCGGTTGTACCGCGAGGCGGTCGGACGGGGCTAGACGGACCGGAGAGCATCGTCGCCTCGGAATGGTGTCACTGCTCGATACTGAGGCGAATTGCAGGCTCGCGGCGCTCCGGATATTGACCCGGAATTTACCAGTGTTTAAAGGTGGGAGCTTGAAGATTCAAACTGGAATTCTTTGAGGGTAGAGAATCAAATTGACGCACAACTCCTCGCTCAAACCTCATTCGTTTGCCTGGGTTTCCACAGTCGGAATGTCACGTATGCCGCAATTGCGGCACCGTCGACGACGAGCAGCGTGACAATGACCGTTCCGCTCCCGTCGACCGCAACAGAATGGACTAATGCATGCACTTCAGCAAGGTAGCTGTAGTAGACCGTTTCGTCATCTCCCAGAAGAACGAAGCTGTAGCCGTCAAAATCGACGTTGTGCCGCCACACCAGAGATCCATCGACACTCACCCTCTTGATCGATGTCTCATCTCGAGCTAGGAACCCTCCTGCTGAATAGGCATCCACAATGATGCCATAGTAGGGTTTCTCCCAGAGTATAGATCCGTTGGGACTCAAGGAGTATAAGCACTTGCCCTCGATATCTCCGCAGTAGATTCTACCTTCAGCATCCACAACTGTTCCTTCCAGATATGAAACCCCAGAGGAGGTGTTATCAGGGTTGTCTGAGTAGTGGAGAACGGTGCTCCACTCAACCGCACCATCAAACAGACTGAGTGCAGAGACGTTGATAACCGACGTTTCATTATCGATGAACTCCTGAGTCACCTTATAGACCACAGTCTCGTTTCTACCCCAAAAAGAATCTGTGTACTCTGCAAGAAACTCGCCTTCTGCGATGAACACTTGGGTTCCGTCCTTGGAGATTCCGAGCAAGCTGGTGCCGTTACTCTCTCGCATCGTTACAGAGAATGTTCCATTCGGGCAAATCCGTGAATAGCAGAAATTAACATCTGGAGATGGAGAATCATGGGTCCACAACTCGGTGCCATTGTCCGAAACTGCGATGATTCTGTCGACAAGATCATGCTGCCAATCGTAGTTGTACACAATCACCTGGCCATCCGGATAGACTGCCCACAAGGCCAATGTGCCAATCGGGACGACATAACTCCATCTGAATTCGCCGTCTGGAGAGAGCGCGGTGAGGTTGCTCCACGAGGCGGCATAGGGATCACTCGTGTTCCAGTCGACGTAGTAATATCCGCGGTTAGGTCCCTCTGTGATGCCGGGACATGCATTTGTCACCGATCTCCACAGGCTTGTTCCATTCTGGTCAATCGCTGTGAATCCTCTTTCTGTGCCATGAGGCCATGCATCGCAGATGATTGCGCCTCTGCTATCGATAGACGCCCCCGCGACCCTGAGTTCGTTCCCCCAGGAATCAACATTCAGAAATATCCATTCATCATCCATTGTGTCCACTTCATCTTCTTCGCCCAGAGTCACTGCACCCACGATTACTGAGCATACAAGGAGAAGTGCTAGTCCAATATCAGCAACCCCGATTGGCCAAGCTCCAATCCTCATGATTCCCACAACGGACAGTCATGCGCACAACGCATATTTCTCTCTTCTGCGAAGTCTGGTGGCCAATAACACATCTCAATCATCCGCAGATTCCTTTTCAGCGAGGACCCCTCGAATTATAAATAATGGCTGAGTTATTAAAATGTGCGAGGGCCCGGATATTGACCCCGAATTTGATGGTAATTAAACATGCCAGCTATATTCTTCAAAGCCAGAAGCGAATTCGAATCCCCCGATTTCTTTGATGGTAGAAAAAGCTAGCCATTCCATTTCGAAGTCGGCTCGATGCGCCTGTTGTCGAAATGGAAGGAAGGAAATGGTTTGAGTTCACAAGCACTGACTGCGCTTCTCACGATTCAGACGGAGGACCACGGAATGCTAGTGACAATCTGACCCTCGACGGAATCAAGATCGAATGAGTCCGGCCATAAGGGCAACGATTGACCGAAGTACACAACCACACATGTGAACAGCCAGAAAGTCTCTAAGTTGTCAATCGAGTCTGCGGAGAACTCCATCTCGAATCTGGGCCCGTCGATTGTGAAGGGGAGGTACATCTTGACTGTCTCTGAAGGCCAATCCAGCAGAGCAGCCGAGTAGCTCACCCCGTCGTATCGAAACACTAACATGAAGTAGCCTTCGACGGGCGTGACCCAGTCCCACGCCTCTTTGTCGAGCCACAGACCATACTCAGCGAGCGTCACACCGGCTGGCAGCGGATCACCCTCCTGCGGAAGGTCCGCGGCCAACTCCATACCGAACGTGTAGGTGTTCCCCTTCAGGCCGAACCAGAAAAGCGTCCTGTCGAAGTACCCAGCTTGCGCAATCTGTGAGTTGTCCCCCCATGTCGACTTTGGAAGATAGGTCTCATAGTCCCAGTTTACGCCTAAGTCTCCGACCTCGTCAGGAACTATGAGCATAATTGCCTTGGCCGATGCACAGCCTGGAACCAGCAACAATCCTGCTACAATCGCGCTCACCAAATATGCTACGACTTTCCTCATTTACTCCCTCCTCTTCGAACCGTCGAGGCTTTCGCCCTGCCGTCCACCAGATCTCTGTCCAGTGGATGTCCTTGATAGCGACGACTGAATGCATATACACGCGTCCCGAAACAGATGACGCTATTGTAACAAACGGAAGGCAGGTTGACCTTTCATGTTGCGCTTTGCTTGACAGAGTAGGCATTTGTGAAGCCGTATCAAGGCACTCAGATCGATGCCGGGATCACTGAGTACTTATCTTGGGACGCGGACCGCGCGTTCTGGCCGTCTTAGAAGAGGGCGCCGGAACTGCGGGCAGCTTGTCTCGCCAGGTTCGGTATATGCGTTCGAGATAACAGAAGTTGAGCGTCACGGCTAGTACTCCTTCCGCCTCACATGTCTCTTTGAAAACCCTCTGGATCTCCGGCACTGTGTCTGACCAGATGACCACAATCAGGAACCCCGGGAGATTGCTGAAGGTTCTTATGTATGAGTCCAGGGAACCATACCTCGAGAGCAGTCTCTTGCCGACCTCCAACTTGTCATAACCTTCCTCTAGATTCACATGCAGCGCGAAGAGCATGTCGCCACCTGAGGCGGAGTCCGTGAGCACATGCAAATCCAGCAATCCCTCGGATACCATGTCATCCAGATGTCGCTTGACGGTCTTGGCGGATGCTCCGATCTCTTTCGCTACGTCAGCTATCGGCTTCCGGGCGTCGTCTTTGAGCGATTCGATGATCCTGAGGTCCAGGGGAGAGAGCTTCCTGTCGCTCTTCTTCCTCCTCCCACCTC